>NZ_JAYLVW010000003.1:0-702891 GCF_035818715.1 Nocardiopsis sp. LDBS1602 | reverse complement strand
CCCCGTACTCGGCGAACACCTCGTCCAACACCGGCTGCTCCGCACGACACGGACCACACCAACTCGCCCACACGTTCAACACCAGGATCCGACCCTCATAGTCGGCCAACGCCAACTCATCACCCTCAAAGGTCGTCCCACCCACCTCAGGAACCGGAACACGATCCCCCGCCTCGAAGACGGTCGCACTCCCATCCCCCGAGATGAAACGGTCCTCCTCACCACCGGTCTGGATCTCGGTCCCCCCGGCACAGCCGGTCAGGGCGAGGACTGTGGCCAGGACGGCGGCCGACAGGAGCGGCACGGCACGGTGGCGCCGCGTACCTGCGTTGGTACTGGGCATCGAGGGGACCTCGCGAACAGGGTGTGAACAGGGCGGACTACAACAACGACAAAGTGTAGTAGACACCCTGGAGAACACTTCGGCGCCCCGGCGCAAGGGTCGTCCGACCCGGCCTGGAGGAACACCTCGCGAGAACGTGGTTCACCCACGGGGGCGGTGGTGGGGGTACACCGCGCCCGTGGGTTCTCGGTGGTCCGGGCGCCGGACATGTCGCCCGACGCCCGGACCCCGTGAGTCCGCGATCAACCGGCCTCGACGAAAGCCTCACGGAGGTAGTCGTGCACGGCCCGTTCGGGAACCCGGTAGGAACGCCCCACACGGATTGCGGGGAGAACTCCCGAGTGCACCATTCGGTAAACGGTCATCTTGGATACTCGCATGATCGTGGCGACCTCCGCCACGGTCAGGAACCTGACCTCTTCGAGAGGCGGCTTACTCCCGTTCATCTTCCGACGCCCTCATTCCCGGACGTGAGCAATTGTCTACCCTTCGGCTCTGGCGTGCCTTCCAGTCGATGGGAGGCCCCGGATTCCGTGCCCGTCCCACCGCCACGCCACCGTGTCCTGCTGTCACTACTGACACGTCCGTTTTCAGAGTAGAGCCGAGTTCCCGTCTAGGGAAGGTCGGTTTTCGCTGTCTTCGGGGATATACGTTGAGCACGGGTCGGATGAGGTTTAAAGGTGGGTATAAAGGTGCCCCCACCCTCAGAGGAGCCCCGCTCTCGCGAGTACATAATCACGCAGAGGAGCGTAGTCCTCGGTCAGGTAACCGTCATCGAGAGGCACCGTGACCAGTAGTTTCCCCTCATGTTCGGCGAGGAAGAGAGCCGGGTCGTTACAGTCGGCGAAACCCATCGTCGGTACGCCCATCTCCCCCGCGGCCCCCGCGAATCCGTGATCGGCGATGACCAACTGCGGCCATGCCTCCCCCCGGTCTCCGAGCTCGTTGAGAATGGCCCGCATCGCGAAGGGATGGTGACTGTGCCGCGGAAGATGGCCGTCCGTCACCATGGCGACATCGTCCTGCCAGACGACCACACGCCGGTTCGGCGGTCGCTCCGTGGTCACCTCATAGGAGTAACCGCCCGCCGCGGTGACGATCGGACAGCCGCGCTCGGCCAGGGCGTTCTTCCAGGCGCCGTACGTCTCCCGAAGATTGCGCGGGTGGCCGGTGGCGAACATGACGCGTTCCCCGCGCTCGGCGGCCAGGGCCATCCGGTCCGCGAGCGCCTCCAAGGCGTCGATGGTCAGGTCCGGATCGATCGTGTCGATCCCCCACACGTACTCCTCGTCGCCCACCACACCACAGCGCTTGTTCATCAGCGCGAGGACCTCCTCGAAGGTCCACTCATGGGAGAAGGTCAGACCGAACCGATGGTAGGGGTCCTTCTGGACGAGCCTCCGATAGTGGCGCAGGTTGTTCTGTCGAGGGGTGTCGACGTGCCCCGCGATCCCCGTGCGAACCAGATAGGTGATGAGTTCGGCGCGTGTCGGCGGCGTCACCTGCGTTCCCCTTCCTCTCCTGGGCGACGCCGACGGTGACGCGCCGTGCGGCCACCACGGCGCCGATTCCCGTTCGCCCGGTATTCATCACCTTCCTACCCGCTGGGCGCCTTCCACGCGGCGATCCCGGAGATTTCACCGTGGCGTGATCCGGGAGGTCGGAACACCTTCTCCACGGTGGGAGGAAGGCCTCTCAGAGACTGGGGTCGATGCCGTGGTTGGGGAAGATCGCGGTGCGCGTGGCGTGGATGGCCCGGTCGATGGGATCGCCCGGATCGTATCCACGCTCGAAGGGGGCGAAGGAGACCTCGCGTCCGTCCGTCATGTACAACGGCGCGAGCTCCCCGGTACGTTCGCGGACGAAGTCCCGCCACTCCTGCGGGGTCTCCCGATCGGGATCGATGGGGGCTCCGGCCGCCTCGCCCAACAGATGGGTCCAGGCACGCGGCACGACGTGGACCAGCCCGTAGCCGCCACCACCGAACAGCAGCCACCGGCCTCCCGCCGTCTTGCGGGCGAGCTTGTGCAGCTCCTCGTACGCCCGACGCTGACCGTCCACGCTGAGCGTGAGGTTGGCCAGCGGGTCGAGCGCGTGGGTGTCGCATCCCTGTTGGGTCACGAGGATCTCGGGCTGGAACTCGTGCAGCAGCGGCGGAACGACCGCCTCGAAGGCACGGTGCCAGCCGGTGTCCCCGGTACCGGCCGGGAGGGCGACGTTGACGGCGTACCCCTCCGCGTCCGGTCCACCGACCTCCGACGCCTGTCCGGTCCCCGGGAACAGCGTCACCGGGGACTCGTGGAGGCTGATGGTGAGCACCCTGGGGTCGTTGTAGAAGGCGTTCTGGACACCGTCGCCGTGGTGCACGTCGATGTCGACGTACGCGATGCGCTTGGCACCCTGCTCCAGCAACCACGCGATCGCCAGGGCCGGGTCGTTATAGACGCAGAACCCCCAGGCGTTGCCGCGCATGGCGTGGTGGAGGCCGCCGGCGATATTGGCCGCGTGGGCGCTCTGCCCGGTCCACACGGCCTTGGCCGCGGCCACGGAGGCTCCGGAGATCAGCGCGGCGGCGTCGTGCATGTCGGGGAAGACCGGGTTGTCGGCGGTGCCGAGCATGTGGGCGTCGTCGGGCTCCAGGGTCCTGCCCGCGCGCTTGACCGCCTTGATGTAGGCGGGGTCGTGCACCAGGGAGAGCAGTTCGTCCGAGGCCGGCTCGATGTCCAAGAGGTCCACGCCGGGCCCGTCGAAGACGCCGAGCGAACGGCTGAGCGCCATGGTCAGTTCGACCCGGATCGGCGCCATCGGATGCTGGGGACCGAAGTCGTAGGCGGTGAGTCCTTCGTCCCATGCCACCCGAAGCGAGCAGGACGTGCGCCCTCCCATGTGGTGACCCCCGTTCCAGGTGTGCGTGCTTCGAAGCACACAGTACGCAAACCCGCCCCTGTACAGAACCCCGGGGCCCGCGCGAACACTCGCGCGGGCCCCGGTCGGCGGGTCGGGAGGACGCTCCCGTCAGGGACTACTCCCGGTAGAAGCAGTCCGCGTACGTCTCCCCGGCCTTCATCTCGAAGGTGCCGTGCAGGGGACGGCTCAACAGGTTGTCGGTCTCACCGATCAGGATCCGGTACTCGCCCGGGTCGAGGCTCAGATCCATGGCGTTGTCGTCGTTCAGGCAGGAGGTGGAGGAGGGCGGCGAGGACGTGTCGCAATCCGCGCAGGGATCGATGGTGACCTCGCCGTGCACCGCGTCGGGACCCACGTAGAGGAAGGTCATCTCCTCGTCGGTGTGGTTCACGTACCGGATGGAGACCTTGTCTCCGCCCCCGGTCTCCAGCGGAGAGTCCGAGATGTCGCTCTCTCCTAGGAGGGTCGCGCGGTCCATCTTCTCCTCGACGCGACCGGCGCCGATGTTCCGCACCAGATCCTCGACCTCGTCGGCCTCGTGGTCGGGGTATTCGGCGGCGAGAAGGTCGGCGGTCTCCTCGGCCTCGTCGTAGGCGTCGGCGTCCACCTGGTCCCAACCGCACTTGAGGGCGGCGTCGGGACGCTCCTCCTCGATCCGTTCGGCGACCTCCGGGGCGGACTCCCAGGTCAGATCGTCGAACATCCCGATCTGCCCGAAGGCCCCGCACCAGTTCTCCTCCGCGTAGTCGCCGGTGGCGAGGTCGTAGAGGTCGACCAGCGCGGCGGGGACCTCCGCGGCGGCGGGGGTGTCGGAGAAGTCCTCGGCGACGAAGGTGTAGGTCTCCTGGGCCTGACGGAAGGTGGCCTCGACCTCCTCGGTCACCTCGCCGCTGTAGAGCTCGTCGGCCTCGGCCGCCAGCTGGGCGGCGTAGTCGAGGTGGACCTCGGCGACACTGCCGTCGGTGTCCTCCCAGCGGGAGGCGCGGTGCGCGAAGTAGTCGCCGTAGGACTCCAACGCGTAGTCGTAGTCCTCGTTGGCCACGTCGGACTGGGCGCGGCGCAGCAGCTCGCAGGCCTCCACCCCGGCGCGGGACCGCTCCATCAGGCTCGGGGACATGGAGAGCTGGAAGGCGGTCTCGACCGAGTTGTAGCCGGCGATCGCGGTGTCGCAGTCGCCGCTCGCGTGGGCGGCGTCGGCGACGCGCAGCCGCCATTCGCCGGTCTGCCACACGCCGACGAGCGAGGCCGCCATCGCCAGGACGAGACAGGCCGCCAGGATCATCGGCCTGCGAGAGGCCGTCGGGCTCTCACCCCGCGCCATGAGGCGCCGGTCGTGCGCGCGCCCCGCGAACAGACCGTGCACGACGGTGACCAGTACCCAGCCGAGCAGGATCGGGACCCACATGAGCAGGTCGTCGGCGGCGCCCAGCAGCGCGGCGGTCACCAGCAGCCCGATGGTGACCGCCAGATTGATCCCGAAGAACAGGTGGTTGCGCAGGTGGAAGTAGCCCGCGCCGACGCCGGACAGATTGAGCAGGGCGGCCCGGCGGCCGGAGACGGACTTGAACAGACCGAGCGGGGGCAGGGGCGGCGGTCCTCCCGGGGGCATCATCCCGCCGGGGGGCATGCCTCCCGGCGGCGGGCCGCCCGGAGGCGGACCGCCGGCGTTCATACCGCCGGAGGGCGCTCCCATCGGCGGCCGGCCGGCGGGGGGCGGGCCCATCGGAGGCTGTCCGCCGGAAGGCGGTCCCCCGGGACCTCCGGGGGGCGGACCGCCCTGCGGCGGGCCGCCCGGAGGCCGACCTCCGACGGGAGGTGTGCCCGGGGGCGGGCCCGCCGGAGGGTGCCCACCGGAGGGGGCTCCGCTCGGAGGCGGACCGGCGGGGGGCCGAGCTCCCTGTGGAGGGGGGCCGTTCATGGGAGACCCGGTGGGCGGTGTCCCGCCCTGAGCCGGTGGAGAGGGTGGACCACCCGGCGGCGGCCCCTGGTTCCGGGGGCCGCCCGGGCCACCCTGGGGGGTTTCGGGCCCGGGCGGACCGGGCGGTCGGGAAGGGTCCGATGGAGGGTGAGGGTTGCTCATGGGGTCCCGGAATCGTTGGAGGATGTTCTGGCACGTGTGGGAGGGGGCAGAGGATTCCGCCTACCCTGTCCGACTTTATGCACTCCGTGTGACGCCGGGACCGTGACCTGGTGACCACATTCGGCAGAAGACTTTATGTGATGTGGGTCACCTTTGCCTGGGTTCAGTTGCCGGAGAGGGCCCGACTGCGATCCCTGGCCGCCTCGATGGCGTCGGTGAACGCGGTCCGCACCCCGTGCCTCTCCAACTCGCGCAGGGCCGCAGCGGTGGTACCACCCGGCGAGGTGACCGCCTCACGCAGGACCACGGGGTGCTCCCCGGTCCCATCGAGCATCGCGGCCGCCCCGGTGATGGTCCGGTCGACCAGCCGTTGCGCCGTGGCGCGGGGCATGCCCATGGCGACCCCGGCCTCGATCATGGTCTCGGCGATGAAGTAGAAGTAGGCCGGCCCACTGCCGGAGATGGCGGTCACCGTGTCCATATGCTGCTCGCCGACCCGGATCACCTCTCCGACCGTGCCCAGCAGTTCCTCGGCCCGGTCCAGGTGCGCGGACTCCGCGTGCGCCCCTCCGGCCACCGCGGTCATCCCCTGCCCCATCAGTGCGGGGGTATTGGGCATCGCTCGCACCACGGGCACCCCCGCGGGCAGGTGGCTCTCCAACACGGCGGTGGTCAGCCCCGCCGCCACCGAGATCACCAGGTTCCGCCCGGACAGGAGCGGGGCGATCTCGTCCACCAGGGCGAGCATGTCCTGAGGCTTGAGCGCCAGCAGGAGGGTGTCGGCGCGTTCGACCGCGTCCGCGGCGGGGACCGTCTCGACCCCGTAGCGCTCGCGCAGTTCCGCCGCGTGCTCCTCGCGCGGCTCGGTGACCAGAACGTCCTTCGGGGCGTGGTCCCGGGTCAACAGCCCGGCGAGCAGCGCCTCGCCCATCTTTCCTGCGCCGATGATCGCGATCATGAAGAGGTCCTCTCTGCGGATCCCTCCACGCTAGCCGCCACCGACACCCGGCCCGGGCGGATCGTCCCGATCCGTGGACACCCCTCGCTCAGGGGCGATCCCCGTCGGCGTCCCCTTCGTCGTCGACCGACCCGCCCGGGTCCACGGAGAACCGTCGTGGCGGAGGCTGGGGGCGATCCCTCAGCAGGGCGATGCGTTCACGACGGCCCAACGCCGGTTCGGGCTCCTTCGGGCCGGCGAAGTGCAGACGGGTGAAGGCCAGGGCCTCGGCCAGCTCCCGCATCCGGGTCTGCCGGTCGGGAGACTTGCGCGTGCTCACCTCGAGGACGAGCTGCCCCTCGTAGCCGTTCCCGGCCAGATGTTCGAGGAGCTCGGCCACGGGCTGGGTGCCCCGCCCGGGGATGAGGTGCTCGTCCAGGTTCTGGCCACCGAAACCGTCCGTGACGTGCACGTGGGAGAGACGGTCCCCCAGTCTCGCGGCCATGTCCATGGCGTCGGAGCCGGACATCGCGGTGTGCGAGAGGTCGAGTGTGACGTCCGGATAGTCCCGGTCGAGGGGGTTCCAGCTCGGCGCGTAGGGGACGACCTCGCGGTCGCGGACCCGGACCGGGTACATGTTCTCGACCGCGAAGACCACGTCGGTCTCGTCCTGCATCCGGGCGATGCCGTTCTCGAACCCCTTGGCGTACTCGCGCTGCCAACGGAAGGCGGGATGGACCACGATCGCCTTGGCGCCCAGGGCCTCCGCCATCTCCTTGGACCGGACGAGCTTGCCCCAGGGGTCGCGTCCCCAGACCCGCTGGGTCAGGACGAGACAGGGCGAGTGGATCGCGGTGACGGGCATCTGGTGATAGTCCGAGAGACGCCGCAGGAGGTCGATGTCCTGGCTGGTCGGGTCGGAGGAGACGAGCACCTCCACCCCGTCGTACCCCAGTTTCGCGGCGATCTCGAAGGCCGCCGGGGTCTTCTCCGGGTAGACCGACGCCGTCGAGAGGACCACGGGCGCGTCTGGGACCTGGATAGGGCTCACGGAACCAGAGTATGTGCTTTCGCGCTCTCCGGCACGGTCGCCCGGACGAACGCGGCGTGGCGGGCGGAGGAGATCCCGCCGTCGGCGCGCCCCGGGAAAAGGGGCGACGGCCGTGGCCCGGGTGCACGGGGAACGGCCGTCGAAGAGTGCGAGAAGACGACTAGAGGCGTACGCCGCCGGCGAGGTTGTAGCGCATGACTTCGCGCTCGGAGATGGAGCCTCCGGTCCTGGGCGCGTCGATCATGCGGTCGTCTCCGAGGTAGATGGCGACGTGGTAGGCGTATCCGCTTCCGTCGGTCCAGTAGAGAAGGTCTCCACGTCGGGCTTCGGAGTAGGCGATCCGCTCGCCGGAGGAGACCTGGTCCTGGGCGACCCGGGGCAGGTCGACCCCGGCCTCCTTGAAGGCGTGCTGTACCAGTCCCGAGCAGTCGAAGGATCCCGGCCCGGTGCCGCCCCACGCGTAGGGCTTGCCCTTCTGGGCCTCGGCGGCGTCGATCGCCTTTTCGACGGTGGAGGAGGCGAGGGACTGGTGCACCCGTTCCGGGGCGGGCGCCTCCGCGGTCCCGGAGGGTGCGAGGTTCTGGGCGAGTGCCGGTGCGGCCCCGGTGGCCAGGAGCGCCGTGGAGAGGGCGGCGACCGCGAGTGCGCGCGTCCCCCCTCGGAGGCTCCGGTCGTTCTCGGCCTGTCGCCCCGGGTCCGTGGTGGGACGGCAGGCCCGCGTTTGCTCGTGATGTCGGGGTGAGCGCATGTGTCTCTCCTGGATCCGCCGACGCGGACCACGCCCCTGTGACGTGGGTCTCCCGAACGCCGACACACCATTCGTCACACAGACATCGAGAAGAATCACTCTCCGTAGCCTAATCGGCTTCCAAAGACGGTAAAGAGTGCTTGACCCCGACGGACATAGCGGTCATAGAAGTATCAACCGCAGGGCGCCCATCGGGGTCGGTCACACTGAGCGACTACGGGCTGGGCACCCCGAGGGTGCTCCGGATGAAGTCCGTCGTGGCCGCCATGCCCAGGTTGTTCGGGTGCACCGGAGCGCCGTCCTCGGGGATCAGCCCCTCGACCCAGCGGGTGTCCGAACCCTGACAGACGTCGTGGCCGCGCTCGAAGGTGTCCACGAAGGTCGCGCCGTTGGCCTCGGAGACCTCGGCGATCATCGCGTTGAGCCTGATCTGCGCCTGGTCCACGAAGGGCACGTCACCGCGGGAGATCGGCGTGCTCGGCCAGCAACCACCGCTCTCCGGCATGATCTGGAGGTAGCCGATGCTCAGCACCGTGGCGTTCGGGCTGCGCTCGGCGATGTCGGCGTAGACCTGGTTCAGGTCGTCGCGCAGACCGTCGATCCGGTCGTCCAGGTCACCGCCGTAGTAGTCCGAGCACGGGCTGCCCAGCGGGTTGGTCAGGCTCCTCTTCGCGCACTCGACGAGCACCTCGGAGAACCCGAAGTCGTTGCCGGAGATGCCCACCGTGACCAGGTCGGTCTCGGGGCCGAGCGCGTCCAGCTGAGGCTCGGTGTCGTCGAACTGCTTCTCGTAGAGGTCGTTCATCACCGCGCCCGAGCAGCTGACGTCGGTGATGTCGTCGATCCCCAGCTCCTCGGCCAGCCGCTTGGGGTAGTTGACGGAGGACTGCATGCAGCCCAGGAGGGGCATCTGCGCCTGAGCCTGGACCATGGGGCCGGCGGTGAAGGAGTCACCGATGGCGACGTAACTGGTGAATTCGGCCGCCTCGACCTCTTCGGCGGCGACCGGGGCCGAGGCCAGGGTCACGCCGAGGGCCGCGATCGCGACCGAGGCCATCAGACGCGACAGTCCGCGCCGGCGCGGAAGGGGGGAACGGTGGGGGACGGGGGATTCGTGTGAGCGGGACACGAGGGTCTTCCTCTCTCAAGGAGCGGGGGCATGGGAGTCGTCAGAACCGCCTGGGGAGTGACTCCCCACACATTCTCTAACACGAGCTACGAAACCTACGGGCTAACTCGTAGGTAACTTTCTTATGTCCTTCGGCGCCCTTCACCTCCAGCCGAGGCTGTCCCCGACACCCGTTAGCGTTGCGACCATGGCAAAAGCAGCGAAGACCTCGTTCCGGTGTGTCGAGTGCGGATGGAGCACTCTCAAGTGGGTGGGCCGCTGCGGTGAATGTCAGTCCTGGGGCACCGTCGAGGAGGCCGGAGCCCCCGCGCCGACCGCCGTCGCTCCGGCCCCCGTCACCGCCCGGGCCCGCCCCATCACCGAGATCAGTGTGGAGAGCGCGGCCGCGGTCCCCACCGGGGTCGACGAGCTCGACCGGGTCCTGGGCGGAGGCGCCGTTCCCGGCGGCGTGGTGCTGCTGGCCGGAGAGCCCGGAGTCGGCAAGTCGACCCTCCTCCTGGAGGTCGCCGCCATGCGCGCGGCCAACGCCTCCGTCCTCTACATCACCGGCGAGGAGTCCGCCGGACAGGTGCGTCTGCGGGCCGAACGTCTCGGGGCGCTCTCCGATCGCCTGTATCTGGCCGCGGAGACCTCCGTCGCCACCCTGGCCTCCCACGTGGACGCGGTCTCCCCCGACCTGCTCATCGTGGACTCGGTCCAGACCATGGTCTCCCCCGAGGCCACCGGGGTCCCCGGCGGCGTGACCCAGATCCGCCAGGTCACCGGCGCCCTCATCCAGATCGCCAAGGAGCGCGGCATCGCGACCGTGCTGGTCGGCCACGTCACCAAGGACGGTTCCATCGCGGGCCCCCGGCTCCTGGAACACCTGGTGGACGTGGTGCTGCACTTCGAGGGCGAGCGCCACTCCCAGCTGCGTCTGCTGCGCGCGGTCAAGAACCGGTACGGTCCCACCGACGAGATCGGCGTCTTCGAGCTCACCGACAAGGGCATCGAGGGCCTTCCCGATCCCAGTGGACTGTTCCTCACCGAACGCACCGACCCGGTCCCGGGCACCTGCGTCACCGTCACCCTGGAGGGGCGGCGCCCCCTCATCACCGAGGTCCAGGCGTTGGTCGCCCCCACCCCGCTGCCCGCCCCTCGACGGGCCACCTCCGGCCTGGACACCTCACGGGTGAACATGATCCTGGCCGTCCTGGAGAAGCGCACCGGTATGAAACTGGCCAACATGGACGTGTACGCGTCCACCGTGGGCGGAGTCCGGCTGGGCGAACCCGCCGTCGACCTGGCCCTGGCCATCGCGGCGGGCAGCTCCAACAACGACGTCGCGCTCCCGAGCGGTTTCATCGCCGTCGGCGAGGTGGGACTCGCCGGGGACGTGCGCGCGGTCAACGGCGTCCGCCGCCGGGTCGCCGAGGCCCAGCGGCTGGGCTTCACCGACGCGGTCGTGCCCAAGAACTTCGGCGATCCGATCCCCGGCATCCGCACCCATGAGGTGGAGGAGCTGATCGAGGCCCTGACCTGGGTGGCCAAACGCCGTCGGCGCTCATGACGCGTGGGGCCGAAGAGGATCTCCTCTTCGGCCCCACGACCGTCTAGAAGTCGAAGATGGCGCCCTTGGCCATCGAGAGGAGGCAGTCGTTGCCGAAGGTCTCCTCGTAGCGCTCCCCGTCACCGTCGACCGCGATCGCGGTGACCGGCCGGTGGATCATCGTGCAGGCGCCGTCCCGGACGGCCTGGACGTCGGCGATCGACCCGCCGGCCGCCTCGATCAGCTCACAGGCCTCGTCGGCCCGGGGGTGCCCGCCGCCGGCCGGACCGCACTCCAGCTCCATGGACCGGGCCCAGCCGATGGCTCCGTCCCCCTGCTGTTCCGGGGCGCCCTGCACGGTGAGCGAGTACCGGGTGGTCTCCGCCTGCGCGGGAGCGGTCAGGGAGAGGGCCAGGGCGGCGGCCGCAGCAAGGGTGAGGGCAGTCCTCATGGGTTCACTCCAACATCGACGACACCAGATTCACCACGAATAGTAGTGAAGTGATGACGAAGAGTCGTGGCATTTCCCTGATTCGACACTTTTTCCTCACTGAAGCTGGAAGACCAGCTGGTCGACGTTGCCGACGTGGTCGCCCTTCAGGTTCGCCTTGTACCAACCCGGTTGGGCCTTGGCCGACGAGTCGCGGCAGTCGGTGAAGGAGCGGTTCCGCTCCCAGTCCAGGGTGTACTCGTACGGACGCCCCTGGGTGAGCTGCTGCTTCTCCCGCTTGCCCTCGGCGCAGTCGGCCGTCGAGAAGATCCTGTCGTTCCCGGAGTGGATGATCAGCTCGACCGCCTCCGGGCCCACGTCCACGGTGCAGGTCTGCTCGGCGATGTTGACCACGGTCACCTTGAAGCCGGGGCCGGCGCCGCCCCCGTAGGTGTCCCGGTCCTTCTCGGCGAAGTCGAAGGTGACCACCACGTCCTGCGGTCGGCAGGCGTCCTCGGGGCTCTCCGGGGCCGCGGCCTCTCCGGAGTCTTCGGACTCCTCGTCCTCCGCCTTCTCCTCGTCGTCGTCCTTCCCGGCGCCCTCCGAGGGCTCCTCGGACGGGGAGGCGGAAGCGGAGGGCTCCTCCTCCGGTTCCTCGGACGGGTCCTCCGAGGGCTCTTCCTCGGGCACACTGGGAGAGGCCGAGGGGTCTTCGATGGCGGCCTGGTTGGAACTCGTCTCGCTCGCCCCGTCCGAAGGCCTACAGGCGTACGCGATCAACGCGAGCACCAGCAGCACCCCGATCATGACGAAGGCCCGTCGCCTCCAGTAGATGTCCTTGCTGACAGGTGCGGGGTGTCCGGTACTTGACGCCATGGGCCGTAGTATTGCGGTTTTGCGCGCCACCTACCTACTCAACCCGCCGGATTCCCGTTAAAGATGAGCGATAACCCTTACAGCACCGCGGTTCTGGCGTGGTACGAGACCAACGCCCGAGACCTTCCCTGGCGTCACCCGGACGCCTCGCCCTGGTCCATCCTGGTCAGCGAGATCATGCTCCAGCAGACCCCCGTCGTACGGGTGCTGCCCGCGTGGCAGGCCTGGATGGAACGCTGGCCCACCCCCGCCCACCTGGCCGAAGAGCCCTCCGGCGAGGCGGTCCGCATGTGGAACCGGCTGGGCTACCCCCGCAGGGCCCTCCGTCTGCACGCCTGCGCCGTCGCCATCACCGAGGAACACGGCGGCGAGGTTCCGGACGATCACGCGACCCTTCTGTCACTCCCCGGAATCGGCGCCTACACGGCGGCGGCGGTGGCGAGTTTCGCCTTCGGACAACGGCACGCCATTTTGGACACGAACGTGCGTCGTGTTCTAGCCCGTGCCGAAACCGGAATCGAGTACCCACCGAAAACCCAGACGAAGGCGGAGACCGCGCTGGCCGAGTCCCTGCTGCCCTCGGAGCCGTCCGTGGCGGCCCGTTGGGGCGTGGCCGTGATGGAACTGGGCGCCCTGGTGTGCACCGCCCGGTCCCCGCGCTGCGTGGACTGTCCGATCGCCGGACAGTGCGCCTGGCGGATCGCGGGCAAGCCGCCGCACGACGGCCCGCCGCGTCGAGGACAGACCTACGCGGGCACCGACCGTCAGGTCCGGGGAAAGCTGCTGGCGGTCCTGCGCGATTCACGCGAGCCGGTGGTCAAGTCCGCGCTGGACGCCGTCTGGGACGACCACATCCAGCGTGAGCGGGCCCTGGACGCCCTGGTCTCCGACGGCCTGGTCGACCCCCTGGACGACGGCCGCTACGCCCTCCCCGCCTGACCCCTTCTCATTCCATGGCCTCCATGTCGAAGCCGTGCTCGTCGAACTCGGCCTGGGTGCCGTCGTAGGCCCCGCTGCACGGCGCCCCGGGTTCGGGGGCGTTCGGGCTCTGTTCGTACTGGCGGAGGAAGGTGCCGATACGGGGGTCCGAGGCGTCGTCGAGCATGAGTTGAGCCTCCCAGGCCGAGGCGACGACCGGTGCGGGCAGGTCCTCCATCGGGCTGACGATCACGTAGGAGCCGGGGCTGTGGTGGGCGGTCAACCGTTCGATGTCGGCCGGGTCCAGGTCCGGGTCGTGGGTGATCCAGACGGCTCCGTGTTCGAGTGAGTGCACGGCGGCCTCGACGGTGATGGGCTCGTCGTACACGCCGCAGTTCTGCCAGAAGGGGTAGTGCTCTCCACCGACCGGTGGATGCTGCCCGTAGTCGACCTTCTCGCCGATGTCGACGTGTTCCTTGGACAGGTCCTCGAAGGTCAGGACCCCTGCGGAGCCCCCTTCGGAGAGCCCTCCCCGGGTGAAGGCCCAGAGTCCGAACCCGGCGGCGCCCACGAGGAACAGGGCCAGGGCTCCACCACCGATCACCCAGGGCAGCGCGCTCCTTCGCCGGGGCGGCGGCCCCTGAGGCGGATATCCGGGCGGCGTCCCTCGCGGCGGGTACCCGGGTGGCGGCCCCTGCCATGCGGGCGGGCCGTGGACGTGCTCGGGCGCGGGAGGGGGCCCCGCAGGGGGGCGTTCGCCGCCCTGGCCGGGGTCGTCGGGGTAAGCCACAGGGGAACCCTATCCCCGGGCCACCGTCCTTAGCAGGGAAATCGTTCGAAGAACGACGACGGGGACGCCCCTTGAAGGGACGTCCCCGACTCGTTCGGCGGGACCCGCGGTCACACCGTCATGTTCACTCGCCCTGGGCGGCGGACTCCACCTCGGGGGTGTCCGGCACCTCGGCGGGCTTCGGAACACCCTTGAAGGTGAACTTGGCGTCCGTGCCCTCGCCCTCGGCGTCGATCACGACGATCTGACCGGCCTTGAGGTCTCCGAACAGGATCTTCTCGGACAGCTGGTCCTCGATCTCCCGCTGGATCGTGCGACGCAGCGGCCGCGCGCCCAGAACCGGGTCGAAGCCGCGCTCGGAGAGGACCTTCTTGGCGTTCGGCCGAAGCTCGATGCCCATGTCCTTCTCCTTGAGCCTGCTGTCCAGGTTCGCGATCATCAGGTCGACGATCTGGAAGATCTCCTTCTCCGTCAGCTGGTGGAAGACGATGACGTCGTCCACACGGTTGAGGAACTCGGGCCGGAAGTTGGTCTTGAGCTCCTCGCTGACCTTGGCCTTCATCCGCTCGTAGTTGGTGTTGGCGTCGTCCTCCTTGGCGAAGCCCATGGCCACGCCCTTGGAGATGTCCCGCGTACCCAGGTTGGTCGTCATGATGATGACCGTGTTCTTGAAGTCGACGTTGCGACCCTGGGCGTCGGTGAGACGACCCTCCTCCAGCACCTGCAGGAGCGAGTTGAAGATGTCGTTGTGGGCCTTCTCGATCTCGTCGAAGAGGACCACGGAGAACGGCTTGCGGCGCACCTTCTCGGTGAGCTGGCCGCCCTCTTCGTAGCCGACGTAGCCGGGAGGCGAACCGAACAGACGCGAGACGGTGTGCTTCTCCATGAACTCGGACATGTCGAGCTGGATCAGCGCGTCCTCGTCCCCGAAGAGGAACTCCGCGAGGGTCTTGGACAGCTCGGTCTTACCCACACCGGACGGACCGGCGAAGATGAACGAGCCACCGGGACGCTTGGGGTCCTTCAGACCGGCGCGGGTACGGCGGATGGCCTGCGAGAGCGCCTTGATGGCGTCCTCCTGGCCGATGACCCGACGGTGGAGCTCGTCCTCCATGCGCAGCAGGCGGGAGCTCTCCTCCTCGGTCAGCTTGAAGACCGGGATACCGGTGGAGGCGGCCAGGACCTCGGCGATGAGCTCCTCGTCGACCTCGGCGACGACGTCCATGTCGCCGGCCTTCCACTCCTTCTCCCGCTGCGCCTTCTTGTTGAGCAGCTGCTTCTCGTCGTCGCGCAGGGACGCGGCCTTCTCGAAGTCCTGCTCGTCGATGGCCGATTCCTTGTCCCGGCGCACCTTGGCGATCTTGTCGTCGAACTCGCGCAGGTCCGGCGGCGCGGTCATCCGACGGATGCGCATCCGCGAACCGGCCTCGTCGATGAGGTCGATGGCCTTGTCGGGCAGGAAGCGGTCGCTGATGTAGCGGTCCGCGAGCTGCGCGGCGGCGACGAGGGCGCTGTCGGTGATCGAGACGCGGTGGTGGGCCTCGTAACGGTCGCGCAGACCCTTGAGGATCTCGATGGCGTGCGTGATCGTCGGCTCGTCCACCTGGATCGGCTGGAAGCGGCGCTCCAGCGCGGCGTCCTTCTCCAGGTACTTGCGGTACTCGTCGAGCGTGGTGGCACCGATGGTCTGGAGCTCACCCCGGGCCAGCATGGGCTTCAGGATGGAGGCGGCGTCTATGGCACCTTCCGCCGCGCCCGCTCCGACCAGCGTGTGCAGCTCGTCGATGAAGAGGATGATGTCGCCGCGGGTGCGGATCTCCTTGAGGACCTTCTTGAGGCGCTCCTCGAAGTCACCGCGGTAGCGGCTGCCCGCGACCAGGGCACCGAGGTCCAGCGTGTAGAGCTGCTTGTCCTTGAGGGTCTCGGGGATCTCACCCTTGACGATCTTCTGCGCGAGGCCCTCGACGACGGCGGTCTTACCGACGCCGGGCTCACCGATCAGGACCGGGTTGTTCTTGGTCCTGCGGGACAGGACCTGCATGACCCGCTCGATCTCCTTGTCACGACCGATGACAGGGTCGAGCTTGGACTCACGCGCGGCCTGCGTCAGGTTGCGGCCGAACTGGTCCAGCACCAGCGAAGTGGAAGGGGTGGACTCGGAGGAGGCGCCGGTGGCCTGCGGCTCCTTGCCCTGGTAGCCGTGCAGCAGCTGGATGACCTGCTGGCGGACCCGGTTGAGGTCGGCGCCCAGCTTGACGAGGACCTGGGCGGCGACGCCCTCGCCCTCGCGGATCAGGCCCAGCAGGATGTGCTCGGTACCGATGTAGTTGTGGCCGAGCTGCAACGCCTCGCGCAGCGACAGCTCAAGGACCTTCTTGGCCCGCGGAGTGAAGGGAATGTGCCCCGACGGAGCCTGCTGGCCCTGGCCGATGATCTCCTCGACCTGCTGCCGAACCGCTTCGAGGCTGATACCAAGACTCTCCAGGGCCTTGGCGGCGACACCCTCACCCTCGTGGATGAGGCCGAGCAGGATGTGCTCCGTACCGATGTAGTTGTGGTTGAGCATCCTGGCCTCTTCCTGGGCCAGAACCACCACTCGCCGCGCGCGGTCGGTAAACCTCTCGAACATGTCTCGTCGCTCCTCTACAGAGCGGTCAGGCAGGGACGGTTCATTCCGACCCAACTCTTCCGCATATAGGCCCCACAGGGATAACCGCCCCGGGGAGCACTGTCGCACCCGCCCGTCCTCACCGACCGGGGCCGGTGGGGACGAACATCTCCGTACGGCCGACCGCAGCCGTCCGTGCCAGAGACTTTCCCCGACGATAGGGCGTTCACCCAACATCCAACTACCAATTGGCGCGTCAGATTTCCCTGTACGCCGAAGGCGAACGGCCCGGGCCTCCCATCCATCACGAGAGTGCCCGGGCCGCACGTGCGTAAGCCCCATTATCGGCTCTTAGCGAACAAGCCGAAGGCGTGTTGTTCTTCGAGCGAAAAAGCCACATCGACCGAAGGGTCATCGTCGACCACCGGAGTTCGGATGCGACGACCCGCGACGGAGGGTCGGATCACACCGATGTCGACATCTCGAGGGCCCGGTCGGTTCGGGTTCGGGCCAAACAGGAGCGGGAACCGCGTGCCCGTCTCGCGGGTGTCCTCCAACGAACGGTCTCCGCACCGGCTTGGCGCTCCCCGACCGGACTCCTCGCCCGATTCTCCGGAACCCCGCATCCCCCGTTAACCCCTACATCCGGTGTGTCGAGGCCTCCTCCGCTCGGGAGGGCCTTCGGGATGTTCGGGTACGAACGTCGGCGTGGTCGGAACGAAATCGGTTCGAGTGCCGGCGTTATTCCGGCGACCGAGGGCGGTGACGAACCTAACCCTTGATGGCCTCGTATTCGGCGACGATGGCGGCGGGGATACGCCCACGCTCATTGACGGGCTTGCCCGCGGCCTTCGCCCAGGCGCGAATCTCCGCGCTGCGCTCACGGCTGGGGGCATTCCGGCTTCCGCGCCGGGCGCCACCACGACCCTGCTTCGACGGGGCCTTGCGAGAAGCCTCGACGAACGGAGTAAGGGCCTCACGGAGCTTGGCGGCATTATCCGCGCTGAGGTCGATTTCGTACGTCGATCCATCGAGACCGAACGTCACCGTCTCCTCGGCCTCGCCACCGTCGAGGTCGTCTACCAGGAAAACCTGGACCTTCTGTGCCATGGAATCAAACCTTTCAGAAGAGCGGTGTCTCCACACCTGAATATAAAGCTATCTCGCGAGAACGCGGAAGACAATTCCCGGCGCGTCAGAAATCGCGAGAGGCCGGCCCGATGGGATTCCGGGTCACCGAAGACGCGCGGGGCATCGAGTCCGCCCGCACACGCGTGCATCCCCTGTATCAGGGGTCTCGGTACCGGTTCGGGCCGGCACCGTATCTAACGGCCGTCGGAATCGGCTCGTTCTTCGCCTTGGACCATCGACGTCTTGTTCGTCACCACGGTCTCGTCGACCCCGGTCTCGCCCTTGTCCACCACGACACCGCCACCGGCCGCGCCCTCGCTGACCAGGCTGCCGTCCATACGTCTCGGAGCCATCTCCTTACGGAGCAGCTTGATGACGAAGGTACAGAACACGGTCGCGACAACCACCGGTGGGATGAGCGCGGACAATACGTCGATCAGCCCAGGAGGAAGCACCGATGACAAAAAGTCGCCCATCGAAGCGGCCCACCCTTCCTGGTTGTTACTTATTGCAGCAAATACCCGACTCAGTGTCGGGTCACTCCTGGGGGATGGCGCGCACCGGGCATCCGGACAAACGCATACCAGACATCATAGACATCGTTTGCCCCCGGTTTGACACCGGACGTACCGAAGACCCCCGGCAAAGCCCGGGAGAGAGCAATGTCCGATCGTCCGTTCCACCCCCGTACCGGATCGCCGACTCGGGCTGAGGACGGCCACTCGGCAGATCCGGAAAACGCGGGCACCGTACCGCCTCATCGACTCTCGGCGAACCGGCCGCCCCCGTTGGACGCAGGTACACATTACCCGTCCTCTTCCGACCCCATACCACGCGGTGCACTTAAGCGTCCTTCCTCTCGGGAGAGCCTCCCGGAAGCGTTGGGACGTATGGGAAGGAGGACCTATCCGTACCCTAAAAGCTTTACTTCGAGACACCTCGGGACTCGACGTCGAGGTGTAGGAGCATCCGGGTGTTCCCGAGCGTGTTGGGTTTGACCCGTTCCAGGTCGAGGAATTCCGCCACACCCTCGTCATAGGAACGGAGGAGTTCCTCGTAGACACGGAAGGAGACCGGTGTTCCCTGGATCGGGGCAAAGCCGTGCCGTGCGAAGAATCCCGTCTCGAACGTCAGACAGAACACTCGACGAACACCCAACTCCCGCGCCGTGTCGAGCAGGGCGGTGACGATACGGTGACCGACCCCGAAACCGCGGAGCGAGGGATCCACCGCCACGGTCCGCACCTCGGCCAGGTCCTCCCAGAGAACGTGCAGAGCGCCGCAGCCGACCACGGAGCGCACGGCCTCCTCCACCGGTGCCCCTTCGGGGGTCTCGGGCACGATCTCCGCCTCGGCCACCCAGAACTCCTGGATGTCCTCATAGAGGTTGACCGTGCTCTTGGAGAGCACGCGTCGGTCCACGGAGTAGGTGTCGACGAGACGGCGGATGTGGGTGACGTCGGGCGTGCGCGCCCGACGTACCCGAACATGACGAACGGGCATAGCCGGACCAGACTACGCCCACTCGAACCCTGACCGGAACGCTCTTCCTCCGGTATGCGGGACTCGTGACGTGTCGGCCCGGTATGCCCGTGGTCTCGCCCGTCCCCTCGGACGGGCCCGGCTCAGATGAGCTGGCGGCGGGCGGCCCAGACGACCGCCTCGATCGGTGTGTTCACCCCGAGCACATCGCAGATGTTGCGAATGCGACGGCGCAGGGTCCGGGCACTGAGTTCGAGGTGCCGAGCGGCCACTTCGGTGGTGACACCGGTGGCGATCTCGGCGAGCAGTTCCAGCTCCTCGTGGCTCAGCTCGACCGGGGTGTAGGAACCCCCGAGGGCGCTCTCCCGCCTGGCCAGGGGAACCACGTTCTCCCTGGTCTCCCGCGTGAGACCCTGCTCCTCAACGGTACGTCGTACGAGTGTGGCCTGTTCCACTCCGTCCTCCCTCATCCATGTGAGTGCGGAACATCGACTCGTCACCGAAGCGCGCGACCGACCGGCTGTCGGCGCGTGGTGAGCCCCGGCCATTCCGAGCGACCCTCGCGAACCCCTCTGGCACAGGGGTGGAGGTCGGTTCGGAGAGCACGGGTCGCACGGCCTCGGCTCTGTGATCTGGGACGGACAGATCACGCCGTCGGCTCGTGCGCGGGGGCCGGAGGACCGTTCTCGACCCGACCCCTTGCTCACCGTTGTTCTCGATCCACTTCGGCGAACTCGCGGACCAAAGCCCGCTCTCAGCACGCTAGGCGGCTCGGATGATACCGTCAAGGCCCAATAAATCACCATGGGTGATCACCCGGAGACACTGGGCCATAAAGTCGTGGAAGGCGTTGCGGCCTTTCCCTCCTGACCTGCGTGAACGATATCCCCCGAGAGACCTCTTCCTCACCCGAACGGGAAGAACGGAAAAAGTCCTCTCTGTCCGAGAGGCCATCACGTTCTGGCCCGGAGTTCGCTCCACATGGCCGAAAGGTGAGCCATATCGCGTGCCCCACACCATGGGGCGGGAGGGGATCGGTATATGGAAGGGGCCACCGCGTCCATGACGCGACGGCCCCTTCCGGGTCTTTCGGTCCTCCCCTATGGGGATCCGCTTCGCATCCGTTCGCCCGAAAGCGGACGGACGTTCTCGGTCACTCCCCGGAGGGCTTCACGATCGGGAAGAGAACGGTCTCCCGAATGTTCTTTCCGGTGAAGGCCATGAGCAGACGGTCGATACCGACGCCCACACCACCGGTCGGCGGCATTCCGTACTCCAGGGCCCGCAGGAAGTCCTCGTCGAGCTGCATCGCCTCGGGGTCGCCCTCGGCCGCCATCAGCGACTGTTCGGTGAGGCGACGGCGCTGCTCGACCGGGTCGACCAGCTCCGAGTAGCCCGTGCCCAGCTCCATCCCGAAGCCGATGAGGTCCCACTTCTCGGTGAGCAGCGGGTCCTCGCGGTGCTGACGGGTGAGGGGGCTCGTCTCCAGCGGGTAGTCGCACACGAAGGTGGGCTGGATCAGCGTGTGCTCCACCAGCTCCTCGAAGATGTGCTCGACCAGCTTGCCCTGGCCCCAGGCCGGGTCGAACTCCACATCGCGGGCCTCGGCCAGCCGCCGGACCTCCTCGATCGGCGTACGCGGGGTGACCTCGGCGCCGACCGCTTCGGACACCGCTCCGTAGAGGGTGATCCGCGGCCATTCGCCGCCCAGGTCATAGGTCCGACCGTCGCGCTCGACCATGGTGGTGCCGAAGGCGGCGAGCGCCGCGTTCTGGATGAGTTCGCGGGTCACGTCCGCCATGACGTTGTAGTCGGCGTAGGCCTGGTAGAACTCCAGCATCGTGAACTCGGGGTTGTGCGTGGAGTCCGCGCCCTCGTTCCGGAAGTTCCGGTTGATCTCGAAGACCTTCTCCAGCCCGCCCACGACCAGCCGCTTGAGCGACAGCTCCGGCGCGATGCGCAGGTACAGGTCCATGTCGTAGGCGTTGATGTGGGTGGTGAACGGACGCGCCGTGGCGCCACCGTGCACCCGCATCAGCATCGGGGTCTCCACCTCGATGAAGTCGCGGTCGCTCAGCCCCTCGCGGATCGCCCGGATGGCGGCCGAACGACGGCGCACCATCTGCTGCGACTCGGGGTTGACGATCAGGTCGACGTAGCGCTGCCGGACCCGGGCCTCGGGGTCGGTGAGACCCTTGTGCTTCTCCGGGAGCGGACGCAGGCACTTGGCCGTGAGCGTCCAGGAGCTCACCAGGATGGACAGCTCTCCGCGGCGCGAGGTGATGACCTCGCCCTCCACACCCACGTGGTCGCCGAGGTCGACGTCGGCCTTCCAGGCGTCGAGACGCTCCTTGCCGATCTGGTCCAGGGACAGCATGATCTGCACGTCCCCGGTCTCGTCGCGCAGGGTGGCGAAGCACAGCTTGCCACCGGTGCGGTAGAGCATCACACGGCCGGCGATGGCGACCTTGTCCCCGGTGTGGGTATCGGGCTCCAGGCCCTCGTGTTCGTCGCGCACGGGACCGATCGACGCGGTCCGCGGGAAGTTCACGGGAAAGGGGTCGATGCCCTCCTCCCGGAGACGGTCCAGTTTCTGTCGCCGGACCCGCATCTGTTCGGGCAGGTCGTCGTAGGTGTCGTCGTGCGCGTCATTCACGGCCACGATCCTACCGGCGTCGGGCACCCCGGCCGAACGGAGACGACGGGGCCCGGTCCGACCCCGCGGTGTCCGAGGACGTGCGGGGCCGGACCATCGGGCGGGTCAGCCGACGTTGCGTTCGAAGACCAGGCGCAGCCCCGTGAGCGTGAGCCAGGGTTCGTGGACGTCGACGGTCTCGCATTCGCCGATCACCGTGCCCGCGAGACCACCGGTAGCGACGACCGTGACCTCGTCGGGGTTGTCGGTGAGCTCGGAGACCATCCGGTCCACGATGCCGTCGACCTGTCCGGCGAAACCGAAGACGATCCCGGACCGGAGGGCCTCCGTCGTGTTCTTGGCGATCGCCGCGCGCGGCCTGACGATCTCCACCATGTGCAGCTGGGCGCCCCTCCGGGACAGGGCGTCCACGGAGATGTCGATGCCCGGGGCGATGGCCCCGCCCACGTACTCGCCCTTGGCGCTGACCGCGTCGAAGGTGGTCGCGGTCCCGAAGTCCACCACCACGCTGGGGCCGCCATAGAGGTGATCGGCGGCCAACGCGTTGATGATCCGGTCGCTGCCCACCTCCTTGGGGTTGTCCATACGGATCGGCACCCCGGTCTTCACCCCCGGTTCGACGATCACCGCGGGCAGGTCTCCGAAGTGCCTGCGGAACATCTCCCGCATCTCGTGCTGGACGGAGGGGACCGAGCAGCACATGGCGATGCCGTCGACCTCCCCCAGGTCGCTCAGGGCACTACCGCCGATGAGCCCGCGCAACACCACGGCCCACTCGTCCGCGGTACGCCTGGTGTCGGTCCCCACCCTCCAGTGTTCGAGAAGATCGTCGGAGTCGAAAAGCCCGAGCACCGTCTCGGAGTTGCCGACATCGATCGCGAGCAGCATTCTGGGGGCCTCATCCTTGGTCGTCGTGGTGCCTACCCAAGGAATCTTCCACCACGTAGGGCCTTCAGAACAGATCGAGCGCGATATCCAGCGCGGGGCTGGAGTGGGTCAGGGCCCCGACCGCCAGATAGTCGACACCGGTGGCGGCCACCTCCGCGGCCACGTCGAGGGTGAGTCCACCGCTGGACTCCAGTCGTGCCCGGCCGTCGACCAGGGCGACCGCCTCCTTCAGCCGGTCCGCGGGGAGGTTGTCCAACAGGATCTCCTCGGCCCCCTCCGCCAACGCCTCCTCGATCTGGTCGATCCGGTCCACCTCGACCTCCAGCGGAAGCCCGGGGAAGCGCTCGCGGATGGCACGGACGGCCGCGCCCACCCCTCCGGCGGCGACCACGTGGTTGTCCTTGATCAGACCCGCGTCGGAGAGGCAGTAGCGGTGGTTGACCCCGCCTCCGCAGCGCACTGCGTACTTGTCCAGGGCGCGCAGGCCCGGCGTGGTCTTGCGGCTGTCGCGGATCCGGGCACCGGTGCCGGCGACCGCGTCGACCCAGGCGCGGGTGGCGGTGGCGATGCCGGACATGTGGGTGAGCAGGTTGAGGGCGGTGCGCTCCGCCGTGAGCAGGTCGCGGCTGCGGGCGGTGACGCTCATGAGGACGTCGCCGCGCGCGACCGTGTCGCCGTCGGCCACCTCCCGGGTGACCTCCAGGGCCCCCTCGGCGACCAGCCAGAACACCAGCTCGGCCAGAGGAAGCCCGCTGATCGTGCCGTCGGCGCGCGCCACCACCTTCGCGGTGCGGACCTGGTCGGCGGGGATGGTGGCCACGGTCGTGACGTCGATGCGCGGTCCGGCGGTGAGATCCTCGCCCAAGGCGCGCAGGACGGTGTCCACGTGGGACTCGTGCGGGGCCGTCCAGGGCAGTGTGAACTCGGATCGGGCCCCCGGGTCGGGGTCCGGTCCGGCGAGCGGGAGGGAGATGGAGTCGAGTTCGGCCACGAGGGAGGCCGGGAGCGAGGGTCGCCGCTCCTCGTCGGTGGTCACGGTGATGTCCCCTTCTTCCAGTCGGACGATCACGGGTCGCGTACGCGACCCTGGTCGAGGTTCGGGCGCGTCGGAGCGCTGGTGGGATCCCCGGCTCTCCTCACGGCCCAGGGCGGCCGCGGCCACGAGGCGGGCCACGGTGAGCAGGTTGGTGGTCTCCCAGGCGGCCGTGTCGGGGACGGCCGGCCCCGGCTCCGCCGCGAGGGCCTCCAGTTCGTCGACCAGGGTCCGCAGCCCTCCCCCGTCGCGCAGGACCCCGGCGTGCCGGGACATCAGGGTTCTGACACGGGGTGCCAGCGAGGGCGAGGCCAGTGTGACGGTGGACCCGGTCGTGACGGCCGAGGTCGGAGCGGCGCCGGGCTCGGTGGCGAGGCGGGCCGCGATCCGGTCGGCGTACACCAGCCCCTCCAGGAGGGAGTTGGAGGCCAGGCGGTTGGCCCCGTGCACACCGGTCCGGGCGACCTCGCCCACGGCGGACAGGCCGGGAACGCCGGTGCGTCCGTCGACGTCCACCTCCACGCCTCCGGAGGCGTAGTGGGCCGCGGGGGCGACCGGGATCGCCTCGGTCAGGGGGTCGATGTCGTGGGCCCGGCAGGAGGCGAGGATCGTGGGGAAGCGCCGTTCCCAGGTGGCCCGACCGAAGTGACGGGTCTCCAGGTAGACGTGGTCGGTGTTCTGCTCCGCCATCACCCGGGCGATGGTGCGGGCCACCACGTCGCGAGGGGCGAGGTCGGCGAGTTCGTGCACGCCCCGCATGATCCGACGACCCTCACCGTCGACCAGGTAGGCGCCCTCACCGCGCAGTGCCTCGGAGATGAGGGGCTGACGACCGCGCGCCTCCGCTCCGAGCCACAGCACGGTGGGGTGGAACTGGATGAACTCGAGGTCGCGCAGGCGGGCTCCGGCGCGGGCCGCCAGGGCCGGACCGTCTCCGGTGGACACGGGAGGGTTGGTGGTGGCGGCGAAGATCTGGCCCATGCCACCGGTGGCCAGGACCACCTCGGAGGCCAGGACCGAACCCACACCGTCGCGTTCGCCCTCGCCCATGACGTGCAGGGTGACCCCCTGGACCCGGCCGGTATCGGGGTCCCTGAGCGTGTCCAGGGCCAGGGCGCGCTCGACGATCTCGATCCGCTGCTCCTCACGGACCGCGTGGACGAGGGCACGCTGGATCTCGGCCCCGGTGGCGTCGCCGCCCGCGTGAGCGACCCGGTCGGCGCGGTGGCCGCCCTCACGGGTCAGGGAGAGGTCCCCGTCGTCGTCACGGTCGAACTCGGCGCCCACTCCGATGAGCCAGCGCAGGGCGTCCGGGCCCTCGGTGGCCAGGAGGTTGACCGCGAGCGGGTCGCACATCCCCGCCCCGGCCATGTGCGTGTCGACCATGTGGGCGACCGGACCGTCCTCGGGCGCCATGGCGGCGGCGATCCCGCCTTGGGCGTAGGCGGTGGAGCCGGTGGACAGCCGGTCCTTGGTGACCAGGACGACGCGGCCCGTGTCGGTGCGTTGGACGTAGCGCAGCGCGGTGCTCAGGCCCGCGATGCCCGAACCGACCACCACCACGTCGGTGTGGAGGGCCCATCCGGGTTCGGGGGCGGGGAGGCGGGTCTGTCTGTCAGAACTCATCCGGGGTCTCTTTCGCGCGTCACCGCCGAAGGTCCGGGAGGGGTGACCACCGGGAACCTCGATCGGAGGGTTCGTCCGGGCGTCCCGTCGACGTCCGGGTCCGGGGACGGGCCCCGGGAACCGCACTGCTACAGGGTCACCGACACGTTGTCGATGAGTCGGGTCGCCCCCACACGGGCGGCGACGGCCAGGACGGCGGCCCCCCTGTGGTCGGCGGGCGCCTCAGCGAAGGTGGCGGGGTCCACCAGGGCGAGGTAGTCGGGTTCCACCGGGGGTGTGGCGCGGGACGCCTCGTCGAGGACGGCCCGGGCGGCGGCGCGTACCGCGTCGGCCCCCGCGTCGGCCGCGTCCGCCCCGGCGCGCAGGGCCCGGGAGAGCGACAGGGCGCTCGCCCGCTCGGCGTCGTCGAGGTAGACGTTGCGGCTGGAGGAGGCCAGGCCGTCGGGGTCGCGCAGGGTGGGCGCGCCCACGATCTCCACCGGCAGGTTCAGATCGACGACCATGCGGCGGACCAGGGCGATCTGTTGGGCGTCCTTCTCGCCGAAGACCGCCAGGTCGGGGCGGACCAGCTGGAAGAGTTTGGTGACCACCGTGAGCACGCCGGTGAAGTGCCCGGGACGCGAGGCGCCTTCCAGACGTTCCCCCATGGGGCCGGCGTCGACGGTGACCATCTGCTCGGCGGGGTACATGGTCTCGACCTCGGGGGCGAAGACCACGTCGACCCCCTCCTCGCCGCAGACGGCGAGGTCGGCCGGCAGGTCGCGCGGGTAACGGTCCAGGTCCTCGCCCGGACCGAACTGGAGCGGGTTGACGAAGACACTGACCACCACGGTGTCGGCCTTCTCCCGGGCCAGACGCATGAGGGTCCGGTGCCCTCCGTGCAGGGCTCCCATGGTGGGGACCAGGGCCGTCCGACCCCGGCCGTCGAGCGCCCGGCGCAGCTCCGCCGGGGTACGCGCGACGAGGGGGCCCTCGGTGGTGGGCCGCTGCGGCGTGGCGTCGGTCATCGGTCTCTCCGTGATGGTGTTCTGCGATCGCGCGCGTTCGGCGCGCGTGGGTCGGATGCCCCGGTTCAGCGCCGCAGGACGTCGAGCAGACGCGCGGCGTCCTCGGGCTTGAGCAGCCCCGCGTTGATGGCGAGGTCCGCGGTGAGCCGGGCGAGTTCGACGTAGCTCGCCACGCTCTCGGGCGCGTTCTCCCGTAGCTGCTCGATGTGGCCGGCGACGGTTCCGGCGTCGCCGCGCAGCACCGGGCCGCTGAGTCCGTGGATGCCCAGGCGCAGGGCGTTGTCCAGGGCCGCGCTCAGCATCGGGGCGAGCACTCTTCCGGGTTCGGGGACCCCGGCGGCGGAGAGCAGGGAGGCGCTGTCGGCGACGAGGGTGACCAGATGGTTGGCGCCTCCGGCGAGGGCCGCGTGGTAGAGGGTGCGCTTGTCCTCGGCGATCCACACGGGTTCGGCGCCCATCTCGACCACGAGGGCCTCGGCGATGGGGCGCAGCTGGTCGGGCGAGGTGACCCCGAAGGCGCAGTTCGCCAGTCTTTCGACGTCCTCTTCGCGTCCGGTGAAGGTCATCGCCGGGTGCAGGGCCAGGGGGAGCGCCCCCGCGATGGTGGCGGGCGCCAGGATCCCGTAGCCGTGCGCTCCACTGGCGTGGACGAGGATCTTGCCGCGCAGGTCGACACCGGTCCCGGCGAGCCCCTCCACGAGATCGGGGAGGGCGTCGTCGGGGACGGTCAGCAAGACGAGATCGGCGGCCTCCACGACCCGAGCGGGTTCGAGGATCCGCGCGGTGGGGAGACGACGCTCGACCCGGGCCACCGACTCCTCGGAGACGGCACTGGCCGCGACGACCTCGTGTCCGGCCCGGCTCAGGGCGACGCCGAGGACGGAACCGACACGACCGGCCCCGATGACGCCGATCCGCAGCCGCGCCGGGCGCTCCTGTGTCGTCTCCATGTGCTCCGTGTCCTCCCCTGATCCGGCACGGCCGTGACTCCCGCGCCGTGGTCTGAGCACACGATAGCCCTCCCGGCCCGGTGACCTGCCGGCCCGCCCCCGGACACACGAGAACGGGGGCGGGCTCGAAGCCCGCCCCCGTTCCGTCCCTCGGTCCGCCCGTCCGCCTCGCGGTGGCGTTCGGGAGGCACCGGTCCCGGGCCGCCGTTCAGGGGTACGGGGAGGCGACCCGGTCTCCGGTTCCGGTCCGAGGTCAGTGCTGGATGATCACCCCTGCGTTGTAGCAGGAGGCCAGGGACTTACCGAGCACGGCGTTGGCGTTGCCGCAGCCCTCGTTCTCGGCTTCGAAGTCCTTGATGTAGGTGTTGTTCCCACTGGCGTTGGAGCCCCAGGCTCCAGGGTGCGCCGCGGCCGGCGTGGCGGAGAGGATGACCCCGGCGGAAGCGAGGGTCAGGGCACCGACTGCGAGCGTCTTCTTCAGCACTACGTGTCTCCTTAGCCGTCCGGTCGGGGGGACCGCCGGACTCGCGGTGTTCCTCCTCGACGTCATGGTGACGCCGAGGAAGAAATTACCGACGAACGGCGCCGGAGAACATGCCTTGAGCTGCATCGATCACAAGAAATCCGCACATGTTCACACTGAGTGTCCGATTCCTCGGGGGCCGATGCGGACAAAGGGAGAGACGTCATCTCATGTCCCTGTGCGCAGCGTCACCGCTTTTCGAGGTTCCAGACCCGCGACAATCCCGATTGTGGACGGCCGGTCCGTTTCCGCTCGAACACGGGAAAGGCGCCATCCCGTTCGCACGGAATGGCGCCTCACACGGAAAGCTCTCGGACCCCTATCGGAGGGACCGGTCGGGACGTCTCCGACCGGCGTTCGTTCGATCGGGCCGAGCCGCCGCGGCTACTACCAGTTCTTCACGGTGGCGCCGGAGTCGATGCAGTTGGCGCCGGAGACGCCCAGGATGGCGATGGAGTTGCCGCAGACGTTGATCGGCACGTCCAGGTCGGCGACGAGCTGGTTGCCGCCCAGGATCGAGCCGTTGCCGGAGGTGAACACGTCACTGTTGGCCATGGCCGGGGAACCGGCGAAGAGAACACCGGCGGCGGCAGCGGTGATGGCGGTGGCGGCGAAGGCCTTCTTCAGCATGAGAATCTCCCGTCAGGACCGTTCGGCGGGGGTGCCAAACGGTCGAAACCGTTGACGATGTGTATGACAGTGAACACTCGCCGTGTTCAGTCACCATTTAGCCATACTCAGCCGCCTCGCGTGGCCGGAATTCCGAAGAGATCGCCACCCCTGACCAGGAGAAACCACCCATAGTGAACAGACATGTCGGACATGCAACCCACAACCGGAACCACATCATCCCCTAGATGTGACACACGTCACAATGCCTCTCCGGGGGTGTCACCAGGGGTTTCCTCCGTTTTCTCGTCTTCGGAAGGGGCCGGCCCCCGCTCCGCGCGCATCGTCGCCCGTGTCGCCCACCGTTCCGTTCCCGCCGAAGGCACCCTGGCACGCCTTCCGTACTCGGCCAGGGCGTTCAGGAAGCGTCGCCCCTCCTCGGCGTCCCGGTCCGCGGCCCGCGCGGCCACCGGGCCGGGCGGGGTGTCCACGTCCACCGTGGCCCTCCCCCGCCATCTGGCCAACGGCCCCGCCGACAGCCGCAACGTCTGCATACGCTCCACCGGGACGATCTCCGTCACCCGGCAGAACAGCCCGCGGACGCTCACGAACAGGTGCTCGTCCACCCCCGCCGCGCTCGGCAACCTCTCCCGGTTGACCACCAACGGCACCACGGCCGCCTCGCTCCCCGGGAACATCTCGTTCACCAACGTGAACGCCCGGCTCCTCGGCGCCACCGGCAGCAGGTCGGACGAATCCCCCTGACGGGCCCCCGCGTAACCCGCCATCGTCGCCTCGACCCTGGCCACGCCCAGGGCCCGCCACAGCAGCGGTTCCACGATGCGCACCGCCTGGACCCGGCCCGGCGGGATCGTCTGCATACGACGCTGGAACATGCCGTACCGCAGCCGCAGGCCGTCCGGGGACAACGACGCGTAGAAGTCCGTGTACCGGGCCAACGGGCCCCAGTAGTAACGCAGCAGCCCCAGGGCCAACGGGACCACCGCTCCCAGCACCCCCGCCTCCAGGAACACCACGAACGCCGTGCCCAGCATCAACAACAGGATGAAGGCCAGCAGGATCGGCACCCGGAAGGTGAGCGCGCCCAGCAGCAGGGGGAAGGGCAACCGGTAGAAGGGGCGTTCCGGAGCGTCCGGGGAGCGCCCCGGCAGGCCGGCCGCGTGGGCGAGCACCGCCGTCCGCATCCGTTCGGCGAGCTCCCGCGGCAGGTAGTGGAGACGGATCGCGCTTCCGTCCCCGCCCGCCAATTCGATGCGCAGCTCCGCCACCCCGAACACCTGCGTCAACAGGGGGCGGACCACGTCCACCGCCTGGAGCCGGCTGAGCGGGATCTCGCGCGAACTGCGCAGGAACAGCCCCCCGTGCACCACCAGGTGGTCCTCACGGAGCCCGAAGGTGCCGTACCACCAGGAGGGCAGGGCGTAGGCGAGGGCGCCGAACACCACCGCCACCGCCATCAGCAGCACCCAGGCGTAGCCGAAGGTGCTCAGAATCGGCCCCACCAGGGCCACGAACACCAGGGTGACCGCGATGACCCGCACCGGAACGATCATCCAGTGCGAACGGAACACACCCGTGGTGACGTCGTCGCCCGGCCTCGGCGGCGGAGGAGGAGGAGGAGGCGCCCCCTGCCCCGGTCGGGGCGGAAGCATCGTCGGGTTCCGAAACGACGGCGGATACGGGAACCCCGCCGGAGGAGGCGGAGGAGGGGTACCGCCTCCGGGCGGCACCCACCCCGGCTCGTGCTGAGGTGGTCCGTGCACTTACAACCCCGTGGAGAAACTCTCGCTGCGCGCCGCGAGCCGGTCGCGCAACTGGACGGCCTCGGACAACGGGAGCCCCACCACACGCGTGTCCGCGGCGCTCGCCGCCGTTCGCACACGCACCGTCGCGATCCCCAACGCCTGCTCCAGCAGGTTCGTGGTGACGTCCACGACCTGCATACGCCCGTAGGGGACCACGACCAGCCGGCGGACCAGAACCCCGTAGGACAGGTACAACTCCGCGGACGCCTCCGCGTACCCCCACGAGCGTTGGGAACTCCCGGCCAGGAACCACAGGGCGACCCCGGCCACCAGCCACAGTCCGAGCCACACGCCGAGCGCCCACACGGGCAGCCCCCACAGGAGCGCGAGCACGCCTCCACCCGCGCCGGCGGCAAGACAGACGGCCACCGACTCCAGACGCAGGTACCAGGCCAACCCTGTCGGGATCCTCCTCCAGGGAACGCCCTCCGGGGCGGCGAAGGCCACGTCCACGGAACGCCGCGGATTCGACGGCCCCGCCTCGGTCTTGGGTGTCGGTTCACTGGTCTCCACGGGCTCAGTCAACCATCAGCGGACGATCCCCGACCAGAACCCGGGGCTCCGGGGGTTTCGGGTCGCGCTCGGGCGAGGAAGGAGACCGGGCGGGTCGGACCTCGATGCCTGGGAGTCGGACCTCGGCGCCTAGGAACGGTCCTCGTCGTCTCCGCGGTCCTCGGGGACACGGCAGGCGTGCTCCAGGTAGAGGGCCGCGGCCAGCAGCAGCCCCGCGGTGAGGGCGGTGCCCAGGCAGGTCAGGAACACGGCCCGATGGGTGGGCAGGGCGAGGTGGTCGGTGACCGCCAACGCCATGCCCGCGAAGAAGCCCAGGGCGAGCGCGGCGAAGAGCGTGCTGGCCTTGGCCAGGGCCAACAGACGCGCGGCGCTCAGCGGCTCCATGGGTTCGGTACCGGGCTCCCGGCGGATCCGTCGGGACGTGCGCCTGGCCGTGAACGCCTCCGCGAAGGCCAACAGCAGCAGGGTCGGGATGGCCGACCACGGCAGCACCGGAAGCCCGCTCACCGAGTTCGCGACGAACAGCCCGGCGAGGGCCCCGAGCGCCGCCAAGGCGGCCGGGACACGCCACCCCGTAGGGGCGAGCGTGCCCCTGCCGTCGTCGGGCATCAGCGTTCCGCCTCTCCCGGGGTTCGAAGCCTCAGGTCGTCCCTGCGGGTCAGCTCCTGTTCGCCGGCCGTGTCCTCCTCCTCCACGGTGGCGAGCAGAGCCGCGACCGGGCCCCGGCCGGGCACGATGGCCGCGGGGTCGGTGTCCAGCCAGGGACGGAGGACGAAGGCGCGCAGGTGGGCTCGCGGGTGCGGAAGGGTCAGGACCGGGTCCTCGTCGACGGTGTCCCCGAAGGCGATCACGTCGACGTCCAGGGTGCGGGGACCCCAGCGGACCTCCCGAACCCTCTCGAAGGCCCGTTCGGCGTCCTGGGCCCGTTCCAGAAGCCCTCGCGCGGTGCCCGGGGTGTCCACGACCAGGACGACGTTGAGGAAGGCCCCCTGTTCGGGACCGCCCACGGGCGCGGTCTCGTAGACGGGTGAGAGCGCCACCGCCGTCGGGGCGTCCGGTCCGGCCAGGAGGTGGTCCACGGCGCCCTGGAGCGTCGCCCTCCGGTCCCCGAGGTTGGAGCCCAGGGAGAGCACGGCACGTGTCACCATGAGCCCCTCCTTCCCCGTGTGACGGTGACCGACACGTCGGCGAACTCGTGCTCGATGGGGGCCGACGGCTTGTGCACGGTCAATTCCACCCCCTCCACGATCGACTCGCTCATGCACTCTGCGGCGAGCCGTTCGGCGAGCGTCTCGATCAGGTCGACCGGGTCGCCGGTGACGATCGCGACCAACCGGTCGGCGAGCAGACCGTAGTGCACGGTGTCCTCGACGTCATCGGAGGCGGCCGCGGGGGCGGTGTCCAGGTACAGCACGGCGTCGACCACGAAGTCCTGGCCCTCACGGCGCTCGAAGTCGAACACGCCGTGGTATCCCCGGGCCCGCAGCCCGCGGAGCGTGATGCGATCCCGCATCAGTCCTCGACCTCCGCCTCGTCGTCGTCCTCCATCAGGACGGGGGAGGCGTGGTGGGACCACAGGCGCCAGCCCTGGTCGGTGTCGACGAACAGATTGGTGGTGACCACCTGGCCGCCCGCGACGAACCCGGGGCTGCCGTCCTCGGCGGTCAGCACGTTCTCCTCACAGGTCACCATGGCGATGTCGCCGCCGACCCCGATGTGGGTCTCGGTGAGGACGTACTGGATGTAGGTGACGTTGGCCATGATCAGGGACCAGGCGCGCATGATCTCGGTGCGACCCCGCAGCAGCGGCCACCCGGGGTTGACGCACACCAGATCGGGGGCCTCGTGCTCCTCGGCCCACACGGTGCGCATCAGGTCGATGTCGCCGTTCTCGATGGCGCTGTAGAACTGGGCGTTGGCCTCGGCGACGCTCTCCATGACCTCCTGACGGGACTTCACAGGCCGCCCCGGTCCATGATCTCGGCGCGTCCTCCGTGGAGGGCCGCCCCGCCGTCGGACCAGGCCGCGGCGACCCGGACGGCGTCGGCGTTGGGGCGGACGTCGTGCACCCGCACCGCCCAGGCCCCCCTGTCCGCGGACAGGGTCGTCAGAGCCGTCGTGGCGGCGTCGCATTCCACGAAGGGGCGCTCCTCCCCTTTGCCGTCGCTCAACAGACGGCTGAGGAAGCGCTTGCGGGAACCGGCGACCAGAACCGGCCGGCCCAGTTCGTGGAAACGTTCGAGTCGGTGGAGCAGCGCCCAGTTGTGCGCCCGTTCGGGACGTTTGGAGAATCCCAGCCCCGGATCCAGAACGATCTGCCCGGGGTCGACACCTGCACTGATCATGGCCTCCATACGGTCGCGGAGCTCATCGAGGACCTCCTGGACGACATCCGTGTACACGGCACGGCTCTCCATGTCATGACTATGCCCACGCCAGTGCATCAACACGTAGGCCACACCGGAAGAAGCGACCAATCGTGCCATCTCGGGGTCGGCCAGACCACCACTGACATCGTTGACCAATACCGCTCCGGCGTCGACCGCGCGTGCCGCGACCTCGGCCCTCATCGTGTCGACGCTGACGGCGACCCCCCGCGCGGCGAGAGCCCGGACGACCGGTTCGACCCTGCGCAGTTCCTCGGACGCCTCCACCCGTTGGGCGCCGGGGCGGGTGGACTCGCCGCCCACGTCGATGATGTCGGCCCCCTCCTCGACCAGGCGGAGTCCGTGTTCGATCGCGCGCCCGGGATCGAACCACGAACCGCCGTCGGAGAAGGAGTCGGGGGTGACGTTGACGACCCCCATGACCAGGCACCGCCCTCGGTCGGGCAGCCCCGGAAGTGTGTGTTTCGGCGCCATGCGCCTCACCCTACGCGTACGACGAGGGGCCGGAAGCACGCGGCTCCCGGCCCCTTCGAAGGTGTTACACGGGTCTCTCCCCGAGAGGCGCTCAGCGCCGGTCGAGGATGAGGCTCATGGCCTCGGCCCGGGTGCGGTCGCTGCTCCGGAAGATCCCCCGGACGGCCGAGGTCACCGTCTGGGCACCGGGCTTGCGCACACCGCGCATGGTCATGCACAGGTGCTCGGCCTCGACCACCACGATCACGCCGCGCGGTTCGAGGTGCTCCATGATCGCGTCGGCGACCTCGCCGGTCAGACGCTCCTGCACCTGGGGACGGCGGGCGTAGACGTCCACGAGACGGGCGAGCTTGCTGAGCCCGGTGATGCGGCCGTCCTCCCCCGGGATGTAGCCCACGTGCGCCACTCCGTAGAACGGGACGAGGTGGTGTTCGCAGGTCGAGTACAGCTCGATGTCCTTGACCAGGACCATCTCCTCGTGCCCGGCCTCGAAGACCGTGGTGAGCACGTCACCCGGCTTCTGGCCGAGACCGGCGAACTGTTCCTCGTAGGCCCGGGCGACCCGGTCGGGGGTCTCCAGGAGACCGTCCCGATCCGGGTCCTCGCCGATCGCGATGAGGATCTCGCGGACGGCGCGGGCGACACGCTCGCGGTCCACCGTTCTAGGGGGTAGTTCACTCACGTCTGTTCTCCCTCGTCACCCGTCGAACCCTGGGCCCGTTCCTCGTGCTCGGATCCCCTGACGTCGGATCCGTTGAGCATCGCCAGTTCCTTCTTGGAACGCACCGGAGGCCGGTCGGAGGGCTGACGCTTCCCGTAGCCGGTGTAGGAGCCTCGCGCGGGACGCTTGCCGACCGGCGCGAAGACCTCCAGGACCTCGTCCTTGGTGAGCGTCTCCTTCTCCAAGAGCTGCACGACCAGCTCGTCGAGCACGTCGCGGTACTCGACGAGGACCTCGTAGGCCTCGTCGTGCGCGGACTCGATGAGGCGGCGCACCTCCTCGTCGATGACGGAGGCGATCTCCTCGGAGTACTCGCGGGCGTGCGACATCTCGCGACCCAGGAACGGCTCGCTGTTGGCGGTGCCGAACTTGCGCGCGCCCAGACGCTCGCTCATGCCGTACTCGGTGACCATGTTGCGGGCCAGGTTGGTGGCCTTGTCGATGTCGTTGCCGGCACCGGTGGTGGGCTCGTGGAAGACGAGCTCCTCCGCCGCGCGACCACCGAGCATCATCGCCAGCTGGTCCATCATCTGCGAGCGCGAGGTGAGGAACTTGTCCTCGGTCGGCACCGACATGGTGTAACCGAGGGCGCGACCGCGCGGCAGGATCGTGATCTTGTGGACGGGGTCGGCGTTGGGCAGCGCGTGGCCGACGAGGGCGTGACCGCCCTCGTGGTAGGCGATGACCTTCTTCTCACGGTCCGACATGACCCGGGACTTGCGTTCGGGTCCGGCCATCACGCGTTCGATGGCCTCTTCCAGGACGGCGTGCGTGATGACCTTGTTGTCGGCTCGCGCGGACAGCAGGGCGCCCTCGTTGATCACGTTGGCCAGATCGGCACCGGTCATACCGGCGGTCTGGCGGGCGATGACCGCGAAATCGACGTCGTCGGCCATCGGCTTGCCCTTGGAGTGGACCTCCAGGATGTCGCGACGACCGTCCAGGTCCGGGCGGTCCACGACGACCTGACGGTCGAAGCGGCCCGGGCGCAGCAGGGCCGGGTCGAGGATGTCGGGACGGTTGGTGGCGGCGATGAGGATGACCCCGCCCTTGACGTCGAAGCCGTCCATCTCGACCAGCATCTGGTTGAGGGTCTGCTCGCGCTCGTCGTGCCCGCCGCCCATGCCGGCGCCGCGGTGGCGGCCGACGGCGTCGATCTCGTCGATGAAGATGATCGCGGGGGCGTTGGCCTTGGCCTGCTCGAACAGGTCGCGCACACGGGAGGCGCCGACACCGACGAACATCTCGACGAAGTCCGAACCGGAGATGGAGTAGAACGGGACCCCGGCCTCACCCGCGACGGCGCGCGCCAGCAGGGTCTTACCGGTTCCGGGCGGCCCCATGAGCAGAACGCCCTTGGGGATCTTGGCGCCCATCGACTGGAACTTCTCCGGGTTCTGGAGGAACTCCTTGATCTCGTGGAGCTCCTCGATGGCCTCGTCGGCCCCGGCCACGTCCGCGAAGGTGTTCTTGGGCGTGTCCTTGGTGATGAGTTTGGCCTTGGACTTGCCGAAGTTCATCACGCGAGAGCCGCCGCCCTGCATCTGGCTGAAGATGAACCAGAAGATGACGATGATGATGATCAGCGGCAACAGGCTGAAGAGCGCCGTCGTCCAGATGGGCGTCGTGGCGACCGAGACCTGGTAGCCCTTGAGCTCGCTGTCCGGGTCGGCCTTGGACTCCTGGAGCTTGTCGGCGAGCTCCAGACCCTGGCCCTCGACCCAGTAGGCCTCGTAGATGTCACCATCGGTCGTGGTCAGCTCGATGCGCTGGTCCCGGTCGATGATCTCGGCCTCGACCACCTTGTTCTGGTCGATGTACTCGACCACGGTGGAGGTGTCGATCTCCTCCGGCTGCGGACCGCCACCGACATCGAACACGCGAAAGCCGATGATGAGCATGAGGGCGACGGCCAGGATCCATATCCACGGGCCGCGGAAAAAACGCTTCAGATTCATGTGAGAGGAACCCTGCCGGCTCCGTCCCTCCTGACCAGGCCGCCCCGCCCCAGAGGAGTTTTCCGAAGCAGGACCTATCGGACACGTGCTCCCTGCGATGACGCCGGGATATTCGACGGTACACCTCGCCGTACCGGGCGGGCGCACCGCTCAGGCCGGACACGGGGCCGTCATGAACGCAACGACGGCATCCGTTCCGTTGTTCCCGAGCCGGCCCGCGGGACCTCGGCGGACACGCGGGCCGGCACGAGACTACTTCTCGTAGACGTGCGGAGCGAGGGTGCCGATGAACGGCAGGTTGCGGTACTTCTCCGCGTAATCCAGCCCATATCCGATGATGAACTCGTTGGGCAGGTCGAAGCCGATGTACTTGACGTCGAGGTCGACCTCGAAGGCCAGCGGCTTGCGGACCATGGTGCAGACCTCGACCGACCGGGGGCCGCGCGAACGCAGGTTGCCCACCAGCCAGGAGAGGGTCAGACCGGAGTCGATGACGTCCTCGACGATCAGGACGTCGCGGTCCTTGATGTCGGTCTCCAGGTCCTTGAGGATCCGCACCACGCCGGAGGACGTGGTGCCGGCCCCGTAGGAGGAGACCGCCATCCAGTCCATCGAGACGGGGGTGTGCAGCACCCGGGCGAGGTCGGCCATGACCATGACCGCGCCCTTGAGCACACCGACGATCAGCAGGTCGCGGCCCGCGTAGTCGGCGTCGATCCGCTCGCCCAGCTCGGCCAGGCGCGCCTTGATCTCTTCCTCGGTGACCAGGACCTTCTCCAGGTCCTCGCCCATGTCCTTCGCGTCCACGCTCACGTCCTCGCTGATGGATTCCCCGTTTGCGGCAACCAGGATAAACGTGCCGAACACGGCGATGGTGCGGGACCGGTGGCCTTCGGTGTCCCGGCTCAGCGCTCGAAGAGGATCCGCCCGGCCGCCCTACGGCCGCGTACCCCGCCGGGCAGGTCGATGTGGGACTGGCCACGCCACTCGGTGACCAGTCGGTCGAGTTCGCGCACGTGCCGGGCGGCCAGGTCGGTGGCGGGGCAGCCGGCGTCGAGGGCGGCCGCCCTCAGCACACGGGTGCGCAGAGCGGCCTCGGCCCGCTCCAGCGATGCCACGTCCAGGCCCCCTCCCTCCGATCGGGCCCGCTCGCGCAGTTCGACGGCGAGGGCGTCGAGGGCGTCGGCGTCGTCCCGGAGCATGCCCGCGGTCCTCGCCAGGGCGGCGGTGATCCCCGGCCCCAGCGCCTTCTCCAGGGCGGGCAGCGCCTCGTGTCGGACCCGGGAACGGGCGAAGCGGGGGTCGTGGTTGTGCGGGTCCTCCCAGGGATCCAACCCCATCAGCAGACATGCCCGACGGACCGTGGCCCGGTCCAACTCCAGCAGCGGCCGGTGATGGACGTCCCCGCGCGCCGCCATCCCGGAGAGGGAACGGGCCCCCGACCCGCGGGCCAGTCCCAGCAGGACCGTCTCCGCCTGGTCGTCGAGGGTGTGTCCGAGCAGGACCGCGGCGGGGGCGTGCGCGCGGGCCGCCGCGTTCAGGGCCCGGTAGCGGGCGCGTCGGGCCGCGGCCTCGGGGCCGCCCGCCCCGGTCACCCGCACGGTCTCGACCATGACGGGCGCCAGCCCCAGTCCGCGCAGGGTCCCGGCCACGGACTCGGCGCGCTCGGCCGAACCCTCCTGGAGCCCGTGGTCCACGGTGACGGCGCCGGCGGTACGCCCGACCCGGGGCGCCTCGAAGGCGAGCGCCCCGGCCAGGGCCAACGAATCGGCCCCGCCGCTGCACGCCACCAGCACGGTGGTGTCCTCGGGCAGGGCACGCAGAACCCGCCGCACCGCCGAACGTACGGCGGCCACGGCGGGGGGAGGCCCGCTCACTCGGTGATGACGGCGGGCCGCACGACCCGCTCGATCCACCGCGAGGGCTGACGGATCTCCTCGATCGTCGGCAGCGTCTCGGGAGAGGTCCACACCTTGTTGAACTCGGCCATACCGACCTGCGCGACCACCTGGCGGACGAAGGAGGCGCCCTCCTCGTACTGCTTCATCTTCAGGTCCATGCCCAGAAGCTGTCGCATGATCCGGTCGAGCGGGTTGGAGGTCTCGCGCCGCTTCTGGAAGCGGGAGCGGATCCTCTCGACCGAGGGCACGACGTCGGGGCCGACCGCGTCCATCACGTAGTCGCCGTGCCCCTCGGCCAGGCTCATGACCGCGGTGACCCGATCCATGAGGGCGCTCTGCTCGGGCGTCTGGAAGGCGGTGAGCAGGTTGCCGTCGCCGCCGCGCACCGCGTCGGCGACCGCCTCGCCGGCCTGCCTCAGCCGGTCGATGAGGTCGGAGGCGTCCATCTCCGTGGACAGCAGCAACTCCTGCATGAGCTGCTGGACGTGACCCCGCAGCCACGGCGTGGCCGTGAACTGCATGCGGTGGGTCTCCTCGTGCAGGCAGACCCACAGGCGGAAGTCGCGGGGATCGACGTCGAGTTCGCGCTCGGTGTTGACGATGTTGGGCGCCACCAGGGTCAGTCGCCCGGTCGGCGAGTGTCCGTCGGGGTCCGGCGGCAGGAACAGCTCGTACTGGCCGAGGACCTTTCCGGCCAGGTAGGCCAGGACCGCGCCGAGCTGCACCCCGGTGATCCGGGAACCGACCGCGCCGGCCAGGTTCCCGGCCGGACCGCTGTTCAGCCGGTCGGCGCCCATCTGTTGGAGTACGGGTTCGAGTACCACTCGGAACCCGTCGACGTTGGCTCGAATCCATCCGGGACGGTCCACGATGACCGCGGGGCCCGAGGGTTCGAGGGGGTTCATTCCGGTGAAGTCGCGCACGTGCCCGGCCGCCACGCCGGAGAGCTCGCGCAACTGCGCCACGGCCTGCCGCGCGTCGGACAGGTCCACCTGCGGCCCAGGGCGCACGAGGCGGACACCGGTATTGACGGCTACGTCCCAGTCGATCACAGTCACACCGTCAGCCTACCCACGGAGAACGCGGGGGCACGGGGATCAGGGCTCTATTTCAGGGCAGACCCCGGGTTCTCCCCGAGCCGACCCGAAAACCCGTCGGGGCCCGTGCCCCTCGCGCGTGCGCCCGTCACGAACAGCCGCAGCGGCTCAGCGCGGCGGCGAGCGTGTCGAGTTGAGGGCCGGTCGCCCCTTCGCTGTTGGCCATGAGGGCGAACAGGAACACGTTGCCCTCCTGGTCGTGCACGGTGCCGGCCAGAGTGCTCACTCCATCGAGGGTGCCGGTCTTGCCCCGGACCATCCCCGCGGCGTCGCTCGAGGTGGAGTACTCGGAGTAGCGTCCGGCCAGGGTCCCGGTCGAGTGCGCGGTGGGCAGTCCGGTCAGGGTGGCGTTGAGCGCGGGGTCCTCCGAGGCCGTCCGGACCAACCGGACCAGGGCCCGAGGGGTGATGCGGTTCTTGGTGCTCAATCCGCTGTTGTCCGACAACCTCACCCCCTCGATGCCCAGGTCCTCCATGACGCGGTGGGTGGCGGCCGCCGCGCCCGGGAAGTCCGGTTCCTCGCCCATCTCCAGGGCGGCGATCCGTCCGAGGGCCTCGGCCATGTTGTTGTCGCTGGCCAACAGCATGAACTCGACCAGGGAGCTCACCGGAGCGGACTCCGCGGAGGCGATGGGCTCTCCCACGGAGTCGGCCTCGTCGGGTTCCCCCTCGACGGTCAGCCCGGCCAGCTCGAGCTGGTCGGCGAAGGCCTCGGCCGCGGCCTTGGGCGGGTCGGGAACGCGGGTGGACACGTCCGGGTCGACCCGGCCCTGGTCGACGAGCAGGGCGTGGATGGTGGCGGTGCTGCCCTCGGTGACGTAGTTGGGCTTCCAGCCCGGACCGGTGTCGGGACCGGTGAAGAGGGAGTCGTCGTATCCCACGGTGACCGTGTCGAGCCCCAGACCCGCGAGGGCGGTCGCGGTGTCCTCGGCGAGCTCCTCCAATGTGGCTACCTGCGGGTAGGCTGCTGAATCGGCCGTGACGGTCAAGGTCGCGTCGCCCGCGCCTCGGAGCACCACTCGGTTCTCCGCCGGATCGAGATAGACCTCGGTGTGGAGCACGTGGTCGGGGCCGACCGCGTTCAGAACGGTGACGGCCGTGGCGATCTTGGTCGTCGACGCCGGGGTCACCGGGGCGTCCGCGTCCCGTTCGAAGAGGGTGTCTCCGGTGAGGCCGTCGACCACATAACCGGAGAGGCCGTCCTCGAGCCCGGAGGATGACATGGGATCATCGAGGATGTCCGCGATCCGTTCCGGATCCGCCGGAGTCGGGGCCGTGGTCTCCACCGCCGCCGCGCCATCGGCACGTGTGACGGGATTGGGCACCGCCGGAAGCGGTCGTGCCTCGATCACGTCCAGGGCGACGAACCCGGTGATCAGCACGAATATGTTGAGCAGGGCCAGCGCGAGGAACGCCTCGCCTCGTACCCGTCGCACCCGGGGCACCTGCCCTTCCTTCGGTGTCGCGGCCTGACGTTGTAGTTATACGGCGACATTAGTCGCATTGGGAGCCGAGATCAGCATGGAATTCGACGTTACGATCGAAATCCCCAAGGGGGAACGCAACAAGTACGAGGTGGACCACAAGACCGGTCGTATCCGTCTCGACCGCATGCTGTTCACCTCCACCACCTACCCCGCCGACTACGGTTTCGTCGACGGGACTCTCGGAGAGGACGGGGATCCTTTGGACGCCCTCGTCCTGCTGAAGGCTCCGACCTTCCCGGGCTGCCTCATCCGCGCGCGCGCCATCGGCATGTTCCGTATGCGCGACGAGGCCGGTGGTGACGACAAGCTGCTGTGCGTTCCGGCGACGGACCCGCGCATGGAGCACCTGCGTGACATTCACCACGTGAACGAGTTCGAGCGTCTCGAGATCGAGCACTTCTTCACCGTGTACAAGGACCTGGAGCCCGGCAAGTCCGTCGAGGGCGCCAGCTGGGTCGGTCGTCACGAGGCCGAGCAGGAGATCATCGCCTCGGTGAAGCGTGCCGAGGAGGCCGGCGTGCACGGCGACTCCTCGCACATCACCTCGTGACCGGTCGCCGCGCCTGTCTCGGCACCCGGTGAGTTCCGGCGGGTCGGAGTGTTCCCGGGGGCGAACGCCCTCGCACGAGCCCTCCGACCCACCGGATCCGACCTCCTAGTCGGCTCCGGTCAGGAAGAGCACCAGCAGCGCACCGGAGAGCATGAGGACCAAGGGGACGAACACCGAGACCGACGTGCGGGCCAACACGTCGCACGGCCCCGGCCCTAGAGGGAAGCCCTGATCGTCGAACCGGCCCGCCCGGACCGCCACGTGCGCCCGATACCCGTCCAGCTCCGGCCCGTTCATCCCGTTGAGCACCAGGACGCGGACCAGGTCGTCCCCTCTCGAAGAGACCGTGTGCTCCGGAGGACGATCCCCCCAGACACAGTCGCGATGACGCTCGCACTCCGTCTCGGCCAACGCGTGCAGCCACTCCCCCAGCCGACCGTCGTCCACCAGTCGCACACTGTGCGCCCGAGCGACGATCAGAGTGTCCCGAAGCACGACGTGCGCGGCGTCGCGATCCCCCAGGTTCCGGAGACAGTGCCGGTAGAGCTCCTCCCCGTACGCGTCGAGAAGCCACGCGTAGACCTCACCCGTCGGGGTGGGTCCGGAACGCAGGGCGTGGAGGAGGTCCCGGTCCGTCATGAGTTCAGAATCTACGCCGCGCGCCCCGTGAAGCCGCCCGGTTCTCCGAAAGACGCGTCCCCCTCCCCCTCGGCCGTACGCGTCGTCCGTCGAAGGTGGCCCTTCGCCGCCGGGGACCTCAGTCGTCATCGGGAGGCCGCCGGGGTTCCGGTCCTCGCGGCGGGTCGTGCGGCCCCTCCCTGTGGACGGATCCGTCCCGGGAACGTTCGTCCGTGAAGAGCAGCCCCGCGTACCTGGTTCGCAGCCACAGCAGCACGTAGGTGAGCACGGTCAGGAAGGAGACCAACAGAGCGGCCTCCGGCCCCAGGAACCCCAGGGCCATCACGCCGGCGGCGACCACCACCAGGGCACGCACCAGCACACGCGCCCACCGGCCCTGTACCTCGGGGGTCAAGGCTGCCCTCTGGGAACGGACGGCTGCACTGCCACTCCTGTCGCTACGGCTGTACTGGGAAGTGGATCCCGGGGCGACGAGAAGGCCGCTCTCTCGGGTTCCACATGTCACCACCACGGGGCCCGCGCCGCAACACGCCCGGGATGTCTCCGCGGTGAGCGGTTCGACACGCGTGATTCCCGGCGTTCGCTTGACGCACCACCGGCTTTGCTGGTCTGCTTACCTCCATGTATCCGCGCACCCGCACCAACGCCATGGCTCGTACGGCCCCCTTCGGGGCCTCCTGCCTGCCGGCCTGTGCGGCGTGTCCGTGTTGTCGTCGCTGAGCCGCGCCACCGGGGTCCACATCGTTCGACCCCGCACGACCGACCTGTGAACGGCCCCCGCCTTTCGGTGTGAGACGGCCGTGAACGGAGTCCACTCGGGTGACGCCCCTCTCCGGACGCGCGTTCGGAGAGACCACCCTCACCGCCTCGGAGCCCTCGTGGCCCCATGACGACATCTCCACGGCCCTTCCTCACGCGAAGCGCCGTGTACACGTGAAGGATCCTCTCACGATGCCCCAGCAGTCCTCCGCGCCGACCGCCGATCGTCCCACCGCCGTCGGGCACGCTCCCCGGCCTCGCACCGCGCCCGTCTCCCTGGACGGGATCGGCGACGTCGTCGACGCCGGACGTTCCTCCGGCTACGCCCACCTGGACGCGCGCGGGCTTCCGACGCTCGGACAGGTGGTCACCGCCGCACGCGCCGCGGCGGCCTCGCTCCACCGACCCACCCTGTGGCCGAGCCGTCGTGGGAGCTGGCAGCCCGCACCGCGCTCCACCCGCCGTCGGGTCGGGGGACGATTCCGGGTGACCACCGTAGCCCTCGAACCGAACGGGTTCGTCCCCGGCCCCGTCCCGCGCTCCGAAGGGCCGCACGCGCTGGAGGTGCTGTGCCTGGTCAGGGGGCGCGCCCACCTGATCGCCGCCGAAACCGACGGACGGATGCTCTCGGCCACCGAACTGGCCATCGACCGGGCCCGTGTGGTGGGCGGTGGTGGCGGGGAACGTCGGCACCTGGTGAACACGGGGGACGAGATCGCGGTGCTGGTCCGGGTCACGGCCTGAGGCTCCCGCCTCCGGCTCACTCATCGTGGGACTGTTCCGTGCCGGCCCGGCGCAGCGCGCGGTCCACGACCTCGATGGAGCGGAGGAGCGCCGCGGTCCGGCGCCCTTCGGCGAGGTAGGCCTCCATGACCTGGTCCAACGCGTGAGGAGGCAACCGGTCGCGCAGGTCGACACGGGCCGTACGGTAGCCCTCCCGCGTGGCGTCCAAGGTGGCCGACACGTAGTGCCGGGCCAGGCGGGAGAGGGCCACGGGGTGGCGTCGCAGCACTCCGTGCAGCCGGTAATCGGCCGGCACCTGGTCGAAGAGCCATTCCAGGGCCGTCTGCTCGAAGGAGTCCGACCCGGGTGGGTGCACACTCGCGGGCCAGTCCGACGTCAGGGACTGATCGGGCATACCGGACAGCATACCCATTGTTCGAACATGTGTTCGAGAGTTCGAAGGGTCGGATCAGTCCGATTCCGCCGTCTCCGACGAATCCTCCTCGCCCGCCTCACGCCTCTCCAGTTCCACCCGGAGCGCGTACTCGGCGGCGTCCACGGCCGCCCGCGCGGTGATGGCATTGGTATGCGCCCGGTCCACCTCGTCCAACAGGATGCAATCGAAGGCCACACGAGCGTCGTGGACCGCGGCTTCCAACTGACGTGACGCTTCTTCCAGACTCATGTTCCCTTCCCTCCCCAGAACTCGCCCTTCGCACACACCCGCATCGAACACCACGAGTGAGAACATCGTTCCCAAGGGTCACCTCGGCCTCTTCCGAGGAGGCTTCGGACACCACCACGCCGGGTAGGCCACCGGCACCGCACGACACCGTCCCCAGGAGCGAACATGGTGTATCTCATCCTCGTCCTGCTCGCCGTCTGGCTGATCCTCGCCATCCTCGGCACCCTGATCAAGGGGCTGTTCTGGTTGGCGGTCATCGGCGCGATCCTCTTCGTCGCCACCGCGATCTGGGGCTGGCTCCAGAACCGTTCCAGGACCTGAGCCGCCCGCTCAGGACTCCAGGGCGGGGCGACCGCCCTCGTCCAGACGCCGAAGGGCCCGCCGGGCGCGCTCCTCGTCCCCGTCCAGGTGCGGCCGGAGCAACCTGACCGCCTCGTCGGCGCGGTCCAGGGCGACCAGATTGCGCGCACGCTCACGAAGCCCGGAGGGGAGTTCGTCGACCCCTCGGTCGGCGGGCACGTAACCGCCCACGTGCGGGCGCGGGACCTCCGCCGGCGGCGGCTCGGGTTCGGCGACCTCGCTCCGCGGCTCCATCCGGGCGAGCACCTCGCGCAGGACGTAGGATCCGCCGGCCAGAACGACCACCGCGCCCATCAGGGCGAACAGCATGAACATCAGGCTCATAACGCCCACCTACCCATACTTCGGACACAGCAGGCACAACACCTGTTCACGCGGGGTCATCATTCCGCCAAGGCGCTCCCCGCCCCGTCCTCCCCGGGGACATCCTCCGGGAGCAGCGTCTGCAACTCCTCCAGGTCCAGGACCCTCCCCGAACGGACCCACCCCTCGATCCGACGTGCCTGACGGGCCGCGCACGCCTGGAACAGCGCGCGCACCTCATGCCCGTTGCCCGCGGCGAACCGCTCGGAGCACGCCTCGATCGCCTCCGCCACCACCGCACGGGTCCTCTCCGGAACCGCGAGATCGACCTCCTCCGCGACGCCCACGAAGATCCTGAGCAGCTCCTCGTCCGTGTACGAGGAGAACCCCACCACCGCGCCGAACCTCGCCTCCAGATCGGGATGGTCGGACAGGAACGCGCGAGCCCCCTCCTCGGCACCGCACAGGACCACCACCACATCGTCGTGGTGTTCGCCCATGAGCTCGACGAGCGCGCCGGCCGCCTCCTCCTCCCCGACCACGTCGTGCGCGTCCGTGATCAGGAGCACCCCGCCGTGCGCCAGGTCGAAGGCCTCCCGGGCCCGCCGTGAGACCTCGCCCCGCTCCACCAGCTCCCCGGCGCGAAGACGCACCGGCCGCCCACGCGACGTCAGGCCCAGAGCCGCCAACAGCTCCGCGTAGATGCCGGCCACCGTGGTCCGCCCGGTCCCCCGCTCCCCCAGGAAGACCAGGTGACGTGAGGGCCCACCACCCGCACGGCCCGCCGTCAACAATCCGGCCAACCTCCCCGACAGGGCGTCCTTGACGTCGGACATCCCCACCATGGCGTCCAACCCCGCCATCAACGAGGCCACCCGACCCCCGCCCCGACCGGAGGCGCCGCCCGCGGCGGCGGCGGTGGCGCTCTCCAGGTCCTCGGCCCGGAAGCGGCTCAGATCGTCCACGGTCGTGTAGCCGCCCTCGGCGATCCGCTCCGAGTGGGCTCGGATCGCCCCGTCCAGAACCCTGCGCACCTCGCGGCCGTTGTCGAAGGCCTCGTCCTTCATCCGCCGCCGGAAATGCTCGACCAACAGCTCGCGCACCCCCTCGCCCAGGGTGCGGCCCCGCTCCCCGGCCTCCCCCGCGAAGATCCCCATGAGCTGCTCGGGAGAGTAGTCCTCGAACTCGATCGTGCGCGCCACCCGCTCCCGCAGCCCCGGCGAGGCCTCCAGGAGTTCTCCGAGTCGATCGGAGTGCCCGGCCAGGACCAGGACGAACCCCTTTCCCGGCTCCGACATCGCCCCGACCAGGGTGTCGACGACCTCCCGGCCGTGCGGATCGGACTCCTCCGGCTCCTCCTCGACCAACGCGTGCGCCCCGTCCACGAACAGCACACCGCCGCGCGCCCGCTCCACCGCCTCCAGGACCCTGGTCCGGGTCCCGCCCTGATACTCGGCCACCAGGTCGGGACGGGCCACCTCCACGAACGGGCCCCGCTCCAGACCGCCCAGGGAGCACAGGATCTCCCCGTACAGCCGGGCCACGGTGGTCTTGCCGATCCCCGGCGGGCCCGCGAGCACCAGGTGACGGCCGACGTTCAACGCGGGCAGACCGGCGGCCACACGCTTGGCGCTCACCCGTTGCAGGTCGACCAGGGCCCGCACCTCCCGCTTGACCCGCTCCTGCCCCACCAGCGCGTCCAACTCGGTGAGCAGGGACTCCAGCGAGCGTTCCCGGTCCCGTACCGCACCCTCCCCGACACCGCCGAGTATCCGCCCCGGACCCGTGGCCGCGCCCCTCGTCCCCCGGACCACGACCCGATCGCCGTCGCCACCCCGGTTCCCGCCGAAGGTGGTGTCCTCCAGATAGACCGAGGCGTCGTCGGCGGCCCACAGACCCGAGTCGTCGTTCCCGGAGACCGTGCACCGCACCAGCCGGACCCGACCACCGTCCTCGACCATGAGCCCGTCCCCGCGTCCATCACGGATCGCGGTGTCCTCCAGCGCCGCGACACCGCCCGCGCCCACCCGTACACCGCGCTCACCACTGCCGGACAGGGTGGAGGAGCGGACCGTGACGTACCCTCCCTGGACGTAGACCGCGTCCTCTCCGCACTCGGACAGGTCGGCGTCCACCAGACGTACCTCGGTGCCGTCGAGGATGTTCAGCCCGTCCTCCCGGGCCTCGCGCAGCACCATGCCGCGCACGGTGATCGTGGCGTCCTCACGGCTGTGGATCCCCGAACCCACCTCATGGCCGACGATGTCCTCGAAGACGCCGCCACCGCCCACGACGATGGCCATCGGGCCGTGCCAGCGGCTGACACGCAGATCGCTCACCTCGAACCGCGAACGGACCGACGCGATCGCGCCCCGCCCCTCCTGCGTGCTCTCGGAGACCGACATGCCCGAGACCGACACCCTGGCACCGTCCGCCACCAACAACGCCGCCTTGCCCACTCCCGAGCATCGGACGTCGGTGAGGGCCGCCTCACCGCCGTCGACGAGGACCGCGTCGGCCGCCGCCCCGGTCACCGTGAGGCCGTGCACGGTGAGCCTTCCGCCCTCGATCGCCAATCCGGTACGGGTGGAACCGGTGATCTCGCAGTCGTGCAGCACGCTCTCGGAGTCTCCGTGGACGAAGAACGCGTCCGTGCCCTCCTTCCGCGGCGCCTCCACCACCAGCCGGGTGAAGCTCGCGCGGGAACGCTCGTACACCCGGACCGGCCAGTCGCGGGCCCCGGTGACGCGCACGTCGGTGAACTCCGGGGTGGCGCGGTCGCGCACATAGATCCCGCCTCCGTCGACCAGCGCGCAATCGGACACCTCGGGCGAGGCCCCCGAGACGTAGAGGGTGTGCCAGTCGTCGTGGGCCCCGGTGAAGATCGTCCCGCTGATCCTCGGAGAGCACTCCCCTTGGACCGCGATCACCGCCTTGGCGAAGTAGCAGTCGCGCACCGACCCCTCTCCGGAGTCCCACAGCAGTCCGCTGTCCTCGAAACGGCAACCGACGAGCTCCGCCCGCGCGCCCACGACGTTGACCCGTCGCGGCGCGGTGAAGACACAGTCCACCGCCCGGAGCCTGGCTCCCTCCTGCGCGTACAGGGGCGGATAGTCGTCCGAGGAACTGCGGACACCGATGCCGTGGATCTCCAGATGGCCGCCTTCGTGCACGTTGAAGACGTTGGTCTCATCGGCCGCGCTGACGGTGACCGTGCCCGCCCCTTCGGCGGGCACCACCACCACATGCCGCAGCACCCCGATGACCTGGGGCTCCACATAGTCGCCCGGGTCCACCCGCAGGTACAGGTCCGAACCCGCGTAACGAGGGTCCCGGATCACCTGCCCCAGGGAGGAGACCGAGGCGGGGTCTGACTTCGAGACGCGGACCGTGATCATCTCCATCGACTCCCAAGGGGGTAGCGGCCGCCACGCCGCGCCAGAGGGTCTGCGATATGTACCGTATCCACCTCAGAGACGGGGAATCCGAGACGACGCACCCCCTTGTGGCCAGGGTCGGTCAGAATCCGTCGCGCCCGTGGCCCCGGCTTTCGGAGAACACCCCGTCCTCGCTCTTCGTCTCGGTTCCCGCCGGGCCGATGGCGCCGTGGTCCCGTCGTCGGCGATGGCGCGGCGGAGCGTGGCGTCGTAGAGCTCCCGGGAGGTGGCGCCGATGCGCCATGCACCGTGGCGTCCGCCGGTGTCCCGGGGGCCGTCGCCGTGCGACCGCCCCCGGAAACGCCTCAGGCCCGTCCGGGTGTCCCGGACGGGCCTGAGAGGGCCGAGCCGCCTATCGGAATCGAACCGATGACCTATTCATTACGAGTGAATCGCTCTGCCGACTGAGCTAAGGCGGCACGTCGCCACGTGTCGCACGTGGCGAAGCAGGAACCAGTCTAGCGCCTTCGGAGAGTGGGGCGTACACCCCGGCCGAACGGAGACGGTCCCCCGATGCCGCCTCGTCAGCCCGCGAGGGCCGCGGCGCAGACCCCGCCGTCCTCCGGCACGGACAGCTCCAGCAGGTAGCCGTCGACGATCTCGTCCACGCAGTCGTCGCCCATCCGGTAGCCGGTGTGGCCATCGCCGTCCCGGGTGACGAGGAAACCCGACTCCAACTGGTCGGCGAGCGCCTCCGACCAGGCGTAGGGGGTGGCCGAATCGCGCGTGGTCCCCAGCACCATGATCGGATCGGCGCCGGCCGCGTTCAGCTCGGCCTGCGGGGCCACCGCCTCCTCCGGCCAGAAGGCGCAGGGCAGAGCGCCCCAGGCCAACGTCGGGCCGAAGACCGGGGACTCCTCGCCCGCCAGGGCCGCCGCCTCCGCGTAGGCCTCCAACTCGCGCGGTGCCGGAGAGTCCGAACAGTTCACCGCCATGAGGGCCGCCGTGGAGTTCTCGTACTCGGCACGGTCCCCGCGCCCGTAAAGGTCGTCGCCGAGCAACAGCAGGCCGGTACCGTCCCCGCCCTCCATCGCGTCGGTGAGCGCCTCCCGTACCCGCGGCCACCAGCTCTCCGTGTACAGGGCCGCGAGCACGCCGAGCTCGGCGCGGGCCTTGTTGAGCTCACGCCCGTCGTCCGTGGCGGTGTCCAACGGTTCGACGGCGACCTCGTCCAGGAAGGCCTCCAGGTTCGCGATGCCCTCCTCGACCGCGTCGCCCCGCTCACCGATCGGGCATTCCGCCGTTCCCAGGCAGTCCTCGACGAAGGCCCTGAGGGCGGTCTCGAAACCGGTGGCCTGTTGAACGCTGACGCTCAGCTGGTCCTGGCTCGGGTCGACCGCCCCGTCGAGGACCAGCGCGCGTACCCGATCGGGGAACTGTTCGGCGTACTGCGCGCCGATGTGGGTGCCGTAGGAGGCCCCCAGGTAGGTCAGCCGGTCGTCGCCGAGCAGCGCGCGCAGCAGGTCCATGTCCCGGGCGACGTCGGCGGTCCCCATGTTGCGCATGAGGTCGGGCGCGTTCTCCTCGCAGGCCTCGACGAACGACCGGCTCGTGTCCTCGATCTGCTCCAGGCCCTCGGGGCTGAGGTCGGCGAGGTCGTCGGCGCCCCGCCCGGTGCCGTAGTCGGTACCGAGAAGGTCGTCGATCTCCTCGGTGTCCAGACAGGTCAGAGGGGTACTGCGGCCCACACCCCGAGGGTCGAAGCCCACCACGTCGAAGTTCGCGCGCACGGCCTCGCTCACGGTGTACGGAGAGTGATCGACGAAGTCGTATCCGGATCCCCCCGGACCACCGGGGTTGACCACCAGGGACCCCAGGGCCTCGTCCCCGGTCGCGGGGACGCGCTTGACCGCGATCTCGATCCGTTCCCCATCGGGGGCGTCGTAGTCCATCGGCACTTCGAAGACCGCGCATTCACTGCCGGGAAGGCCGCTCTCGCACTCCTCCCAGGCGAGTTCCTGCTCGGTGAACTCCACGGGCGCCCCGCCGTCCTCACCTGCCGTGTCCCCACCACCGAGACCACATCCGGAGAGCAGCACCGCTCCGGCGAGCAGTGTCGCCCCCACACGCACCCTGGCACCCACCCGTATCCGCCTCCACTCGTCGTCGTGCCCCGATTCTCGCGGATCGGGCCGATGCCCGGCCCCGGGGGCCGCGGTGTTCAACCCGCCAACAGGGCGGAGGTCATCGCCTCCATGGCGATCTGCGGATGCACGTTGGCGGCGATCCGCTCACGACAGGCCATGATCGCGTCGATACGGCGGAGCGTGGACTCCGGGGTACCCGCGCGGGCGATCCGCTCCAGGTCCCCGGAACGTTCCCCGGTGGACAGCTCCACGGTGGCCCCGAGTTGGAGGGCGAGCACGTCCCGGTAGAAGGCGGCCAGGTCGAGCAGGGCCCGATCGTAGGAATCGCGTTTGATCCGGGTGGCCCGACGTTTCTGTCGCTCGTCCAGGTCCTTGAGGGCACCCGCCGCGCCCCGGACCGCCTTGGCCACCCCCTTACCGGTGGAGCCCTCGCCGAAGGCCGCCTTGAGCTCGTCCTTCTCCTTCTCGTTGAGGGCCGTGGTGAGCGCCTTGGACTCCTCCTCGGCGATCTCGTACAACCGGGCGGCCGCGGTGACGCAGGCACCGAGCCCGTCGAGCCGCGCCGGGATGGCCAGCACCTCCTCACGGCGGCGACGCGCCTCCGGGTCGGTGGCGAGCTGCCGCGCCCGGTCCATACGGCCGGCCGAGGCCCGGGCCGCCGATTCGGCGGTGACGGTGTCCACGCCCTCGCGCATGACCAGGGCGTCGACGATCTGGCGGGTGCCCGGGGTGGCGAGGGTGACCAGCCGGCACCGGGAACGGATGGTGATCAGCAGGTCGTCGGGGGTGGGCGTGCACAGCAGCCACACCGTTCGGGGAGAGGGTTCCTCCACCGCCTTGAGCAGGGCGTTGGAGGCCGCCTCCGTGGCACGGTCGGCGTCCTCGAAGAGCACGATCCGGAAGTTGCCGCCGGACGGCTTGGAACCCGCGCGCAGGACCAGGTCACGGGTGGCGGCCACACCGAAGCTCAGCCCGCTGGGGCGTACGTAGAGCACGTCCGGGTGGGTGCCGGCGAGGACCTGATGACAGGAATCGCAGTGGCCACAGCCGCCGTCGGGACATTGAAGGGCCGCGGCGAAGGCCCGCGCGGCCTCCTCCCTTCCGGACCCCGGCGGGCCGGTGAACAGCCAGGCGTGTGTCATCCCGGCGCCCTTCCCGCCCGCGATGAGGTCGGCGGCGCCGGCGACCGCCCGACTCAGCTGTGCGCTCGCCGCCTCCTGGCCGACGAGGTCGTCGAAGACCGTCAAGCTTGCCCCCCGGGCCACGTGGAATGTCCGTCCCCAGGATAGAAGTCCCCGACGACACCCGGACCGTTTTCCACAGCCCCTCTTCCCTGTGGGCCTTCGGCCGTCGCACCTCCCAGGGGGCGAGGCCGGCAGCGCCCAGAACCCAACCCTTCGGGCATTTCGACTAGATTGGTGCTCGACCACACGCGCCCGCTCCGCATCCGTGGCATCCCCCTGTCCCCCGAAACGGTCGGAGCGACCATGTCCCAGCCACCTCCCCCACCGCACCCGCCCCACGGCCCGGGCTCCCCGTACCCCCAGGGCCCTTACGGCCCCGGGCCGCACGGACCGGCCCAGAACCCCCCGGCGCCCTCCCCGAAGCGGGGTATGTCGACCGGCGCGAAAGCCGCTCTCGGCTGCGGAGGGGCCGTCGTCATCCTTCTCGTCCTCCTCTTGATGGGGGCGTGTATGTCGGTGCTCTCGGACGACCCCCCTCGTGAGCCCCGTGCCACGTCCGCACCGGAGGCCGTCACCGAGGCGGAGAACGAACAGGCCGTGGAGGAGGAAGAGGAGGAGGAGCCGGCGTTCCCCGAGCCCGAGACGTTGGAGTACAGCGGGGTCGGCGACTCCGTCGTCGAGATCGACTTCCATGACGACGCCCGCATCGCCACCTTGAGCCACGGCGGAGCCTCGAACTTCACCGTGCGGACCCTGACCTCCGGCGGCGACAACAGCGACATGCTCGCCAACGTCATCGGCGCCTACGAGGGCCGGGTCCTCTACAACGCCGGCGAGCGCGAGGAGGCCGCCGCCTTGGAGATCAGCGCGGACGGATCCTGGGAGATCACCCTGGAGCCCCTGTCCACCGCCGTCTCGTGGGGGGAGGACGAGGACGAATTCGTCGGTGCCGGGGACGAGGTCGTCCAACTGGCCTGGACCCCCGAGGGCATCACCGCTCTGAGCATGACGCACGACGGAGCGAGCAACTTCGCCATCTGGAGTTACACCAGCACCGACCGGGACCTGCTCGTCAACGAGATCGGCGCCTACGAAGGACAGGTCTCCCTGGCCGCGGGCACGCTGCTGCTCGCGGTGACGGCGGACGGGAACTGGACCTTCACCCGCTGACCCGATGAGCCGGGCCGGGGGCAACCGCCTCCGGCCCGGGCCACGACGGGGATCCTTCGAGCGGTCACAATGGGAGCCTCGTCGTCCCCCGAGAGCACGGAGTCCTCGTGACCGCACCCCCTCCCTCCGGACCCGCCTCCCACCGTCTGTCCACCGGAACCCTCGTCGCGCTGGGCGGCGCCGGTCTGGCGACCGTCTTCCTCGTCCTGGTCACCATCGCCGCCCTCCTTCGATCGGGCCCCGACGGCGCCTCGGAACCCCCTACGGCCGACGCCTCGCCCACGACCCCCGAGACGACCGTCGAGGCCGGTGGGGTGGACGACGAGCCCACCGAACGGAGGGGGACACCGGAGGCGATCGATCCACCGCCCTTCCCCGAACCCGAGGCCCTGTCGGGCTCCGGCACCGGTGACACCCTCCTCGACCTGGGAGACCCCTTCGAGGACACCCGGATCCTCTCCTTCCGCCATGAAGGGGAAGGAGAGTTCATGGTGTGGGCCATGGAATCCGACCGCGAGACCATGAACCGGGTGGAATGGGCCGAGGGCCCCTATGAAGGACGTCGCCTGCTCGGCCCGTCGTTCCAGCACGAGGAGATCGCCTACCTGAGCGTCGAGGCCGAAGGCGCCTGGGAGCTCGTCGTGGAACCTCTGACGGCCGCGGTCCCCTGGGAACCGGAGGACGATGTCTTCTCCGGCTCCGGTGACGAGGTCGTCCAGCTCTGGTGGGCGCCCAACGACATGGACGACCTGAGGATGACCTACGAGGAGGAGGGGCCGTTCAGCGTCAGGAGCCGGACCCTGGAGGACCTCGGCGACTCGATGGTCCTGTCGGACGGGCCCCTCGACGAGAGCGCGCCCCTGCGGGAGGGGACGGTCGTCCTGGAGATCGGGGCCCGCCGCGGCGGCGACTGGACCCTCACCCGCTGACACGACGAGGGCCCCTCACCGAAGATCGGCGAGGGGCCCTCGATCACGCTCCTATTCGGGCTTGATCACCGGGATCATGCCGGTGACCGCCTCCGAGTCCGCGTCGATCGGGTCCGGCAGCAGCGGACGCACCCGTCGCTGGATCTCCCGGGCGATCTTCTCCTGTGGTTCACGGGCGTCCAACACCAGGTACCGCTCCGGGTGCTCCTCGGCCAGCGCCCGGAAGCCCTTGCGGACCCGGTCGTGGAACTCGACCGACTCCGACTCGATCCGGTCGGCCGGGCCGCCCAGACGGGACAGACCGTCCTCGGGCCGTACGTCCAGCAACACCGTCAGGTCCGGGACCAGCCCCTGCGTCGCCCAGGAGCTGATCTCCTGGACCTCCTCCGTGTCCAGGGAGCGCCCGGCGCCCTGGTAGGCGAGCATGGAGTCGATGTAGCGATCGCTGATCACCACCGCGCCCCGGCGCAGGGCCGGAAGGATCTCCTGCTCCACGTGGTCGGCCTTGTCGGCCGCGTAGAGCAGGACCTCGGCCCGGTCGGTGATGTGGGAGTTCTCCCGGTCGAGCAGGATGCCGCGGAGCCGCATCCCCAGCTTGGTGGCGCCCGGCTGCCGGGTTCCCACGACGTCGAAGCCCTGTTCGCGCAGCCACACCGTCAGGTCGCGGACCTGGGTGGACTTGCCCGCGCCCTCGCCGCCCTCCAGGACGATGAAGGTGCCGGTGATCTCGGGGCGTTCCCCCTCGTCGACCTCGGGGTCGATCCCGCGCAGGGCCGCGAACAGTTCCGGCAACAGGCCGGGGCCGGCCTCGGGGTCGTCGCCCTGGGCCTGTCGATAGCTCACCACGGCCAGGATCAGGGCGAGGAGACCGCCGACCAGCAGCACCACTCCGCTGCCGTTCAGGTCGTAGCTGAGCGGGCCTCCCAGCGGGATCTCGTGGTCGCCGGCCAGACCGGCCGCCAGCGGGGCCAGGATCGCCGCCGCGAGCAGGGCGATCCGGCCGGTGGCGTGAAGGAGGGCGAACGCGGGCTCGCGCTGTTCGTCCTCCACGTCGATCTCGATCAGCCGGGTCCCGGTCGCCCAGGTCAGGCCGGCGCCCATACCGAGGACCAGGGCCAGGACGGCGGACAGGACCATGTCGCCGATCGCCCCGGTGATGATCAGGGCCAGCGCGACCGGCACCACGGACAGGCCGAGGAAACGGCGGCGGCTGAACTTCTTCAGAACGCGCGGGGCGGCCACCAGGCCGAGGCCCAGACCGAGGAAGAGCGCGGCGACCAGGACACCGAAACCGGCGTTGCCCGCGCCGAGGTGCTCCACGTGCGGACGACCCACGCCGATCACCAGACCACCGGCGGCCGCGGTGACCGCCAGGGCGATGACGACGCCGCGCGCGAGCGGGCCCGAGCCGACGGCCTCACGGCCGCGGCCGATGGAGCGCAGCAGTTCGGCGTCGCGGTTGGGGCTCAGCAGGGTCTTGGAGACCGCGTGCTTGGGCAGCGGCAGGGTCGCGACGACGATCGCGGCGACGAAGAAGGTGAGGGCGTTCAGGTAGAGGGCGACGTCCGCCTCGGGGGCGGCCATCGAGGGCATCAGGACGCCCAGCAGGTTGCTGATCGAGGCCAGGGCCGCGAAGAGCAGGGCCGCGATCGGGGCGGCGCCGTAGGTGGCCAGGAGGGTGAGCCGGTTGGCCTGCCCCAGCATCCTCTTGGGGACCAGACCGGGGATGGTCGCGTCCCTGGCCGGGGTCCAGAAGAGGGCGACGATCTCCGCCAGGAGGCCGGCGATCAGCAGCCATTGGAGGGCGAAGCCCGGGAACAGCAGACCGACGACGGGGATGGAGACGTAGAGGAGGCCTCGCAGGACGTCGCCGCCGACCATCGTCCACCGCCGGTCCAGCCGGTCGGCGACGATCCCGGCCAGGGGGCTCAGGAGGATCGCGGGGGCGAGCTTGATGGCGACGACCGCCGCCACCGCGAGGTAGTGGACGAGGGGGGAGCCGTCGGCGGTGAAGATGGCCGCGAGGGACACCATCGCCAGCAGGCTCAGCCAGTCACCCAGGCTGGAGAGGGAAAGCGAGACCCACAGCCTTCGGAAGGGTGTGATCGCGAGGACGTTCTGCGCCTCGGCCGGCGCTCCCAGGGGTGCAGATCTGCTCATAGCGCTCAAGATTATCGACGAGGGGGATAGGACATGACGGGCATCGGACACCTGTCCAAGAAAACGGGGGGCGCCTCTGGGGTGCGCACTCGTTTCAGCGCCCCCACCGGTCACACTCAGCGTAGTACGGAAGCCCCACCCCCGACAGGCCGTCAGGTTCCGTATACGTCACGAAACCCCCACGGCACACCCTCGACCCGACCACCTGACCCCTGGGGGTCGATGTAGGAGATCGCGTACCGGTCACCCCCCCCCTGGGGGTGAAGGTGGGAGTCCGCACCCTCCGGTACCCCAGGGGGTCGCTGCACACGGTCTCCTACCTCGCCACGGGGGGTTGCCCGTTCGGGCGCCGGGAGTGTTCTGCAAGACGAGTCAAGCCGCCCGCGAGGAACGAGCCAGGCGTGGACGAGGATGAAGAACGCTCCCTCTTAGGGCGCCCGAACACGCGCCGAAGCGCCAGCGGAGGCGCAAAGCGAACACTCCCGGTGCCCGAACCTCTTTACTCGCCGGTCTTGGGTTCTCCGGTCTTCTTGGCGGCCGTCTTGCGCGTGGTCGCCTTCTTGGTGGTGGTCGTGGTCGTCTTCTTCGTCGTGGTCTTCTTGGCGGTGGTCTTCTTCGCCGTCGTCTTCTTGGCCGGGGCCTTCTTCTTGGCGGGCGCCTTGGCCCGGCGTTCGGCGAGGAGTTCGGCGGCGCGCGCGTCGGTGATCGACTCGACCTCGTCGCCCTTGCGCAGGGAGGCGTTGATCTCGCCGTCGGTGACGTAGGGGCCGAAGCGACCGTCCTTGACGACCATCTTGGCGCCGGAGGCCGGGTCCTCGCCGAGTTCGCGCAGCGGCGGGGCCGCGGCGCGGCGGCCACGCTGCTTGGGTTGGGCGAAGATGGCACGGGCCTCGTCGAGGGTCACCGTGAACATCTGCTCCTCGTTCTCCAGGGAGCGGCTGTCGGTGCCCTTCTTGAGGTAGGGGCCGAAACGACCGTTCTGCGCGGTGACGTCCTCACCGTCGAGCTGCCCGACCACACGGGGCAGGGACAGCAGGCGCAGCGCGTCCTCCAGGGTGACCGTGTCCAGGTCCATGCTCTTGAGCAGGGAGCCGGTGCGCGGCTTGACCTTGGCCTTCGCCTTGCTCTTGGGCTTGGTCTCGCCCTCGGGCTCCTCCGGTTCGGGGATGATCTCGGTGACGTAGGGGCCGAAGCGGCCGGACTTGGCCACGATCGTGCGCCCGGTCTCGGGATCGGTCCCCAGTTCCCGGTCTCCGCTGGGCTGGGCGAAGAGCTCTTCGGCCTTCTCCTTGGTGAGCTCGTCGGGGGCCAGGTCCTCGGGCACGTTCACCCGGACGCCCTCACGGTCCAGGTAGGGGCCGTAGCGTCCCACGCGGAGCACGATGTCGGTGCCGGGCAGCGGCAGGGAGCTGACCTCCTTGGGGTCGATCTCGGACAGGTGGTCGCCCACCAGGTCCTTGAGACCCGTCTCCTCCTCGCCTCCGGGGGCCTGGCCCCCGAAGTAGAACCGGCGCAGCCAGGGCAGGCTCTCGGTCTCGCCTCGGGCGATGCCGTCGAGGACGTCCTCCAGGCGCGCGGTGAACTCGTAGTCCACCAGGTTCCCGAAGTGCCGCTCCAGGAGCTGCACCACGGCGAAGGCGAGGAAGGAGGGCACCAGGGCGGTGCCCTTCTTGAACACGTAGCCGCGGTCGAGGATGGTGCCGATGATGGAGGCATAGGTGGAGGGGCGGCCGATCTCCCGCTCCTCCAGCTCCTTGACCAGCGTGGCCTCGGTGTAGCGCGCGGGCGGGCGGGTGCTGTGGCCCTCGGCCTCCAGGCTCTCCGCCTTGACCGGGTCGTCCTCGGACACGGCCGGGAGGCGACGCTCGCGGTCGTCGAGGTCGGCGGCCGGGTCGTCGGAGCCCTCGACGTAGGCCTTGAGGAAGCCGTGGAAGGTGATGATCTTGCCGCCGGCGCTGAACTCGACGACCTCTCCGCCGCTGGAGGTGCCCTCGATGCGGACGGTGACGGATTCTCCGATGGCGTCCTTCATCTGGGAGGCGACGGTGCGCTTCCAGATGAGTTCGTAGAGCCGCAGCTCGGGGCCGCTGAGACCGGTCTCGGCGGGGGTGCGGAAGCTGTCGCCCGCCGGACGGATGGCCTCGTGCGCCTCCTGGGCGTTCTTGACCTTCTTGGCGTACACGCGCGGCCGGTCCGGCAGGTAGTCGCCGCCGTACAGGCGTCGCACCTGGTCGCGCGAGGCCTTGATCGCGTTGTCCGACAGCGTGGTGCTGTCGGTTCGCATGTAGGTGATGTACCCGTTCTCGTACAGCCGCTGGGCGACCTGCATGGTCTGCTTCGCGGACAGGTTGAGCTTGCGGGAGGCCTCCTGCTGGAGGGTGGTGGTGCGGAAGGGCGCGTAGGGCGAACGGCGGTAGGGCTTGCGTTCGACCGAGGAGACCGCGAATCCGGCGCCGGTCAGACGTTCGGCGAGCCCGCGCGCGGCGGCCTCGTCGAGGTGGCGCACGTCGCGGTCGGAGCGGATGGTGCCCTGGGCGGTGAAGTCTCGGCCCGCGGCCACGCGCTTGCCGTCGACGGAGGCCAGGGTGGCGGGGAAGGTGCTGGGACCGTCGACGGTTCCGGAACCGGTGGCGTCGAAGACCGCCTTGAGGTCCCAGTACTCGGCGGAGGTGAAGGCCATCCGCTCGCGCTCGCGCTCGACCACCAGGCGGGTGGCCACGGACTGGACGCGCCCCGCGGAGAGCTTGGGCATGACCTTCTTCCACAGCACGGGTGAGACCTCGTAGCCGTAGAGACGGTCCAGGATGCGTCGGGTCTCCTGGGCGTTGACCAGACGGGCGTTGAGGTCGCGCGTGTTGTTCGCGGCGTGCCTGATGGCGTCCTTGGTGATCTCGTTGAAGACCATCCGTCGGACGGGGATCTTGGGCTTGAGCTCTTCCAGCAGGTGCCAGGCGATGGCCTCGCCCTCGCGGTCCTCATCTGTGGCGAGCAGGAGTTCGTCGGCCTCGGCCATGAGCTCCTTGAGCTTCTTGACGTGGGCCTTCTTGTCGGTGTTGACGACGTAGAGGGGTTCGAAGTCGCCGTCGACGTCGACGCCCAGCCGCGCCCAGGGCTTGCCCTTGTACTTGGCGGGGATCTCCGCGGCCTTCGTCGGCAGGTCACGGATGTGACCGATGCTGGACTCCACGACGTAGCCGCGCCCCAGGTAACCGGCGATGGTCTTGGCCTTGGCCGGTGACTCGACGATGACGAGAGCGGTGCCCGCTCCCTGGCGTCCGTTGTCCTTCGAGCCGTTCTTGCCGGCGCTGCCCTTCGTGGGTGGCACGCTGTTTCCCCTACGTCTAGCCTTACGTGTTTCTGTCGGCCGCGGTCCTTCGGCTCCCGTGGGAACCGACAGTAACCGAACTACAGGCATTCCCCCGTCGGTGAGCGGATCGGGGCGGCCTCGTGAGGGATCGTCCCTCGATGGTCCGTCACCCTCGCACCCACCGGCATCCGCAGAATAAGCGCTCAGGGAACCGGTACCGGCCCGTAATGAGCGAGAGCGACCATGGCGTCCCTCTCGTCGCCGCCGCCGTCGACTCGGACGAGCACTTCGAACACACCATCTTTATGACTTGCGTCACACTTGTCGACGGTAGGCGTGTCTTGACCCTGGGAATGCGGCGAGTCCTCCCGGTTATTCCCGGGAGGACTCGACTCACGTCACGGGCCTCCGATCGTCACCTTCCCCTCTCCGCAGTCCACCGCGTTCCTCACGGAACGGAGAGAGCGAAGGCGACCCCTCGGCCCGACGCGTACGGCATCCGCGTGCCGCTCGCGGGACCGGTGCTTCGAACGGCGATCCCCGCCTTTTCCGGAGAAGCCCGACCCACCGCAGTCCACCGCTTTCCTCACGGAACGGCGGGTCGTTCCTCCCCGGTCCGGCGGGCGACCGTGTCCGGCGCACCCCCCGCGTGGGCCCTCAACGGCCCACGTCGGTCCTACAGACCGACGCCCACGGCGCCCAGCAGGTCACCGACCGGGTCGACGGACGGGATCTCGGAGGCGTCGGGCAGCTCGGAGGCGCGCTCGGGCGCGTGCGTCTCGACGGCCTGGGCGGTGGTCTCGCTCAGGTCGTAGCCGACGGGCAGCATGTCGGAGACGGGCACCTCGGGCAGCTGGTCGACCAGCGGCACGCCGTCCAGAGCCGAGGACTGGGCCTCGGTCTCGGCGCTCTGGTGCACGACCTTGGCCTCGTCACCGGTGGAGCTCGCGCCCGCGACGCCCGCCACCGCGGCGACGGCGTTGCCGGCCACGTTCACGGGGATGTCGGCGTCGGCGACGAGCTGGTTGCCACCGGCCAGGGAGGCGTTACCGGAGCTGCGGACGTCGTTCTCGACCTCCTTGATCGTGGCCCCGCTGTCGGTGGAGGCCGCGCCGGCCACGCCGCCGACGGCGCCGATCGCGTTACCGGCCACGTTCACGGGGACGTCCAGGTCGGCGACGAGCTGGTTGCCGCCCAGCGCCGAACCGTTGCCGGAGGTGGCCACCGACTGGTGCTCGCGGACGGGCGCCGACTGACGCAGCACGCCGGCGTCCACACCGGAGGTGTCGGGCAGGATGCTGGCGTTCGAAACGGCCTCGCCGAGCAGGTCGGCGGCGGTGATCGCCTCGCTCTGGTGCTCGACCGGCGCGCTCTGGTGCTCGACGGGGGCGCTCTGGTGGTTGCGCACGATCGCGTCGGCGTCGGTCGCGGCCGCGCCGGCCACGCCGCCGACGGCGCCGATGGCGTTACCGGAGATGTTCACGGGAACGTCCAGGTCGCCGACGAGCTGGTTGCCGCCGATCAGGGACCCGTTGCCCGAGGTGGCGACGTCCGGGTCGTCGTGCTTGTGGTGGTGCCCGTCGTGCACGACCTTGGAGTCGCTGCCGGTGGAGGAGGCCCCCGCCACACCTCCGACGGCGCCGATGGCGTTACCGGTGACGTTCACCGGCACGTCGCCGTCGATCACGAGCTGGTTGCCGCCCAGGACCGAGCCGTTGCCCGAGGTGTGCACCTCGTTGTGCTGGTGGTCGATCACCTTGGCGTCGGAGCCGGTGCTGGAGGCGCCGGCCATACCGGCGACGGCGCCGATGGCGTTGCCGGTCACGTTGACGGGGACGTCGGCGTTGACGACGGCCTGGTTGCCGCCCAGGACCGAGCCGTTGCCCGAGGTGGCCGCGTCGGAGTCGGCGAAGGCCACGCCGGTGCCCAGAGCGACGAAACCGGCCGCCAGGAGCATGGACTTCGCGGAGGTGCCAGCCCACTTACGCATGTGGGAAGTCCTTTCGAGGAAACGAGTAGATGAGAAGGTGTCGTGCGTGGGCCACAGGCCGTTCCACGTCCCTGGATGGAACGCGGGCCTTCGACCGAGGCCGGGGATCATCCGGTCGGCTCCGCACCTGGTCGGTGCGTGGTCTGCCGGTCTGTCGGGTGCGGTCGCGTCGCGTTCTCGCTGGCTGCGTTCACGGACGCCCTCACCCCGTCGATCAGCTCCGCTCTGGTTGAGCGGCGGCTGACGTGAACCCCGAGCACGTGGCCTCGGCCGGTGCTACGGGACTCGCGTCAACCCCCGGGCCCGAAGGCCCGGGAGGCCGATCAGGCGCGGGCCCTGCGGCGCTTGCCGAAGAGCAGCAGACCCACGCCGGCGGCGACGGCCAGGGCGGCGGCGGCCACCATGCCGGTCAGCGAGCTCTGGTCGGCGCCGGTGACCGCGAGGCGGCTGTCGTCGCCCTCCGGAGCGGCGGGTCCGTCGGCCATCGCGGGGGCCGTCGGAGCGTCCGTGGCGGGGGTTTCGGACACCGGAGTCTTCTCCTCTTCGGTGACCGTTTCCTCTTCCTCGGTCTGGCCGTCGCGGTCGTCCTCGGGGGTCTCGGACGGACCCGCGGGAGGCGTCTCCCCGACCGGGCCCTCGGGGGTCTCCGGAACGCCCGGGGTCTCCTCGTCCTCGGGGACGTGGCCCTCGTAGCCGCCGTCGTCCTTGTCCTTCTCCTTCTCCGGGGTCTTCTCCGGGGCGGGGTCGTCCTTCTCGACGACCTTGGCCTCACCACCGGCGCAGGAGGCGCCGGCGATGCCCAGCACCGCGATGGCGTTACCGCAGAGGTTGACCGGCACGTCGCCGTCGACCACGAGCTGGTTGCCGCCGCCGAGCGAACCGTTGCCGCTGGTGACGGTGTCGGCGTAGGCGGTGCCGCAAACGGTGGTGGCCAGGAGTCCGGCGGCGATCAGGGCGGTGACTCGGGCGTGGATCGTCTGGTTCATCGGGTGTCGTGTCCTTTGGTCGACGAGGAAGAGAGAAGAACTGTTCGTCACTCGTGGACCGCGGACGGTTCCCGACCCCAAGAGCCCGGGAGAGAAGCACGCCCACCTCGAAGCGGTGGAGCGGCTGTGCGTGAGACGCACCGACCGGCCGCGATCCCTGCGGGGGAGCGACTAGTCGGGCGAGTAGGAGGGGTCGTCCGCGGCGTCGCGGACGACCAGGGTGGGGTCGCCGGGAAGGGCGACCCGCTGGATCCGGAACACCAGGTGCCCGGAGCGGTTCATCAGGAACCCGGCGGCGCCGGGAGCGGGGAAGGACGGGGCCGACGCACCGGTGGCGTCGGGTCCGGCCTGGTGCTGGGAACCGCCACCGATCAGGCGGACGCGCTCGGCGGAGGCGTCCTCTTCGGCGGTCTGTCGAGCGACGGACTGCGCGGCCTCGGCGGCCACACGCCATCCGGCCTCGACCACGTGGGCCGGGACTCCGGCCTCGATCGGGGAACGGTGCCGTTCCCCCTCCTCGTCCTCACGCTGGGCGCCGGGGCGCTCTTCGGGGACGGAGGACGGTTCGGTCTCGTCGGAGGCTCCGAGGATCGGCAGCCCCAAGGGCGCGCCGGCCTCGGCGACGGAGTCGGACAGACCGTGGCCGACGGACTCGGAGAGCCCCTCGGTGACACTGTCGACCAGGGCGGCCTCGCGCAGGGACTCGTCGGTGGCCTCCACGACGCCCTGGCCGGTACGGGCGACCCCGCCGACGAGGCCGGAGGCCCCGCGCGCGGTCCCGTCGACGACCTTGGCGGTGTCGGTGACGACGTCGTCGGCGACCGAGCCGATCGCCGATCCCTCGATGGCCGAGGAGACGCCGCCGTTCCGGAGCTCTCCCACCGGCAGACCGGAGGTGTGCGGAGAGACGCCGTCGGCGAGGGCCTCGGTCGAGTCGGTGACCCGGGCCGTGGTCTCGGAGAGACGTCCCTGCCGGACCTCGTCCGCGGCCGTCTGTCCCGTACGCTCGGCGACCTCGCCGACCCCCAGGACACTGTCGACGAGACCGCCGGAGTCGGCGGTGGTCTCGCTGTGCGCGACACCCATGCCCCCGGCCAGCCACGCGACGGCGACGATCCCGGACAGGAGCAGCAGACGGGCGTAGGCACCACGGGCGTTGCGAGCAGCGAGGCCGTTGAACGGCCACCCCCGACTCGCGAGCACCATGGATGCCCCTTTCCTCGTCACTGCCACCGGACGGTCCCGTACGGGCACTCGGCCCGCGGTCGCGCGTCGATACCCCGGGAGATCCCGAAGCACCCTCGCACTGAAAGCAACCGTAGCATCACGTTGAGTTATCTCAGGTGGAAAAACGAACCGTGCTGAGAATTTCTCAGCACGGTTCGTCCCAGTTCAGGGGCCTAAGCCCGAAAAATTTCGGTCAGCTCATGTCAATAAAACGGTCCAGGACGCGGACACCGAACCGGAGGCCGTCCACGGGGACCCTCTCGTCCACTCCGTGGAACATGCCGGCGAAGTCCAGCTCCGGCGGCAGCCGCAACGGAGAGAACCCGTAGTTGCGCACCCCCAGCCTGGAGAAGCTCTTCGCGTCCGTGCCCCCCGAGAGGCAGTACGGGACCGCCTTGGCCCCGGGGTCCTCCGCCAGCAGCGCCTCGGACATGGCGTTGACCAGGCCGCCGTCGAAGGACGTCTCCACCGCGGGCAGGTGGTGGATGAACTCGCGACTCACCTTCGGGCCGAGCAGCTCGTCGATCTTGGCGAAGTACTCGTCCTCGGTGCCCGGCAGGAAACGACCGTCCACCTGCGCGGTGGCCTCACCCGGGATGACGTTGGCCTTGTAACCGCCGCCGAGCACCGTCGGGTTGAGGGTGTTGCGCAGCGTGGCGCCGATCATCTTGGCGATCGGGCCCAGGCGCGCCACCGTGGCGTCGACGTCCTTCTCGTCGAAGGGGATCCCGAACTCCTCGCAGATCTCCTCCATGAAGGTCCGCACGGTCGGGGTGAGCTGGAGCGGGAACTCGTGCTCCCCCAGCCTGGCCACCGCGGCCGCCAACTCGGTGACGGCGTTGTCCTTGTTGGTCATCGACCCGTGTCCCGCGGTGCCGCGCGCGGTGAGCTTCATCCACGCGATGCCCTTCTCCGCGGTCTCCACCAGGTACAGGCGCCGGTTCTCGTTGACGGTGAACGAGAAACCGCCGACCTCGCTGATGGCCGAGTCGCAGTCGGCGAACAGCTCGGGGTGCTCGTTCACCAGGTACTGGGCGCCCCAGGTGCCGCCCGCCTCCTCGTCCGCGAGGAAGGCCAGCACGATGTCGCGCGGAGGACGGCGCCCGTCGCGCAGCCGCTGCCGCAGCATCGCCAGGACCATCGCGTTCATGTTCTTCATGTCGACCGCCCCGCGGCCCCACACGCACCCGTCGGCGACCTCGCCCGCGAAGGGATGGTGCGTCCAGTCCTCGGGGGCGGCCGGCACCACGTCGAGGTGACCGTGGATGAGCAGTGGCGGACGACCGGAGTCCTCGCCCGTGATCCGCGCCACGACGTTGCTGCGCCCGGGGTGCTTCTCGTAGATCCTCGACTCCACCCCGACCTCGTCGAGACGGCCGGCCACGTACTCCGCGGCCTTCCTCTCTCCGGGCCCGGAATGGTCACCGTAGTTGGAGGTATCGAACTCGATGAGCTCTCGGCACAGGTCGACGACCTCGTCCTCCGCCGCGCTCAGATCCCTGGTCGGTTCCACCATCTGGTTCTCCCGTCTCCGGCCGCACCTTTCGTCCTAGACACTGCCACGCCCACCCCTCGGCGGAAAACCGGTTCAGGCGCCCTCAGACCTTTGCTATGGTTGAACCTGTTCGGCGCGGGAAGCGCCAGACACCCACGTCCGGGTGGCGGAATAGGTAGACGCGCTAGCTTGAGGTGCTAGTGGCCGTTAAGGCTGTGGGGGTTCAAGTCCCCCCTCGGACACCAAGAGAAGGCCCTGTTCGCAGGGCCTTTTTTCATGCCTCCGTTCGATCGGAGGCGGTACCCGCGCGCACGTCGCGGGCACCACCCCCTCAAGAGACACCGTTCGATCCGTCCGGTCAGCCCTCCACGGGCTCCGTGACGAACCGCACCGACTCCTCCAGCGCCCGAACGAGGTCCCGGGCCTCCTCCGGGGTGTCCGCGCCGACCAGGATGTGCGCCACCCGATTGCCGACCGAACGGTGCGGTTCGATGACGGCGCCCGGAGCGATCGCCAGCTCCGCGTGGATCACGTTCGGATGGGCCAGCACCTCGTCCCAACCCTCGACCGCCACCAGACGGCCCGAGGGCGGGGTGAGGAAACGGATCGCGGCCCCCCGGCGAGGCCGGAGCGCCTCCAGGTCGACGGGGGTGCCCAGCGCGTCGTCGTAGACCAGGCCGAACCATTCCAGACCGGGGATGACGTGCGGCAGCATGCGATGGATCCAGCCGCCCGCGTTACGGACGTGGATCTCGCCCAGGACGACGCCGCGCTCGGTCCACCACAGCTCCACGTGGAACTGCCCGTAACCCAGCTCCAGCGCCGTGAGGGCCGCCACGACCTGTGCCTCGATCTCCCGCGCGGTCTCATCCGGGAGGATCGCGGGGATGACGTACTCGGTCTCGAAGAAGTTCGGCGGCGGCAGCAGCTCCTTCGAGGTGAGGGCGAGGACGTGGGGGGCTCCCCCGAGGAAGACGCCCTCCGCGCTGTACTCGGGCCCCTCCACGAACTCCTCGACGATGAAGGCGCCCCGGCTCCCCTCCGGGAGGAACTCCAGCGCGCCGGCGAGGTCGTCCGGGCAGGTGATCCGGGTCACCCCCTCACTGCCCATGGCGTCGCGCGGCTTGACCACCCAGGGCCCGGTGGACCCCTCCAGGAAGTCGTACGCCTCGGCCACGTCGGAGCAGACCAGGAAGCGCGGCTGGGGGAACCCGGCGGCGGCCAGCTCCGCCCGTGCCTCGTCCTTGGTCCGGACCCGGTGGACCGCCTTCGGGGAGTTCCCGGGGCGCCCCAGCGCGGCCGCGACCTCGGCCACCGCCTCCTGGGCCATCTCCCGCACCCCGAAGACGACATCGAAGCGGTTCCCCGCCGCGACCTGTTCGCGCGCCCACGCCGCGCTCGCGCCGCGGACCTCGAAGTCGACGGCGGAGGCCTCGTCGGCCAGCTCGGTGATGGACGGCGTCGCCGCCAGGGTGGCCTCCTGGTTCGTGACGTGGACCTCCAGGCCACGCTCGCGTGCCTCACGGATCGCCGTTCCGACGACGTCGACGGCGAGGGTGGCGTTTCCGGCCCCTCCGACGAAGAGAAGTCGGGGACGAGGCTGATCTGTCATGTGGATTCCTCTGTGCATCAGGTGTGGCGGTACTGCTCTACGACCTCGGGGTCGGGCCGGGGCGGTGCCCCGGCGCCCTCCCCGAAGATGTTCAGGAAGTGGTTGATGTCGGAGGTCAGGCCCTTGACCATGGCCCCCATGTCGGAGGGGTCGCCCCGGTCGGCGAGGCTCTCCCTGTTGCGACGGAGCGTGCGTTCTGAGAAGGGCAGCGCCCCCGATTCCAGGTAACGGATGGCGCCGTCGGGCGCTCGGCGCGGGATGATCGCCGAGCGCGCGTACCGGCTGGCGCTGAAGGGGATGTCGAGTCGGCCCCGTTCGAAGGCGGACTCGATCCCTTCGTAGAGGTCGGGGGCCTCGAGGACCGGCTCCACGATCTCCGCCACCTCTTCCAGGACCCACTCCAGTTCGGCGCCCACGCGGTCCTCGTCGAAGGAGATGAAGTCCAGGAGCGGGGAGTTGGCCCGGGAGGCGAGCAGGAGACCGTCGATGTTGGCGCGTGTATCGGGGATCCCGTAGGCCTCCAGGTAGGTCTTGGTGATCAGCTTGGTGGCACCGCCCAGTCGGGCGAGCAGCGCTCCGTAGAGGATGAGGTCCTCGGCGTGCGACCTCTCCTTGGGGAAGAGCCCCATGAACTCGTGCAGTACCGCGTGGACCTCCACCTCCTCGGGGAGGTAGCGGGCCGCCAGGACGGGGATGGCCCGCAGGGCGGCCGCGTCCTGCTCGAAGTGACCGCCCTGCGGGTAGGCCACGGAGACGCAGCGCACGCCCTCCCGAGTGGACGCCACGGCCTCCAGAACGCTGATGGCCAGGGATATCGACGGGGGCACGAGCACGGCGGTGAGCGTGCCGAACAGTTCGCGGTCGATGGTCAGACCTCGCTCGGCCAGTTCTCCGCAGAGCGCGTCCACGTCCCGCCACGCCGCCAGCGACTCGCTCAGGGGCACCGCCTTCGAGTAGGGGAGGTTGTACGAGATCCCTCCCCCTTCGAAGGAGGTGATGCCCGAGGCCACCGAGGTCTCGAACAGTCGGCGCGCGTCGGGGGAACCATGCCGCACCTCCAGGGGTACGGACACGGCCTCGTTCAACTCCCGCCCCCTGGGCCATCCATGCGTGACCAGGGGGTATCCGTTGAGTTCGGCGGGGTTGCGCAGGAGCACGGCGCGGGCGTTGTCGAAACGTCGTAGGCGGGTGTGGGAATCGATGGTGAGCGTCAGGATGTCCGGCCGGGCATGCCGTTCCAGGTCCCGCAGCAACGTGGTCATCTGGCTGTGCGACCCCACACCGCAGCGCGGTTGCAGGGCCACGCGTCCCGCGTCGCGCGCCGCGCGCAGGACCTCCGCGGCGGTCGGTTTCCCCAACCCTCGGACGTAGGCGATGGTCTCCGCGAGCGGCGGAGGGTCCGGGGGGATCGGCGGAGGCGAGACGCCGTTCACCGGACCTCGGCCGGCCGCGCGCTGGGGGAACGGAACCCGTCCAGGGTGGCCGGGAGCAGCTCCGGATCGGACAGGATCATCTCGACTCCGAGCGCGTGGAACCGCTCATCGTCGACCGCTTCCTTGTTGCTTCCCACCGAGAGGTTGCCGCCGAGGATCACCGGGCAGCCCAGCAGGCCGTCGGCCCGGGCCGCGGGCAGGTCCTGGAGGTCCTCGTAGGCGTGTCCGTTGAGGCTGCCGATGATGACGGCCTCGGCGTCGGGGTGTTCGTCGTACGCGGTGGCGAACTCGGCGATCGAGGTGCAGGCGCCGAGGTTGACCACGTGGAAACCCTGGGAGCGCAGGGAGTGGGCGATGAGTTGGTTGGCCACGACGTGGGCGTCGCTGGCCGCCATGCCGAGAATGACTGTTCGGGTCACGGGTTCGTTCCTCATGTCATGTGCGACTCTCGGAGGTCTGGTGGGCCTGTCCGTGCGACGGTCTCGGCGGAGGAGAACCGGGCCGCGGGCACGTGGGATCAGTCGTCGAACGCGGCGAACAGTTCGCGTTTGCTGACCTCGCGCAACCGTTCGACGTCGTACTTCTCCGGGTCGGCGACGGACAGCGAGTCGAAGACCAGGTTGACGGCGGGGACCAGTCCCCAGGCCTGGTGGTAGGGCGGCCAGCCGGGGCTGCCCCGGTCGGCGTCCAGTTGGCGTTCGAAGATGTAGTTCGCCCACTTGGGGGTGGCCGGGTAGCGGTGGTGGTAGTCGTGCACGACCGTGTCCCCCGTCAGGACGAGGTAGCGCGCGGGCGCGTGCACGAACAGCATGCGCGTGGTCCATCGGGCCCAGGCCGCGAGGCGGCGGGCGGTCGGCAGATCGGGCGAGGGGGCGGGCTCACCGATGAAGATGGCGTTGGTCAGGCTGCCGAAGTACTCCTTGCCCCGGTGCACGGTCACGTCCTGGGAGGGGAAGGTGTGCTTGACGCAGAGACGCAGGGTGTTGCTCACCTGGAACAACGGGAAGAGCGGGACGATCCAGGCGACGAGCAGGATGTGCCAGGTACCGGTGACGATGGTGATGGTCGCGGCCCCGCCGTAGAGGGTGACCGCGATCGCCTTCTCCCTGATGTCCGACCCGTGCCAGAAGGACCGGATACGGGCCACCATGAAGTTCAGGTGGAACCAGGGCGAGAAGATCTTGCCCAGGACACGGCGCCACATCCGACGGCGGGTCATCCCCGGGTGCAGGTCCAGGCTCACCAGGAACGCCTGGACCGTGGGGTCGCGCAGCGTCATGTGGTGTGCCGCGTGATGGTCGCTGACGTGCTCTTTGCTGTACCGACCGAAGTGCTGGATGATCAGCAGACCCGAGGTGGCCCGGCCGATCGCGGCGTCCAGACGACGCCGACGGTACATATTGCGGTGGGCGCACTGGTGATAGACCATCATCCGCAGGTTGCGCATGCCGTGCAGAGTGACGGCCCAGCCCGGGAGCAGGAGCAGGAGCCAGAAACCGGAGAGGACCAGACCGACGGTGCTGATCACGGTACCGATCAGCATGGAGGAACAGGCTCCGGCCAGGTGGAATCCGGGTGTCCACCAGCTCAAAGGACCCTGTCCGGAGATCGGCTTTCCGGTGAATATCGTGAGCGGATACTGGAGGAATCCGGGAAGGACGCGCATGGTTTCACGCGGATCCGACCTGTCAGCGTGATCTTTTGCCTCTAAACCATTTCCAACGGTTGTCATAACATTCTCCTCGTGGGAGGTGTCGATTCGTTCGAAGGATCATGATTCTGCGTTCTGCGGCTGTTCTTCGGGAAGTTCACGGAGCTTGACGACCGGCGACAGGAAAACCGGGATAAAGGCCGTCGCCATGAATACGCCACCCACCCACAGGGTGGCCTGCACTCCGATCAGTTCACCCAGTACACCGGAGAGCGCCGCGCCGATCGCGAGCGCACCGGTCAGGAGAAATCGGAAGGTGGCGTTCATGCGGCCGAGCAAACGGTCGGCGGTCATGCGCTGGCGCAGACTGACGCCGAGCACATTATCCATACCGATCTTGAACATGGCCAGGAACCAGCCGGTTCCGGCCAGATAGAGCCAGACGCCCTGGCCGACCAGGGGCACGAGCAGGCCCGCGGGCGCCAGGCACAGACCGACGACGCCGAGGGTGCGCCCGTAACCGAGTCGGGCCGCGACCGGTCGGGCGCATCGGGCCCCGCACAACAGGCCCACGCCACCGGCGGCCCAGAAGAGCCCCAATGTGGCCGACGACAGGCCGAGCTCACGGACGAACCAGATCGGGAGCATGGTGTTGACGACCGACGAGCCCAGGTTGGCGAGGGCCGCGGTGATCGCGAGGGCCCGGAGTTCCCTCTTGCCGAACACGTGCCGCAGCCCCTCCCCGATCTGGGCCCGCAACGGGGGTCCCTTCTCGGGGGCGGGCGCCGGGGGCGTGTGCCGTAGAGAGGTGAGTCGTAGGGCCGAGGCCAGGTAGGAGCAGGCACTGACCGCGAGGGCCACGGGTGCGGTGAGCAGTGCGACCAGAGCGCCGCCCGCGCTGCGACCGGCCACGTTGCCGGCGGCGATCAACGTGTTGATGTCGGCGTTGGCCTGGACCAGGCTTCGGCGGTCGACCAGAGAGGGCAGGACACTCTGCGATCCCACGTCGAAGAACACCGTGGCGCAGCCGTTCAACAACACGATCGCGTAGAGGTGGATCAGGGTCAGGGAGTCCGCCCACCAGGCGAGCGGCACGGTGAGGAACAACAACGCCCGACACAGGTCGGCGGTGATCAGTACCCGTCGATGGCTGATCCGGTCCACCCAGGCGCCGGCGGGTAACCCGATGAGGAGGAACGCGACGGTGCTCAGGGTCGCGAGCGCGCCGACCTGTCCGGGGCCGGCGTCCAGGGCCGCCACCGCGACGAGCGGCACGGCGACGTAGCTGACGTTGGTGGCGAGTTGGCTGAGCGTGGAGGCGGTGAACAGCACACGGAAGTCACGTACGCGCCAAGGGGAGTCGGGTCGCATGGTCCGCCCATCCGATAGTGGGTGCTCGATCGCTGCTCAGGTACCTCGCCCACCGACGGTGCGGACGGACACCCATTCCCGTTTCTCGTGATCAATGGCCGATACCGGCCACGTATGTGAAGAACAATGGCCGAATCCGGCCACAAGAGGGCCTACGAACGACCCGAACCGGACATCAGTGCAGTGGAAAGGAAATTCCTCCGCAGTCGACTTTCGCGGAGTCGGACTCCCCAGATCGTGATCATGGTGCCTGAACTGCAAAGATTCAAAAAACACAAGTCGCATTTCCTATATGCGCGGCCATCAAGGTACCCACTTCCCTAGAGAAGTAGCAATGTGATTCAGGTCACATTGACGGCGACTTTAGGCTGTTGCACGATCGATTGCGTATCCCACGGCCACCAAGAGCCCTTTTCTCCGGCGCATTAATAAGCCCTCGAAAAGACCGGGAAAATTCAGCACCGGATTGCATCACCGACGATTCCGAGGTGAATCCGGCACCACCTTCTCCGCCCACGGCCGATCGAGCCGTCATCTCTGGTGCGAGCCCCCGATCCACCGGTACGGGCGATCCGGCAGAACGACTTTCCAGCACGCCATATCCCACACAGGCCAGGTGAAAGTAAGTGACCGCACGTACCGCCCTCATGATCGGCGCCGCAGGTGGAATCCTCTCCGAGGTCGCCCGGGAGCTCGCCGCCGGTGGACACCCCCTCGTCCTCTTCGACAAGGACGAGGAGGCCGTCACCCGTCTGGCCGAGGAGCTGTCGCCGAGGACGAAGGTCGAAGCGATCGTCGGCGACGTCACCGATGTCCCCGCCGCGGAGCGACTGCTGACGGAGATCACCGAACGCCACGCCCCCTCGATCCTCGTCAACGGGGTCGGCGGCGACACCCGGATCATCGGCTACGCCGACCTGGAACACCACCACTTCGAGCAGACGCACCTGGAGAACGTGGTCGGTACGTGGATCGCGATCAAGGTGGTCGCGCCACGCATGGTGCGGGACGGTTACGGCCGCATCGTCAACTTCGCGTCGACGGGCGGCCGTACGTTCAGCCGTTTCAACAACGCCGCCTACGTCGCCTCGAAGGCCGCCGTCATCGGCATGACCAAGCAGATGGGGCATGAACTCGCCGGCACCGGTGTGGTCGTGAACGTGGTGGCCCACGGGCCGATCGCCACCGAGCGGGTGGCGGGCGCCCTCGAGCGTCGCGACGAGGCGGAGCGGAAGGCCGTCCTGGCCCGACTCCCCATGGGCCGGTACGGCACGGTCGCCGAGGCCGCCGGGAGCGTACTGCACCTGTGCTCCGAGAGCGCCGGCTACTCGACCGGATCCGTCATCGACATCAACGGCGGACTTTACATGTGAGGGCCTTCCCCGCCCTCGGTAGGAAACATCGCACAAGGAGCCGGTATGGCGAAGTTCGTCGTCGAATTCGAGTACAACGTGGACCGGGAGGGCCGCCAAGGCCTGCATCCGGCCCACGCGGAGAACCTCTATCGCCTCGCCGAGAGCGGCGTCCTGCTGCTCGGCGGCCCGGTCATCGGTGACAACGCCGGGCTTCTGCTCTACGAGGTGGCGGACCGCGAGGAACTTCGGAAGGTGCTGGACGAGGAGCCCTACGTCCGAGGCGGGGTCGTCGCCGGAACCCGGATCAGGGAATGGGCACCGGGCAAGGGCGCCTGGATCTCCGTACCCGACCGCGCCGAAGAGGCCCTCTCCTCGGAAGGTGGTCGCTGACATGCTCTCGTTCGATCATGATTCCCTGCACGCCGGGGTCGTCGACCCCGAGATGGGGTCCATGCGCGTCCTCAGCGAGACCGCGCTGCGTTTCCCCGATTCCCTGTCGTTCTCGTCGGGAGCCCCCTACGACGGGAACCACGACCTCACCGATCTCTCCCGCCACGTCGAGCGGTACATCGAGCACCTACGCGCCAAGGGCCTTCCCGAGGAACGCGTCACCCGGCTCCTCTTCCAGTACGGGCCGGTCAACGGCCTCATCCGGGACGAGGTCGCCCTGATGCTGAAGCAGGACGAGGACATCGACGTTCCGCCCGAGGCCGTCATGATCACGCACGGGTTCCAGGAGGCGGCCCTGGTCGCCCTGCGCGGCCTGATCACCTCGGCCGACGACGTCCTGCTGTCGGTCTCGCCCGCCTACGTGGGCATCCGAGGCGCGGCGCGCATGCTCGACGTCCCCGTGCACGGGATCCTCGAGGGCCCGGACGGGCTCGACCCCGAGGCGGTGGCCGAGGCCGCCCGCCGGGTGCGGTCCGAGGGCCGAAGGGCCGTGGCCCTCTACCTGGTGCCCGACTTCTCCAACCCGTCCGGCACGGTGGTCCCCCTCGCGGCCCGCCGCCGGCTGCTGGAGGTGGCCGCCGAAGAGGACCTCGTGATCCTGGAGGACAACCCGTACGGGCTCTTCGCCGCCGAGGGCGCCGCGCTCCCCACACTGAAGTCCCTGGACACCGATCGTCGGGTCGTCTACCTGGGCTCCTTCGCCAAGTCGACCTTCCCCGGGGCCCGCCTCGGCTACCTGGTCGCCGACCAGGAGGTCATCGATTCCGAGGGGAACACCCGTACCCTCGCCGAGTCCCTCTCCCCGGCCAAGGCCATGTTCACGGTCGGCTCCTCCACCCTCTCCCAGGCCGTGGTCGGCGGGATCCTCGTGGAGAACGGCTACGACCTGCGCTCCGCCACCCGTGAACTCGCCGCGATCTACCAGGAGCGACTGAGGGCGGCCCTGGACGCCCTGGCCGAGCACTTCCCCGACGGCGGTGACCACGGGGTCACCTGGAACACCCCGAGCGGCGGGTTCTTCCTGGTCCTCAAGGTCCCCTTCATCGCCGACCTCGCGGCCATGGAACGTTCGGCCCGTGACCACGGGGTGAGCTGGGCCCCCATGAGCATGTTCCACCTCGACGACGACGGCGGGCGTCGTGAGATCCGCATCGGCTTCAGCAACCTCGCCCCCGACGCGATCCGCGAAGGGATCGCGCGGTTGGCCGGCTTCATCGAGAAAACCCCGCACGACACACCTGAGGAACGGTCTTGAACCCCGAAGCGCCCACCGCCGTCGTCGTCGACGGCTACTCGGCAGGAAACTTCTACCCGGGGGCCTTCGCCTCCGTCGGCGCCCGGGTGGTCCATGTACAGAGCACCCCGGAACTCATCCCGACCATGCGCGCCCCCGAGCTCTCCGCCTACGCGGAGAACATCGTCTGCTCCGACGAGGAACGACTGGTCGAACTCCTGCGGCCCTACGATCCGATCGCCGTGGTCCCGGGTCAGGAGTCCTCGGTACGGGTGGCCGACCGGCTCAGCGCAGCCCTCGACGTGAAGTCCAACGGCACGGCGCTCTCCCCCGCCCGTCGCGACAAGTACGAGATGATCGAGACGCTGCGCCGGGCCGGGGTGCGCTGCGCCGACCAGATCAAGAGCGACGATCCCGAGCTGCTCGTCAAGTGGGCGCGGGACCGCGGCGCCTGGCCCGTGGTGGTCAAGCCGGTCGGTTCGGCCGCCTCCGACGGCGTGTTCGTCTGCGATGACGCCGAGGAGGTCCGGACCGCCGTCGAACGGAACCTGGGTTCCCGGGACATCTTCGGCTCCACCAACACCGAGGTACTGGTCCAGTCCTACCTGGAGGGGACGGAGTACATCGTCGACACCGTCGGAGCCGACGGCCACCGCCACGTCGCCGGGGTCTGGCGGTACGAGAAGAGGCCGTTGCCCTCCGGGCAGAGGGTCTACGACCGGGAGATCCTGCTGGCCCCGGACGAGGCGCCGGTCCCGGAACTCATCGCCTACGTGGACGAGGTCCTCGCGGCGTTGAACATACGGTGGGGCCCCGCCCACGCCGAGGTCATCGTCACCGACCAGGGGCCGGTCCTGGTCGAGATCGCCGCCCGTCTCAACGGTCTGGTGCACCCCGGCTTCCAAGAGCTGTGCCTGGGCGTCGACCAGGCCGGTCTCTCCGCGTTGGCCTACGTCCACCCCGAGAGGTTCGTCCGAGAGTACGGCGGTCGGACCTACCGCAAGCTCCGGTCCGCCTACAGCTACAACCCGGCCACCACGCTCGACGGTGTCCTGGAGAGCGTGGACCAGGACGTCCTCGCACGGATCAACGAACTGCCCAGCGTGTTCCTGACCAGTCCGAAGTACGGGCCGGGCGATCGGATCCGCCCCACCACGGACCTGCTCTCGGCCGCCATGCGCATCTATCTGACCTCGGACGACGAAGATCGGCTCGCCGCCGATCATGAGGCGGCCCGCGCCCTCCAGGGGTCGCTCTACCGCCTGGCCTGACCTTCGGGCCCCACCATCGCCCCGCCCCTCTCCTCTACCGGAGGCACATCCGTGCACAGTCGTATAGGTATCTTCCTGTCCCCCGTCCACGAGACGGGACAGGACCCGCATCTGGCGATCCAACGCGACCTCGACCTCGTGGAGCTCGCCGACCGCCTGAACTTCGACGAGGCCTGGTTCGGCGAACACCACACCCTGGGTTGGGGTCTCGTCGGCGCCCCCGAGACCCTGATCGCCGCCGCGAGTCAACGCACCCGGCAGATCAGGCTCGCGCACGGCGTGGTCCCGCTCTCCGGCCACCACCCCTTCCACGTCGCCAGTCGTGCCGTACACCTGCACCACCTCTCCCAGGGCCGCTACATCCTGGGCGTGGGCCCGGGCGTCCCCTTCGACGCGCCCATGTTCGGCCTCGACGGGGCGACCCAGCGCAGGCGTCTGGACGAGGCGCTGCCGAGCCTTCTCGAGCTGGTCAACGGCGAGGGTATCGTCGACCAGAAGACCGACTGGTACGAGCTGCGGAACGCCAGACTTCAGCTGCCCCGGTTCGGACCCGACCCGATCGAGGTCGCGCTGGCCACCTCCGGCACCTCGGTGACCAGCCCCCGCCTCATCGGCCGGTACGGACTGAGCATGACCTCCTTCGCCCTCCCGTTCGCGCTGATGACCCCGGGCGCCCCGGACCACATCGGCCTGGCCCAACAGTGGAAGTACGCGGAGGAGGCCGCCGAGGAGTTCGGCCGGACCCTGGACCGCGATCGATGGCGCATCGCCCTTCCGGTGCACGTCGCCGAGACCCGGAAACAGGCGTTCGACGAGGTCCGCGAGGGCTACGACCGCTGGTTGTTCGAGTACTTCGGCAAGGCGGCGGGACGCGACGTCCAGCCCCCCGGTGTCCCTCGAGAGCAGCTCCTGGAGGCCCGGGTCGAGGCCGGCGGAGCCCTCGTCGGCTCCGTGGACGACGTGGTCGCCGGCATCCGGAAGATGCAGGAGGCCACCGGCGGCTTCGGCACCCTCCTGGTCTACGCCGCGGACTGGACCACCTACGAGAACACCGACCGCAGCCTCGAACTCCTGGCGCGCCACGTCGCCCCTCGGATCAACGGTGCCGCGGACCGGCCGCGGGAGGCCGTGGACCGGGCGATCGCCGCCCGTTCCTCCCGGTAAGACCTCGATGACCCGTCACGGCCGGGCGTCCGGGAACGAACGGTGGAACAAGGGGAGAGCATCCGCATGACGCAACAGAGCACGTCGGCGCACCGTCCCCTGGACCGGCGTCTGTTCCGGGACGTCCTCGGCCGTTTCGCCACCGGGGTCGTCCTCATCACCACGCGTACGGAGGACGGCCCCGCGGGCATGGTCGTCAACTCCTTCACCTCCGTCTCACTCGACCCTCCGCTCGTCGCCTTCTGCGCGGCCCGCACCTCGACCACCTGGCCGAGGATCCGGGCGACCGGAGACTTCGCCGTCAGCATCCTCGGAGAGGGGCACGTCGACCTCTGTCGACGTTTCGGCGTCCGCGCCGCCGACCGGTTCGCCGGACGCGGCTGGACGTCCACCCCGGCCGGCCACCCCGTCCCGGCGGACGGGCTGGGCTGGCTGGACTGCGCGATCACCGTGGTCCACCCGGCGGGCGACCACGAACTGATCATCGCCTCCACCATCGACGGCGCACCGACCGGACCGGCCGAACCCCTGGTGTTCCACGGGAGCCGGTTCCGTGTCCTGGCACCCGAGAAACCCACATCGACCGAGCCCATGACCCACCGGCGTACAGGAAGACCGAGCTGAGAAGGAAGCTGACATCGTGGGCAGTACGCAGTGGCAGAAGCACTGGCGCACGCGCCGTGTCCCTTTCGCGGAGGAATGCCGGCGGGCCGGGGAGGCCTTCCTGGTGGACCTGAAGGACCCGGCCACGGCACAGAGACGGGTCCTCGACGACGTCATCGCCCTGTGCGCGGACTCGCTCCATTGGAAGGAGCGCGGTCACGACGTCCTCACGACGGCCCCGGACGCCTTCCGGGACACCCTTCCCGTGATGCGCTACGACGACTTCACCGAAGAGATCGACCGTGAGATCCGGACCAAGGGCGGAACCCTCTCCTGTAGCCCCGTCCTGCGCTGGTTGAAGACGAGCGGGACGACGGGCGTCCCCAAACGTGTCCCCTACACCCTGCACTGGCTGCTCAAGTACCGTATCCCCGCGATGCGGGCCATGTGGGGCGTCTACCTGGAACACCACCCCGAGATCCTCGCCCACCCGTACGCGGCGCTCGACACCCAGACCGTCTACGAGGACGTCGACGACTTCCTGGCCGGCGTCCCCTATCAGGCCATCAGCAACCGCCATCCGAAGATCAACGCCCGGGACTGGAACCCGCCGTGGTCCGCCGCGCCGTGGTTCGGCACCGCCGCGCCCTCCTCGCACTCCGGGCGGATGTACCACCGGATCCGCCACTTCCTCGGCGAGGACCTGCGCTTCGTCTCGGCCATCAACCCGAGCACCCTGATCTCGTTGCGCGACCTCATCGTCGAGCACGGAGAGGACCTGGTCCGCGACCTCGCCGAGGGCACGCTCGAAGGTCGGCCCCACACCGACCCCGACCCCGAGCGGGCCCGCCGCTTCCAGGCGATCCTGGACCGGGGCGAGTTCACGCTCAAGGACGTCTGGCCGTCGCTGAACACCTACAGTTCCTGGTTGTCGTCCTCGGCCAAGCTCTACCTGCCCCGGTTGGAGGCCGTCCTCCCCGGGGTGTCCGCCATGCCGTTCATGAGCTGCGGAACCGAGGGGGTGACCACCATCCCCGTCGACGACTCCCTCAACAGCCAGCCTCTGGCGGTCGGCCAGGCCTTCTTCGAGTTCGTACCGGCGGAGACGGACCTGGGCGCCCTGCTCGACGCGGGCGAGCGGGTCGAGACCCTGCTGTTCGACGAGGTGGAGGAGGGTCGCGACTATCACCTGATCATGACCCAGGCCAACGGCCTGTACCGACTGTGGACCGGCGACGTCTACCACGTCGACCGGTTCGTGGACGGAACCCCATGGGTGCACTTCGTCCACCGGGACGGGATCTTCCACTCCTTCACCGGGGAGAAGATCACCGAGACCCAGGTCACCAGGGCCATCGAACGGGCCATGACGGCGGCCGGACGTTCGGTCGGGCTCTACCTGTGCGGTCCGCGCTGGAGCGAGCCGCCGTACTACGTGATGGTCGGCGAGATCTCCGACCCCGGCGAGGAACAGGACCGTCTCCTGTCGGAGGGGGTGGACCGCGCGCTCCAGGACATCAACATCGAGTACGCCTCCAAGCGCACCAGCGGCAGACTCGCCCCGCTCACCTTCACCACCGTCCCGCACGGCGGTATCGCCGCCTACGTCGAGTCCCGCCGGCAGCGGGGCAACACCACCCAGTACAAGTACAAGCCCTTCCAGCAGGACACCGACTTCGCCGCCGACATCCTCGGCGACACGGCATCGACGGGAGCGCACCGGTGATCGAGACCAAGAGGCCGCCTCAGAACGTACGTCGAGAGATCATCACGCTGTCGGCCGACGACGGTGCCCGGCTGGCCCTCCACCTGTGGCGGCCCCGACGCCGCCCCAAGGGCGCGGTCTTCTACTTCCACGGGTTACAGAGCCACGCCGGGTGGCTGTGGGAGGTGGGGCCCCGGTTCGCGGACAACGACATCGCCTTCTTCGTCCTGGACCGACGCGGCAGCGGGGTCAGCGACGGCCCCCGAAACGAGATCCCGGACGTGGCCACCGTCATCTCCGACTACACCGTCGCCCTGACCCACGTTCGCGAGACGATCGGCGACGACGTCCCCCTGTCCCTCTTCGGGCACTGTCTGGGAGGGTCCTTCCTGGCCGCCCTGGTGCACCACGCCGACTTCACCGTCCGCTACGAGGCCGCCGTCTACTGCTCGACGTGGCTGGGACGGCTGCACTCGCTGCTCGGCGAGAGCGAACGGGCGGCCCTGGCCGCCGACACCGGAACCCAACTGTGGGACGCCGGTCTGCGGTCGGAGGACTTCACCGCGGTACCCCGTTACCAGCGGTTCATCGACGACGACGATCTCGCGATCCGGTCGATCACCCGCCGCTCCCGCGGCACCCTCCTGGAGCTGGAACGCCTCTACGTCGACCCGGACCACCCGGACCGGAGTGAACCTCCCCGTGTACCGACCGTGTTCGTGGCCGGGCTGACCGACCCCTTCCTCGACCTCGACGACAGCCGCCGCGTGTTCGACCGGATGGTCACCGAACGGGGCACGATCATCCATTTCCCGACCGATCGGCACTACCTCTTCTACACCGACGTCCGGGACGACCTCGTCGACTGGGCGTCCACCCACACCCTGCTCCAAGGCCTGGACCGGGATGTCTGAGTCCGGGGCCCGGCTGTACCGGGCGGCGCCGCCGATGCTGGTCCGGTTCGACCACCCGGCGGCCCGCCGTTCCACCGCCGACGGCCTCGTCCTGAGTCTGACCGTCGACGGCACGACCGGGGTCGGAGAATGCGCGCCGCGTTCCTACGTCACCGGTGAGACGACCGCGAGCGTGGGCGAGGCCCTGCTCCGGGTCCCGATGGACCGGTTGTTCGCCCGGTTGAGGTCCGTTCCTCCGGAGGATCTCCTGGAACGGCTACGGGAGGCGCCCTTCGAGGAGGTGTTCGCGGAGGTCCTGAGTCCCGCCGTCGCAGGCGGTGCCCCCGGACGGAACAACAACCTGATCTGTCTGATCGAGACGGCCGTGCTGGACCTGATCGCCCGCCGCCTCGACCTCCCCGCCACCGACCTCGTGCCCGATCCGATCCGAACGTCCTCGGAACCGTCGATGCTTCCGATCTCCCAGGTCCTCGATCTGGGAACCGACGTCGACACCTTTCTGAACGAGCGCGGGCCCTTCCACTTCGTCAAGGTCAAGGCCTCCACCGACCTCGAACGGGACGTCCGTACGATCACGGCGATCCGGGAGCGGCTGGGCCCGGAGATCCCCGTCATGGTCGACGCGAACATGAGCTGGACCTCCGAGACCGCCGTGCCGAACGCCCTCCGGCTGCGCGACGTCGGAGTGGATCTCCTGGAGGAGCCACTGCCCCCTCGTTCCTGGAAGGACCTTCGCGTCCTACGTCGGGAGACCGGCGTCCGCGTCATGTTGGACGAGTCGATCCTCACTCTCGCGGACGCCCGGACGGCCGTGGACACCGAGGCGTGCGACGCCGTGAACGTGCGCGTCGCCAAGAACGGCGGCCTGTCCGCCTCGTCCCGTCTGATCTCGTACGCCCGGGGCACGGGCCTGGCCTTCCAGATCGGTGTGCAGGTCGCGGAGGTCGGGCCCCTGATCAACGCCGGACGGGCCCTGGCCTTCCGCGCCCCGGACGCACTCACCGTCGAGGCCGGTCAGTCCGACCGCTTCTTCGCCGACTCCGACGTGATCGTCTCACCGCGCCCCCTGGTGGACCGCCGGACCAACACCCTGGCACCGCCTCCCGGCCCCGGCTTCGGTATGCGCCTGAACGCGTCCGCCGAACGCTGGGCCTCCCGGTCCTGGGCCCACGACCGCTGGATCCCCGCTTCCTCCGAGGTGACCTCCTGATGCCCACCCTGTACGAATGCGTCCACCGGGGCGAGCGCCACTTCGGCCTCGACTCCCCCGGGTCCACCACCCTCCACCTGTACCCGCTCGGCGATCTCGATCTCCAGGCCACCCTGCTCGCGGCGGACGGCGACGTCCCCGCCCTCACCGAGGCCCTGACCCGGGGACGTGAGGCGACACCCGTCCCCGCCTCCGACGTACGGCTCCGTCCGCCACTGCTGCCGGACTCCGTCGGCGACGCGCTGGTCGGTGGTTTCATGGCGACCCATCACGCCAAGGTCGACGCCGCCGAGAACACCATGCCCAACTGGTTCTTCAAGGGCCTCGGCGACGTCCTGAAGGTTCCCGGAGAGACGCTGCGCGTACCGTCCGGAGCCGTCGCTTTGACGGAGGAGGCGGAGGTCGTCCTCGTCTACCTCACCGACCCCTCCGGAACCCCGCGCTACGTCGGCCACACCTTCGGCAACGACCTGACCGACATCGGTCGTTTCAAGCGGAACAACGGGCACCTCTCCTACGCCAAGCTCTGCGACGCGGGGATCTCCCCCTGGCTCTTCCTGGACGCCCCGCCCCGTCACGTCACGGGCCACGTCACCATCGAGCGGGACGGCGGACCCGTGTGGCAGGGCGCCTTCACCACGGGGACCAAGGCCATCCTGTACGACGTGCCCGAGATGATCTCCGGTCTCTTCGCGTACGAGGCGCTGCTCGCTCCGGGGCGCGTGCACTACGTCTACCTCGGCGCCGACCGCAGCAGCTTCCACAGTGGGTTCTCGATGGAGGGCGGTGACCGGATCGAGATGAGGTTCGGCACCCACGACGTCCTCCTGACGAACACGGTGGCGGCCCACTGAGCCCGAGACCCCTCTGCCCGACACCGGAGAAGGCCCTGTTCGCAGGGCCTTTCTCATGTCCCGATCCCTGCGCGGGAACGACGGACCCGGGCGAACGCTCGAAAAAAATCCTCATTCGGGAGAACCTCGGCGCCCCGGCCGCCATCAGAACGCCCGAAAAGGAACAATGAGAGCACGCGGGGCGACCCGCGAAACGGAGGAGAGAAAGCGGAACACGTGACCCGGGGTTCGATATGGAGAACCCCCGGTACAGCGGTCCGATCAGCGTCCGAGAACGGTGTTCTCACCGCGGCCGGAACCGTGGAACGTCGACTGCGACGTCCATCCGATGAGACGAAGACCGAGGTCGAAGCGGATCTCGTCAAGGAACGCCGGCAGGAGCGCGCCCTCGTGAAGCGCGCCGGATCCGAATTTTTCGAAACACCGCGACCCACCCTTCGCGCGTTTCCACATCCCCCGAAAATTCCGATGCCTTCCTGGTCATGCCCGAATACCCGCAATTCAGCATCTCCTTCCGGGGGAAAGAAAGGAAGCGCATGAAGCGCGATATCCGCAACACCGTCCTGGCCCTCGCGACCTCCGGTCTGGTGGCCGTGGGCTCCGCGGCCTGCTCCTCTCAAGAGGTGATCGACGCGGTGGCGTCGTCCGACTCCGGACGGTCGGAGGCCTCCGATCGGACGGGAGAGGACGCGCTCATGGGACAACTGGAGTACCTCGCCCCGGGCGAGTTCGTCATCGACGGCCAGGCGTTCTTCGTCAGCGAGGAGACCCGCTATCTGGGCGGCCTCGACGTCTGCCCCGCCGAGGACGGGGTCGACGACGTCGGCTTCGGCGTCGTGGAATGCGACCTGGAGTCCTTCGAGGCCGCGGCCCGGGGGGAGGCCCCCGTCCACGTCAAGGCCGAGGCGGAGTCGGGTGAGAACGACGAGATCATCGCCGTGACGATCACCGAGTACGACAGCGAGACCCCGAACGACTCCGGCGCGACGGACACCCCCGAGTCGGCTCCGGTCCCCGAGGACGGCGCCGCGGACGGGGTCTCCGAACTCGTGAGCGGCGACCTGGAGTACATCTCCCCCGGTGAGTACATGGTCGACGGCACGGCGTTCTACGTGGCCGAGGACACCGTGATCCACGCGGGCCTCTACGCCTGCGCCGGGGGTGTCCAGGACCCCGACACCGGCGACGTGATCTGTGACTTCGACCGGTTCGACGCCGCCCTCGCGAACGGGACCGCCATCACGGCCGAGGTCGAGATCGTCGACGGTGTCGCCCTGTCGATCACCGAGTACTAGGAACGTCCCTCCTCGTCGACGGGGCTCCCACCAGAAGCCCGGCGGCCCATCGGTCTCGCGAAGCGTGAGGTCGATGGGGTGCCGCGGGGTTCGGGAGGCGCACTCGATCGGACTCGACGGGGGACCGATCGATCCCCGCCCCGAACACCGGAGAAGGCCCCGCCCCGCGGGGCCTTCTCTCGTGTCCGGGCTTCGGCCGCGGGCGGGCCCGACGTGTACGGCGGCACTCGTGGAAGGTGCGATAGTACGCATGACCCCCGCTCCCTTCATGACTCAGGAGTCCCCCCATGCGTCGCCCCACCGGTCCCGGACCGTTTCTCCTCGTCGGAACCGCTCTCTCACTGGCCCTGACCGCCTGCGGCGGGATCGGAGGCACGGACACCGAGGCCGCCACGGAGGTCGACACCACCGGTTTCACCTACGGTGACGTCCCCACCGAGAACCAGAGGGGCCCCTCCATCGACGAGTCGCAGATGCCGCCCGAGCCCGAACGCGGCGCTCCCCGACACGAGATCAACGCCCACAACGCCCTGGTCAAGGTCTCGGAGATGAACTGGACCGCCGACCCCGACGCCACCTCCGAGTGCCCGCCGGACGTCGACCTTCATGTGGAGAAGAGCTACAGCTGCGTCGTCACCTACATGGGCGAGGAGTTCGAGTACCTGGTCGAGCTGGACGAGGAACTGAGCTCGGAGAACCACGCGGCGGAGAGGGCCCGCCTGGTCACCGGACCGATCATCGTCGAGCAGCTGGAGCACACCATTCGGGTGTACAGCCTTCTGCCCTACGTCGATTGCGGGTTCGAGGGCGAGGTGGCGATCGCGGTCCTCGACGAGCATGTGAGCACCTGCACGGCCTTGGACGGCGCGACCGGTGAGACCAAGGAGTACGAGATCACCTACGGCCTGTCCGGTACGGCCGTCACCCCGCTCTGACCGCCGGGACGTCGTCCCATCGTCCTCGAAGAGGAGAAGGGGTCCGCCGACGGCGGACCCCTGACGATCGTTCGAGCACGGTCAACGGCCCGCCGCGACGGCGGCCTTCTCCCTGCGGTCGCGCAGCAGGGTGAGGACCCCGAGGGTCACGGTGGCGATCAGCCCCAGAAGGGGAAGACCGACCCAGGTGAGCCCCCACAGCATCTGTCGGGTGGAGGCGGTCTCGACCACGTGCATGGAGGCGACACCGAACTCGGTCTCGTCGTTGGAACAGACGAGCTTGTGGGTGCCCGGCTCGACGACCGTCAGGATGTGGACCAGGTTCCACTCCTCCGCCCCGTAGGAGACGGACGCAGCCCCTCTCATCTGCGTCTCGCCCGGGGTACCGGACGGACGGTGGAACGAGCACGCCCCACTGAACGAGCGGCCGTAGATCCCGAGTTCTCCCAGGTGTTCCTCACCGAGCTCCAGCTCGACCTCGAGGTTCCGTTCGGTCTCGGTGATGAAGTCCGGTGTGGGGTGGCGTACCCAGGGGCCCAGGGCGAGGAGGACACCGAAGACCACGACCGTGGCCACCAGGGAGATCAGACTCGCGATGTATCCACCCCGTAGACCGCGCCCTGTAGGGACCCCCGAGGCGGGTGGTGCTGCGGATGGCTGTGGGGGCTGGGGGGAAATAGACATGCCCGACATCATGTCAGTGAAGCGTGACAGGGCGCGACGAAACCTCCGCCCCCTTCCGTCTCCGTCACGGGCGGCGGGGAGCGAACGGTGTGGAGGCCCACCGAAAGCCGAGGAAGGCCCCGCCCCGCGGGGCCTTCTCTCGTGTCCGGGCTCTTCTCCCACCCGCTCCCCCGCCTTGGGGGATCCTCGACCCGCTCTTTTCCCTCGTCACCGCCCCGGCGGGCCTCCTTCCTCCGCGAGGCCCCGCCTGAGCGCAACCTCACAGAACCGATCCCTCTTCGGCCCGCGCACCGGAACATAGCCTTCTCATTGGATGAGAATTTGCCCTTTTCATCCCTTTTGTCCGATCCATAGAGTGGGCCGGCCCCGAGTCCGCACCGCAGCTCGGAGCTCGCTCGGTCCGGGAAAGGGGGGCGCCATGTCCGCCGAAGCGACACCCGCGGATCCGGCCTCCGGCAACTCGGGGCGGACCACCGATCGCCTGCTCGGCGTACTGATGGTCTTCGCCGAGGCGGAGAGGGCCACCGCCGCGCAGGTCGCCGAGATCACCGGCATCCCGGTCAGCACCGTCTACCGAATGCTGGACCGGCTCTCCTCGGCCGGGTTCGTGCAGCGTGTCGGCACCGGCCCCGACTACGGGGCGGGCCCCGTGGCGGTCCGGTTCGCCGAGAGGTACCGCAACGGCGCGCTGGAGCGCACCTCCATCGGTCCCCGACTGGAGCGGCTCTCGCACGAGTCCGGCGAACTGGCGGCCTTCATGGTGCCGGTCGGCACCGAAGCGCTGTGCGTGGACGCGGTCGAAGGGGCACGGGTGCTGCGCTGCTGCTACACCCGCGGAGCCGTGCGGCCCCTGCTGCGCGGGGCCACGGCCGAGGCACTGCTGGCCCACCTCCCCGACTCCCGACGCGAGGAGGTGTACGCCGCCTACCGCCTCCCCTCCGAACGGGTGCGGGCCCTGGAGGCCGCCCACCCCCTGGTGCGGGAACGGGGCGTGGCGATCAGCGAGAGCGCCCTCGACGAGGGCGTATGGGGCGCCAGCGCCCCTGTTCTCGACGGTTCCGGCTCCCTGAGCGGGGTCGTCACCGTGATGGCCCCGGCGGCGCTGACCGAGCGCCGACGCCCCTACTACGTCCGCCTCGTCAAGGAGGCGGCGCGTGACTTGAGTGGAGGAACGATTTGAACAGGGTGGATCCCCCCGTCTGGACCGGACGCGACGACGGCCCGGGCGCCGAGCACCGGCGCTGGCACAACACGGTGCGACCGCTCGACCGCGCCGATCGGACCGGGACCGCGATCGTCGGCTTCGCCTCCGACGAGGGTGTGCGCAGGAACAAGGGCCGCACCGGTGCCGCCGAAGGCCCCGCCGCCCTGCGCCGTGCGCTCGCACCGCTCGCCCTCCACCGGGACGAGGCTCTGTACGACGCCGGAGACGTCCGCGTGGACGACGGCGATCTGGAGACCGGCCAGCGCGCGCTGGGCTCCGTGGTGGCCGAGGCCATGAGGGCCGGGCACTTCCCCATCGTGTTCGGGGGAGGCCATGAGGTCGCCTACGCGAGCTATCTGGGCCTGGACGAGGGCCTCGGAACGGACCGGACCCGCACCCTGGGCGTACTCAACATCGACGCCCACTTCGACCTGCGCGAGGAGTCCGAGCCCACCTCCGGAACACCGTTCCTCCAGATCTCCGAGGCGGAGAAGGCCCGGGGACGGGACTTCCGCTACGCCGTCGTCGGCATCAACGAGGCCGGGAACACCCCCGTGCTGTTCGACCGCGCCGACCGGCTCGGCGTCGAGTACCTCACCGACGACCGGTGCACCGCCGCCCACCTGGAGCGGGTACTCGACTTCGTCCGTTCCTTCCTCGACACGGTGGACGACGTCTACCTCACGCTCGACCTGGACGCCCTGCCCGCGTGGGTCGCGCCCGGGGTGAGCGCCCCCGCCCCGCTCGGCGTTCCGCCCGAGGTGGTGCAGGCCGTGGTCGAGGAGGTGGCCGCCTCTGGACGGCTGGCCCTCTTCGACGTGGCCGAACTCAACCCGTCCCTGGATGTGGACGGCCGGACCGCGCGCGTCGCCGCGCGCATGGTGGACCGCGTACGCGCGGGCAGAAGGCGGAGCGTATGAACATCTCCCTGGACCTGATCCAGACCACGACGCTGGCAGTCGCCCTGCTGCTCCTGGGCGAGTTCGCCCGGCGCCGTATCGGTTTCCTCCAGCGGTTCAGCATCCCCGGTCCGGTCATCGGTGGTTTCGCCTTCGCACTGGCCGTTCTGGCCCTGCGGGAGACCGGCGTGGCACAGCTGGAGCTGGACACCACGTTGCAGGACCCCGCGATGATCGCGTTCTTCACCACCATCGGTCTGGGGGCCAGTGTCAGCCTGCTCCGCAAGGGCGGCAAGCTGCTGATCGTCTATCTGCTGGCGTGCTGGACCCTGGCGATCCTCCAGAACGTCGTGGGCATCGGTATGGCCACGGCGCTGGGCCTCGACCCGGTGCTGGGCGTGATGGCCGGTGCCGTCGCCCTGGAGGGCGGCCACGGCGCCGCCGCCGCGTTCGGTCCCACCGCCGAGGCCCTGGGGACCGACGGCGCCACCGCGGTCGCGATCGCCGCGGCCACGTTCGGCCTGGTCGCCGGTGGTCTGCTGGGCGGGCCGATGGCCTCCTGGCTGATGAAGCGCCACGGAGTGAAGGTGCCGTCGGGCGATGAGGCCGCCGAGACCGGAGCGGTCGAGGTGGAGGAGAAGGAGGAGCCGGTCGGCTACGGCCCCCTGGTGAACACCGCCGTCCTGATCGGTGCGGTGATGGTCGCCGGGGTCGCGCTGGGCACGTGGTTCAGCGAGACGACCGGGTTCGTGCTGCCCTCGTACGTGGGCGCCATGGTGGTGGCCGCCGTCGTGCGCAACGTGGGCGACCGGTTCGGCCTTCGCATGCACCAGGGCGCCCTGTCGCTGGTGTCGTCGCTGTCGCTGGGTCTGTTCCTGACCATGGCCATGATGAGTCTGAGGATCTGGGACCTGTACGCGCTGGCCCTGCCGCTGGTACTGCTCCTCGCGGTCCAGGTGATCGTCCTGCTGCTGTTCGTCGCTCTGGTGGTCTTCCGCCTGCTGGGCAAGAACTACGACGCCACGACGATGGCGGCGGGCATGGTCGGTCACGGTCTGGGCGGCACCCCCAACGCGATGGCGAACATGGACGCCTTCAACCGCCGTTTCGGGGTCCGTTCGGAGAAGGCCTTCCTGATCGTTCCGCTGGCCGGCGCGGTGTTGATCGACATCGTGGCGCTGCCGTGGATCGTGTGGTGCATCAACGCGGTGGCCTGACCGGAGACCGCCTCATGAGCGGCCCCGCGCCCTTTCCGGTGCGGGGCCGCTCCGCGTTCCCGGCCTCCCATGGTCCACCCAGATACCAGCAGGGGGTATATTCATCTCGGCCCCTCATACCTGGTAGGGGTATATGAGACCGAAGGAGACCCTTCCATGTGCACCACCTGCTCCTGCTCCACCGACTCCGCCGGTTCCACCGCCGCCACCGAGGACGCCCGGACCTATGAGGTCGAGGGGATGACCTGCGGCCACTGCGTGAACTCGGTGAGCACCGAGATCGGCAAGGTCTCCGGGGTCACCGACGTGACCGTCGACCTGGCCGAGGGACGGGTCCGCGTCGAGGGCTCCGACTTCGGCGACGCCGAGATCCGCGCCGCCGTCGAAGAGGCCGGCTACAAGGTCGTCGGCGCCTGAGCCACGCCGCGCTCCCGCCGTTCGCCACGTGAGCGGGAGCGCGCCCCGTCCCCGACCACCGGAGGAACGAGGTCCCGACCGGCTGAGGGGGGTCAGGGGAGGCGTTCGACCAACGCGCGCAGGGCGTCGGGGCCCAGGGGTTCGCGTTCGCTCAACGCCAGTTCGACGGTGCCCTGGACGGCGAAGCGTTCACGGACGGCGGCCAGGACCTCGGGGTCGGCGTCCCCGGGCACCTGGTTGATCATCACGGTGCCCAGACGGAACCCGGTCTCCGCCAGTTCCCGGGCCGCGCGGTCGGTCTCGGCCAGGACCATGCGGCGGGGCACCAGCACCAGACGGACCTCGGCGTCCTCACGGAGGCGTTCGGCGGCGCGTTCCAGCTTGCGGCGACGCGCGTGCAGTCGCTCCAGGAGGGGGTCGTCCTCGTTCTCCCCGGAGCCGCCGACCACCCCGACGGCGAAGCGGTCCGCGTCGATGGCGCGTTCGCGTTGGCGGGCCAGCCCCTGAACCCAGGGGGTCAGCAGTTCGGGCAGGTGGAGCAGGCGTAGAAGGTGGCCGGTGGGCGCGCTGTCCACCACGAGCCGGTCCCACCGTTCGGGGACCTCCTCCATGGTGTCCATGAGCAGATCGGCCAAGGCGGACTCGGCCATGCCGGGCCCCGCCGCGGCGTGTTCCAGGTGGCGGGTGACCGCCGGCAGGATCTCGCGGGGCAGGGCGGCGGCCGCGTCGTCGCCGATCCCCCGTACGCGTCGACGCAGAGCCGCGTCGGCGTCGGGTTCACGGGCCCACAGGTTCTCCGTGACCGGAACGGGGTCGTCCCCGAGGGAGAGGGCGAGGGCGTCGCCGAGGGAGTGCGCCGGGTCGGTGGAGACCAGCAGGGTGCGCAGCCCCCGGTCGGCGAGGCGGAGCGCGTGGGCGGCGGCCATGGTGGTCTTGCCGACCCCGCCCTTGCCTCCGAAGAAGACGATGCGGGGCGCGGTGGGATCGACCTTCTCGGCCGTTCTCGGCCCGCGTCGACCGAACATCAACAGCACACCCCCGGTCCACCCAGATCGTCGCGCCCCATGCGCTGGTGCCATTCGTGCAGATCGGCCACCATGTACGGGATCAGGTCGAGGGTCTCATAGGACACGGGCCCCTCCACCCCCAGGGTCTCCAGGAGCAGCAGGGCCCGCAGGGTGTCCTGCTGGGTGCGCGCCTCTCGGCGGATCTCCTGACGCCAACGAGAGGCGAAGACCGCGTCGTGGAAGGCCTCCACCCGTCTCCAGGCGTCGCGTACGCGAGAGAGCGCACCCAGCGGGGTCACGTTCCTACTTCTCCTTCGTCTCGGAGGTCTCGGTCTCTTCGGCGACCTCGTCCAAGGTCTCCTCCTCGCCTCCCGGAAGGTCGCGCTGGATCCACGCCTTGCGCAGGGCGATCCCGGCCTCGACGACCAGCCAGATGGCCAGACCGAAGATGACGAAGTCGAGCGGCGCCATCAGGAACAGGTCGATCGCCGAGTCCGAGCGCAGGAACTCGATCAGGTTGACGATCAGCGCCCACGAGGTCATGAACAGCAGGAAGACCAGCGGGACCAGGATCGCGAGCGGGTTGCGCCTGCGCTTGGTCACCCACACCGCGATCACGGCGAGCGCCAGGCCCGCGGTGAGCTGGTTGGTGGTGCCGAAGAGCTGCCACAGCGTACCGAAGGCGAAGTCGCCGGGGATGAGCGCCAGGCCCAGCGGAACGACGGTGGCGACCAGGGTGGCCAGGGTGAGGTTGCGGGCCAGCGGACGGAAGCGGACGATCTCGGCGATCTCCTGGACGATGTAGCGCTGAAGGCGCACGCCGGTGTCCATGGTGGTGGCGGCGAAGCTGACCACCACGACCACGGCGAAGATGACGCCGACCTGGAGGGGGATCCCGAGGTTGGCGGCGAACTGCCCGACACCCTCGACGAAGTTCCCGGTGGCCCCGGCCGAGGCCGTGCCGAAGTCGCTGTAGATGAGGTTCCAGTCGGCCAGCGGCGACGCCGAGGCGGCGACCACGCCGGCGGTGCAGGCGAGGATGGAGCAGACCGCGAGGGTTCCCTCGCCGGCGGCGCCCAGGTATCCGACCATCCGGGTGTCGGAGGGCTTGTCGATCTGCTTGGCGGTGGTCCCGGAGGCGACGAGGCTGTGGAAGCCGGAGATCGCACCGCAGGCCACGGTGATGAACAGCAGCGGGAACCAGGACGGGGAGTCCGAGGGGACGTCGGTGTTGATCGCGGGGGCCACGACCTTGTCCCAACCGATCAGGACTCCGAGGAAGATGACCACGAGGGCCAGCAGCATCTGGTGCAGGTTGATGTAGTCGCGCGGCTGGAGCAGCATCCACACCGGCAGTCGGGACGCCAGGAAGGCGTAGACGAACAGCAGGAGGACCCACAGCGTGTTGGGGGTCGTGCCGATCGCCTCGGCGATGCCGTCGAGCTGGATCGGGACCCGGACGCCGAGCGGGATGCACACGTACACCAGGATCAGGGCGACCAGGGAGGGCAGCAGGGCGGCCGTGCGTTTCCGGTAGACGACCTGGCCCACGCCGATGGCCAGCGGGATCGCGACCAGGATCGACAGGACCGACTCCGGGTAGGCCACGAAGAGGTTCGAGATGACCACGGCGAAGACGGCGTTGACCATGGTCAGCAGGAAGAAGATGATCACCAGGAAGAGCGTCCTGGCGCGCTTGCCGATGACCTCTCCGGTGAGGGTCCCGATGCTGCGGGCCTTGTGACGGACCGACAGCACGAGGGAACCGTAGTCGTGCACGCCGGCGGCGAACACGGTGCCGAGCAGGACCCACGCGAGCGCGGGGCCCCAGCCCCAGAACACGGCGACCGCCGGGCCGACGATGGGGGCGGCGCCGGCCACCGAGATGAAGTGGTGGCTGAAGACGACGTGACGGTTGGTGGGGACGAAGTCCACACCGTCCTTGTAGGTGTGCGCGGGGGTAACGAACCCTGGCTCCAGGGCGTACACACGGTCCGCGAGGTATCGCGAATAGTAACGGTAGCCGAGGGCGAAGACCGCTACGGACGCGAGGAGGACGAGGGCAGCGGGCATGGCCGTTGCCTACCTTTCGCATTCCGGGCCCGAATCGACGTTCTTTACCCTGGCCCTTCGCCCGGTATCACGCCGACTCGGACGATGGGTTAAAGTCACCAGAAATTAGCATGTGACTTCTCCGACTATGAAGGTCCGACCTTGAAAGACCTGATCACGGTTTGGCAGCGGTCCACCGTCGCGGAACTCTGTTGGATCTCCTCCTCCGGCCCCACAGGCGTTCCGGTGGTTCCGCTGATGTGGCGCGAGCGCCCCTGCGTCGCGCTCCCCTACTCGCTCGCGACCGCCGCCCTCACGCTCGGAGATCGTCGCGTCGCCTTCAGTGTGACCGAGGAGGGGGCGGGGGGGACCGGAGGGGTGGTCGGTGTCGGCCCGGTCGAGGTCGTCGAGGACCTGGAGGGGCGCTTCTTCGTCGACGCCCTGGTCGATCAGGAGACGCTCAAGCACCCGCCGACGCGGCTGCGGGCGAACAGCCTCATGGCCCGCCGGGAGAACTGGTGGTGGGTACCGCGCGTGATCGTGTCGCTCGCCTCGGTGGAGGTCGAGCGGGAGACCCGTCCGCGTACACGCTCCTCCGACGCCCTCCTGGTCCGCGACCGCTCCGGAGTCCCCGAGGTCGAGGTGGTCACGGCCGACGATTGGTCGGACCAATCAGGGTCGAAGACGGCATTGTGGGCCCGAAATGGAAAGTCGTTGGAAGGGTCCGACGAACCGGCGTTCGCCTTTTCCCATCAGTACAGTCCCGATTTCGAACGTTGGGAACGTTGGTCCCGTTCGGGACGGCTCGAAGGCGAATATCTGCTGGTCGAGGAGGCGGAAGGGGCACCGGTCGGCACCGCCCCCTCCGGCCCGTTGCCGCCCTTCCGTCTCTGGGAACGCTTCGGCAACCACCGATCGCTGGCGCGCGCCTGTCGACGGGGCATCGCCGAGGCCGAGGCCCGCCGTTCGGCCTGATCCCGGCCGCCCTTCGAGAAGCGTCGGGCCCGCCCGCCCCCACAGGCGGGCCCGTGCCGTCACGCCCAGGCGGCGGGGTCGGTGCCCCAGCGGCCGGCGGGGTGCCGCCAGTCCCCGGGGCCGCCTTCGTAGTGGATCGGCGGGAGGGCGTACCGCAACCGCCCATAGGGGGACGAGGTCTCGGTCAGCCACGCCTCGGCGTCGTGGTCGCCCTCCGGCACCGGTTCCGGGACGACGTCGTGCAGCAACCAGGAGGCGGTACCGGCGAGGGAGAAACGCAGTTCGCGCCCCAGACCGTCCCCCTGCCGTTCGGTGAGCGCCCTCAGCACGCCCGCGGCCACCAGGTAGCCGGTGCCGTGGTCCAGGGCCTGGGCGGGGAGGACGCCCGGTCGGCCGTCGGCGGGCGCCTCGATCGCCGCGATCCCGGTGGCGGCCTGCACGAGGCTGTCGAAGCCCCGCCGATCGGACCAGGGGCCCTCCCACCCCCAGGCGCACAGTCGGGCGACGATCAGTCCGGGGCGGCGGGAGATCAGTTCCCCCGTGGAGAGTCCGTACCGGTCGAGGGCGCCCGGACGGTAGCCGGCCACCACCACGTCGGCGGTCTCCAGCAGTCCCTCGAGGACACCGCGGCCCTCGGCCGTGCCCAGGTCCACCAGGGTCGAGCGTTTGCTCTGGCCCGTGTCGATGTGACTGTCGGGGTCCTCCGGGGTGGCGGGCGGGTCGACCCGCAGCACGTCCGCGCCGAGGAGGGCGAGCGTCCGTGTGGCGACGGGGCCGGCGATGACCCTCGTCAGGTCCAGCACGCGCACACCGGACAGGGGGAGCGGTCCCGGCCCCAGGTGTCGTCCTCCGCTCTCTCCGAGCGTTCCGATCTCGACCAGGGGCGGGCGGTCCTCGGGAGGGGATCCGCGTTCGGGGGCGGGCGCCACGGCCACGGCCAGGCCGCCCGCCGCGTACACCCGTTCCTGGACCTCGACGGCGGACGTCTCGGCCAGCGTCGCCGCGAGTGTCTCGGGGTCGTCGTGGTCGCCGAGTTCGAGCGCCTCCATCAGGCGCCGGCGATGGTGGGGGTAGTTGGCGTGGGTGCGCACCCAGCCGTCGGCCGTCCTCCAGAACCCGGAGAGCGGGGCGAAGGGCGTCGGCGCGCGGCCGTCGATCCGCAGATGCCGTTCGCTGATGAAGGCGGTGGCCACCGCGCCCGCGTCCACTCGGACACGCGGCGCCGGCCCGCCGTTCCGGGCCGCCGCGAGTTCCGCGGCGGCGAGGGAGCACGCTCCGACCGTCGCCCCGGCCGCCTCACGGACCGGCAGCGTCGCGGGCAGCACCGCTCCGGCGGAGACGCGGGAGATCGGGACAGGGGGGTCGTCCGATCCGCCGAGTGCCCTCCAGACCCGGGCGGTCGTCTCGTCCGTCTCATGGTTCATGGGGTCATGCTCGCAGAGGGGCCGCGCGAAGGCGGAGCTCGGGGCGGATCGTCGGCGGGCACAGAGCCACCGCCTCGACCGGTGTCGAGGCGGAGGGCTCCCCCGTTCGTCCACGCTCATCGATCCGACCGGCCCTTCCGAGACGGAGGGGTCCGGATATGGAGGGTCAACCGGTGGTCGACGCCCCCGACAGGTTCCCCTCGATCCCCGAGATCCGGTTGTGCTCGTCGAAGGACACCTCGAAGGTGAAGTCGGCCCCTCCGAGGGTGATGCCGCTCCGCTCCGCGTCGACGAAACGGGGAGAGAGTCCGCGCAGGCGGGCGTAGGTGTACACGGCGCGCTTGTGGTCGAACAGCCGCAGACCGGAGATCCCCTCCTGGAGGATCCGCATGACCCGGGTGGAGACGGGGGCGGGCAACCTCAGGTCGGGGTGTTCGATGATGAAGGCCACCCGGGTGCCTCCGCCCGCGTCGCCGTTGTAGGAGAACCAGCGGCCGGTGAGGAGCTTGGCCGCCTCCGTGAGGGGGTGCAGCGCCAGGTGGGCCTCCTCCGGGGATCCGGGCAGGGTGGCGAAGGGGACCTCGGGGTCGGCCAGTTCGGGTATCTCGTTGTCGCGACCGAAGTCGCGCACGGCCGCGCCGAGGGCGGTCAGTTCCTCGGGGAAGCCGGAGGGGTTGGCCCAGCCCCACATCCAGGATCGGGGGCCGGGGGCGGCGCTGCCCAGGAGGTGGAACCGTTCGCAGATCAGGGGTCGCTCGCCGGTGAACTCGAAGCGGGCCGCTTGGAGGTCCACGTGCCAGTTGTGCTCGCCGAGGAACTCCTCCAGGTGGATCTGGTGTTCCAGGGAGAGCAGGGCCGCGTCGTCGAGCATGTCGGGAAGGGTGTGTTTCTTGCTCATGCGGTGATGCTATTTCCCGTCGCGGACACCGATCTCCTCCGGGCTCCGGGGAGGGTCCTCGTAGTCCAGGCCGATGCCTCGGGCCCACAGCCGGGTGGCGGTCTCCACGACCACCTCGGGGTCGTGTTCCTCCCCGTACAGGTAGAGCATCCGGGCCGTGTGCTCCACCATCCCGCCGAGCATGCTCGCCGTGGCCGCCACGTCGATGTCCGAGGAGGCGACCCCTTCCTCCTGGAGTCTGCGGGTGCCGGCGACGATGCGTTCGACGAACAGGCCCCGGATCTCCAGGAAGAGGGACCGGAAGAGGGGGTGCCTGGGCGAGATCTGTTCGATGACCTGCATGATCCGGGCGTTGTCCCGGTAGGCGTCCAGGAACCGACCGGTGGCGTGTCTGATGCGGTCGATCGGCTCGGTGCCCGGGGGCGCCGCCGAGCGGGCCGCGTCGAACATCTCTCCGGCCACCCCCTTGGCGACCTCGTGGAAGATCGCCTCCTTGGAGTCGAAGTAGGTGTAGAAGCTTCCGTAGGCGACACCGGCCCGACCGGTGATGCCGGCGATCCGGGTGTCCTCGAACCCTCGCTCCTCGAAGACCTCCCGCGCCGCCTGGACGAGCGCGCCCCGTTTACGGCGGCCTCGCTCGGTCGGCGGTCGCCCGGTCGTCGCCCGTCCGTTCACCGGTCGCCCCCTCTCCTCCCGGTTCGAAGGGTCAACGCAGAGGGAGGAACTTCGCGATGACCTCGTTCATGATCTCGTAGGTGCCGCCTCCGATGGAGAACACCCGGGCGTCCCGGTAGTGGCGTTCCACCTCGGTCCCGCGCATGAAACCCATCCCTCCGTACAGTTGGACGGCGTCGTCGACCACGCGGTCCATCGCCTCGGTCGCGGTGTTCTTGGCCATCGCCACCTCCGCGATGAGCGGTTCCCCGTCCTGGAGCCGTTCGGCGATCCCCCGAACGTAGGCGGTGGCGACCTCGGTACGACGGTGCATCTCCACCAGCCGGTGCCGCAGGACCTGCCGTCGGGCCAGAGGGCCGCCGAAGGCCTCCCGTTCGCGCACCCACTCCAGGGAGAGGTCGACGCAGCGCCGCGCGACCGCGCAGGCCTGTACGGACAGGCCGATCCGCTCGCTCGCGAACTGATCCATGATCTGGTAGAAACCGCGGTCCACCTCCCCCACCAGCCGATCGGCGGGAACCCGGACGTCGACGAGGGACAGCTCGGCGGTGTCGGAGGAGTGCCAGCCCATCTTGTCCAGGGCACGGGTGACGGTGAAGCCGGGTGTGCCGCGTTCCACGACGAAGAGCGAGATGCCCTCGTGGCCGGTGTCGGAGGTGCGCGCGGCCACGGTCACGAAGTCGGCGCGACAGCCGGAGGTGATGAAGGTCTTGCTCCCGTCGAGCACCCACTCGTCCCCGTCGCGGACCGCTCGGGTGCGCAGTCCGGCCACGTCCGACCCGGCACCGGGTTCGGTGATGCCGAGCGAGCAGATCGACTCCCCTTCCAGAGCCGGTCGGACGTAGTCGCGCACCAGGTGTTCGCGTCCGTCGGCGACCAGGGCCGGAAGGGCGATGGTGTGGGTGAACAGCGAGGCCAGGACCCCGGTGGGCACCCCGGCCAGGACGGCCTCCTCGGAGACGACGAGCTGGTCGAGCATCTCGCCCGCCCCTCCGACGGACTCGGGCTGACCGAGGCCGAGCAGTCCCAGGCGTCCCGCGGCCCGATGCAGGTCTCGGGGGAGACGCCCCTCCTCCTCCCATCGGTCCACATGGGGCAGGATCTCCCGGGCGGCGAAGGCACGGACCGTCTCACGGAGCGCGGCCCGCTCGAGGGTGTTCCAACGGTCGGTTCTCGGGGTGTCGGTCGCGTTCATCGGCGCACACTCGCATCCGTGTTCTGGGGGCGGACCTGGGTCGGGGCCTCTCGGTCGCCCGGAGGTGCGCGCCCACCCCTGGGAGACCCGGATCACCTTTTGTTATGGTGCGCGCAACATGACATGTCGGTCAACTCCGTTGTCCGGCCGCCACCGTGAGGAGACACCGTGGTCGACGTACACGCCCTCATCGAGGATCTGCGCGCGGAACAGGAGGAGTTGGCCGGTCTGTTGGCCGGGCTCTCCCCCGACGACTGGGCCACGCGCACCCCCGCGCCCGGTTGGGACGTCACCGACCAGGTCGCGCACCTGGCCTTCTTCGATCGGGCGGCGACGACGGCCCTGACCGACGAGGAGGCGTTCGCGCGAACACTGGCCGAGGCGGCGGCCGACCCGGAGGGGTTCGTGGACTCGGCCGCCGCTCCCCTGGCGGCCCTGCCCCCCGAGGAGCTGCTCCACCTCTGGGTCCGGTCCTCGGCGGACCTGCGCGAGGCGCTGTCCCGGGCTCCGGCCGGGACACGGGTGCCCTGGTTCGGCCCGCCGATGAGCGTGGCGTCGAAGGCCACGGCCCGCCTGATGGAGACGTGGGCTCACGGTCAGGACGTCGTGGACGCCCTGGGGGCGTCCCGTGAGCCCACCTCCCGGCTCGCGCACATCGTCCACCTGGCCCTGCGGGTCCGTCCGTACAGTCACATGGTCCGGGGGCTCCCCGAGCCGGCGACCCCGGTACGGGTGGAACTGACCGCCCCGGACGGCGGCCTCTGGAGGATGGGGCCCGAGGAGGCCGTGGACGTGGTGACCGGGGACGCGCAGGAGTTCTGCCTGGTCCTCACCCGCCGTCGCCACGTGGCCGACACCGACCTGCGATCTCGGGGGGAGGCCGCCGAGGAGTGGCTGGCGATCGGACAGACCTACGCGGGCGGCCCCGGCGAGGGACGTCGTCCCGGACAGTTCGCCGAGACCGCGCGGACCGACGGGCCGAGTTGACCGCCCCGTCGACTTCGTTCGAAGGTCTCCGCTACATCAGGCTCTGGAGGAGGGGACCGAACTCCTGATCGGCGGTGTGCAGGGAGACCGACCTGGTCTCGTGGTCGACCTCGACGCGCACCTCGGACAGACGGGGAAGACCGTTCTCGGTGGTCCCCGGACGCCACCAGAACAGCTTGTCGGTGACGGGCTTGTCGGTGTCCGCGACGAAGCGCTCGGTGATCCCCTGGAGGGTCTCCATGGCCTGGATCGGGTGCGCTGTGCCCAGGACGTGGGCCATCACCACGGGCGGGGACGGGAACACCACGAGCGCGCCGTGCTCGGTCTCGCCCAGGTGACGGGCCAGCTCGTGCAGTCGGGCGTTGACGTAGAAGCCACCCTCGGAGCCGATGTGCACGATCGGCACGTCTCCCGCGTTCATGCGGGAGACGTCGACCGGTTCGCTCAGGGAGCCCTCGACCGCCTGCGCGAAGGCCTGCTCCTCGGTGAGGCCGAGGTCGGAGAGCTCGCCGCGGTTCAGCGGTCGCATGCTCTCGGGCGAGTCCGCGACCACGGTCTCCACCACCCCGGCGGCGAACGGGCGGGTCAGGAGCCGCTCCATCACCCCTTCGGGGAAGGCCGTCTCCGGGTAGAGGCGCGAGCGCAGGGTCTCGCGGGGCGGGGCCTGCCGAGAGGTCACCTGGCGCGCCCGCTCCTCGAAGGAGGCGACGAAGTCGGCCGCGGCCTTGGACGCGGTGCCCTCGTCGGCCCCTTCGAGCGAGGCGAGGAGATCCTGGACGTTCTGCCGGATCCCCGTGCCGTCGGACATCGTGACGACCAGGGAGTCCGGGAAGTCGAAGTGGGCCCCGATCCCGCGCTCGGAGAAGGCGGACAGCAGGGCGTTGCGCCCCAGGTCCGTGGAGAGCGGAGGGTAGTGGGTGCCCACGGGGACCCCTCGTGAGCGGAGCTGCCGCAGCATGCCGAAGACGATCTGCTCGGCGAACTCCGAGTGCAGCTCGGGCGGGTGTCCGAGCACCTCGGAGACGGTGTCGGCGTAGTCGATGGCCAGGGGGTCGTGGCCCGGGATCGGGATCCGCATCCCGGTGGGCGGGAGCGCTTCGATCTCCACTCCGTACCGGGCGTAGGTCGAGGCCAGCAGGTTCAGGAAGGCCGCTTGGGCGTTCTGTGGGGGCATGTTCATGATGATGCTCCGGTGACGTCCGTCGTTGTCGTTCTCTGACGATTTCTCGTGTGGAACCGGGGGGCCGGCGTTCCGTTCCTTCTTCGCACAGTGTTCAGCGTGCCCGGGCCAGGACCTTCTTCTGGAGGGCCTCCAGGGGGCCGTGCTCGAAGCGGCGCAGCCACAGTGACGCGCCGACCAGGAGCGACAGGGACAGAGCCGCCCACAGCCCCATGACCCAGCCGGGGCCGGTGTCCGCCATCCGCTCGGTCAGGCCCAGGCCGAAGCCGTAGCAGAGGAACATCAGGACCACGTTCTGTGTGACGTATCCGGTCATCGCCATCCGGCCGAGCGCGCCGAGCCCGGAGGCCAGGGGGCCCCGGCCGGTGACCCGGTCCAGTACCCATCCCACCAGACCGATCAGACCCAGGGCCACCAGCGGTGCCGCCACGTAGCGGTCCAACAGGAACCAGTCCGGGCCGGCCAGGGAGGTGATCAGCGTCAACGGGACGCCCAGGCCGATCCCCCATCTCGACAGTCGGGTCCGGATCCGCCGTCCGGTCTCGTCCGCCCCGAAGGCCCCGGCACGGAAGAGGCGCACACCCAGCAGGAACATGAACACCATCAACCCGAAGGTGATGATCGGTTCGATCCTCAGGGCCAGGGCGTTGTCCAGCCGGAAGGCGACCAGATCGGTGTAGGAACCGTGGGCGTAGAGGTCGATCGCCTCGGCGGGCACCCCCGTGTCCTCTTCGGGGAAGGCCGTCAGCGCGGCGGTCAGGAGCCCCATCGCGGCCAGGTGCAGGGAGAGCGACAGCCACATGACCGTGTTCCGCACCCGTTCCGAGCGGGTGAGCAGCCAGGCCACCAGCAGGGAGACCACGGCGTACCCCATGAGCACGTCGGCGGCGAAGACGAGGGTGAAGTGCACCGCCCCCTCGACGAAGAGGAAGAGCGCCCGCCACTTGTAGGGACCCGGCCACCGCCCCGCCCGGCGGGAGGCGGACCGGTACTGGATCGCCAGACCCACCCCGAACATGAGGGTGAGCAGGGCGAGGAACTTGCCGTTGGCGACGGTCCGCAGAAGCCCCTCCGCGAGCGTGCCCACCGAAGGGGAGTCGAGGAAGGCGGCCATGGGGGTGATCCCGTCATTGCCGTAGAGCATCACCGATTCGCCGCCGGGAGCGGTGAACAGCCAGACGTTGGTGGCCAGCGTGCCCAGGATCGCCACCCCGCGCAGCACGTCGAGCAGGGGGAGTCGCCCGCTCGTGTTCCCCGGCTCCGCCGGTCTCGTGGCTCCGACCGTTCCGGTCATCCCCGGTCCCCTTCCGTGTTCCGTTCGTCGGTGTCCTCGCCGGCCGTGAAGAGCCTGTCGAGGTGGCGCCGGAGCATGGCGCGGGAGTCGGCGTCCCCGTACAGATCGGGGTTGGTCAGTTGGTGCATGGTCAGTCCGTCGATCAGGGCGTCGAGGGCGCGCGCCTCCTCGGCCGGGTCCAGCCCCTCGGCCAGTTCGCCCCGTTCCCGCGCGGCGGCGAGGACCCGGGTGAACATGTCGATCACCGCGCGGGTGGCCTCTCCGTGCATGCGCGCCATCTCGGGGTCGGTGACGGTGGCGGGAAGGAACTCCAGCCAGACGGTGAGTTCCAGACGCCGTTCCTCGTCCTGTGGGAGGAGGGTGAGGGCCAGGCGGTAGGCGAGGTCGTGGATCGGTGGAACGGGGTCCACCGCCAGGAGCCGCTCCTCGCCCCGCCGGTAGAGGTGTTCGACACCGAAGCGCAGGAGCGCGGTCTTGCTTCGGAAGTAGCGCTGGACCAGGCCGACGGAGACCCCCATCTCGTCGGCGATGTCGGCCAGTGTGGTCCGGGCCAGGCCTTTGCGCGCGACGGTGCGCAGCAGGGCCTCGGCGACCTGGATTCGTCTCTCGTCATGGTCCGCGGTGCGTGGCATATAAAAATATTATGGGCATATTTTTATGACCGCAACCTCTCCCCGACCCGAGGGCCTCCCTGTGCCGCCCCGGTCCCCGACCGCCCCGATAATGCGGAGGCGGCGTCTCGACGGGTGAGGTGCCCACGAAGGTCTCGGGAGGCGGCGTTGACCACGGATGTCCACGGGTCGAAGGGAGGCCCTTCACCTCCGCTGAGTCGAAGATCCCTGCTGTTGGGCGGAGCCGTGCTCCTGGGAGGGGCGGTGGCGGTGGGCGCCTCGTTCCGGACTCTGGGAGAGCGGTGGGACGTCGTCGTGATCGGCGCCGGGGTGGCCGGTCTCTCGGCCGCGCGCAACCTGAGCGACCACGGCCTGTCGGTCGTGGTGGTGGAGGCCAGGGACCGGATCGGCGGCCAGTTGTACACCGACCGCGGTTTCACGTCGGTCCCGGTGGAACTGGGCGCGGGCCTGATCCACGGCCGTGACGCCTACACCTGGGAGCTCGTGGCCGAGGCGGAGGCGGAGACCGTCCTGGTCGGCCCCTCGGACCAGAGCGCCGACCCTCTGCCGACCCCCGAACCTCCCCACGACGCCGAGGACGCCGCCGCCTATCTGACCCGCCTCGGAATCCCCGAGGACGGCTGGCCCCCGGTGTCCATCGACAACGAGCCGATGCACCGGTGGAGCGCCCGGTGGATGCACGACTCCGGGCTCTTCGACTGGTGGTCGACGCCCCGGGAGAACTTCCGGGTGGTGGACGGCTACGACCGGATCCTCTCCCCGCTCGCCCATGGCCTGGACATCCGTCTCTCGCACGCGGTACGCCGGGTCCACTGGTCGGACCGGGGTGTGGTGCTGTCGGTGGACGCCCTGGAGGGGCCGACCGAGATCCGGGCCGACCGTTGTGTGATCACCCTGCCGATCGGGGTGCTCAAGTCCGGTGACGTCGCCTTCTCCCCCGAACTCCCGGACGACCACCGCGAGGCGATCCGGGCCTTGGACCGCACCGACGCCCTGAAGCTCGTCTACGAGTTCGACCGACCGGTCTTCCCCGCCGAGGAGGACGTGCTGGGGTGGGACGAGGACACGGGGTTCGTGTTCTGGTGCCTCTCCAGAGAGGATCCGGAGGTGGTGGTGGCCTGGGCCGCCGGGGAGAACGCCCGCCGGTTGACCGCCATGACGGTCGAGGACCGCTTCGCCGCCGGGCTGGCGGCCCTGGCGGAGGCGTTGGACGAGACGGTCCCGGAGCCGAGGGCCCGGACCACGCACGACTGGGCGACGGACGAGTTCAGCGCGGGCGCCTACCTGTTCGTCCCTCCGGGCGCGCACGACGCCCCCGCCGCCCTGGCCGCCCCGGTCCGCGGGGTCCTGTACTTCATGGGAGAACCCACCACCGGCGAGAACACCGTCGAAGGCGCCTACGTGAGCGGCTACGACGGCACCGATCTCCTCTTGGCCGACCTGTGAGCGAACACCCCCGCCCGAGTCCCGAGGAGGACGCGTGACCCGAAGGACCGACACCGATCTCGGTTCCCTCGGAGCCGGAGAGACCGCCGACCTGGTGCGTTCGGGACGCGTGACGGCGGTGGAGACGGTCCGCGCCGCCCTGGAACGGATCGACCGGGACGATCCCCGGCTGCGCGCCTTCACCGAGGTGTGGCCGGGATCCGCCCTGTCCCGCGCCGCCGCGATCGACCGGGCCGTGCGACGTGGCGAGGTCCTTCCCCTGGCCGGGGTGCCGTTGGCGGTCAAGGCCTCCGAAGGGATCTCCTCGGTCCAGGCCGAGCGCCTGATCGCGGCGGGGGCCGTCCCCGTGGGGGCGGCCTCGATCCCCGGCCCGGGGACGGACTGGCGGACCTGGGGGGACACCCCTCGGGGGCGCACGGTGAACCCGTGGTGCTCCGACCTCTCCCCCGGCGGCTCCTCGGCAGGGTCGGCGGTGGCGGTCGCCGCCGGGCTCGTCCCGATGGCCACCGCGAGCGACGGGGCCGGATCGACCCGGATCCCCGCCGCGTGGTGCGGGGTCGTCGGCTACAAGCCGACCAACGGGCTGTTGCCGGCCCGCGACCGGGCCCGGCTGAACTCGGGCGGTCCGATCACACGCTCCCCCGCCGACGCCGACCTGTATCGCAGGGTCGTCCTCGGCGGTCCCGCGGTGAAGGCCCCCGTCACCACGCTCCGGGTGGGCTGGTCCGCCGACCTCGGGTTCGCCGACACCGACCCGGAGATCGCGCGCGTGGCCCGTGACCGACTACGGGCCTGGGAGGAGCGCGTGCCCGGCATGGAGGTGGTGGACGTGACGCTCGTGCTTCCCGACCCGGCCTCCTCCTGGTCGGCCCGGCGGAGCGGAGACGCCCCGACGCGCCACGGCGGCCGATACGCCCCTTCGGCCCTCGACGCCCTCCTCTCCGAGGTGGACCTCCTGGCCACCCCCACGACCCCGAACCCGCCGCATGGGCACGAGGGCCCGGGTGACACCATGAGTGTGGCTCTGACCTGGGCGTTCAACCTGACCGGACATCCGGCTCTCAGCCTTCCGGCGGGCTTCGACCGGAACGGTGCGCCCGTAGGTGTTCAGCTGGTCGCCGACCACCATCGCGACGGTGATCTGCTCGCCGCCGCCCGTACCTTCGAGGACGTCGGCGCGCTGTTCTCGGCGCCCCCGTCGGACGACTGATATGCCTGAAATGACCAGTTGTGATGCAATGTCCAGTGGGTTCGTGACCCGTCAGGGCCCCGACACCGCGCAACAACACAACGAACAGAGGGAGGTTGGTGTTCGATGACCAACCGCGCGTACGTGATCGCAGGGTCGGAGGCCACCGGCGGAGCCGGGATCCAGGCCGACCTCAAGGCCTTCCAGGAACTGGGCGTCTACGGTGTCGGAACGATCACCTGCATCGTCTCCTTCGATCCCGCGAACTCCTGGGGACACCGCTTCGTCCCGGTCGACCCGGGCGTCATCGCCGACCAGATCGAGGCCGCGACGTCCTGCCACGACCTGGACGTCGTCAAGATCGGCATGCTCGGCACCCCCGACACGATCGACGTCGTGTCCAAGGCCCTGCGCGAGCAGGAGTGGCGTCACGTGGTCCTCGACCCGGTCCTGATCTGCAAGGGCCAGGAGCCCGGAGCCGCGCTCGACACCGACAAGGCCCTGACCGCGCAGATCCTGCCGCTGGCCACCGTCATCACGCCGAACCACTTCGAGGCCCGCACGCTCGCCGGGATGGAGAGCCTGGAGACCGTGGACGACCTCATCGAGGCCGCCCGTCGGATCCACGAGCTCGGCCCGCGGCACGTGATCGTCAAGGGCGGGACCGAACTGCCCGGCCCCGACGCCGTCGACGTCCACTTCGACGGCGAGGAGGTCACCGTGCTGAGCGCCCCCAAGATCGGCGAGGAGCGGGTGAGCGGCGCCGGCTGCACCTTCGCGGCCGCGATCACCGCCGAACTGGCCAAGGGCGCCGAGGTGGGCGACGCGGTCCGCACCGCCAAGACGATGGTCCGCGCCGGGATCACCGAGCGGCTGACCACCCACGCCCCCTTCGCCTCGGTGGTGCCGATCGCCCCCACCGAGGCCTGACGGCCCGGGTCGGGGCGGACGTTCCGCCCCGACCCGGAGTCGTGGTGTCACGGGAGGGGACCCGTCAGCGGGTCCTCTCCCTCTCTCGTGCCGCTCCGCCTCGGGACGGGCGTGACCACGCCATGGCCACCGCCGTCCCCAGGATCAGGAGCAGGACGACCAGACCGCCCCAGACCATGCCCTGGTCGACCAACATCTCCCCGGCAGGCACGTCCGGTGAGCGACCTCCATCGTTGCCGGTCGCGACCACCCCCACCAGGAGCACGAGGGTGCCCGCGAGCGCCAGACGCGCGCCGGCCACGCCCAGCGCCCGGGCCCGTCCGAGGAGGTCCTCACCGCTCCACCGGAACCGTTCCTCCCGACGCAGCGGGGCCAGGAGACGGGCGAGCAGGAGCGCCGCCACCGGGATCTGGAGGAGCCACACCACCGTCCGGAACCAGCCGTCGAACCACACGTTGGTCCCGTACAGCAGGGTGTGCCAGACGCTCAGCACGTACACGACGATGACGAAGCGGTGCAGTACCCGCCATACGCGGGGGCCGGTCCAGGAACGGACGTAGTAGGCCAGGCCGAGCGGGATGGCGAGGTAGAAGGCGATCAGACCGATCAGGATCGCCACCTGGCCGGTCCCGGTCGAGTATCCACCGGGTACGAACACGTCCACGAAGGCGGAGAGGAGTCGGCCGCCCGGGCCGAGACCCTCCTCGTCGGCGCGGACCAGTTCGATGAAGAACGCGAGCATGTGCGCGAACATCAGCCCGATGGTGGTCAGGGAGGTGACGCGGTGCCAACGTTCCCACCGCGCGTGCGTGATCGGGGACCCCGATACCGGGGCCGAGGAGCGGATCAGGCCGAACATGATGGTGATCCACGCCCAGAGCAGCGCCGACCATCCGAAGGCCTGACAGACGATGTAGAGCCAGTACTCGCGCAGGTCGGCGAGGAACGGCATGACCATGATGGTCTGCGACGTGCCGGCCTCGATCCGGACGCAGAGGATCGCGAAGATGAGCGCCGTCACCACCAGCGCGGCGCCGGTGTCCGGTATCAGACGGCGGAGGTCGGCTCGGAGCGTGGCGCGATCCACCCGGGATCGTCGGCGCGCCGCCGACGCGGGTTCGGTTGTTTCGGACATGGGGGACCTTCCGTAGCGGGAACCACCATGACAGCGGATCCGGCCACGCGAGGCCACCCCCGTAACGGAGCGGGACTATTCGGGCGCGCCATCTCCCAGGGAGAGCAGGAGTTTGCGCAACAACCCGACCAGCCTCTCCTGTTCGTCGGGGTCGAGCCCCTCCAGGAGAACAGCTTCGCCGGCGACGTGCCCCTCCACGACGCGGTCGACCGTGGCCAACCCCTCGTCGGTGAGCCCGACCAGGACACGACGCCGGTTGTCCGGATCGACCTCTCGGTGGACCAGGTCGCGTTTGACCAGCCGGTCCACACGGTTGGTCATCGCGGAGGAGCCCACCATCGTCATCCGCACCAGGTCCCTGCCGGTGAGCCGGTAGGGGGCGCCGGCCCGGCGCAGGGTCGCCAGAACGTCGAACTCCCAGCGTTCGAGCCCCTCCTCCGCCAGGAGGTCGCCGATGCGCCGCCCGAGGATCTGTTGCAGGCGGCCGGTCCGGCCGATGATCGCCATGGGCGAGACGTCGAGGTCGGGACGTTCCCGGGCCCACTGCGCGAGGAAGAGATCGACGGCGTCGTTCATCCGGCGATCATAGCGACGCGCGCTTGACGGTCTCGTGAGCACGAACATAATCTTTCGACATCGAAATATTCGATATCGAAAGGTAAGCCATGACACCCCCCGCCCGAAGACGGGAGGTCCTCCGGTGAACGGCCGGGGACGGATCGCCGTCGACTCCCTGCTCACCGCGCTGGCCCCCGTCGTCTGGGGCAGCACCTACCTGGTCACCACGGAGTTCCTGCCGCCCGACCGCCCGCTCCTGGCCTCCCTCGCCCGCGCGCTGCCCGCGGGCCTGATCCTCCTCGCCCTCTCCCGTGCCCTGCCCACCGGTATCTGGTGGTGGCGCTCCCTGGTCCTGGGCACCCTCAACATCGGCGCCTTCTTCTACCTGCTCTTCGTCGCCGCCTACCTGCTCCCCGGCGGGGTGGCCGCCCTCGTGCTCACGATCCAACCCGTCATCGTCCTGGCCCTGTCCTCCCTGCTCTTGAGCGAACGGATCCGCCCCGCCCACCTCCTGGCCTGCCTCCTGGGCGCCGTCGGCGTGGGGCTGCTCGTCGTGGGTCCCGAGGCCGCCCTCGACCCGATCGGCGTCCTGGCCGGAGTGGCGGCGGCGATCTCGATGGGGACCGGCCTGGTCCTGACCAAACGCTGGGGACGCCCCGAAGGGGTGGGCCTGCTGGGGATCACCGGTTGGCAGCTCACCGCGGGAGGGATGGTCCTGCTGCCCGTCACCCTGCTGGTGGAAGGGGTGCCGAGCACGATCTCGGCGGTCGAGCTGGCCGGGTTCGCCTACATGAGCCTGATCTGCGCGCTGCTGTCCTACGTCCTGTGGTTCCGCGGCCTGGAACGGCTGCCCACACTGGCGGTCTCCTTCCTCTCCTTCGCCAGCCCGGTCACCGCCACCCTGCTCGGCTACCTGGTCCTCCACGAGACGCTCACCCCGATCCAGGGGGCCGGGGCCGCGGCCGCGATCGGGGCGGTCCTGCTGGTCCAACTGACCGCCCACCGACCACCACCGCGACGCGCCCCGAAACGGCGCGCCTCATCGGTCGTCGGGGCACGGTCCGGTGGTTTCAGGGACGAATCCCCCCACGACCTTTGACAGGGTCACGGTGGCCCTTCAGACTCTCCTCCGACAGGACCGGACCACCCGCGGAAGGGCGCGGTCCGGCCGCACGACGTCGGGAGCCCGGATGAGGAAGACCAGCGCCCGTCTGGCCGATGGCCGGGAGATCGTCTACTACGACGAGTCCGACCACGGCGACCGCGCGCACGTCGACCCCCGGGCCCTCCCCGCACGCCCCGCCGGCTCCGAGATCCGCCTGGACCCCTTGACCCGGGAACCCGTGGTGGTCGCCGCGCACCGGCAGGACCGCACCCACCTGCCGCCCGACGACCGCTGCCCCCTGTGCCCCTCCACCCCGGAACGACACACCGAGATCCCCGCGCCCTCCTACGACGTGGTCGCCTTCGAGAACCTCTTCCCCGCGCTCGCCGGAGACCGGGGTCGCTGCGAGGTGCTCTGCTTCTCCGACGAGCACGACACCTCCCTGGCCCGTCTGGGCCCCCGGCGGATCCGCACCGTCGTCGACGCCTGGGCCGACCGCAGCGCCGTGCTCTCGGCACTCCCCGGCATCGAGCAGGTGTACTGCTTCGAGAACCGCGGACCGGAGATCGGGGTGAGCCTGCACCACCCGCACGGCCAGGTCTACGCGCTTCCGTTCGTCACCCCGCGCACCCGCGACGTCCTCGCCTCCGCCCGCGCCCACCGCGAGGAGACCGGCGGCGACCTGTTCGAGGACGTCCTCGCGGCCGAACGGGCGGGCCCCCGGGTGGTGCTGGAGAACGGCCACTGGACCGCCTTCGTCCCCGAGGCGGCCCGCTGGCCCGTCGAGGTGCACCTGTACCCGCGCCGCCCCGTCGCGGACCTCCCCGACCTCGGCGACGCCGAACGCGACGCCTTCGCCGAGCTGTACGCCGACCTCCTCGCCCGGCTGGACCGACTGTTCGACCTGCCGCTGCCCTACATCGCCGCCTGGCACCAGGCCCCGCTCCACGACGCCGAGGCCCGCTCCCTGTCCCGGCTGCGGCTGGAGGTGTTCTCCGTTCGCCGTGCCCCCGACCGCCTCAAGTACCTGGCGGGCACCGAATCCGGCATGGGCGTCTTCGTCAACGACGTCGCCCCCGAGACCACGGCGCGACTGCTCCGGAAGGCCGGCCGGTGAACGCCGACGACGGGCCGCCGGGACCGACCGTCCGGGCCGAACGGGCCGCGGAGGGGTTCCGGAGGGCGTTCGGGCGTTCCCCCGAGGGCGTGTGGGAGGCGCCCGGAAGGATCAACCTGATCGGTGAGCACACCGACTACAACGACGGCTTCGCCCTGCCCCTCGCCCTCCCCCGTACCCTGACCGTCGCCGCCGCCCGCCGCACGGACGGTGTGTGGCGGTCACGGTCGCCGCGCTTCTCCGAGACCGTCGAGACGGACGGGGAGGCGGCCCCCGGTTCGGTCGACGGCTGGGGCGCCTACCCCGCCGGCTGCCGGTGGGTCCTGCTCGACGAGGGACACGACGTCGGCGGGATGGACCTGTTCGTGGACGGCTCGGTCCCCATGGGCGGCGGACTGTCGACGTCGGCCGCGTTGTGCTGTGCCGCGCTGCTGGCCGCCACCGATCTGTACGGGATCGACGCCGATCCCGGGGAGGTGGCGCGGTGGGCCCGTCGAGCGGAGAACGACTTCGTCGGCGTCCCCTGTGGCGCCATGGACCAGCTCGCGGTGATGGCCTCCCGCGAGGGACGGGCCCTGTTCCTGGACTGCCGTTCCCTGACCACCGAGCCGATCCCCTTCGCACCGGACGAGCACGACCTGTCCCTGCTGGTGGTGGACACCCGCGCTCCGCACCGGCTGGTGGAGGGCGCCTACGCCGAGCGTCGGCGCTCCTGTGAGAGGGCCGCGCGCGCCCTCGGGGTACCGGCGCTTCGGGACGTCGACCTCGCCGGGCTGCCCCGGGCCCTGGACCGGCTTCCCAACGACCGGGCGCGCGCCCGGGTCCGGCACGTGGTGACCGAGAACGCCCGTGTGTTGGAGACGGTGGCGCTCCTACGTGAGGGGCGGGTCCGCGAGATCGGCCCCTCGCTCACCGCCTCGCACGTCTCGCTGCGCGACGACTACGAGGTGAGCGTGCCCGAGGTGGACACCGCCGTCGAGGCCGCCCTGTCCGCCGGCGCGTTGGGCGCCCGGATCACCGGGGGCGGGTTCGGCGGCTGCGTCATCGCCCTCGTGGACACCGACCGGGTGGCCTCCTGCGTACGGGAGGTGCGCTCCGCCTTCGCCGAGCGCGGTTTCGGGGAGCCGTCGTCCTTCGCCGCGCCCCCATCGGACGGGGCCCGGAGACTGCGCTGACCTCCGTCTCCCGGTCCGGAGACGAACGTCCGAGGCCGCCGGAGCGACTCCGGCGGCCTCGGATCGGGTCTTGGGCGCGACTGTGCGGTGGCGAGGTGGATCAGGCGGTACGTCCGGTGTTCTTGGAGTACATCCCGTCCACGAGGTAGACGATCCCCGCCGCCACCAGGACCTGGACGATCAACACGAACCAGAAGGCGTCCCAGATCATGGTGCCGATCCATCCGCCGATGAACGCGGCCACGATGCCCAGGACCAGGGTCAACCAGATCGGCAGATGCTGTTTACCCGGAATGACGAGTCGTCCCAGAGCGCCGATGATCAATCCGACGATGAGCGCGCTGATGATGCCGGTGATCTCCACGGGACCTCCCCCAGTAGACGCCCTCCCCTCGTTCCCCGTCACATGGGCCGGAACACCGGTTTCCTTCCCGACCTACGAACCTTTTGCCATGATTTGAGTGCCATGAGCACTCCGGCGTCTCCCGTCCGGATGTCCCGGCGTCACGGGGTTCTGCCGTGCGCAGAAGGGCGGACCGCCCCCTCCCTCGGGACGGGGCGTCGGGCGTAGGGTCGAAGGGACGGAACGATCCGACCGCCCTGGAGGCACCCATGAGCGAGAGCGTCCTGCGCTCCTTGGACGATGCCCGCAGGGGCGAGCGTCCCGCCGAGCCCGCGGAGGAACCGCTCATGCGCGACCTCGTCGGCGAGCTGCTGCGGCGCACCCGTCTGGAACGAGGGCTCACCCTCCGCGAGGTGGCCGAGGACTCCCAGGTGTCCCTGCCCTACCTCTCGGAGATCGAACGCGGACGCAAGGAGGCCTCCTCCGAGGTCCTCGCCGCGGTCTACCGTTCCCTGGGACTGAGCATCGCCGACGTGCTCGGAGAGCTCTATCGGCGTACCGCGCTCGCCCGTTTCGAGCGTGTGGGCGACCGGTCGACGGTCCTGACCCCGACCTCCGCCCCGTCGACCTCCGCCCACAGGACCGTGGTCCTGTCCCTGGCGGCCTGAGGCGCTCCCCTTCCGCATCGGGGTGGAGCGACCTCCGTCGCCCCACCCCGTCGACCGTCTCGGCTCAGCCGGCCGGAGCGACCTCGCCCCGACCGGAGATCACGTTGTCCACCAGCCCGTACTCCCGGGCCTGGTCGGCGGTGAAGATCTTGTCCCGGTCGGTGTCGGCCCGCAGGCGTTCCCGGGGCTGACCGGTGTGCCGCGCGAGGATCTCCTCCACCTGGGAACGGACCCGCAGGATCTCCGCCGCCTGGATCTCCAGGTCGGCGGCCTGCCCCCGCCCCTCCCCGGAGGGCTGGTGCAGGAGCACGCGGGAGTGCGCCAGGGCGGCCCTCTTGCCGGGAGCGCCCGAGGCGAGCAGCACCGCGGCGGCCGAGGCCGCCTGACCCATGCACACCGTGGCCACGTCGGCCCGGACGAAGCCCATGGTGTCGTAGATGGCGGTCAGCGCGGTGTTGGATCCCCCCGGAGAGTTGATGTAGAGCTGGATGTCCGTCTCGTGGCTCTCGTGGTCCAGGTGCAGCATCTGCGCCATGACCACGTTGGCGACGTCGTCGTCGATCGAGGTCCCGAGGAAGATGATCCGTTCGGACAACAGTCGACTGAACACGTCGAAGGAGCGCTCCCCGTTCGGGGTCCGCTCGATCACGGTCGGGATCGTGTAACGGCCGCTCATCGGGCGCCCCCTCCTCGGACGAAGCCGGGTGCGGTCCCGCCGAGACGCAGGCCGCCGCCCATCTGTTCGGCACTCTCGATCACGTGGTCGATGAAGCCGTAGTCCCGGGCCTCCTCGGCGGTGAACCAGGCGTCCCTGTGCTGGTCGGCCGCGATGGTCTCCTCGCTCTGCCCGCTGTGTCGGGCGATGAGCTCGATCATGGTGCGCTTGGTGTGCGCGAGGTTCTCCGCCTGGATCGCGATGTCCGCGGCGGTCCCGCCCAGCCCGCCCGAGGGCTGGTGCATCATGATCCGCGCGTGGGGCATGCTGTAGCGCTTGCCCGGTGCGCCCGTGCAGGCCAGGAACTGTCCCATGCTGGCCGCGAAGCCCATGACCAGTGTGGAGACGTCGTTGGGCACGAAGTTCATGGTGTCGTAAATGGCGAGTCCGGCGGAGACGACCCCGCCGGGGCTGTTGATCGCCAGGGTGATGTCCTTGTGCGGGTCCTCGTCCGCCAGGAGCAGGATCTGCGTACAGACCCTGTTGGCGCTCTCCTCGTCCACCTGGGTGCCCAGCAGGACGACGCGGCTGCGCAGCAGGCGCGCGGAGAGCTGGTCGTCGAAACTCCCGCTCGGTGGGGTCTCCGCGGCGTATGTGGTCGGCATCGGCACTCCTCGGTCCGGCTCTCTTCCCGGGGGCGGACCGTGTGTCCGTCCGGGCCGGTGCCTTCAGCCTGCGCCGGGATACGCCGCGGTCTCCACCTTTTCGGCCGGGGGCAGATCTGCCCAGGGCAGAGGGGCGGACGAGCCGAGGGACGATGCTCGAAGGGCGTCGGTGGGGAGCCGGGCCCGTGATCGTTCCGTGTGTTCCTCGACACCCTCGTTCCGTCCGAGGGAAGGGCGGGCCCGGGTTCTGGGGGCCCGTGTCGTCGAGGCGCTGGATCAGCTCTCGTCTATGGCGGACCTCAGGTCGCGCAGGACGTCGAGGACGATCGGCCGTAGTGCCGGCCTGATCGCGTCGAAGACCTGTCGCTGTTTGTGCTCCATGGATTTGCGGCGCTCGGCCAGGACGCGCTCACCCTCGCAGGTGAGGGCGACGACGGTGCTGCGTTCGTCACGTTCGGACCGGCGCCGGACCATCATCCCCTTGCGCTCCAACTGCTGGATCATCCGGGTCGCGGACGGCGACGATACGCCGACGATGTGAGCGACGGCACCGACACTCGGTCCGTCCATGCCGCGTACCGCCTCCATGAGCAGCGACTGTGTCAGTGTGATCTCCTCGGCACCGCGATGCCCATGTCCGCCCCGGGAGCGGGCGTGGAGCGCCGCGTTGATGAGTTCTGTCCACACACGCTGGAACTCCTCGAGTTCCACCTCGTTCGAATCGGTGGATACCCGCTGCTCAGAGCGGGTCTCAGGGGTCTCGTCGAGCACGAAACGGTCCTCGCAGGATGGGCTCTGCGCGCGGGTCCCCGACCCGCGCGGTGGTTTGACGCATGTGTAGTCTAGCTATTAAATAGCTTGCGCACGCAAGTTCAAGTAGATCCATGCCCTCTCAAAACGGTAGCGACACCCCCGTCCACTGATCCGGTTGTGGGCGGCTGTCTGCTGCGAGGGCAGTGGACGTCCGTCCGAACACCCGGGCGGGCCCGGACCGGTCCGGGAGGGGCGCATTGACAACAGTGCTGGTCGCGCATTTCATCACCGCTGCGGTCGCACCGTTACTGGTGCGTCTGTGGGGGCGTAACGGCTTCTATGCCCTGGCGGTGGTCCCTGGACTGTCCACCGTGTGGGCCCTCTTCCAACTCCCGACCATCCTCGCCGGAGGCACCCTCTCCGAGTCCGTGGCGTGGGCCCCGCAGTTCTCGCTGCGGCTGGGCCTGTACATGGACGCGCTCGGCCTGGTCATGACCCTCATCGCCGCCGGTGTGGGCACGTTGATCCTGGTCTACTGCGCGCGCTACTTCGGCGACTCCGAATCCGGGCTGCCGCGCTTCGCGGGCGTGTTCGTCGCCTTCGCCGGCGCCATGCTCGGGCTCGTACTGGCCGACGACCTCATCCAGCTCTTCATCTACTGGGAGCTGACCACGGTCTTCTCCTACCTCCTGGTCGGGCACAAGGCCGAGTCCCAGGAGAGCCGCCGGGCGGCGATGACGGCCCTGACCGTCACCACCTTCGGCGGTCTGGCGATGCTGGTGGGCATGATCATGCTCGGCGAGACCGCCGGGACCTACGTGATCTCCGAGATCGTCGCCGACCCGCCCGAGAGCGGAGCGGTGGTCACCTCGGCCCTCGTGCTGATCATGATCGGCGCGATGTCCAAGTCGGCCCTGTTCCCCTTCAGCCTCTGGCTTCCCGCCGCCATGCAGGCTCCCACGCCGGTCTCCGGCTACCTGCACGCCGCGGCGATGGTCAAGGCCGGTGTCTACCTGGTCGCCCGCCTCACGCCCGCCTTCGGGGACGTCCCCGTCTGGCAGGTCATGGCGGTGACCTTCGGTGTGGTCACCATGATCTTCGGCGGCTGGAAGGCGCTCCGCCAGTTCGACCTCAAGCTCGTCCTGGCCTACGGCACCATCAGCCAGCTCGGTTTCCTCATCGCCCTCCTCGGCACCGGAACCCGCGCCGCCGCCCTCGCCGGTCTCGCGATGGTCGTCGCGCACTCCCTCTTCAAGGCCCCGCTGTTCCTCGTGGTCGGCATCATCGACCACAGCACCGGAACCCGGGACCTGCGAGAACTCTCCGGTCTGCGCAAGTCCATGCCCGGCGCCTTCTGGGTCTCGGTCGTCGCCCTGGCCTCCATGGCCGGGCTGCCCCCCACCGCGGGCTTCGTCGCCAAGGAACTGGCCTTCGGCGCCTACACCCACGGTGGTCGGTTCGACGCCCTGATCCTGACCGGCATGGTCCTGGGCTCCATCTTCACCGTCGGCTACAGCCTTCGGTACCTGTGGGGCGCCTTCTTCGACAAGGAGGGCGTCTCCCCCACCCTGGTCCACGCCCCCGGAGCGCTCTTCCTCGCGCCCGCCGTGGTCCTGGCCGGGCTGAGCCTGCTCGGCGGCCTGTTCTCCAACCCGGCCGACCCGCTCTTCGCCACCTACGCGGACACCGTTCCGCAGGGTCCCGGCGAGGAGTACCCCACGTACCTGACGCTGTGGCACGGCTGGGAACTCCCGCTGCTGCTGTCGGCGATCTGCGTCGTGGGCGGTCTGGTGCTGTTCTACTTCCGCCACGGGGTGGCCTGGCTCGGCAATCGCACGGCCCTGTTCAACCCCGAACGCAACTACCGACGCATGATGGCCGGGCTGGAGACGTTGGCGCTCCAGGTCACCGGTAGCACCCAGCGTGGTTCGCTGCCGGTCTACCTCGGCACCATCCTGGTCGTCATGGTGGTCTCCGCGACCATCCCGGTGTTCACCGGACGCCTGTGGGAGCTTCCCGCCCCGCAGATCCGTCTGTGGGACACCCCGGTGCAGATCATCCCCGCCGCGATCATCATCGTGACGTCGCTGCTGATCCTGTTCGTCCGTCGCCGCCTCTACTCGGTCATCCTGGTGGGCATCGGCGGATACGGCGTGGCCTGCATCTACTACCTGTTCGGCGCCCCCGACATCGCGCTCACCCAGTTCCTGGTCGAGACCGTCAGCCTGGTCGTCTTCGTCCTGGTGCTCCGGCGCTTCCCGACCTACTTCTCCGCCCCCGCCCTGCGCGGGCGTCGGACCTGGAACATGGTCATCGGAGCGGCCAGCGGTGTGCTGGCGGCCGTGATGACGTGGTTCGCGCTGGTCGGACGACAGGCGCCGTCGATCTCCGAGCACTACCCCGAGGCGGCCGAGCGGGCCGGCGGCGAGAACATCATCGCCGTCCTGCTGGTCGACGTCCGTACCTGGGACACCATGGGCGAGATCTCGGTGCTGGCCGCGGCCGCGGCCGGTGTCGCCAGCCTGATGTTCGTGCGCCGCCGGGCCCAGCCCCGCAAGGCCCCCGGTGGTGTGATGGCGCTGTCGGTCACCAAGCCTCCGGCGCCCTCCACCGAGGGCCGGGTGGACCTGGGCGAACTCCGGTTCGCGCCCAAGGACATCCGCGTCAAGCCGGTCTGGAACCGCACCTGGCTTCCGGGGGCGGCCGCGCTGCCGACCGAGCGCCGATCGGTCATCTTCGAGGTGGTCTCGCGCTTCCTCTTCCCGGTGATCATGGTGCTCTCGGTGTACCTGCTCTTCACCGGCCACAGCGACGTCGGCGGCGGTTTCGCCGGCGGCATCGTGGCGGGTGTCGCCTTCATCGTCCGCTACCTCGCGGGCGGCAGGTTCGAGCTCTACAACACCGCGTGGGTCCAACCGGGCGCCCTCATCGGCGCCGGTCTGGCCCTGGCCACGGGCACGGCGATCGGAAGCGCGATCTTCCTCGGCGACGTCCTCGCCGGTGCCCACGGATACGTCGACTTCTGGATCTTCGGCAAGGCCCACCTGACGGTCTCGATGATCTTCGACATCGGTGTGTACCTGCTGGTGATCGGCCTGATCCTGGACATTCTGCGCAGTCTGGGCGCCCGTATCGACGAACAGATCGAACGGGACGCCGCCCTCGCCGAGGAGACCGAGGGTCCCGAGGCCCGCGCGCGAGCCGAGGAGGTCACCTCGTGAACGAGTCCCCCAGCCTGACCCTCGTCGTCGTCATCGGGGTCCTCGTCGCGGTCGGCGTCGTCCTCCTGTTGGAGCGCAGCCTCACCCGTGTGCTGTTGGGCTTCATCGTGATGAGCAACGGCGTCAACCTGATGATCCTCGCCATGTCCGGTACCCCGGGCAAGCCGCCGATCCTGTGGTTCAGCGACGGCGAGGAGATGAGCGATCCACTGCCACAGGCGATGATCCTGACGGCGATCGTCATCACCCTGGGCCTCACGGCCTTCCTGCTGGCGCTCGCGTACCGGAGCTGGCAGTTGGAGGGCAACGACGAGGTCCAGGACGACGCCGAGGACCTCAGGATCGTCCAGGGCGAAGGGCGTCGCGCCGTTCGCCAGCGCTTCCTCAAGGAGCGACGCAAGCTGCGGGCGGACATCCGTCGTCAGCGCGCCGAACTCCAGGCCACCATCGCCGCGGCCGACGCCCAAGAGCTGGCCGAACAGGCTCGCATCAAGGCCGAGATCGCGGCGGCCCAGGCCGAACTCGCCAGGTTCGAGGTCGAGGCCGAGGACGGCGAGGCCGACGAACGGTCGCAGGAGACCGTGCGTCGTCTCACCTACCGCCAACAGAGCATGGTCAACCAGGTGACGGAGCTGCGCGGCCGGATTCGTCTGGGCCGCAAGCGGCTTCGCGAACACCGACGCGCCGACCGTGCCGCCGAGCGCGAACTGTGGCGCGAGCTGCGCCGCCGGATCCGCTCTCAGCGGCGGCAGGCACGGCAGACCATGCGGGCAGAGCGCGAACGCCTGGCCCGCGCTGAGGACAGCGACCTGCAAGGGAACGACTGACCATGGGATGGGACTACTTCGCCGGAATCATGCACTACCTCATCCCGCTGCCGGTGGTGCTGCCGCTCTTCGCGGCCGGGGTGAAACTCGCGCTGGGCATCCGCTGGCCCCGGGTCCAGCAGTGGCTGAGCGTCATCTCCCTGGCCCTGGTGCTGTTGATCGGTGCCGCCCTGATGGTGGGCGCCCACATGTTCGGTCCGCAGGTCGTGGCGGTCGGCGGCTGGGAGGCCCCGGTCGGCATCACCCTGGTGGCCGACCGGTTGTCCGCGCTGATGGTGACGGTCTCGGCCGCGGTCACCCTGGCCGTGCTGGTCTACTCGATCGGTCAGGGCATGGCGGGCAAGGCCGAGGTCGCGCCGCTCTCGGTGTACCAGCCGACCTACCTGATCCTGGTGGCCGGTGTCTCCAACGCCTTCCTCGCCGGTGACCTGTTCAACCTGTACGTCGGGTTCGAGATCCTGCTGACCGCGAGCTACGTGCTGCTGACCCTGGGCGGGACGCAGTCGCGGATGCGGGCGGGCGCCATCTACGTGGTGGTCTCGCTGCTGTCCTCGGTCCTGTTCCTGATGGCGATCGCGCTGATCTTCGGCGCGACCGGCACGGTGAACATGGCCCAGCTCGGCGAGCGGCTTCCGGAGATCCACACGGAGCTGCGGCTGGTCCTCGAGGTGATGCTCGTACTCGCCTTCGGCATCAAGGCGGCGGTGTTCCCGCTGGCCGCCTGGCTGCCGGACTCCTACCCGACGGCGCCGGCACCGGTGACGGCGGTGTTCGCCGGCCTGCTCACCAAGGTGGGCGTGTACGCGATCATCCGCGCCGAGACCCTCATGTTCCCCGGGACCCAGCTCAACACCATGCTGATGTGGGTCGCGCTGGCCACGATGATCATGGGCATCCTGGGCGCGGTGGCGCAGACCGACATCAAGCGTCTGCTGTCGTTCACCCTGATCAGCCACATCGGCTACATGGTGTTCGGCGTGGCCCTGGGGACGGAGCTCGGCCTGGCGGGCGCGGTGTTCTACATCGCCCACCACATCACCGTGCAGACCACGCTCTTCCTCATCACGGGACTGATCGAACGCAGGGGCGGATCCACGTCACTGGACCATCTGGGCGGTCTGGCCAAGATCGCGCCGCTGCTGGCCATCCTGTTCTTCATCCCGGCGATGAACCTGGGCGGCATCCCACCGTTGTCGGGCTTCCTCGGCAAGATCGGTCTGCTCCAGGCCGGTGTGGACGTGGGCACCCCGCTGGCCTACACCCTGGTCGGCGCCTCGGTGCTCACCAGCCTGCTGACCCTGTACGTCATCGCCCGGGTGTGGAACTACGCCTTCTGGCGGACCCCCTCCGAGGGCACGGTGGCCGAGCCGGGCACCGTCCTGGAGGACAGTGAGGACGACGACACCTCGACCGCGGCCCTGGGCCCGGGCGAGGCCGTCGGCCCGTCCTCCCGTCTGGGCGCCACCTCGACGGTGGACACCCCGGTGGTGACCTCCGTCGTCCTGCCCAAGAGCATGGTCGGCGCCACGGTGGCCCTGGTCGCCTTCGGTCTGGCCATGACGGTCTTCGCGGGGCCGCTCATCGCCTACTCCTCGGACTCCGCGGTCGAACTGTTGCAGCGCACGCCCTACATCGAGGCGGTTCTCGGAGGTTCCCAGTGAACGACCTGAAGACCCGGAAGAAGGCGGGGGTGAACGCTCTACGTCGACGTCTGGGCAAAGTACAGATCCCGGTCGCGCTCGGGATGACGCTGGTGTGGATGATGCTCTTCAAGGGCTTCCAGCTGCGTCCCGAGGCACTCGGTACAGCGGCCGTGGGGTTCCTGGTGTCCGTGGGCATCATGATGCTCTTCCCGCTGCCGCCCATCTCTCCCGGTTTCCGTTTCTGGCCCCTCCAGTGCGTCCGCCTGTTCTTCTACGTCCTCGGCAAGATGGTGGTCTCCAGCTTCCAGGTCACGGTCCAGGTGTTCCGCCCCGGCCCTCCGGTCAAGAGCTCCGTCGTGGCGGTGCGGCTGCGCACCGACGCCGACCTGATGCTGGTGTGCACCGCGATCACGGTGACGGTGATCCCCGGCAGTGTGATCATCGAGGTCGCCCAGCCGGAGAAGATCCTCTACGTCCACGTCCTGGGCGCCGAGGACGAGGAAGAGGCGGAGAAGGCCAAGGAGAGCATCCACATGCTGGAGGAGCGCATCGTCCGGGCCCTGGGCACACGCGAGAACATCGCCGATCTGGAGGCCGCCCTGGCCGCCGGGAAGGGGAGCGCATGAACATCCTCTGGACCATCGTGGCGGTCCTCCTCGGTGCCGCCGCCCTGCTGGGCACGGCCCGTCTGCTGATCGGCCCCAGCATCCTGGACCGGGCCCTGTCCGTCGACGTGCTGCTGGCCTCGGCCCTGACGGGGCTGGGCGCCTACGCGGCCTTCAACCGTGACCCCACGGTGCTGCCCACCCTGCTCGTCCTGTCGATCCTGGGTTTCGTCGGTTCCATCAGCGTCTCCAAGTTCGTCGCCCGACGTCCCGAGGAGCACGCCGACAACCCCGTGGAACCCACTGAGGACTCCGGAGAGAGGAGGACGTCGTGAGCGATCAGCTCGTCACCGTCCTGGACTGGGCCGCGATCCTGTGTCTGCTGGCCGGTTCCCTGCTCTCCTTCGTCGCCGCGGTCGGCCTGATGCGCTTCCCCGACCTCTTGTCGCGCATGCACACCGCGGCCAAGCCGCAGATCCTGGGCATGCTGCTGGTGTTGGTGGGGATCGGGCTGCGGATGCTGCCCGTGGAGGAGACCGGCGTGTTCGACTTCGGCACGCTGATCCTGGTGGGCCTGTTCCAGGTGGTCACCGTCCCCGTCGCCGGTCACATCGCCGCGCGGGTGGGCTACCGCACCGGCCGGATCCGGCGTGATCTCGTGGTCACCGACGAACTGGCCGAACGTCTGGACTCCAAGCGCCGGGCGAACGAGGGCTCCGAGGCGGGCCCCGCCCAGGGCTGAGCCCCGAAGCCACGGAGGACACGGGCGGGCCCGTCGGGAGTACTCCCGACGGGCCCGCCCTTTCCCCTCTGGCATGGGACCTCGTCCATCACCCCCCGTCGTCCATCAACCGGGACCTGACCAGGAACCGTCTCCCGGTCGGAGACTCCAGCGAGAACCCCGAACCGCGCCCGGGGACCACGTCTATGGTCAGGTGGGTATGACGCCACAGCTCGAACTGGGAACGCGACATCCACACCGGCACCGGCTCGGGCAGACCGACCTCCAGGTGCCCGAGGAGCACGTCGGCGGAGCCGACGCGGAACTCCCCCGCCGGATAGCACATCGGCGCGCTGCCGTCGCAACAGCCACCGGACTGGTGGAACATCAGCGGACCGTGCTCGGCGTGGAGCTCCCGGATCAGGTCCGCGGCCTCGTCGGTGACCGCCACTCGCTCCACCGCCCCGTCCCCTTCCGGGGGCCGCATCAGAACAGCCCCATCGCCTGGTCCGAGTAGCTGACCAGAAGGTTCTTGGTCTGCTGGTAGTGGTCGAGCATCATCTTGTGGTTCTCCCGGCCGATCCCCGACTGCTTATAACCGCCGAAGGCCGCGTGCGCGGGGTAGGCGTGGTAGTTGTTCACCCACACCCGACCGGCCTGGATGTCGCGTCCGGCCCGGTAGGCGGTGTTGCCGTCCCGGGACCACACCCCCGCGCCGAGCCCGTACAGGGTGTCGTTGGCGATACCGATGGCGTCCGCGTAGTCGGCGAAACGGGACACCGACACCACCGGGCCGAAGATCTCCTCCTGGAAGATCCGCATCGTGTTCCGACCCTCGAAGACGGTCGGTGTGACGTAGTAGCCGCCGGCCAGGTCGCCCTCCATCTCGGCCCGCTCCCCGCCGGAGAGCACCTTCGCCCCCTCCTTGCGGCCGATGTCGATGTAGGACAGCACCTTCTCCAGCTGGTCGTTGCTCGCCTGCGCGCCGATCATGGTCTCGGTGTCCAACGGGTCCCCCTGCCGGATCCGACCGACCCGGGCCAGGGCGTCGGCCATGAAGCCGTCGTAGAGGGAGTCCTGGATCAACGCGCGCGAGGGACAGGTGCACACCTCGCCCTGGTTGAGGGCGAAGAGGGTGAAGCCCTCCAACGCCTTGTCGTAGAACGCGTCGCGTTCGGCCGCCACGTCGGCGAAGAAGAGGTTGGGGCTCTTGCCGCCCAACTCCAGGGTGACCGGGATGAGGTTCTCGGAGGCGTACTGCATGATCAGCCGCCCCGTGGTCGTCTCACCGGTGAAGGCGACCTTGCGCACGCGCGGGTTGGCCGCCAGCGGCTTGCCGGCCTCGACCCCGAACCCGTTGACGACGTTGACCACGCCGGGCGGCAGCAGGTCGGCGATGAGGTCGATCAGCACCATGATCGAGGTGGGCGTCTGCTCGGCGGGCTTGAGGACCACGGCGTTGCCCGCCGCCAGCGCGGGGGCGAGTTTCCAGACCGCCATGAGGATCGGGAAGTTCCACGGGATGATCTGGGCGACCACGCCCAAGGGCTCCTGGAAGTGGTACGCGACGGTGTCCCCGTCGATCTGGGAGGTGTGACCCTCCTGGGCCCGGATCGCGCCGGCGAAGTAGCGGAAATGGTCGATGGCCAGCGGGATGTCGGCGGCCAGCGCCTCGCGGACCGGCTTGCCGTTCTCCCAGGACTCGGCGACCGCGAGCCGCTCCAGGTTCTCCTCCATCCGATCGGCGATCCGGTTGAGGATCAGCGCCCGCTCCGCCGGCGAGGTGCGTCCCCAGGCCGGAGCGGCCGCGTGGGCGGCGTCGAGGGCGAGTTCGACGTCCTCGGCCCCGCTGCGGGCGGCCTCGGTGAAGACCCGTCCGGTGACGGGGGTGGGGTTCTCGAAGTAGCGTCCCCCCACCGGCGCGACCCACGCGCCGCCGATCCAGTTCTCGTAGCGCGACGCGTACTCGACGACGCTTCCGGGCGTGCCGGGCGGAGCGTAGATCGTCATGCGGTTGCCTCCTTCGATCCGGGCGCCGATGCTCGCGCACCGGCTCCGCGTGCCCACGGAACAAGAGGTCGTGACGCTAGTCACCCGGAGGTTGCGACCACGTTGCGCGCTCTCAGAGGCCGAGCCTGCGCAGCCGCCCCCGCAGGACCGCGTGACGTGGCGCGTCGGGTTCGACCGCACCGAGCGCCGCCTCGATCGCCCGGGGATCGTCCCGCCACTCGGGTCGCTCCACCCACTCCGCCAAGGCCCGGGGGTCGGCCCGCGCCGTGAGGACCTCGCACATCTCGGCGCGGAGCTCCTCACGCGCCTCGATCACCCCGGGCGCCTCGGAGCCGGGCAGGACGTGCCCCTCGTAGAGCTCGACGGCGCCCCGATCGTCGCCGTCGAGGAGGCACCGCCGTACCCGGTCGACGTCGGTGTCCAAGGGGTGGAGCAGGCGATAGGGCCGGGAGGCCAGCAGACCGGGTCCCAGCAGGCGACGGAGACGGGACATCTCCGCCCGGACCGTCACCGGGGCGACGCCCCGCTCGTGCAGCAGGGCGCCCAGAGCCTCACCGGTCAGCCCGCGCGGATGCCGGGTCAGCAGCAGGAGGATCTCCGAGTGACGCGCGCCGAGCTCGATCGGTCGCCCCTCCGTTTCGAGTCGCCCCCGGTCCCGACCGAGAACGCACAACCGGGTCGGGGGCGGGGCTGCGTTCGCTCCCGCGGGCCCCGCCTCGTCCCCGTACGGGGAGAGCCCGCTCCGGGCCGGCGAGGTCGAGCGTCGGACGCGGATCTCCATCTCGGCGGCGGTCGCCGCCGCCCGGACCAGGGCCAACGCCTGCGGAGAGGCCAGATGATCGTCGCCGGTCAGGTCCAGGACCCCCAGAAGCTCCCCCGTGTCAGGATCGCGCAGAGGCGCCGCCGAACAGCTCCAATGCTGAACGCCCCGGCTGAAGTGCTCACTGGCGAAGACCCTCACCTCGTGGCCGAGGGCGAGGGCGACCCCCGGGGCGTTGGTCCCGGCCGAGCGCTCGTGCCAGTTGGCGCCCTCCACGAAGTGCAGTTCCTCGCCTTTGGAGCGCAGGCCGTGGTCGCCCTCCACCCACAGCAGACGTCCCGACGCGTCCCCCACCGCGAGGAGCTGCGGCCCCGGAGCGTTCTCCAGGAGAAGACGCCTCAGCAGCGGCAGGGTCACGGCCAGAGGGTGGCGCTCACGATGACGGAGCAGGTGGGAGCCGGTGAGTTCGAGCGGCGGGAGGGTCCGGTCGGGGTCCACCCCGTGCAGGACGCTGCGCCGCCAGGACTCGCCCACCATGGGGCGCACGGCGTCTCCGAGGCGTCCGGAGCCGGTGAAGCGCTCGTGCGCGACGGCCACGTCCCGGCGCACGGTGTCGGGATCGGTCCCCCAGGACCACGCCTTCCATGAGCCCGCCATCGGCGTCCCTCCGTCACGGTCTCCCAAGACCCGATTGAAACCGCGCGGAGGGCATCTGACAAGGGGGTTCGGCCGGTTCTACCGGCGAGTCGCCCCGTTCTCTCCCCCTCTGTCCGAACCGCGTCTCATGGACGCGAAGGCCCGCGCCGGAGCGGCCGCGCGAAGCGTCGGGCTTCACCCGATTCACGCCCTGTCAGCGGATTCTGCGACACTGCGCACATGGCACATCCCCCTCCGCGACCACCCATGCCCCGAGGTCCCTCCCGGCGGGTGCCCGGACCCGAAGGATCCGGTACGTGGGCGCCTCCCCGTGCGCGGAGAGGCCTCGTCCCACTGCTTCCGCTCACGGCCGTCGTGGTCGGGGTCGTCACCGCGCCGCGGCGCAGGGCACCTCACGCGTAACGGCCCCCGAAACCCCGAACGACACGGAACGGCACCCCGATGAACCACCCCCCTGAGTACCCGGCCATGTCCGAGACGCCCCCCGCTCCGCACGCCCCGCCCCCGGAACCGGATCCGAAGACCGTCCGACCGAGCCGGCGCTGGTACTGGATCGGCGGCTCCCTCCTGCCCGCGGCCCTCCTCTTCACCGTCGTGGTGCTGACCCTCACCGAGTGGTACGACGTGCCGTTCTGGGTCGGTCTCATCTGCATCGTGCTCCTGGTCCTGTCGGTCCCCGCGAGCCTCGGCGTCGTCATCACGACGTACGCGGTCCGCGCCAACAGGATCTCGAGGGCACGGGCCGAGCGCGCACGCGTGATCAACGCGCCCCACGGGTACCCCTCCCCGATGGCTCCGCCCGTCGGCCCGCCCGTCCCCCGTACCCCGGCCATCCCCTCCGCCGACGTCCGGCCTCGGCGCCGTTGGTTCCTGTTGGCCCCGTTCTTCCCCCCGGTCCTCGTCGGTGTGGCGCTGCTCCTGCTCTCCCTGTTCGGGATGAACGCCTTCACCTCCACCGAGACGCCCGGCCCCCGGTCCGACGAGGTCGAGGGGTACGGCTCGACCACGTTCGTCGTCGACTCCGAGGACCTGGACTCACTGGGCCTCTACGTCTCCCCGCGCGACGCGGAGGAGGTCACCTGCTCGTTCGAGGAGTCCTACACCCTGATCCGCTTCGCCGAGCGGCCCGTCGGCCACAGCTGGGACGACCGACGGCTGATGTACTCGTTGGAGGTCTCCTCCCCCGGCGAGTACACGATGACCTGCCAGGGCCCCTCGGAGGCCTCGTACGTCGTCGCCGAGACGCGCACCGCCCACGAGGACGATCGCCGCGGCGCGACGACCTTCCTCGCCCTCATGGCCGGAGCCGGCCTGGGCGTGCTGGCGATGATCGCGACCGTCATCACCATCGGGGTCCGTCGAGGCACCTACAGGGAGCGGATGGCCCGCGGGGCCTGAGCCCCGCCCGGCCCGGTGGAGACGCCCACGCGCAACGAAACCGGGCCGGCGGGCATCCCAAGGGGTATCGGTCGTCCAGCGAGGAGGAGCCCCGTGAGCGTTCCGTACCCCCCTGCGCAGGGGCCCTACGGCCCCGCGCCGATCCACATCGATCCGAAGGAACTACGTCCCGGACGCGTCTGGTACATCGTGGGCGCCCTGGTCCTGGTCTGCGCTTTCGTCACCGCCCTCGTCGGCTTCGTGTTCTCGATGTTCTCCACCGTGGCCCTGCCCGACTTCGAGGCCCGGGTGAACGCGGGCGAGGAGGTCGTCTTCACCGTCGACGAGACCGACTTCCAGCTCGGCCTCTACGCCTCTCCCACCGGCGACCAGGGCATGTGCTCGCTCGTCCTGCCCGACGGCACCGAGGAGAGGTTCGGATGGCCGGGCTACAGCCACTACGTGGAGGTCGGCGGCGAACGCTGGGAGCTGGTGGGATCTCGAGGGATCGGTGAGGCCGGAGAGTACACCCTGACCTGCGAAGCGGAGCCCGGTGTCGACACGTTCGCGGTGGCCGACATCGGTGACGGCGGGGCCGGGTTCGCTCGAGGCCTGCTGTCCTCGTTCCTATGGGCGCTCGGCGCGCCGCTTCTGGGGATGGCGATCGGACTCCCGATCCTGATCGTCACGGGCACCCGCCGCAGCCGGCACAAGCGTCGTCTGATGACCGAACGCCGCCAGTGGCCCCACGGCGGTCCCCACCCCGCCTGAACCCGGTTCTTCTTCCGATCGGCCCCCGGAGCCGTGCGGATCGACGCTCCGGGGGCCACGTCCGCGATAGGCCGGGGCCCCTTGTACTCGGAGGGCGGATTCCTGGGTAGGGCGTCATCGGAAACGACCGTGGACGAACCCGCACAGGGGGCCCGATGGACGGAACGAACGCGCGCGCCCGGACCGGTGAGGTCGACCCGAGAGAGGCGGCCGACCGTCTCTGGGCACTGGCCAGCCCGGTCACGCCGATGGCGATCCGCGCGATCGCGACGCTGCGGGTCGCCGACCATCTGAAGGACGGGCCGCGTACCGCCGCCGAACTCGGCGCCTCGGTGGGGGTCGACCCCGAGGGGCTGGCCCGGGTGCTGGGGTACCTGGTCCGTGAGGGCCTGTTCACGCGGGACGGCGACCGGTTCTCCCTCACCGAGGTGGGCGCGGCGCTCCGGTCCGACCACCCGCACTCCCGGCTCGGTTGGTTCACCGCCGACGGCGCGCACGGGCGGGCCGACCTGTGCCTGGCCGACCTGGCCGAGGCCCTGCGCAGCGGAGAGAGCGCCTACTCGCTGCGGTTCGACGGTTCGACGTTCTGGGCCGATCTGTCCGACGACCCCGCGCTGTCCCGTTCCTTCGACGAGCTGATGGCCTCCCGGATGGCCGACCTGGCCCGGACCCTGGTCGGACTGTACGACTGGGACGCCTTGGAGCACCTGGTGGACGTGGGCGGTGGCGACGGCACTCTGATGCGGGCGCTGTTGCGGCGCGCGCCGCGGTTGCGCGGGACCGTGGTGGATCTGGCCAGCCCGGTGGCTCTGGCGGGCGAGGCCTTTCGGGCCGCGGGCGTGGCCGACCGGGCCGACGCCGTCGAGGGCGACTTCTTCGAACCGCTGCCCGTCCACGGAGACGCCTACCTGTTGTGCTGGGTGCTGCACGACTGGGACGACGACGCGGCCGTCGAGATCCTGCGACGCTGCGCGGAGGCGGCCGGGGTCGGAGGTCGGGTACTGGTCGCCGAGTACGGCGACGAGGGCCGGAAGGGCCGTGGGAACCGGGTGAGCGAGCTGGACCTGCGCATGCTGGCCTATTTCAACGGGCGGGAGAGGGACACGCGCGCCCTGTCCGATCTGGCCTCGAAGGCGGGGCTCCGCCTCGTGTGGAGCGAAGAGGAGAACGGGGCCGCGCTGCTGGAGTTCACCCCGAAGGGAGAGTGATCCACGCCACACTTACACCTGTCACCACGAGTGACTCCACCGCCACACGAATCATCCCCCTTACCCCCATTGACGTGCGCTCGTGTTCCTGGCTCCATGGGGCCCACCTCTTCGAACCCGCTACTAGAGGAGAGAACGAACATGATCGACCGCAGGCTCTTCCTGGGTGGAGCGTCGCTCGCCGCCGCCACCCCCCTGCTGGGCGCCATCGCCGCCCCGGAGGGTTCCCGCCTCCTCCGACCCGCCTCCGCCACGACCAATCTGGGAGCGCTCCCGGTCAGCGTGACCAACGACAGCGGCCGCTACGGAGACGACGAGGTGCTGGTGTACATCGTCGGTACCGACCTGACCACGGGCCGGCACTGCCGGGTCGACGCGGACGGGGCCCCGCACCCCGTGAGCCTCGACGACAACACCGACGACGGATACACGGACTACTCCATCCCCTTGGGCGCGCTGCCCGACGACATGACGCTCCCCTACATGTCCGGGCGGATCTACCTGGCGCTGGGCGGAAAGCTCGGGATCCGGATCGTCGAGGACGGTGACGGGAACCCCGCCCTGCAACTGCCCGCCGGTTGGGTGGAGGACGACGACGCCTTCGACGTCCTGCACGACACGGTGGAGTTCACGCACAACGAGGACGGGATGTTCTGCAACACCTCGATGGTGGACCAGTTCAGTGTCCCGATCGGTATCCGGCTGACCGGCGACGCCGACCAGAGCACCGGCTTCCTCGTGCCCGGCGGACGGGACGCGATCTTCGAGACCCTCTCCGCCGACCCCGTCTTCTCCCCGCTGGTCTTCGACGACCACCGTGTCATCGCCCCCGGTCACGGGCTCGACGTCGGACTCTTCCCGAACGACTACTTCGACCCCTACGTGGACCGCGTGTGGTCGCGCTACACGGACACCGACCTGAGGGTCACCACCAACGCGGGCACCTTCACCGGACGGGTCCAGGGCGACGAGCTGCTGTTCGACGGAGGCGTGGCCCCCATCCCCAGGCCGACCACGCGGGACGTGTTCTTCTGCGACGGGGCCCTGGCCGCCCCCAACGACGGGATCACCGGACCGGTCGCCGCCATCGTGGGCGCCGCGCTCAACCGTTCCACCCTGGCGGACATCGCCGAGCAGCCCACCGACGACCCGGCCGGGTTCTACCTGGACGAGATCGCCAACCACTACGCCGCCGTCTTCCACGAGCACACCGAGGACGGTAAGGCCTACGGGTTCGCCTTCGACGACGTGGCCGACTTCGCCTCCTACGTGCAGGACCACGCCCCCGCCGGCCTGGAGATCACCCTGACCCCGTTCTGATCGGATACCGCCCCGTCGTCCGCCCACGAGCGGGCGACGGGGTTCCGGTGTGACGTGGAGAGGCCCGGAACGATGACGCCACGTCACTGGTCGGCGCCCATCGGCGAGAGAATACTGAGGGTCGATCCCCGCAGTTCGACCGAGAAGAGCCGCACGTGACCACCGAGCCGGTCGAGACGACGCGGAGCCGTCTGCACGACCTGAACCTCCACATCGTCTCCGCCTCCCTCTCCTCGATGGGCGCCCTGCTGGCGGCCGTCGACGCCAAGACCTGGTGGCAGGCCCTTCTCCTGGCGATCGGGCTGACCGCGGCGCTGACGGCGGTCTCACGACGGACCGCGGGACGTCTCTCCGTCCTCCTGCCCTGCCTGATCGTCACCACGGCCCTCTGGTTCCTCGGGACGACGGTGGCGGACTCCCCGACGGCGGCCTACGGTTTCGCGATCGTGAGCGCGGTCGTCGCCTACCGGCTGCCGGCCCACCGGAGGGCGGTGACCCTGGGCGCGTTCCTCGTCCTCCTCCTGGGGATCGCGGTCCGACCGCTGTTCTCCGACGAGAGCCTCGTCGACCAGATGCTCGGTTATGTCGCCGTCCCCCTGAGCGTGGCCCTGACCGGGGTCATCATGGTCCACCTCAACCAGGTGATCTCCGAGCTCGTCACGGAACTGGACCGGGCCCGCGAGCATGAGGCGGAGCTGGCCGTGGCCCGGGAGAGGGTGCGGTTCGCCGGCGACCTGCACGACATTCAGGGCCACACACTGCACGTGGTGAAGTTGAAGACCACGCTGGCCCGCAGGCTGGTGCACGTCGACGCCGAGCGGGCGGAACGGGAGCTGGAGGAGATCCACTCCCTGGTCGGCGACACCATCCTCCGTACCAGGGAGCTGGCCTACGCCCAACGTCGGCTCAACCTGTCCGTGGAGCTGGAGAACGCCAAGAACCTCTTCGAGGCGGCCGGGATCCGGGTGGAGGTCGACCGTGAGGGCGAGGTGGACGTACGGGCGGGCGAATCGCTCGGTCAGGTCCTCAGGGAGACCACCACCAACATCCTCCGCCACTCCGAGGCCGAGCGGGTATGGATCTCACTGTCGGAGTCGGGGATCCGTGTGGTCAACGACGGTGCCGGTCCGGGCCCCACTCCTGAGCTCGGCGGGCTCGCCGTCCTCAGGGAAAGGCTCATCGACCAAGGGGGCGAACTGACCGTGGAGCGGGAGAACGGGCGGTTCACGACCGCGGCCTCCCTCCCCCGGTCGCTCTCCGACGACATCTCCACGACGACCGAGAAGGACCGTTCATGACCACCGTCGTACTCGTCGACGACGAGGCCCTGCTGCGTAAGGCGTTGGCCGCGCTGCTCCCTCTCGAAGGGGAGATCACCGTTCTCGCCGAGGCCGAGGACGGCGCGCGGGCCGTGGAGGCCACGCTCTCCCACCGGCCCGACGTGCTCGTCATCGACCTGGAGATGCCCGGGATCGATGGGCTGGGGGCGGTCGAGAGAATCCGTCGGGAGCTTCCGGACCAGGTGGTCCTCATGCTGACCCGGCATGCCAGGCCCGGTGTGCTCCGCAAGGCGTTGCGGCTGGGTGTCCGGGGGTTCGTCGGCAAATCCGCTGAACCGTCGCATATCGCCACCGTGATCGCGACCCTGCACGAAGGTCGCCGATGGATCGACCCGGAGGTGTCCGCGCTCGCCGTCATCGACGACTGCCCGTTGACCGAGCGCGAGATCGACGTGCTGCGGGAGACGGGCGAGGGGTACTCGGTGGCCGAGATCGCCGCCCGTCTCCATCTGGCCGAGGGCACGGTGCGCAACTACCTGTCGAACGCGATGAGCAAGACCCGGACGCGGACCCGGCACAAGGCGGCCCGGTACGCGCGCGAACACGACTGGCTCTGACCCCTCTCGGGGGCCGGGAGGGGTCAGACGGCGCCGGGGCGCGGGGCCGGGTACTCGGTCTCCCGGTACCAGTCCTCGGCCGAGGCGCTCTCGTTGAGCACCAGCACCACGATCATGAGGATGAGAAGAGGTGCGAAGTCCCCTCCGGAGAACAGGGCCAGAGCGGCGCCGACACAGCCGAAGACCGCCGTGATCCGTACGAGCAGGCGGGTTCGACGGCCGCCACGCCCCAGGGTCGAGGCCACGTAGAACTCGAAGGCGATCAGCTCCACGACGGCCATGAGGGAGGAGACGAAGGCACCCGTGTAGAGACCGGGATACCCCTCCGCCTGAAGCTCGGGGACGACGTCGAACACGGCCGTGTCCCACGTGACCCTCCAGACCTCCGAGCCGCTCGTCGGCCCCCACCCGGTCAGGACGGCGAGGAGACTCAGGACGCCCAAGGTCGCTCGAATGTAGAGGATCACCTGGATCGCGGTGATGGTTCCGGGCTTGGGGGACATGGGGAGGTCCTCCTCCGCGCTGCTCTGGGCCGAGGCCCTTCGCCCCGGGAACGTACTCCCCTGTGACGGGCCCGAGGGGCGGCCGGTTCGGTACGGGGTCCGGGCGATCCTCCACCCGGACCCTCTCACGTCAGACCAGGCCCAGCGGTCCGCTCGGCGCGGGCGCGAAGGCGCGCTCGACGTCGGCGTCGTCGACCTCGGCCAGCGTCGACGGCGTCCAGGCGGGGTTCCGGTCCTTGTCGACCACCTGGGCCCGGATGCCCTCGGCCATGTCCGGCCCGTTCAGGGCGGCGCAGGAGACCCGGTACTCCTGTTCCAGGACCTCCTCCAGGGACCCGGCCCGCCGGGCCCGTCGGAGCGCGGCCAGAGTGGTCTTCACCGAGGTCGGCGACCTGCTCTCGATGGTCGCGGCCGCCTCGGCCGCCTCCGGGGCGCCGTGGGCGCGCAACCGTGCGACGATCTCCTCGGCGTCGTCGGAGGCGTAGCAGGCGTCGATCCACTCCCGGTCGCGTTCCAGCGTGCCCGCCGCGGGCTCCTCGACGAAGCGGGCCACCACCTCGGCGATGGCGCTCTCGGAGTCGATGGCGGTGAGGGCGACCGCCAGTTCGGGCAGCCGCTCGGACGGCACGTGGTGATCGGCCAGGCCCACGTGGACGGCGTCGGCCGGGCCGACGGCGGTAGAGGTCAGGGCGAGGTGGGTGCCCAGTTCTCCGGGGGCGCGGGACAGCAGGTAGGTGCCGCCCACGTCCGGAACGAACCCGATGGTGGTCTCGGGCATGCCCACCTTGGAGCGCTCGGTGACCACACGAACGCCTCCGTGCGCGGAGACGCCGACACCGCCGCCCATGACCACACCGTCCATGAAGGCGATGTAGGGCTTGCCGTAGCGGGCGATCCGCGCGTTGAGCAGGTACTCGTCCCGCCAGAACCGCGCGGCGCGGTCGTCCCCGGCCAGAGCGCTGTCCCGCATGGCGCGGACGTCGCCGCCCGCGCACAGGCCTCGTTCACCGGCGCCGTCGATGAGCACCGCGACGACCGACCCGTCCTTCTCCCAGCCGTCGAGGGCGTCGGAGAGCATGAGGACCATCTCGTGGTCGAGGGCGTTGATGGCGCGGGGGCGGTTGAGCGTGGCGCGGGCCAGAGCGCCCTCGACCCGCAACAGCACCTTGGAGTCGTCGGTCATCGGGCGGCCCCGTCTCGTCCACGGACGATGGTCGGGTTCATACTCATGATCTCGTCGGTCCCTTCCGGATCTCGAACACACCCTCGGGTCGCGCACGATCCTCTCAGGGGCCGTCCCGTCGGGGCGGTCCGCCCCCGGAAGGTCGCCGCGGCTCCCCCACCCGGCGCGTGAGCACGACGTACGACCCGCGACCACGGCCTCGTCCCCGGGGTCGCGGGTCCTCGTCGATCATCCTCCGAGAGAGCGCAGCAGCCCGTGGGCCTCCTCCACGTGTGCGGGGTGGGCCTCGGGGCTCTCGGCGAGTCTCATGGCGGTGAGTTCGCAGGCCATCGCCGTGTGGGCCGCCAGAACCGCGACCTTCTCGACCGCTCCGGCCTCGACCAGGGCTCCGGCCAGCCGTAGCGCCCGCTGTTGGCGGGTGAGCAGGTAACGGGATCTGAGGTCGACGCTCTCCCGGAGCAGCCGGGCCAGGACGGCCGAGTGCGCCGGAGAGAGCACGGCGTAGGGCTTGGTGACGGTTTCGGCCTCGCGGAGCAGGGCCAGTGCGGCCCCGAGGTCGGAGCCCAGGGGGCGACCCGCCTTGTCGCGCACGTAGGCGCACATGCGGTCCACCTCGTCGCACTCGTCGGCGAAGAGCACCTGTTGTTTGTCGCCGAAGTACCGGAAGAAGGTGGTCCGGCCGACCTCGGCCCGCTCGGCGATGGCCGCGACGGTCACGTTGTCGAATCCGTGTTCGGAGAAGAGTTGGAAGGCTGATGACACGATCATGGCCCGCGCCTTACGGCGTTTGCGCGCGTGGAGCGTGTCGGAGGGGTGTTGCATGAGGCGACCCTATCGATGGAACTCGGTACTTCTCGGTACGCGGGACCGACCATTGGGACGGTGGTCCCTAAACGGACGCGGAAGATCGAGGTGGCGGGAAATCGTCCGGGCTGTTCTAGGGATGGGATGCGTGCGGCACCCGAAGGCCTGGAGGATCTTCGGGGCACCGCTTGTTGGCCCGGGATTTTATTGCAAAGCGTTGGGAGACCGACAACCGCCTTCCGCTGAACGACGAAACCTCTGATCGGAAAGGGTTCCCCCCTGAGGGAAGTTATCCCTCCGGAGGGGTCTCTTTTCCGAGCGGCGCGAATAAACCACCTCGAGTAAATCGTTCGGGTTCCTAACTATTGACTTTTCCATGCGTCCGGAACCCGCCAACCAAGGACATATCTACACCTTCCGGACAGGCTCCCCCGGGGAACCACGGGTGAACGACCGGCGAATGTCACACCCCTGTGTCACAGTGGAGATCTAGGTCACATCATGGGGGGCGTGATGACGTATCTGCTGATCATCGGAACGCGCAAGGGCCTGTTCACCGCGCGCAGCGAGGATCGACGTTCGTGGGAGGTGCTCGGACCGCACCGGCTCGACGAGAACGACGACGCCGGAATGAGCCCGGTCTACACGGTCGGGATCGACCCGCACACGCACCGTCTGCTCGTGGGGACCGAGAGCTGGCACTTCGGCCCGAGCGTCTGGCACAGCGACGACCTCGGCCGCACCTGGACCGAGCCCGGCACCGCGCCGATCGCGTTCCCCGAGGACACCGACGCCTCCCTCGTCCGTGCCTGGCAGTTCGCCTTCGGCCCCGAGCCCGGAACCGTCTACGCGGGCGTGGAACCGCACGCCCTCTTCCGCTCCACCGACGGCGGCGACCACTTCACCCTGGTCCGCTCGCTCTGGGACCACCCGCACCGGGCCGAATGGTTCCCCGGCGCCGGAGGGGCCGCCATCCACACCGTCCTGCCCGGCGTCCTCGGCTCGGGTGAGCGCTTCCCCGAGGCCATCACCGTGGCCATGTCCACCGGAGGCGTCTACCAGAGCTCGGACGACGGGGAGAGCTGGGCGCCCACCAACCGGGGCATCTCCGCCGGGTTCCTCCCGGACCCCGAGCCCGAGTTCGGCCAGTGCGTGCACAAGGTGACCGTCGCGCCGGACGGTTCCTTCTACGCGCAGAACCACCACGGGGTCTATCGCAGCGCCTCCCCCGCCACCGAAGGGTGGCGGCCGATCGAGACGGGGCTGCCCACCGACTTCGGCTTCGCGATCGTCGCCCACCCGCATCGGGCGGAGTCGGCCTTCAACTTCCCCGTGGTCAGCCAGGAGGTGCACCTGCCACCGGAGAACCGGCTGCGCGCCTACCGCACCGACGACTCCGGGGAGAGCTGGCGGGCGATCGACGCCGGACTGCCCGAGGAGCCCTACTTCGGGATCGTGCTGCGCGACGCGGCCTGCACCGACGGGGCCGAGCTGCCCGGGTTCTACTTCGGGACCCGCAACGGCGACGTCTACGCCCTCACCGACGACGAGGAGCGCTGGCACCGTGTGGTCGCCCATCTGCCCGACGTGCTGTGCGTCCGGGCCGCGGAGGTGTGAAATGCGGGTGATCGTGCACCTGCCCGGTCTGTTGCGCTCCGACGCCGACGGGGCCGCCCACGTCCCGGTGGAGGTCGACGGCCCCGTGGCGTTGCGCGGGGTCCTGGACGCCCTGGTCGCGCGTCATCCGGGGCTGGATCGCAGGATCCGGGACGAGCGTGGGCTGTTGCGCAGGTACGTGAACGTGTTCGTGGACGAGGACGAGTGCCGGACCATCGGTGGTCTGGACGCCCCCGTCCACGACGGTGCCGACGTACGCCTGCTGCCCTCCGTCGCCGGCGGCTAGGGAGTGTTCTAGGCCGCGGTTCCGGTGCCGCCCGCGCTCGGAGCGGACGCCACGGCCTCCGTCTCGGCCACGCCCGTCTCGCGCCGCCGCATCGGCATGGGGCGCAGGTGGACGAGGCTCCTCCAGACCCACTCCAGGGGGCCCAGCCGGAACCGGCCCAGCCACCAGCGCGCGACCAGGGCCATCACCACGAAGTAGGTCACGCCCAAGGCGTAGTGGGCGAGCGTCGGGAGCTGCCCCTCGAAGGGCTTCAACACCAGGAACACCGCCGTGCTCGCCAGGTAGACCGTGAGCGTCATCCGCCCCAGCGGGGTCAGCGCCCCCAGGGCCCGGGCGACCCGGCCGTCCCGGCGGACCAGCCACCACACCAGTCCCAGGTAGAACAGCGCCCCGCCCATACCGGTGAAGGTTCCGGAGAGGGAGGTCATCATCTGGGCGCCCGGCTCGATCACGGGCATGCCCTCGGGGGTCATGATCGGCACCCCGTCGGCGTCCATCCTCATCGGGAAGAGCAGGTCGGAGCCGAAGAGGACCACCAGACCCATGACCTGCATGAGAAGGCCCGACCAGATCATCCGGCCGATCAGCCGGGTCCGCCCGGCGAAGTCGGGGTCGAGTTCGGGACGGCGGGCCAGCCACACGCCCACGCAGAAGAAGCCGAGCGTCTGCGGCACCAGGACGATCAGGACGCCCAGGTCGGCGCCCCCGAGGTCCAGCCCGTACTCGAACAGGGGGGCGACGGCGAACAGGCCGACCGCGGTCCAGAGCGGGCGCGCGACCGACCCCCGCAGCAACAGCGGCATCAACGGAGCCAGGAACAACGCGGTGATCGAATAGTGGGTGAGGATGTCACCGGAGAAGACCAGCAGGTGCGGGACGCCGAAGAGCACCCCGAGGACCGCGTAGCGGCGCAGCATGAGCACCAGGGGACGGCCGCCCCGACGGGTGGCGGAACGCCAGGCCAGGACGGCGCCGATCCCGAGCAGCACCATGAGCATGGCCCGGGCCTTGCCGGACATGATCAGGGTCAGGACACCGTCCACGATCGAGGTGAGGGTCCCCGTCTCCCGTTCGCCGACCATCTCCGCCGTGAAGGCGACGGCGGTCACGTTCATCATGACCACGCCGATCATCGCCAGCGCTCGGGCGACGTCCAGGAACGCCACTCGTTCCGTCCGGGCCGGAGGGCGCGCGACCGCGCCCTCGTGTGTCGTCGTGTCCCCGTCCTGGGGGGAGCGGACCGCTTCGTTCATGGGACTCCTCCTCGTCTGCCCGACGAGCTTCGCTCGGCGAGGGTCCCGCGCACATCGACCGAACAGCGGAAAGGTCCGACACCCGCTAGTCCTTTCGGCGGATGTCGACCCCGGCCCGGCGACCTAGTCTGGCCACCATGGCATTGAGCAGGTACCTTCCGTTCGACGCCCGGCCCGTCCTCGGAGCGCGCACGGGGGCGTTCCTGGTGTTCCTGGCCATGGCCGCGTTGTGGTCCCTGGATCTGAGGACGGTCCTGTCCTCGCGGCGGATCACCGACTGGATGGGGCCGCCGCACTCGGCCATGGACTTCGCCCCGGTGATCTCCGGGGCGGTGTGCGTCGTCCTCGTGCTCCTCGTGCTGTGGCCGCCTCGGGGGCACTGGACCACCTTCGTCGTCGGGGCCGCCGTCCCGCTGGTCGTCATCACGACCTCGGTTCTGCTGTGGCCGCTGCCCAAGGGCACCTTCGGCTATCCGATCGTCGCGTCCGAGGGCGTCGGCATGGTCGTGGCCGCGTCGCTGGTGGCCCTGCGCGGTCGGGTCTGGCAGATGCCGGTGGTGGCGACGCTGGTCTTCCTCGCGGTCTGCTCCGACTACCTGCGCGAGCCCTACGTCCTCGACGCGGAGAACGCCCTGCTCGTGGCCGTGCTCGGCCTGGCCCCCGGGCTGTACCTGCGCTGGCGCGCGGTCGACCGTGACGCCCGGGTCCGGCGGATCCGTGCCGAGGAACGGCTGGCCATCGCCCGCGATCTGCACGACGTGGTGGCGCACGAGGTGACCGGGATCGTGGTGCGGGTCCAGGCCCTGCGCCACGTGGCCGACCGCAGACCGGAGATGGTGCGGGAGGCCCTGCCGGAGATCGAGGAGGCGGGCGGCCGGGCGCTGGAGTCCATGCGCGGGATGGTCTCGCGGCTGCGCGGCCCCGAGGAGGCCCCGCTCGCCCCCGACCCGGCCGAGGGTCTGGCGGCCTTGGCCGCGCCGGCCTCGCCCGGCCGTCCTGAGGTATCGGTGCACGCGGACGCCGACGTCGCCGATCTGCCGGTGGAGGTGGGCACGGCGATCCTGCGTATCGCCCAGGAGTCGGTGACCAACGCCCTGCGCTACGCGCGCGGAGCGGATCGGGTCACCGTGGTGGTGGAGTCCGACGACGACACGGTCCTGCTCCGGATCACCGACGACGGTCGGGGAGGAGCACGGAGCGGTGGGCCCTCCGGAGGCGGGCACGGTCTGGTCGGCATGGCCGAGCGCGCCCGCATCCTGGGCGGTACGTTGTCGGCCGGGCCCGACGGATTCGGGCAGGGCTGGACGGTGCGGGCGGAGATCCCCGTATCCGGAGAGAGGGAACGAACACGGTGACGATTCGGGTACTGCTCGCCGACGACCAGCAGATGGTCCGTACGGGGTTCCGTTACATGTTGGACGCCGAGGACGACATCGAGGTGGTGGGCGAGGCCGGGGACGGTGTCGAGGCCGTCCGGCTCGCCCGGGAGCTGCGTCCCGACGTGGTCCTCATGGACATCAGGATGCCGGGGATCGACGGGCTCTCGGCCACCCGTCGGCTGGCCGGGCCCGGTGTGGTCGACCCGTTGAAGGTGGTCGTGGTCACCACCTTCGACATGGACGAGTACGTGCACGCGGCGTTGACCGGGGGCGCGGTCGGCTTCCTCCTCAAGGACGCCGGACCCGCGCTGCTGATCGAGGCGGTGCGGGCCGCGGCCCGTGGGGACGCGCTGGTCTCTCCTCGAATCACGGTCCGGCTGCTCCGGCACTTCGCCGAGGCGGGGGCGCCGACCCCGGCCCCGGACACGGGCGGGTTGACCCCGCGCGAGCTGGACATCGTGCGTTCGGTGGCCCAGGGGCGCACCAACACCGAGGTCGCCTCGGAGCTGTACGTCACCGTGAGCACGGTCAAGACGCATCTGGCCCGGGTCCAGGAGAAGCTGGGCGCGCGCAACCGTGTGGAGGTGGCCGCCTGGGCCTACCGCAATGGCCTCATGGCGTGAGCGGAGAGTCGTCCCGATCGGCCCGCTTGACGAAAAAGTAGGCGGGTTCTGACCCTTATCGCCCGTGTCGTCCACGTACCACCGAATACACGAAGCGTGATGATCGTGGTGGAGATCGTGCCGCCGATACGACTGTGAGGGAATGACCTATGGCCACCATGCGCGCGGCCCGGTTGAACATCACCGATCGGACCCTGAGCGTCACCGACGTCCCCCGTCCGACGCCGGGCCCCGGTCAGGTGCTCGTTCGTGTGAAGGCCGCCGGGGTGTGCCTGTCCGATGTCCACCTCATCGACGGCGGCCTGTCCCCGCTCTACCTGAAGGGCGACACGGTCACGCTCGGTCACGAGGTGGCCGGGGTCGTCGAGGAGACCGGACCGGACGTCACCGACGTCTCCGTCGGCGACCGGGTCGCGCTCCAGGCCGGCGAGCACGATCGCCGCGGCCGGGTGCTCACCCGAGGGGTGGACTACGACGGCGGGTGGGCCGAGTACGCGTTGGCTCGCGAGGACACGCTCGTGCCGATCCCCGACGATCTCCCCTTCGAGCAGGCGGCGATCATCCCGGACGCGGTCTCCACCCCTTGGGCGGCGGTCACCACCACCGGCGACGTGCGTCCCGCCGAGGCGGTGTGCGTGTGGGGCGTGGGCGGGCTGGGCGCCCACGCCGTCCAGCTGCTCCGTCTGGCCGGGGCCGCGCCGATCATCGCCGCCGACCCCGATGAACAGGCGCGTGAACGGGCGCTCGCCTTCGGCGCCGACGTGGCCCTGGACTCCACCTCGGCCGACTTCCTCACCAGGATCGGTCAGCTCACCCACGGTCGGGGGCTGGACGTCGCCTTCGACTTCGCCGGGGTGCCGATCGTCCGTGAACAGGCCGTCCAGGTGTTGGGGGAACACGGCCGTCTGGTGCTGGTGGGGCTGACCAACAAGCCGTTGGAGGTCCAGGACGGCACCCGCTTCAGCTATCTGAGGCAACAGGTCCTCGGCCACTACGGCTCCGAGGGCCGGGACGTCGTCCAGTTGGTCGACCTCGTACGCGCGGGCCGGCTGGACTTCTCCCGTTCCATCAGCGGGGTCTTCAGCCTGGAGCAGGCGCCCGAGGCCGTCGAACGCCTTCAGAACCGGGTCGGTTCCCCGGTCCGGCTGGTCCTTCGCCCCTGACCCGGATCGCACGACGCCGGCCGCCGCCGGGACCCTCCGGCGGCGGCCGCACCCGTGTGAGGGCCGGTCTCCCTACCAGTCGGCCGGGCGGTAGTCCTTGAGGAAGCAACCGTGCAGGTCCTCGCCCAGCTCGCCTCGGACGATGGGGTCGTAGACACGGGCCGCGCCGTCCTCCAGGTCCAGCGGGGCGTGGAAACCGGCCTCGGCCAGCCGCTTACGCTCCGGGTGCGGCCGCTCGTCGGTGATCCACCCGGTGTCGACGCTGGTCATGAGGATGCCGTCGCTCTCCAGCATCTCCTCGGAGCTGGTCCGGGTGAGCTGGTTCAGAGCGGACTTGGCCATGTTCGTATGGGGGTGGCCCGGCCCCTTGTAGCCGCGGTTGAAGACGCCCTCCATCGCCGACACGTTGACGATGTAGGTACGACGGGCCGAGGAGGCCGCCAACGCCGGGCGCAACCGGTTGACCAGGAGGAAGGGCGCGCTCACGTTGCAGAGCTGCACCTCCAGCATCTCCACCGGGTCGATCTCTCCGGCCCTTCGGGTCCAGCTGTTGACCGGGGCCAGGTCGGGCACCAGGCCGCCCGCGTCGATCGCCCCTCCCGCGTGGGCCCGGTCCGGGTGGGCGGCGCCGGTGGTCAACGCCAGCGAGGTCAGCATCTCCGGGGTCAACGTGTGCGGGGCGACCCGGGCGATCTCCGTCTCGTCCGCGCTCTCCAGCGCCTGGGGGCGCACTCCACCGAGCACGAGGGGTTCGGGGAGCCCGGTCCCGGTCAGCGGCTCCGCCTCGGCCGCGATGAGCGGCGCGTAGGAGTCGGGAGAGCGCCGCACGGTCTGCGCGGCGTTGTTGATGAGGATGTCCAGTGGCCCCCGCTCCGCCACCGAGTCGGCCAGCCTCAGCACCTGGCCGGGGTCGCGCAGGTCCACGCCGATCACCCGCAGCCGGTGCAGCCACCGGTCGCTGTCGGGCATGGCGGCGAACCGGCGCACCGCGTCGTTGGGGAAGCGCGTGGTGATCGTGGTGTGGGCGCCGTCGCGCAGCAGCCTCAGGGCGATGTACATGCCGATCTTGGCCCGGCCACCGGTCAACAGGGCGTTGCGCCCGGTCAGGTCGGTCCTGGCGGCGCGACGTTCCCGGTTGAAGGCCGCGCACTCCGGACAGAGCTGATGGTAGAAGGCGTCGACCTCCTGATACTTCTGCTTGCAGATGTAACAGGGGCGGGCCTTGCGCAGGACCCCGGCCAGGGCCCCGGCGCTGCCGCTGGTCAGGGCACGACCGTTGGTCTCGTCGTCGATCCGGTCGGGTGCCGCCGTGGCCGTGGCCGCGAACACCGCCGCGTCGTGGACCTTTCGAGACTCCCTGCGTTCCCTGCGCCGCCGCTCCTTGAGGCTCTTGAACAGTCGGGCCGTGGCCCGCTGCAAGGTGATCGAGTCGGGGTGGTCGTCGGGCAGTTCCTCGGAGCTCGCCAACACCTCCAGGCACACCCGGAGTCTCTCCGGGTCGATACCCTCGACCGTCGTCCGCCCCACCGTCTCCGTCATCTCCGCACCCGTCGCCGTTCCCGAGCTCGTTCTCAGATCATCAGGAACCCTATGCGCAGGAACCGGCCACCGAGGACACACGGAGACCGCGCGCTCGCCGACCGGAGGCCGACGACGTCTTCTCCGAGGTCACACCATATGATCACGACATGTCGACCTCATCCCCCTTCGATCACTCTCGTCCCTCGGACACCCCGCGGAAGGACCCGGTGGCGGAGAAGGGGGATACAAGGCCCGTCGGCTGTGTTCCGACGCTCCTCACCTTCCTCACCTGCGGCGCTCTGGCACCCTTCACCTTCGCCTACATCGGTCTGCGCCACCGGCACAAGGGGGCCCTGGTCGGAGCGGTCTGTGCCTTCCCGGTCTTCCTGTACATCGGCCTCGGCGACGAGACCACCGTGCTCTGGAAGAGCGTCGCCGGCTGCTACATCGTGATCACCCTCATCGCCTCGTTCCTCCTGTACGGCGCGCTCGCGAACGAGGGCGCCCCGAAGGCCCCCGCCTCGGAGGACGACCCCGGGAACGAGCGGTGGCGCGGTGGGATCGACCACGAGAGCCCCGTGGACGCCTCCGTGCGGGAACGCAACGAGCGGGCGATGAGACGCGTCGCCGCCGGGGTCCGGCTGCGCGCCGAGGCGCGAAGACTCCTGGAGGAGGATCCGAGGGCCGCTCGCGAGCTGGGCGTGGGGCGTCCGGACCTGGACACCGGCTACGACGACGGCGGGCTGGTGGACCTCAACCGGGCCCCGGTCGAGGCGATCGCCGATCTTCCCGGGCTGACCCACGAGCAGGCCCTCGCCCTGGACCGGGCCCGTGCGGCGGCCCCGTTCCTCTCCCTGCACGACGCGCTGATCCGGGCCGACCTCCCACCTCACCTGGAGGACGAGATCCACGACCACGTCGTCTTCTGAGACCGCGGGTGGGTAGGTAGAGGGGACCCGGCCCCCACCCCCTTGGAGCCACGATGACCGGACGTCCCGAAGCCCTGGTGTTCGACGTACTCGACACGCTCTTCCCGCTCGGCCCCCTGGAATGGCGGTTCCGCGAGGCCGGCATCCCCCGCGTCCTGATCGCCCGCTGGTGCGACCACCTGATGAGGGACGCGTTCGCCCTGGCCCTTCTGGGCGAGGAGTACGGCTTCGAGGACGTGGCCAGGGGGTCGCTGCGGGCCATCACCGGCCACCAGATCGCCCCGGCCTCCGAGGACGCCATCGTCGCCGGTCTCACCCGGCTCGAACCGCGCCGTGAGGCCGCCGAGGCGCTCTCCCTGGCTCGGGACGCGGGTGTACGGACGGTGGTGGCGAGCCCTCTCGACGAGGCCGGGACCCGGTCGCTCCTGGAGCACGCGGGTCTGGATGTGGAGGTGCCGCCGACGACCGGTACGAGGGTGTGGAGGCCTTCTCCGTCCGCCTATCGCTCCGTCGCCGACGCCTTGGGGGCGGGGCCGGGCCGGTCGGGTCTGGTCACCGCCCACGGTTGGGACGTGGCGGGCGGGCGGGCCGCCGGTCTGGTGACGGGCTGGTCGTCCCATCTGGAGGGGCGTTTCCCCGAACTCTTCGGCGAGCCTCACGTCCGGGGGCACGACCTCGTCACGACGGTCGAGGCCCTCCTGGTCTACTTCTCCCAGGAGGGGTCGTAGTGGGGGTGGCCCCGGTAGACGGCGGCCAGGTGTTTGATGGCCAGTCGCCAGGCCAGGAGTTCCGACCAGGGGTCGCCCTCGACCTGAGCCCCGGAGCCGTCGATGATGCGCATGCTCGCGCCGTGCGCCTCGGTGTAACCCTGGAGGATCCCGCGTTTGGCCGTCACCTCGGCCAGCGCTCGTTCGCGACCGCGTGATCCCACGGGCACGGCCTTGGACGCACGTTCGTCCTCGTCCAGACGTGCCTTCAGGAACTCGACGATGGTCAACGGACAACTCCTCCTCTGTGCCTCCAAAGTCCTACATTCGGTTCAGTATCTTGCATACGACTCTTTCGAGCCACCCCGGCCGCCCGCTCTCACGGCCGGTCCCGGCTATTCGCAGCCCTCGAACTGCGGCACGTTGTAGGTCCGCTCCTCACCGTTCTCGTCGAACTCCTCGATACCGGTCCCTTCGAACCACTTCTCGAACAGTTCCTCGGCGGTCCCGTCCCGGTACATCGTGCTGATCGCCTCGTTGACCCTCTCGCAGGCGGCCACGTCCCCGTAGGGGAGCCCCACCCCGTACTTCTCGTCGGTGAAGGGGTTGTTCACCAGACGGAACTCGCCCGGATACTCGGTCATGAAGCCGGCCAGGATGAGGTTGTCGGTGGAGACCGCGTCCACCTCGCCCTCGGCCAGGAGCTCGATGCACCGGCTGTAGCTCTCGATCTTCGATTCCTCGCGCACATCGATGCCGAGGCCGGCGGTGATACGCGAGGTCGAGTAGGAGCCCTCTCCCTGACAGATGGTGCGGCCCTCCAGATCACGGGCCTCGAAGACCTCATCGTCGTCGGCGCGCACGAGGATGTCCTGTTTGGCCACGTGGTACGGACCGGCGAAGGTCACCCGGGTCTTGCGTTCGGGGGTGATGGAGTAGGTCGCCACCACCATGTCGGCCCGCTCGGGCGTCCCCGTGGGGTCGTCGGTCTCGGGCGTGGGGGACCCGCCCGGTCCGGGTCGGGCCAGGAGACCGTCGCGCCGGGCCGAGGTGGTGCCGATGAACTCCACGTCCTCGATCCCCATGTAGTCGGCGATGTAGCGGGCCACGTCCACGTCGTAACCCTCCAACTCTCCGTCCTCGCCCCGGTCCCCCAGCCTGGGCTGATCCTCCTTGACCGCGATGACCAGGGAGTCCGCGTGGATCAGGGACTCCTCTTCACGGTCGGCGGAGCAGGCCGAGGTCACCGACAGGACGGCGACGGCCAGGGCCGAGACGGACCTCGCCCGGCGATGTCTGAACCACATACGGCTGTTCCCCGTCTCTCGTCAGCGATATTCGGCGAGCCGCGGCCGGACCCCGGCCACCACCAGGGCCAGTAGGACCACGGAGCCGACCGGAAGGCCCCATACCCACGGGGCCACCCTCGCCTCTCCACGTGCGATCGCGGCGTCGAACCGTTTCTCCCGGTGCTCGGCGATCAGCCCGTCCAAGGCGACCGTGTAGCTCTGGAAGGCCCCTTCCTCGGGATCGGTCTCACCCGGCCGTTCCTTCGGACCGATCACGCCCAACCGGATCTCGATCGCCTTCTCCAGGTCCCCGTCCCTCATGGCCTCGCGCATCTCCCGATCCTCGGCCTGGAGATCGTCGTAGGCGTCCAGCACCCGGGCCAGTCTGGCCTCCTGTGCCGCCGAGGACCGCTCCTCGTCCCCCCGGCCCAGGTAGCCGAGGGCCCCCGGGTCGTTCTGGAGTCCTTCGAGTTCCTCGGGGGGCTCGGGGAAGGCCTCGGCCACCTCTCCGACCCTCTCGTAGTAGTCCTCCAGGGTGTCCGCCGGGCGGAACAGCACCTGTTGGGAACGTTCCAGGTAGACCTGTTGGTGGTTGTCGGCGCGTTCCACGTCGATGAGGTAGCGGCTCTGGTCCGCCTGCATGTCCATGCTGACGGCCCCGGCCCGGGCCAACGCCATGACCTCCTCCAGCCCCTCCTCCTTGGCGATCCTCTGCTGTTCGGAGCCGCTGCCGAGCGTCCAGACGACCCCGACGGCGAGCAGGATCGTTCCGGCGCTCGCGATGAGCAGGGGGATGTTGAGGAGGCGGCGGAAACGTGCTCTCAGATAGACCTGGAGCCCGACCAGGAGCACGAGCGCGGCGATCCCCCCAGCCCCCACCCACACCTGGCCGAGGAGCATCGAGGTCCGACCCTCCTCGTGGTCGACGCGCACGATCGCCGAGGATTCCAGGCCCAGGTTGAAGGCCTTGGGCAGGAGTTCCTCGTGCATCACCCGGGTCGCCTGCCGATAGGCGGCGAGGGCCTCGGGGTCCACCTCCCCGGGTGCCGCTCCGGCCATCTCGTTGAGCCGGAGCGCCTCCCCGACCAGCCGCTCGTAGGCGCCCATCCGGTCCAGGACGGCCCGGATGTTGTGATCCTGGGTGGTCCCGCCCTCGTTCTCCGACCCGACGTTCTCGTCATCGTCGTTCGTGCCCTCGTCCGCCCCGGCCTCGGCGCGCGTCACGTCGCCCCCGGCCTCCCCGGTCCCTTCGGTCTCGTGGGTGGCGCTCGCGCTCGCCTCCGCTTCGGGGGCGGCCTCGTCGGAGGTCTTGCTCTCGGCGAGCAGCGCCGCCTCGAGAATGGCGTCACCCGCCTCCTCCCGGTTGGTCTCGTACTGTTTCAGGGCCCCCTCCCTCTGGGGTTGGAGGGCCTCGTCGGTACCCATGAGCAGCAGGTCGGCGACGCAGGCGTCCATTCCGGCCAGCGACAGATAGAGCTCGGTGGTGGCCATCGCCTGGGGTCCCGCCTCCTCTCCGAGAAGGGAGAGACTGCCCCGGGCCCGATCGAGCGTGACGGCCGAGGCCGCGAACAGCCCCACGATGGCGACGACGCAGAGGAAGGAGAGCGTCCACACCCGCACAGGGGTGGTGCGCAGGGCGGCGAGCGCCCAGGCCCGGCCGCCGCGCAGTCTCCGGACCGAGAGGTCCGTGATCGGGCGCGGGGAGACGCCCTGTTCGGGACGTCCCGCTCCCGACTCTGGTTCGGGGGACTTCAACGGCTCCACCCTTTCTGGAGGATGATGACGGTCCATGCGCCGAGGTAGATCCGGTCGCCGTCGTTGAGGGGGACCGCCACGTCACGACCGATGGGGTCGGCGGTCCCGTTGATCGTGGTCCCGTTGGTCGAGCCGGGGTCGATCAGGGCCCAGGTCCCTCCGGGGCGGGCCAACAGGACCGCGTGGATCTGGGAGACGGCGGGGTCCCCTCCGGTACCGCCCAGATCGATCTCCGGCACGAGACCTCGGGCGCGGTTCCCCCGGCCGACGCGCACCCGCTCTCCTTCGAGGGGCACCCCGCGTCGACGGAGTCCGGCCGGGAAGACGATCCGTTCGGGGTCGAGCATCCCCTGGTCCACCATGTACTGGTAGTAGGCCGGGTCTGCGCCGACGATCGCACGCCAACGCGCTCCCCCTCGGCCGCCCTCGTTCACGGGGGGTTCGGTGGCGCGGGCGGAGAAGTCGTACCCGCACTCCTCGCAGAAGCGGCCGATCCGGGGCGTGCGGCACTCAGGGCAGGGGCCTCCTCGTTGCGCGGATCCGGGGGGCGGGGGGCGGGGCGGGCCGGCGGGACCGTGCCACGCCGGGGTGGGGGGTGTGTCGGACGGGGCCCGAAGGCGTCGCCCACAGATGTCACAGAAGTCGATGGCCGTGGAGTGATGCCCGGACGGGCAACTCGGCATGGGTCCCTCCTACACGGGTCCGGGGGTACCGTCGCCGACCCGTCCGTTCATCCGGGGTCGTGTGCGTACGGTCCGAGTCGAGTCGATGTCGAGGGTCATCTCGTCGACCTTGTCGACGCCGGGTTTGAGGCGGACGGTCCCGGTGGACGGATCGAGCACGTCGACGACCCGTCCGAGCAGCCTCTGCGTCTCCTCGTCCCCCGCCCCGTGCGCGAGCTCCACTGCGCGTCCGAGCCGAGTGGTGGCGGTCGCCTCGTCTCCTCCGCGCCGGGCCGCGAGCCCGTCCTGGATCGCCCGGGCCATCTCGACCCGGCCGGTGTAGTGGGCCACCCGGGTATGGATCCCGGTGGTGCGGTCCTCGTCGGCGGTCCATTCGGCGAGGATGTTCCCCGAGGCCGGGATCCGGTCCTGCTCCGGTGTGGGGCCGGGCAGGACCACGCGCACCCATCCGGCGCGCAGGCGTCGACCCGGGGCTCCCGGTTCCACCTCGACGCAGATGTGATAGTCGCGGTTCTCGGTACCCCACGATCCGGTGGGGTGGTCGCGGGCCATCGGGACCCGTTCGACACCGCGTTCGGTGAGGTCCTGGACGGTGGGCGCGACCTGCTTGACGTAGCGCACGATGGAGTTCTTCGGGGTCCACAGCCGTAGCGCGACGTCGGCCACCGTCTTGCTCATGGAGGTCCGGGTCATCGCCCGGAAGTCGGCCGCCATGTCGGCGGGATCGGCGATGATGTCGGGGCCGGAGCCGAGGAACGCGGAGTCGATCCGGCGCAGCTCCTCCACGTCCCAGTCGGTGCCCACACCGCGACAGTCGCAGACGAACGCGCCCTCGAACCGCCGGAGCACCTCCTCGAAGGAGTCGAACATCTCGTTGTTGCGACCATCGGTGAGAAGGATGGCGTGTTTGATGCCGTCGACGCCCTCGAACAGGCGCGCGGCCCTGGTCAGCCAGACCCCCATCCGGGTGCCTCCGTCCGCATCCAGCCCTCTCAACGCCTCCAGGGCCTCGGCCCGGGTCGAGGCGTCGAGCTCCACCGTCCGTTCGTCACGGGGGTAGATCATCCGCGCCTCGTGGGAGCCGCCGATCACCGCGAACCGGACCCCGTCGCGCAGCGTCTCGATGGCCGCGCGCGCCGCCCGTCCGGCCGCCTCGATCTTCTCGCCGTACATGGAGCCGGAGGTGTCGACGATGATCACCTCGCAGGCGCGCACGGAGGGATCGACGGACTCCGGTCCCCGCGAGGACACGTTCACGATGGCGTGCACCTGCCCTCCGCCCGGCGGCAGGCAGGGGTTCTGGAGGACCTCGACCCGGAACTCCGGTTCGGTGCCGAGGTCAGGCGTGCGCGACACGGGCACCTCCCGGGGATACGGGGATGACGACGACCGTGATGTTGTCCTTGCCTCCCGCCCGTAGGGCGAGTTCGACGTAGGTACGCGCGGCCTCCCGAGGCCGTTCGCCGGCGTGGGGCACGGCCTCGGCCAGCTCACGCGCCTCCGGGTGGTAGTTCCAGAGACCGTCGCTGCACAGCACGACGGCACCCGGCCCGGTCGGGGCCACGGTGGACACGTGCGCGTCGATCTCGCCCGAGTCCGCCCCCATCCATGCGATGAGCGCGTGGGCGTTGCCCGAACGCATGGCCTCCTCGCGGGAGAGGGCTCCCATCTGCACCATCGCCTCGCTCCAGGAGTCGTCCCTGGTGAGCAGGGTCGAGGGGCTGGAGCCGGGGCCGTCGGCGAGCCAGTAGGCGCGACTGTCCCCGACCCACCCCACGGTGACCGTGCCCGCTCCGGGGTCCACGACCGCCGACACGAACGTGCAGGCCGGGGCCGAGGAGGGGGAGTCCGCGATGGCGGAGACGGCCCGTGCCGCGCGGGTCATGGCCTCACCGGTGGCCTCGCGGGGCTCGACGCCTCGACGCATCCCTTCGGCGAGCACCGCCACGCCCGCCTCCGCGGTGACCCTGGAGGCCTCGTCCGAGCGGGGCGAACTGGACACCCCGTCGCACACGACGGCGACGATGGTGCCCGGAGCGTGGGGGGCGTCGTCCGCGACCGCGCGGATCGCCATGGCGTCCTCGTTGCGCCTGTGTCGCAGCCCCCGATCGCTCACCCCGTGGGCCACGCCCGCCCGCGTCTCGACGTGGTCGCGCCCCGAGGGTTGCAGGAGGGCGCACTTCTCGCAGTAGCCGGTGACGACCCGTCCGGGACACCAGGCGCAGCGGCCGGGGTCGTCCGTCGAGGACGCTCCACCGGTCGAGGGGCGAGGCCGTTCCGCCTCGGTCGGGGCGGGGCCGCTCCCCCGCTCCGGTCCCGGAACGACGGTGTCGCGCCGGATGTTCAGGGTGACCTGCGCGTCGGGTTCCTCGCGAAGGTCGTCCGGGGTCGCCCCGGCCAGACTCTCCTGGGGGACGGTGGGCATGTCGTCCAGGGACAGCACCTTGGTCTCCTGCGCGTCCCCGTTCGAACGCCCGTCCCGCCCGGCCTCCGCGGAGGCACGCGCGCGCACCTCCTCCGGAAGACCGCGGCCGCAGCCCTCGCAGAAGACATCGCCCGCCGACACACGGTCGGAGCATGCGGGACACCGCACCATCGTCATCGCCGTTCCTTCGCTTCTCACCACAGCGTCACAGGGCGCCGGGAGTTCGCCCTGTCGACGAGTCGGTAGCGTTCCGCGAGCCTCCCGGACCGATGCGCCAGAGAACGGTAGCGCCGTTCCAGGTCGGTCCGGACACCCCGCGAGGTGAACGGGCCGCCCAGGAGCAGGCCATCGGGCGGAGGGGCTCCCCCCTCCTCCAGCCAGGCCAGGGCCGACTCCAGGACCCGGACCGCCAGCCGGTCGGTGGACTCCCCGTCCAGGCCGAGCCGCTCCAACCGTTCCCCCGCCCTGATGAGGTCGGTGCCGTCACCGTCCTCGGTGGCGAGCAGGGAGATCAGGGCGGTCTGGGCACGAACGTACAGGCTGGACAGTTCGGGCACCGTGTCCAGGACCCGCAGGGCCGAGGCCCGATCGCCCTGGGCGATACGGATCCGGGCCAGGCCGAAGGCGGCGCTCACATAGGAGTGGTCGGTGGACCACACCGTCGCGTACTGCCGGGCCGCGATCTCGTGCTCCCCCGTGCGTTCACAGGCGATGGCCAGTCCGAGCTTGGGCGCGCTCTCCCCGGGCAGATGGGCGTAGAGCTCGTCGAAGTGGTCCCGTGCCTCGTGGAAGCGCCCCATGCTCAACTCGGCCACGGCCAGGTACCACATGGTGCGCCAGTCGCCGGGGATCGTGGTGCTGAACCTCTGGAGGACGTCGAGGGCGGCGCCGTGGTCGCCGACGGCCAGCAGCGCCCGGGTGAGGGCCAGCAGCGTCTCCGGGGTGAGCTCCGTGGCCGATCGGAGGGTCGGGATCAGCTCGGTGGCGGGCATGCCCGCGAAGCCGCGCAGGAGCTGCGCCGCGGGGTCGGACTGGTCGATCAGGGGCGCGGGCAGCAGGGCGGAGGCCTCGGTGGGCGAGGGCGGGGCGAGCACGCGGTCGACGTCGCGCGTCCCGGTCTCGGCGCCGCCGGTGTAGTTCTCCGGACCGAAGAGCACCGAGGCCGCGGCGTGGGGCGTGCCCTCGATGTCGGAGAGGACCTCGCGCAGCACCCCGGTGAGCTGATCGGCCATGTCCCCCGCGTCGTGGAAGCGGACGTCGGGCGACAGGTGGGTGGCCCGGCGAAGGAAACGGTCGAAGGACTCGTGGCGCCTGAGCAGGGGGGCCTCGTGCGCGGACGGGAGGCTGTGGAGGTGCTCGCGGGAGAAGGGGAAGTGGAGGGAGAGCACGGCCAGGGTCCGGCCCACGGAGTACAGGTCCGCGCTCACGCTGGGTCCGGGCCCCCGGAGCTCGGCCTCGGGGACCCGATAACCGGGGGTGGTGTAGACCGGGCTGACGGTGTCGTCCATCCGTCGGACCCCGCCCAGGTCGATGAGCTTGATGAACTCCTCGCTCTGGATGACGTTGTCCGGCTTGAAGTCGCAGTAGAGCAGACCCCTGGTGTGCAGATGGCCCAGCGCCCTCAGACACTCCAGCCCATAGGCGATGACCTGTTCGACGGGTAGGACCTCGGTCCCGGTGCCCTGCTCCCTGCGCTCCTCCAGAAGTTGCCGCAGGGATTTGCCCCCCACGTACTCCATGACGATGTGCCCGCCGGGGATGCCGGTGCGCGGGTCCGGATGTTGGGAGAAGTTGATGATCTTGACGATGTTGGGGTGCTCGACCTCGGAGAGGAAGGCGCGCTCGGCCGCGGCCGCCTTGTGCGCCTCCGCGTCTCCCGCGTTGAGCAGCCCTTTGAGCACGACCCACCGGTCGTTGACGTTGCGGTCCCGGGCCAGATAGATCCAACCGAGCCCGCCGTGGGCCAGGCAGCCGAGCACCTCGTACTGCCCTCCGACCACGTCTCCCCTGACCAGTTTGGGGACGAAGGAGAACTGGGTGCCGCACTGGCGGCAGAAGCCCTCGGTGCGCCCCGGCCGGTCTCCGAGGGCCCGACCGACCTGATCGCCGCAGCCGCCGCAGAAGCGGTTCTTCTCCGACACGACCGGCGCGACCATGATCGCCTCGGAGGGGTCCTTCGTCGGGACCGGCGGGATCTGGACCAGACCCATGCCGAGCATGCCGCGCCGGGCGCCGCGCCCGAGGGAACGTACCCCGCGCCCGCCGTCCAAGGTGTCGGAGACGCTTCCGGGGTCGGATCGGCCCGAGATCCGGATGTCGTCGGAACCGATCGGATGCGAGAACGCGAAGGGTTCGCCGGGGCTCGGCACCGGCGCGGGGCGCCGCGACCCCTGCTCCCGGTCCGTCCCGACGGGCTCCAGCCCGCACACGTCGCAGAAGCCGTCCTCGATCCGCCCCCGACACCCGGGGGACGCGCACTCGCTCATCCGCTCGCACCGTCCCGGTCCCCGGCCTCGTCGTCCGGGTCCCGGCCGTTCGCGAGTTCTCGGAGCGTCCTGTCGTACACGGTCAGGGCCGTGGTGGCCGCCCTCAGATCGCTGGGCGCGCTCCACAGTTCCCAGTGCGCGCGTACGTACGGGGCGACGAGACGACGGTGGCCGTCCAGCCCCAGACGCGCCGCTCGGGCCCGGCAGGAGTCCAACCGCCCGCGCAGTTCCGCCCGACGCTGAAGGAGTTCGGTGAGGACCCGGCCCTGCTCGCGGAGGGCGTCCTCGACGTCGTGGACGGCCTGCTGGATCCGGCCCAGCCGGCTTCCCAGCTCCCGCCAGTCTCCCCGGTCGCGCAGCTCGTCCATCTCGGCGACCGCGGCCCGAAGGCCGGGGACCGGGTCGAGGCGTTCGCTCGCCTCCGGAGAGGAGATCTTCTCGACCACGCGGGCGCGAAGCCTCTCGGTGCGCAGGGCGGCCTGTTCGACGTCGTCGATGGCCCAGGTGAGCCGCCGGACGCTCTCCTCATAGGAGTCGCGCATGCGCAGGGCGTCGCGGAGCTCGCCGCGTGTCCGGTCCAGGGCGTCCCGGAGCAGGAGCAGCGCGGAGGTGTCCACACCGTCGTCGACGACCAGGGCGAGCGGGTCGCCGTGCACGGTCTCCCCGATCCGTTCCAGGTTCTCCCGAAGCCCTTCATGGGCGTCCGCGGGCAGCTCGACCATGTCCGAGAGGGTGCAGACCTCCTTCCACATGGCCTCCAGCTCGCCGAGCCTGGGTTGGAGGACGTCCCACGCCGTCTCGATCGCGGAGACGGTCTCCGTGACGGCCTCGTAGTCGCCGGTCATCCGGGCGACCGCTTCGGCCGGGGCGACGTTCTCGCCCGTGGGAAGGGCGACGGACGCACCGGTGAGGAGGAGATCGAGTTCGGCCCGTGGATCCTCACCGCCGGCACCGCGTACGTGAGCGGCTCGCTCGACCACGGCGGAGAAGGCCTCGTGGCTCTTCCACAGGCGTTGGACCCGGACGATCTCCGGTTCCCAGCGGCGTCTGGTCTCACCGGTCAGATCGGCGCCCTGGATCAGGCGATAGGCCCCGTGCCGGTCCAGTTCGGCGAGATCGAGGGCGACGCGCGCCGCCTCACCGCGAACGCGGTTGAGCGCGTGATCGATCCCCTCCCAGCTCATGGCCGGTCTGTCGAATTCGGACGCGCTCGCCACCTGCCGGATCACCCCCACCGAGCCGCCGTACTCCGACTCTCCACTCTTCGTGCTTAGAACGAGTGTGGCGTCGCACCCCCCGAACCACAAGGGATTCCCGCGTTACGGCCACGTACGGCCACACGTGTGTCGAGGGCTCCCCCGAGGTGTTCCGCCGATCCGGTCATCCCCGGGCGAGGGTGTCCAGAACGAAGCGGGCCCGCTCGACTACGGGGACCCTGGGCAGGAGGACGACCTCGTAGCCGCAGGAGGGGTAGGCCTCGCGCATCGCCTCGAAGGTGCGTTCGGCCTCCTCCGGGGACTGGTGCCGTTCTCCGTCTCCGGAGAAGATCTCCGGCCAGGGCGGGGCGAGGAGGACGCGACGGTGGTAGCGGAACAGTCGGGCGGCCTCCCGTACGTGCTCGGGGACGGGACACCCTTGCAGGAGGTGGTAGCCGATCAGATCGGGCACGCCCCGATCACAGAAGACCGGCCCGTCGAGGAGGGAGGCCTCGCGGTGCGAACGGATCTCCCAGGAGAGCATCAGTTCCGCGAAGAGGGCGTCGTCCCGCCAGGCCAGACCCGGGCCGTCGATGTCCCGCTGGTCGCGGATGATCGCCCGCCCGGCCTCCACCGTACGCGCGTACCCGAGCCCGGCCAGGTGATCGATGAGCGTCGTCTTGCCCGAACCCGGGCCTCCGGTGACGACGACGAGATGGTCCATGAGGGGTCCTTACGTTCTCTGGGGGTGGCGCCCGGACGGGCCGGGACACGGAGGAGGGCCGAGCCGATCGCCCCGGTCCTCCGGGACGGCCGACTCGGCCCTCGATCGATCTCGGTGGGACGTACCCCCTGGAATCCTCTCAGAGGGCGCCGGGGTCGTCGGGGCGCTTCTTCGGCGCGCGGTGACGCCCCGCCCTCGGGTCGACCGTCTCGTTCTCCTCGGTGTTCTCACGCGGGGCGTTCCGGTCGCCTTCGTAGCCGGCGCGGTAACCGTCGGCGTACCCCTCGTCGAAGGGGCTCACCTCCCGCTCCTCCTCGGAGGTCCCCTCCGTCTCGGCGGTCGTCCGATCGTCGGCGTCCGCGGTCATCGCGCCGCCCTCGTCCTCGGCGAGGGTGTCGGCCGACCCCTTCAGACGGAAGCCGGCCACGGCCATGACCACACCGAAGACGATCGCGTAGACCGCGACCACGAGGACGACGGCCTGGGCGCCGGCCAACGGCCAGAACCACAGCATCAGACCGAAGATCACCGACAGGGCTCCGACGAAGATCAGCATCCATTCGGAGTCGATGCGGGAGCGCAACCGTACGGCCGTGACCATCTCGGCGATACCGGTGACGATCGCCCAGGCACCGATCAGGAAGACCAGGGCGAGGATCGCGACGACCGGCCAGAAGAGCGCCCCCAGACCGAGCAGGACGCCGATCACCGACTGGACGATCAGAGGCGTCCTCGTGCCCGGCTCCGCCCGGTAGGCGAAGACTCCCAGGGCGATGCCGTCCACGAGCGCGTAGACACCGAAGACGATGGCCAGGGCCAGCAGGGTCATCCCGGGCCAGATCAGGGCCAGAAGGCCGAAGATCACGGCCGCGCCACCGCGTACGACCAAGACCCACCAGTGCCGGCTCAGCTCACCGAGCATGTCACCGGCCAACGCGTTCCGGACCATGAGCAGATCCCCCCTCGTGCGGCCCCGCATCTGTACGGGGTTGCTCTTTGCCACTTCCCTCAACGTCGCACACTGATGACAGAAAGTACGCAAAGGACAAGGAAAGGGAGGTTCTACACCCGTCTCACGTGACCCACGCGCCCCCCGGACACACGATCGCCCGCCCACGTCGTCGACGTGGGCGGGCGGTCACGCGTGTGCCCGCGAGGGGCGTTCGGGCGCGGCTAGCCCTGACCGGGGTAACGGCGCTCGCCGGAGCCGATGTAGTGCTGGCGCGGGCGCGCGATCCGGAAGGCCGGGTCGTGGAGCTGCTCGCGGTAGTGGGCGACCCAGCCGGGCAGACGGCCGATGGCGAACAACACGGTGAACATGTTGGTCGGGAAGCCCATGGTGCGGTAGATGACGCCGGTGTAGAAGTCGACGTTCGGGTAGAGCTTGCGCTCGGTGAAGTACGAGTCCTCGAGGGCGGCGGCCTCGAGCTTGAGGGCCAGCTCGAAGAGCTCGTCCGGGTTCTCGTCCCGGTCCAGGATCTGGCTGGCCAGAACCTTGATCTCCTTGCTGCGCGGGTCGAAGTTCTTGTAGACCCGGTGACCGAAGCCCATGAGGCGGACCTCGCGGGCCTTGACGCGCTCGAGGAAGTCGTCGATGGAGATACCGGAGTCGCGGATCTCCTCCAGCATCTCCAGGACGGCCTGGTTGGCGCCACCGTGGGAGGGGCCGGAGAGGGCGTTGATACCGGAGGCGACGCTGGCGAAGATGTCCGCCTGCGAGGAGCCGACGACGCGCACGGTGGCGGTCGAACAGTTCAGCTCGTGGTCGGCGTGCAGGATGAGCAGCATGTCGACGGCCTTGCTGAACAGGTCGCCCAGCTCGCCGCTCGCGGCGTTGTCGCCGAAGGTCATCCGGATGAAGTTGTCGACGTAGCCGAGCGAGTCGTCCGGACCGATCGGGGCCTCACCGATCGAGTTGCGGTAGATACGGGCCGCGATCGTCGGCAGCTTGGCCATCAGCCGGATCGTGGCGAGTTCCACCTGGGCGTCGTCCGAAGGGTCGACGCTGTCGTCGTAGTAGGCGGCGAGGGTGTTGACGGCACTGGCCATCAGCGACATCGGGTGACCGTTGCGCGGCATCGCGTCGATGAACGCGCTCATCTCGGCCGGGATGTCGGCGTTGTCACGCAGCTTGTCGGAGAATTCCTTGAGCTGGGCGGGCTCGGGGAGCTCGCCGTAGATCACGAGGTAGGCCACCTCGAGGAAGTTGCTGTTGACGGCGAGGTCCTCGATCGAATACCCGCGGTAACGCAGGATCCCGGCCGCCCCATCGATGTAGGTGATCTTCGAGCTGCACGAGGCGGTGTTGCCGAACCCCGGGTCCAGGGTCGTCATACCGGTCGACCCCAGCAGGGTCTTCAGCTCGATGGTGCTCTCACCCTCGGTACCGGTGAAAACCGGCAGCTTCAGCACGCCGCCCTCGTAGTGGAGCTCCACCGTGCGCTCTTTGTCATCGCTCATGCCCGAGGTCAACCTTTCCAGGCGGGGGATACGTGAGGTGCGTCGAACGCGGGGCGATCCGCCGCCACGTTCTTGATTCACTCGTTATTGTTCTGTTTTGTTAAACGACAGTTAAGCAAAATCATATAAGTTTCACCGATTCACGAACAGGTGACATGCAACACATACCCAGACGTGAGGATAATTACCACAGAGTGAAGATTTACAAACTTTGCCGACCATCGATAACACCGCGATCGCCCTGAGACACGACGGACGGTGACGGGGTTCTCCCGCCCACCTCCCGCCGGTCTCCTGGACCGGTCCCCTGGGCCGCTCGAGCCCCACCCGCACCCCCCGGCGGGAACGTCCTTCACAGATCCGGACATACCCTGATGGGGCCTGGTGCGACCAGGTGTTCGAACACGCCCTAGTGGCCTGGAATCAGGGTACCTTCGCCCTGATCAAGAGGGTCGACGCGGGGTGCCCCGGACTCGGTGATCTTGGCCTCTGATCCGCCCCCCTGGAGCCCCCGAGGCCACAGGAAGCACCTTTTCCTACCCATCCCGTGGAGCGGATATGTGTGCCGCGAACGAGATTTCACACTCGTTCGGAGAAGAGGGCACATCGACCCCGTCGGTGTTCCGTCGGGAACACCGACCTTGGTCCCGAACCGGCTCGGCAATTGCCCTGGAAGAAGGCACCGGGAGATACAACCGGTGACGCCCGCGAACGCGTGGTGAACAACGGGAACGACCTTTGCCGAAAAAGGCGGGCGGGTCGCCGGAGGCCGACTACGACTCGTCGACACCGCCGGCGAGCAACGCCTCCATCCACAACGACGGATGGTCGCGCTCGATCACCTTGAGACGCCACTTGTTGTGCACCAGCACCAACAACTCGTCGTCGGAACGACGACGCAGCACCTCGGCGCCGGACAGCCCGTGCAGCACCGGAGCGGACTCGGCGTCGGTGCGACGTGCCACCGAGTAGTCCAGCGGCGAGACGTCGATCGGGCTGCGGAACTCCTGCTCCATCCGGTGCTTGACCACATCGAACTGGAGGGGGCCCACCGCGGCCAGGACCGGGGCCTGCTCACCGCGCACATCCGAGGTCAGCACCTGGACGACGCCCTCGGCGTCCAGCTGGGCGATCCCCCGCTGGAACTGCTTGTACTTGCCGGCGTCCTTGGCCCGGGCCACCACGAAGTGCTCCGGGGCGAAGCTCGGGATCGGCGGGTAGATCACCTTGGGGCCGTCGTAGAGGGTGTCCCCCACCGCCAGCGCCTGGGCGTTGACCAGGGCGATGACGTCACCCGGGAAGGCCGTGTCGATCGTGGAACGGTCCGCGCCGAACACCGCCTGGGTGTACTTGGTCGCGAACGGACGCCCCGTCACCGCGTGGGTGAGCACCATCCCGCGTTCGAAGCGCCCCGAGCTGACCCGGACGAAGGCCATCCGGTCGCGGTGGTTCTTGTCCATGTTGGCCTGCATCTTGAACACCTGGCCGGAGAACGGGGTCTCCACCGCCCGGGGCGCGTCCTTCTCGTCGACCTTGGCCGAGGGCGCCGGGGCCAGCCCCACGATCGCCTCCAGCAGCTGACCGACACCGAAGTTGGACAGCGCCGCGCCGAACAGCACCGGGGAGGACTCCCCCGCCATGAAGGACTCGGGGTCGAAGTCGGCGCCCAGCGCCTCCAACAGCTCGATCTCCTCCTGGGCCTGGGTCCAGGCGTCCAGCTCGACCTCGGCGGCGCGATCGGGGTCCAGGACCTCCTCGATGGCCTTGCGCGCGCCACCGGGGGTCCGGGTCATCTTGGTGTAGGTGCCCGAGCGACGGTCGACCAGCCCCCGGAAGTCGCCGGCGATGCCCACCGGCCAGTTGAGCGGGGTGGGACGCAGACCGATGCGCTGCTCGATCTCGTCCAGGAGCTCCAGCGGCTCCCGGCCCGGACGGTCCCACTTGTTGACGAACGTGATGACCGGCATCTTCCGGGCCCGGCACACGTCGAACAGCTTCAGGGTCTGCGGCTCCAGGCCCTTGGCCGAGTCCAGCAGCATGATCGCGCAGTCGACGGCGGAGAGCACCCGATAGGTGTCCTCGGAGAAGTCGGCGTGACCGGGGGTGTCCAACAGGTTGAGGACGCGGTCGTCGTAGTCGATGCGCAACGCGGCCGAGGTGATGGAGATCCCTCGGTCCTGCTCCATCTCCATCCAGTCGGAGGTGACCCCGCGACGGTCGCCCTTGCCGTGCACGGCGCCGGCGGAGGAGATGGCCGCCGAGTGCAGCGCCAGGGCCTCGGTGAGCGTCGACTTACCGGCGTCCGGGTGGGAGATGACGGCGAACGTCCTCCGTCGGGCGGCCTCGTGGGCGACCTCGGTCTCCTGCTTGGTCGCGCCCGTCGTGTCCACGCTCATCCCCGCCGTTCGCCTCGCTTCGTCTCGTCTCCCGTTTTCCGGCCCCGTCCAGACTACGCTCGCGCGGGCGCGCGAACGACCGGAACCGATGGGAGAACGCACACGTGGAGGTCGCGCCGTGAAGCCGCCGGAGGGCTCACCCTCGTTCGTCGACCACCGAGGCCACCCTCCGCAGGAGTTCCGCGCGTTCCACGCCGCTCGGATAGACCGCCACCAGGACCCGGTCCTCGCGTCCCTCGCCCCCTCGCGGCCCCTCGAACAGCGGCCCGGCCATGGCGCGGACCCGTCCCATGGCCCGGTCGAAGCGTTCCCAGATCCCCTCCGCCTCCGGGTCGCGCAGCCAACCGCGCAGCACGTGGTTGTGCGCGGCGATCAGGGCCGCGGCGACCACCTCCGCCTCCAAGGAGGGGCGCCCGCCTCCGGTGCGCTCGGCCAGATGGTGGCTGAAGGCCGCCTGGTAGCGCGCGGTCATCGCCACCTCCCGGTCGCGCAGCCGATCGTGGGCGCGCACCAGCCGATAGCGGGGCACCGTGATCTCGGGGTCGCGCACGTATCCCTGGAAGACCAACCGCGCGGCGGAGACCACCGTGTCCAGAGGAGGTTCCGGAGAGGCCTCCATGTAGCGCACGACCGTCTCGAACAACTCGTCGTGCTCGGCGAAGAGGACGTCCTCCTTGGAGCCGAAACGTCGGAAGAGGCTCCTGCGGCTGACCCCCGTGGTCTCGGCGATGCCCGCCATCGTGGTGGCCTCGTAGCCCTCCTCGGTGAACAGCCGCACCGCGGCCAGGACCACCTCGCGGGTCTCGGCGCGCTGCTGTCCGCCGCGCGCGGCGCGTTCGCCGTTCGAACCCATGACCGTCTCCTCCCCACCGGAGTGCCGGCGCGCCTCGTTCACGACCGCCGCCCCGGGCGGTGTACTTCACCACCCCCACCCTCTATTCTGGCACTGAATGCCATACAGCGGCACTTAGTGCCAGACACCGGGGAAGAACATGAGCGACTTCGACCTGTTCAAGACCAGCGAGGAGCACGAGGAGCTGCGCGCGGCGGTGCGCTCCGTGGCCGAGGACAAGATCGCGCCGCACGCCGCCGAGGTGGACGAGAAATCTGCCTTCCCTCAGGACGCCCTCGACGCCCTGACCGCGACGGACTTCCACGCCGCGCACATCTCCGAGGACTACGAGGGTGTGGGCGCCGACGCCCTCGCGACCTGCATCATCATCGAGGAGGTCGCTCGCGTGTGCGCCTCCTCCTCCCTCATCCCCGCGGTGAACAAGCTCGGCACGATGCCGCTGATCCTGGGCGCCTCCGAGGACGTCAAGAGGCGTTACCTGACCCCCGTGGCCCGCGGCGAGGCGATGTTCTCCTACGGCCTGTCCGAGCGCGAGGCCGGTTCCGACACCGCCTCCATGCGCACCCAGGCCACCCCGAAGGGCGACGACTGGGTGCTCAACGGCCAGAAGTCGTGGATCACCAACGCCGGTGTCAGCGAGTACTACACGGTGCTCGCCGTCACCGACCCCGAGGGCCGCCGCGGCCGCAACGTCTCGGCGTTCGTCCTGCACGCCGACGACGCGGGCTTCACCCTGGGCGAGCCCGAGCGCAAGCTGGGCATCAAGGGCTCACCCACCCGTGAGCTGTTCTTCGACGACGTGCTCGTCCCGGGCGACCGCATCGTCGGCGCCCCCGGCGAGGGGCTGAAGATCGCCCTGCGCACCCTGGACCACACCCGCGTCACCATCGGCGCCCAGGCCGTCGGTATCGCCCAGGGCGCCTTGGACCACGCCGTGGCCTACGTCAAGGAGCGCAAGCAGTTCGGCAAGGCCATCGCCGAGTTCCAGGGCGTCCAGTTCATGCTGGCCGACATGGCGATGAAGCTGGAGACCGCCCGCCAGATGGTCTACGTGGCCGCCGCCAAGTCCGAGCGCGACGACGACGACCTGGCCTTCTACGGCGCGGCCGCCAAGTGCTACGCCTCCGACGTCGCCATGGAGATCACCACCGACGCCGTGCAGCTCCTGGGCGGCGCCGGCTACGTGAAGGACTTCCCGCTGGAGCGCATGATGCGCGACGCCAAGATCACCCAGATCTACGAGGGCACCAACCAGATCCAGCGCATGGTGATGGCCCGCCAGCTCCTCAAGTAGGCCGCGTTCCCCGGCCCCGGTCGTGTCCGTCGACATGGCCGGGGCCGGGGTCGTTCAGAGCACGGACTCCCGGATGAACTTGGCCATCGGCACCGGATCCCGGCCCAGGGCCCGGCGCACGTCGTCGGTGACCCGGGCCGCCTTGCCGTCGGCGATGGCCCGGAAGCGCTCGTTGAGCGTGTCCACGTACCGGTCGGACCAGCCCATGTTCGTGGCCCGGAAGTAGAACCCGGCCTCGTCCACCTTCTTGTACCGCCACACGGGGCTCTCGGTCCCCTTGGTCATCCGGACCACGTCGCGGAAGGAGACCGGGTTCGGGCCGGTGAGCGTGTACTCGTGCTCGTGGTGTCTCTTGTCGGTGAGGGCCGCGACGACGGTGTCGGTCACGTCCTTGGCGTCCACGAAGCTGACCTCGGCGCGCTTGGACAGCGGCAACTCCAGACGCCCTCGGCGCGAACGGGCGATCCGGGCGAAGAGCCCCTCGGTGAAGTCCTGGTCCAGCCAGTTGGGCCGCACCACGGTCCACTGATCGAACAGTTCCCGGATCCTGCGTTCCAGAACGCGCTGTTCGGAGTCGGGCGGGCCGCTCTCGGCGCCCATGGCGGTGACCAGTACCGCGGTTCCGACCCCTTTCTCGACGGCCCGTTCCATGAAGGCCCCGGCCCTCTCTGCCAGCCCACTGGCCATGGGGACCGTCACGAACAGGCTCTCCACCCCCTCCAAGGCGTGGTTCCAGCTGCCGGTGTCGGTCCAGTCGAGCCGTACCTCACCGTCCCTGGAGGCCCCCGCGGCGGGCAGGCCACGTCTGCGCAGTTCGGTCAGGACACGTCGACCCACCTGTCCGGTGGCGCCGGTGACCAATGTGCTCATCGGGTGATCCCCCAGGTTCACGCACGGCTGCTCCGCCTGTCGACGCTACCTAGTGCCACGCGTGAAACGGGCGTGAAACGACACGACCGGAGGAATCAGGTGAGTCCTCTGCGGCTTGGGGAGAGCGATTCCATCGCCACGACGAGCACGATCCCGCAGACGGCGAGCCCCAGGTCGGCCAGGATCGCGTTCTCTTCCAGTCGGGGGATCGCGGACACGACGTGACGATCGAAGGCGTTGAGCACGACGCCCATGATCGGCTGGGCCCAGATCCGGTCGATGGCCCCGCTGATCCCCATGAGGAAGAGGAGGACCCCCAGGCCCTGGAGTACCTTGCGCATGACAGGAGCCTAGGAAGACGCCCCCGTCCGCCGGATCGGCCGACGGTGTCCCCTTTCCCCCGCCGAGGTCGCTCCCTTCGGCACGGGGACACGACCAAAGTAGGATCCCGCGCGGCCTTCGGTATCGAGTCGCCGCGCCCTTCTCCCCCTCGACGCGTACGCTGCCTAGACTCCGAGGCGATGAACGACACGACCTCCTCCCGGCAGCGGTACCGACGCGGAGCGCGGGACTGGGTCGTGGACTCCCTGATGTTCCTGACCGCGCTGGGTTTCGGGTTCCTGGGGGCGATGACCCTGCCCGGCGAACCCGCCCCGCCGTCCCCACCGGACCCTTTCCGGGTCGCCGAGCAGCTCACCGCCCTGGCCGCTTGCACCGCCCTGTGGTGGCGACGCCGGTGGCCGGTACAGATCGCGGTGGCCCTGGTCGCGGTCTCCGCCTTCTTCCCGCTCGCCGGTGGAGCGATGCTGGTCGCCCTGTTCTCTCTGTGCGTCCACCGTCCGCCCAAGGTGGGGCTGGCGGTGTTGGCGCTGAGCTTCCTCTCGTCCTACATCGGCGCCCTGGTCCATCCCGACCCGTACGACACACCGTTGGTGACGGCGTTCCTGTTGAGCGCGGTCTTCCAGGGCGCGGCGGCCGGTTGGGGGCTTTCGGTACAGCACCGTCGTCAACTGTTCGACTCCCTACGGGAACGGGCCGTGCACGCCGAGGCCGAGGCACGGTTGCGGGCCGAACGGGCACAGCATCGTGTCCGGGAGTCGATCGCCCGCGAGATCCACGACGTGCTGGGGCATCGCCTGTCGTTGCTCAGCGTGCACGCGGGCGCTCTGGAGTACCGGCCGGACGCTCCCCCGGAGGAGATCGCCCGCTCCGCCGGGGTGATCCGGGAGAGCGCGCACCAGGCCCTCCAGGACCTGCGCGAGGTGATCGGGGTACTGCGCGCGCCGGTGGGCGAGCTCCCCCAGCCCACCATGGCGGACCTGGACCAGCTGGTGTCCGAGGCCGGGAACACGGGGGCGGGCGTGGAGTTCGTGGAGGAGTACTCCGGCGAGGTCCCCGAGCGGACCGGGCGCACGGCCTATCGGATCGTCCAGGAGGGACTGACGAACGCGCGCAAACACGCGCCCGGATCCGATACCCGGGTACGGATCTCCGGCGGCGCGGGAGAGGGCCTGACCGTGGAGGTGGTCAACGGCGCCCCCGCACCGCCCACGGGGAGCGGTCCGGCCCGTTCCGAGAGGACGGGGGCCGGGCAGGGGCTGGTCGGTCTCGCCGAACGGGTCTCGTTGGCCTCGGGAAGGTTGGAGCACGGGCGGACGGACGATGGTGGATGGCGCCTCTCCGCCTGGCTACCGTGGTCGGCATGAGCGAATCGGACGACGAGCGGCGGATCGGCGTGGTGATCGTCGACGACGACGCCCTGGTCCGGGTGGGCCTGGTGATGATGATGGGCGGCGCGCCCGACATCCGGGTGCTGGCCGAGGCCGAGGACGGAGGCCGGGTCGTCGACCTGGTCGAGCGCCACTCCCCCGACGTGGTGTTGATGGACATCCGTATGCCCTCGGTGGACGGGCTGACCGCCACCGAGTCGTTGCGGGCCCTCCCGGATCCGCCGGAGGTCCTGGTGCTCACCACCTTCGACGCCGACGAGCACGTTCTGCGCGCCCTGCGCGCCGGCGCCGCCGGGTTCCTGCTCAAGGACACACCGCCGAAGGAGATCGTGGAGTCGGTCCGTCGGGTGGCCCGGGGGTTCCCGGTGCTCTCCCCCTCCGTGACGCGGAGGCTGATGGACCGGGTGGCCGACGCCGATCACAGCGAGCGCGCGGGGCGGGCCCGGAGCCGGTTGGCGGTGCTCAACGCGCGGGAGACCGATGTGGCCGTGGCGGTGGGGCAGGGGCGGTCGAACGCCGACATCGCCTCTCGGCTGTTCCTGAGCGTGCCCACGGTGAAGACGCACGTGTCGAACATCCTCACCAAGTTGGGGCTGAACAACCGTGTGCAGATCGCGCTGCTCGTGCACGACGCCGAGTTGCTCGACGACGAACAGGACTGAACCCGACACTCCGGGCAAGACTGCACCTTCTCCTCATCCGCCCCTCAGGTCACATACTGGTGGTGTTCATCACATCACCGCCAGCGTGAGAGGTGCGCCATGAGAGGTCCCGCTCCCGACGAGGACGTCTACGCGGAACGACTGATGCGGCGAGGAGCGCCCAAGGGGGACTTCCCCGAACGGGGCACCGAGGCCCGCGTCGCCTACCAACTGGTGCACGACGAGCTCATGCTCGACGGGATCTCCCGGATGAACCTCGCCACCTTCTGCACCACCTGGGTGGAGCCCGAGGTCCGCATGCTGATGGACGAGTCGATCGACAAGAACATGATCGACAAGGACGAGTATCCGCAGACGGCCGAGCTGGAACGCCGCTGCGTGCGCATGCTCGCCGACCTGTGGCACGTGCCGGAGCCCTCCGACCCCGTGGGCATCTCCACGACCGGCTCCAGCGAGGCCGCCATGCTCGCGGGCCTGGCCGCCAAGTTCTCCTGGCGGGCCCGGCGCGAGGCCGAGGGGAGCCCCACCGAACGGCCCAACCTGGTCTGCGGCCCCGTCCAGGTGTGCTGGGAGAAGTTCGCCCTCTACTTCGACGTGGAACTGCGGCGGATCCCCCTGAGCGGCGACACCTACGTCATGACGCCCGACGACGTCGACCGGTACTGCGACGAGAACACCATCATGGTGGTCTGCAACTTCGCCCAGACCTTCACCGGCCTGTTCGAGGACGTGAGCGGTGTCGCGGCGGCCCTGGACCGTTTCGAGGAGCGCACCGGGCACGATATCCCCCTGCACGTGGACGGGGCGAGCGGCGCCTTCACCGCCCCGTTCGTCTCCCCCGACCTGGTCTGGGACTTCCGGCTGCCCCGGGTCCGTTCGATCAACGCCTCCGGGCACAAGACAGGTCTGGCACCGTTGGGGTCGGGTTGGGCGATGTGGCGGAGGAAGGCCGACCTGCCAGAGGAGCTGGTCTTCCAGGTCGACTACCTGGGCGGGAACCAGGCCACCTTCAACCTGAACTTCTCCCGCCCCGGCGGTCAGGTCGTCACCCAGTACTACGACTTCGTACGACTCGGTCGCGAGGGCTACCGGATGATCCACTCCGCCACGCACGAGACCGCCCGCCACCTGGCCGAGGGGGTTCGGGCGATGGGGCCGTTCGACCTCGTCCACGACGGACACCCGGACCGGGGGATCGGCGCCGTGTCCTGGAGGCTGGTCGGCGACGAGCCCTTCACCCCGTACGACCTCGCCGACCGACTCCGGACCCGGGGTTGGCTGGTCCCCGCCTACCCGTTGCCCGCCGACCGGGACTCCGAGGCCGTCCAACGGGTACTGGTCCGCCACGGTTTCAGCCGCGACATGTCCGACCTGCTGTTGGAGGACATCGAGAGCGCGATCGAGCACCTGCGCACCCACCCGCCCTCGGTCCCGCTCGGCAGGGACGAGGCCGGCGGGTTCAACCACGGCGCCCGTTCCGTCATCGATCGCGCCGACGTCCCGAGCCCTCGGCCCGCCCGGGACTCACGCCGGTGAAGCCCACCGGAGAGGGGCCGACATGAGCGAGTACTACGACGGGGTCCTCGACGAGGTGATGGAGCGGGTCCGGCCCTACGTCGGAGCGGGGACGGTCGCCGACTACATCCCCCAGCTGGCGAAGGTCGACCCGGAGCAGTTCGGGTTCACCATGGCCACCGTCGGCGGCGATCTGCACTCGATCGGCTCCGCCACCACCCGGTTCTCCATGCAGAGCATCACCAAGGTGTTCACCCTCGCCCTGGTGATGGGGCGCTCCGACCACAACGTGTGGGCCCGGGTGCACCGCGAACCGTCCGGGAACGCGTTCAACTCGCTCTACCAGTTGGAGTTCGAGAACGGGATCGCCCGCAACCCGTTCATCAACCCGGGCGCCATCGTCGTCACCGACCAACTGTTGAACGACACCGGTGACGCGTTCACGGCCCTGCGGGACCTGCTCCGTGAGGAGACCGGCTCACCCGACCTGGACACCGACCACAGGACCGCCGCGTCGGAGCTGGCCACCGGGGACCGCAACCGCGCCCTGGCCTACCTGATGTCCGGCTTCGACAACATGCTCGAGCCGGTACCGGAGGTGCTCGACCACTACGTGCGCCAATGCGCGATCACCATCAGTTGTGAGGAGCTGGCTCTGGCCGGACTCCTCCTCGCCCGTCACGGACGACGGGCCGACGGCACCTCGCTGCTCGACCAGGGGCAGGCCCGCCGCATCATGGCGCTGATGCTGACCTGCGGCACCTACGACGCGGCGGGCGAGTTCGCCTACCGGATCGGCCTGCCCTGCAAGAGCGGGGTGGGCGGCGGGATCCTCGCCATCGTCCCCGGCCGCTACTCGCTGGCGGCCTGGGGCCCGGGGCTGGGCGAGAAGGGCAACTCGGTCTCCGCCGCCCTGGCGTTGGAGGCCTTCACCGACATCACCGGTTTCTCGGTGTTCTGAGCACCGGTGACGTCGGCTCCGATCAGTCCGCGGGGACGAAGGACTCCGAGATCCGGTCGAGCAGGGCGTGGTTGACCGACTGCGACTCGGGGCTCACCAGGAACAGCGCGTAACCGATGTCCTCGGTGTGGAAGCCGCGGTTGATCGCGTGCATCTCGCCGTTACGGCCGCTGAAGGTGAACTCCCAGTCGGCCGCGCTGACGTAGTCCCCGGCCCATTCGGCGTCCACGTCCTCGATGCCGATGAGCGAGTAGCCGGAGAAGTTCTGCCGGCCGATCGGCTCGAAGTCGCGCCAGTCGTCGCCGGCGTCGTCGTTGGGGTTCGACGTCTGGTCGACGAGGAGGTAACCGCCGTCCGGGTTGCGGAAGTAGACCATGTGCTGCTGACGGTCGATCTCCCAGCCCTCGGGAACGTCCACGGAGAAGCCGCTGGAGTCCTCGTGGCGGACGAGGAAGTCCCAGGGGTCCTCCTCTTCCTCCTCGGGCTCCTCTTCGGGTTCCTCCTCGTCCCGGGCGGACTCGTCGTCGGCCGGTTCCTCGGACGCCCCCGCGTCGGCTCGGTCGACGGGGTCGGGTTCCTCCTCGGCCCCGACCGCCGAGGCGACGTCCCCGGGGCTGCTCGCGCTGAGGTAGACGGTCGTGGCCACCCCGCCGAGCAGGAGGAGGAACACGAGCGTCAGGGCGGCGACGACGAGGGGGCGGGACCGCCGTCCGCCCGTCTTCCGGGAGGCCTTGGGCGGCGGGGGCGGGATCGCGGGTCCGGCCCCGACCGCCTGGTCCACCGGGCCCTCGGGGGTTCCGGCGGCGTGCTCCGTCCCGCTCACGACCCCGGCCGGTTCCGGTTCGGGCTCCACGATGGCGGGCGCGGCGGCGACGGTGGTGGCGGTGACCGAGGGCGCGGCGTCCGCGGAGTCCCGGATCCCGCGCAGGAGGGAGCGGACCTCGCCGATGGAGGGCCGGTCCTCGGGACGCTTCTCGCACAGGGCCTCCAGGACGGGACGGAGCTCTCCCGCGTTGGGGCTCTCCGGCAGGTCCTGGGTGACGATGGCGGTCAGAGTGGCCATGGGCGTGGGTCGTTCGAAGGGCAGGGTGCCCTCGACCGCCTGGTAGAGGGTGATGCCCAACGCCCACATGTCCGAGGCGGGCGTGGCCGAACGACCGTGGGCGATCTCCGGCGCCAGGTAGCTCGGCGAACCGATGAGCAGGCCGGTGCTGGTCAGATGGGTGGCCCCGTCCAGATGGGCGATGCCGAAGTCGGTGAGGACCGCACGGTCGTTCCCCGCGATGAGCACGTTGCCCGGCTTGATGTCGCGGTGCACGATGCCGCGGTTGTGCGCCTCGGCCAGACCGGCGGCCATCTGTTCACCGATGTCGGCGGCCCGCTTCACGGTGAGGGCGCCGTCCGAACGGATGAGGTCGCCGAGGGAGGGCCCTTGGACGAGTTCCATCACGATCCACGGGCGTCCGTCCTCCTCGGCCACGTCGAACACCGTGATGATGGACGGGTGGCTGAGCTGGGCGGCGCTGCGCGCCTCGCGGATCATCCGGGTCCGCAGGACCTCGACCTCGTGCGCGGGGAGGCCGGGCGGTGTGGTCAGCTCCTTGACCGCGACCGGGCGGTCCAGAAGGGTGTCCGTGCCGCGCCAGACGCGGCCCATACCGCCCTCGCCGATGATCTCGTCCAGACGATAGCGGTCGACCAGGACACGTCCGGGGTCTGCTTCCGAACTGTTCATATGTGCGCAATCCTCGGGAGGGCCCGTTCACGTCGAAGGCGGGTACGTGACACGGGGCGGGGCAGGGGTACAGGGGACGGCTCGGGGGATCATGTCGAGTGTAGAAGCCGCTTCCCCTCCTCGGTGCTCTCTTCCAGGTGTGTGTGATGTTCCCGGTCGGGGTTCGAGGTACTCCGTACCGCCTCTGAGATGCGAGGACCCCGCCGAAAGCCACCACGATGACCTCGGCGGGGTCGATATGTCGGGCGTGTCCCGCGCCGACGTCAGGGTCTCGGGCGGACCGGCAGGGTCTCCAGGCCGTCGATGATGAAGGAGGTCATGGGAGCGGGCGCCCCGGTGGAGGGCGCCACCCGGAGCCCGGGGAAACGCTCGAACAGCCTGGGCAGCGCCTCACGGGCCTCCAACCGCGCCAGACCGGCCCCGAGACAGAAGTGGCGCCCTCGGGAGAAGGACAGGTGCGAGGTGTCCTCACGGGTGACGTCGAACTCACCGGCGGTCGGCCCGTACCGTTCGGGATCCTTCCCGGCGGAGGTGTAGCCGAGCAGCAGCGGCTCCCCCTTGGGCAGGTGGATCCCGGCCAGCTCCATGTCCTCGGCGGTGTAGCGCATCGGAAGGTACGCGGCGGGGCCGGCGAAACGCAGCGTCTCCTCGATCGCCCGGTCCCAGGAGATCCCTCCTTCCCTGACCAGGGCGAGCTGGTCACGGTGGGAGTCGAGCATCGACACCGCGTTGACGATGAGGTTCATCGTGGTCTCGTGGCCGGCGCTGATGAACAGCACCAGGTTCCAGATGAGCTCGTTCTCGGTGAGCGCGTCGTCCTCGTCCCGGGCGGTGATGAGGGCGGTGGTCAGATCGTCTCCGGGGACGGCCCGTTTGGTCTCCACCAGGACGGTGAGCAGTTCCCACAGCTCACCGAAGATCGCGAAGGCCTCCTCGGGGGCGACGCCCTGGTCGAAGAAGGCGTTGACCAGACGGTGCATCCGGGGACGGTCCTCCTCGGAGAGGCCGAACAGGTCGCCGATCACGGTGAGCGGCAACGGTTCGGCGAACGATCTCTTGAGGTCGACGACACCGTCCTCGCTCGCGGCGACCTCCCGCTCCACGTCGTCCAGAAGCCTCTCCACGATGTCGACCACCGCCGGGCGCAACCGTTCGACCCGGCGCGGGGTGAACGCCTTGGAGACCAGCCTGCGCAGACGGGTGTGGTCCTCGCCGTCCTTGGCCAACATGTTGTCGTTGACGATCCAGGAGATCAGCGGCCAGTCAGGCGGGATCTCACCGGCCGCGAAGGCCCTCCAGTGCCTCTTGTCCTTCTGGACCCTCGGGTCGGCCAAGGCCTCGACGACCGCGTCGTGCGTGGTCACGACCCATGCGTCCACCTCGCCAGGAAGGCGGACAGGTACGACAGGGGCGATCTTCCTGAGGTGCTCGGATTGGGAGCGGATGTTTCCGGGCGCGAGTGCGACTCGTTCCACGGTTCTCCTTCCTCGGGGGGTCTGGGCTCGGGTGGTCTGGGGGCGAAGTGGACGGGGAATCCGACCGGGATCCAGGACAGAGAGGAGAGGTGCCACCGGAGTTCCTCGCCGGGGAGCGCCGGGCTCAAACTCGGCAGCCGGTCGAAGAGGACGCGGAGGGCGATGACGGTCATCGCGGTGGCCTCGTCGCTTCCGGGGCAGCGGTGGTGCCCCACTCCCCAGGCCACGTGGGCGCGGTTCCTGGACGTGGCCATCCGTTCGGCGTTCTCCTCCACGAAGAACCGGTTGGAGGCGGCGAAGCCGAGCAGGATCGGCGAACCGGCCTCGATGACCCGACCGTCGTCCAGGGTCACGTCGGCCCGCGGGTAGATCACCGGATAGTTGGTGATCGGCGGGTCCTCCCACAGCACGCGGTCCACGATGTCGGTCAGGGCGGTCGGCGAGGGGGCCCGGTCCCCGGGCAGGTCGGGGTCGGCCAGGGCGGCCCTGATCCCGGAGCCGATGAGGTTGGCGGTGGGTTCGTTGGCCGCGGCCACCACCAGGAGGAGCTGCATGATGACCTCCTCGTCGGAGAGTCCCGCCGGGTGCCGGATGAGCCGTGTGGTGACGTCGTCGCCGGGTTCGCGGTGTTTGGCCGCGACGACCTCGGCCAACGCCTTCTCCGCCTCGGTATTGGACCTCTCGGGGTCGATACCGAGCCAGAGGTTGCGCATGGCCTCGACGAAGCGCCGCCCCTGGTCGTGGTCGAACCCGAACAGGTCGTTGATGACCATGAGCGGGAGCATCCGCGCGTACTCGTTGAGGACGTCCGCCGTGCCGCGTTCGCAGAAACCGTCGATGAGCTCCCCGGCGCGGAGTTCGGTGGCCCGCTTCAGTCGATCGACGCCGACCTCCTTGAGGCCGTCGGTGATCGCCCTGCGATAGCGGCGGTGTTCGACACCGTCCACGAAGAGCGCGTTGGCCCGGGGCGCCATCATCGGCAGGAGTCCCGAATCGGGGGCGATACGCCCTTCGGCGAGGTCACGCCAGAGTCGAGGGTCGCGGCTGAACCTCGTGTCGTCCCTGGACCAGGAGATGAGGGTGGCGTAGTCGGTGACCAGCCAACCGTGCACCCCGGGCTCCAGTTCCACCGGGACGATGGGGCCGTGTTCGGCCCTCATCTCGGCGTACACGGCGTAGGGGTCCGGATGGGGCTCGCTCCGGTACAGCCGGGCTCGGGGGCATGTGGATCTCACGGGGACCTCGTTCGGACACTCATCGGAGAATGACCACGCCGTCACTCTCCGGAACGACACGGAACACACGAAAGCCGCTGAGGTTCGTGCGAACCCCCCTACGGGCGGGGGTCAAGCGCAAACCCTAGCGGCTCCACGTGCGGGTGACGAGAGTGCGAAACCCTGTCACACCGGGCTTTTCAGCCCTTATCGTGCGCGATTTCGTTCCCTTATGCCCCGGTCTCCTCGGTCAGTGGACGGAAGCGACGCAGGCGCTGGCTATTGGTCACCACGAAGACACTGGACAGTGCCATCGCGGCGCCCGCGAGCATCGGGTTGAGCAGCCCCGCGGCGGCCAACGGAAGGGCGGCGGTGTTGTAGGCGAAGGCCCAGAACAGGTTGCCCTTGATGGTTCCGAGGGTGCGGCGGGACAGTCGGACCGCGTCGGCCGCGGCCCTCAGGTCGCCCCGGACCAGCGTCAGGTCGCTGGCCTCGATCGCCACGTCAGTGCCCGTGCCCATGGACAGTCCCAGGTCGGCCTGGGCCAGGGCGGCGGCGTCGTTGACCCCGTCACCGACCATCGCGACCGTACGCCCCTCGGACTGGAGCCGCTCGACCACCGCGACCTTGTCCTCCGGCATGACCTCCGCGATGACCTCCTCGATCCCGACCTCCTCGGCGACGGTGCGCGCCACGGCGGCGTTGTCACCGGTGAGCAGGATCGGCTTCAATCCCAGGTCACGGAACTGACGGATCGCCTCGGCGCTGGTGGGCTTGACCGTGTCGGCCACGACCAGCACGCCTCGCGCCCGGCCGTCCCAGCCCACCGCGACCGCGGTGCGCCCCTCGGACTCGGCCCGGGAGAAGGCCCGCTTCAGTTCCTCGGGAAGCTCCTGGGACCACTCCTCCAGCAGCGCGACCCGGCCCACCAGGACGGCGTGACCGTCCACGACGCCCTGGACGCCCCGCCCCTCGATGTTGGCGAAGTCCTCGGGGGTGGGCAGGTCGCCGACGCGCACGGTGGCGCCGGTGGCGATGGCACGGGCGATCGGGTGCTCGGAGGCCTTCTCCAACGCGCCCGCCAGACGCAGGACCTCGTCCTCGTCCTCGCCCTCGGCGGCGGTGACCGAGGTCAGCGCCATCTTGCCGGTGGTCACGGTGCCGGTCTTGTCCAGCACGACGGTGTCGACGCGCCGGGTGCTCTCCAGCACCTCGGGGCCCTTGATCAGGATGCCGAGCTGGGCGCCGCGGCCGGTCCCCACCATGAGGGCCATCGGCGTGGCCAGGCCCAGGGCGCAGGGGCAGGCGATGATGAGCACCGCGACCGCGGCGGTGAAGGCGGCCCCGGCGGGGTCACCGGTACCGAGCCAGAAGCCCAGGGCTCCGACGGCGATCATGATGGCGATCGGGACGAAGACCCCGGAGACCCGGTCGGCGAGCCGCTGCACGGCGGCCTTGCCGTTCTGCGCGTCCTCGACCAGACGCGCCATCTGGGCGAGCTGGGTGTCGGAGCCGACCCGGGAGGCCCGGACGACGAGACGGCCGCCGGAGTTGACGGTGGCGCCCACGACGGCGGATCCGGGCTCGACCTCCACCGGCACGGACTCGCCGGTGAGCATGCTCATGTCGACGGCGGAGCTCCCCTCCTCCACCTGTCCGTCGGTGGCGATCTTCTCGCCGGGACGGACCACGAAGCGGTCGCCGACCTGGAGCCGGTCGACCGGCACGAGTTCCTCACGCGCCGAGGGACCCTCGCCCCGCAGCACGGTGACCTCCTTGGCGCCCAACTCCAGAAGGGCGCGCAGGGCGGCTCCGGCGCGACGCTTGGAACGCGCCTCGAAGAACTTGCCGAGCAGGATGAAGGAGGTGACGCCCGCCGCGACCTCCAGGTAGACGTTGGCCGAGCCGTCGGTGCGGGCGATCGTGAACTCGAACGGGTGCGTCATCCCCGGGACCCCCGCGTTGCCCAGGAAGAGGGCGTACAGGGACCACAGGAAGGCCGCGGTGACACCCAGGGAGACGAGGGTGTCCATGGTGGCGGTGCCCAGCTTGAGGTTCTTCCATGCCGCGATGTGGAAGGGCAGCGCGCCCCACACCACCACGGGCGCGGCCAGGGCCAGGGAGGCCCACTGCCAATAGGTGAACTGGAGCGCCGGGATCATCGCCATGAGGATGACCGGGGCGGACAGCAGCATGGAGACCAGAGCGCGGTTCCACAGGGCCCGCGTGGGGTCGGCCGGGTCGGCGTCGGCCTCGGCGGAGCCCTCGCTCCGCTCCGGGGTCGGCACCGTGGCCGTGTAGCCGGCCTTCTCGACCTGGGCGACCAGGTCCTCGACCGAGGCGGGTTCTCCCTCGAAGGTGATCTTCGCCTTCTCGGTGGCGAAGTTGACGCTGGCGGTGACGCCCTCCATCTTGTTGAGACGTTTCTCCACCCTGTTGGCGCAGGCGGCGCAGGTCATCCCACCGATCGCCAGTTCCACCGGCCCCGCCCCGGCGGGAGCCGTCTTGATGTCGCTCATCTGCCCCTCCAGGCATCGTCAGTGTTCGGTGAGGTCCTCTGGGCCCTGGTCCTGTCCGCCCGGCGGGGTCCCCTCCACGCTCTCGGCGTGGGTGTCTCCCCCGTCCGGCAGGACGGGGCCGGCCAACGTGCCGGCCCCGAACGCCGCGGCGAACACGACCACGAGACCCACGACGTAGAGTGCGAGTTTCGCGGTCACGCCCATGTCAGCCCGCCACCTCGTAGCCGGCCTCGTCGATGGCGGCGCGCACGGCGGCGTCGTCGATCGGACCCTCGGCGGTGACGGTGACCTTCTTGCTCTCCAGGTCGACCTTGACGTCGGTGACGCCGGAGACACCGGTGACCTCCTCGGTGACCGAGTTGACGCAGTGCCCGCAGCTCATGCCCTCGACGGTGTAGACGGCGGTGTCGGCCATGGATTCCTCCCGGTGTGCTCGCCCGCTCTTTCGCGGGCCCGTTCCAACACGGCCCAATATACCCCTAGGGGGTATGTGTATGTCAAATGTCGACGACGCCTCGTCGACGCCCGATCCCCAGATTACCCCCAGGGGGTAACAAGAGAGGGCAAAACCCCAGGTGGAACAGGAGAAGCCCCCGAGAGAACGGATGACCCGTCATCCGACCCTCGGAGGCCCTGGACACTCCCCGGCGCCCTCATGGCGCCACATACCCTACCCCCGTATCACCGGGGCGCACCTCAACCCGGCTTCAACTCCAGACGGGCCACCACCCGTTCGCTCAAGTGGTGCTGGGCCAGGGTGAACCCGACACGACGGAACATCTCCACCGTCCCGGTGTAGACCTCGGCGCTCGGGGCGCGCCCACCCGCCGTATCGACGGGATAGGCCTCCAGGACCCGGGCGCCGTTGGCCCGCGCGTACTCGATGGCACCCTCCAAGAGACGGCTTCCCTGACCACGCCGGCGCCGCTTGGGCGGCAACCAGAAGCAGACGAGGGACCATACGCCCGGCTCCTCGGGGTCCGCCGGGCGCAGGGTCCGAGACCGGGACAGACGGATGAAGTCCTCCCGAGGGGCCACGGACACCCAGCCGCAGGGCCCGTCCTCGTCATAGGCGATCAGGCCGGGCACCCGACCGTCCAGGGTGAGCCTGCGCAGCTCCTCCTTGTTGTCCACGCCGCGCCGGGAACGATCGCAGGACACGCTGGCCGTGTGGTCCTTGGCCCTCCTCCGGAAGAACGTGCACCAACAGTGCCCGTATGCTCCGGTCGGCCCGAACAGGTTCTCCAGGTCGTTCCACCGCTCGGCGGTGGCCGGCTCGATTGAGACGATGGACATCGGACTCCCTTGCGAGGCACAACTTTGACCGCCACAACTGTGATCCAGCACACTAGCGGTGATCCGTGGTGACCGAAAGAACACGGATGCCCGAGAACGCCCACTGTTAGGGGTTTGTGCGTATTTTCGGGTGAATCAAGTGCCCCTGAATCACCGAAGGGGCGCGCCCGGAACCCGGACGCGCCCTCTCGACGACGATCGGTCAGGAATCCCGACCCGCGGGCTCACGGCCCTCGGTCGCCGGCTCCTCCCGAGGCTCCCAGCACTCCACACCGCGGATGTCGGGCATCCGGTCACGGGTGAACACCGGGTCCTTGCCCTGCTGACGCTGCACGGTGTAGTCCTTCAGCAGACGGCAGGCGATCACCGTCAGCGGGGCGATCGCGATCAGGTTGACCAGCGCCATCAGGCCCATCGTGGTGTCGGCGAGCGTCCAGACCAGGTCGATCGAGCCCAGGGAGCCCAGGAAGGTGGCGACGAGGAAGACCACCTTGTACCCGAAGAGGACGTTGCCGTTGCCGCTCAGGTACTCCACGTTGGACTCGCCGTAGTAGTAGTTGCCGAGCACCGAGGTGAACGCCACCAGGAAGATGATGAGCGTCATCAGGTGCAGCGCCCACGGACCCAGCATCGACATCAGGGCCATCTGGGTCATGTCGCCCTCGAAGGTCCCGTCCAGGTTGCCCTGGTAGCCGAGCAGGATGATGAAGGCCGTCACCGAACAGACCACCATGGTGTCCAGGTAGACGCCGAGGGTCTGCACCAGCCCCTGCTTGACGGGGTGGGTCACCGAGGCGCTGGCCGCCGCGTTCGGCGCCGAGCCCAGACCGGCCTCGTTGCTGAACATGCCTCGACGCACACCCTGGATGATGACCACGCCCAGGGCCGCGGCGGCGAACTCGCCCAGTCCGAAGGCGTTCGCGACGATCGACGTGATCATGCCGGGCACCAGTTGCCAGTGCATGACCATGATGATCAGACCGATCACGACGTAGAGGGCCGCGAAGAAGGGCACGAGCGCCTGGGCGGTGTGGGCGATACGGCGGACGCCGCCGAAGATCACCAGTCCGGTGAGCAGCACGAGCAGGGCGCCGATGACCACCGAGAAGATCGTGCCGGTCCCGGCACCGAGCTCACCGACGGAGTTGGCGACCGTGTTGGTGATGGTGTTGCTCTGCACCGCGTTGAAGACGAGCGGGAAGGTCATGATGAGGATGACCGCGAAGACCACGGCGAGCCAACGGCTGCCCAGTCCCCGTTCGATGTAGTAGGCGGGCCCGCCCCGGTATCCGGCCGGGTGCCGCACCTTGTAGAGCTGCGCGAGCGTCGACTCCACGAAGCTGGCGGCGCACACCACCAGCGCCATCACCCACATCCAGAAGACGGCGCCGGGGCCGCCCAGGGAGATGGCGACGGAGACGCCGATGATGTTCCCCGTGCCCAGACGCGCCGCGGCGGAGATGAAGAAGGCCTGCAACGAGGAGACGGCCTTCTTGCCGTCGGGAGCGATCTCCGGCTTGTTGCCCAGCACCCGGAACATCTCGGGGAAGAGCCGGAACTGCACGAAGCCGGTCCGGAAGGTGATGTAGAGGCTCACTCCGACCAGGAGCGGGATGAGGATCCACGCCCAGAGGACGTCGTCGTTGAACGTACCGATCATCTCGGTGAGACGAGCGTCGATCGTCGGTGCTGCGTCGGCGAGTATCACGAGGTGGGGGCTCCTTACAGGAAAAAGGGAACCGCCACCCCATGCCCACACGAAAGGACAGAACACCGACGAAGGCACTAAAGCGGCCCGATGTTCACACTTTCGTTACCGCTTCGGAGGCATAACGGCCTGTCGAACGGGCCGTTCACCCCTCGTGGACGAGATCCGCGTACTCCGGGTTGCGCTCGATGAAGGACTGGGCGAAGGGGCAGATCGGAACGATCCTCAGCTTCCGCTCACGGATCATGTCCAGGGACTCGCGCATCAACGTGCCGGCCACTCCGCGCCCCTCGAAGGCGGGTTCCACCTCCACGTGCGGAAGCGCCAGGACCCCCTCGGCGATCAGGTGGTAGGCGGAGAAGCCGATCACTCGGCCGTCCGTGCTCACCTCGAACCGCGACCGTTCCGGTGCGTCGACGACGGTCAGTTCCATGCCTGTGCCCCAACTCCGTGCGTCCGACACGCACGGAGTGTGCGCGTCGAGGTCCTGCAAAGGAAACGTTCCCATATCCCCCGCTCGCGCACACATCGGGCCCCGGCCCGCTCCGCCGGGGCCGCCCGTCCGGGTCAGTGACCGGCCAGATAGGGGTCGGTCACCCCGCCCGGGCAGGCGAGGGCGTCGACGTCCCAGCCGAGTCTGCGGGCGCCCGCCAGGTAGGCGCTCTGGAGGAACTCCAGGACGGTGGCCCGCGGATCCTCGGTCTCGCGCGCGTCCGCGTAGCGCAGCAGCGCCAAGTGCCCGTGCCCGCTGGGCCTCCACTCCGCGAACGAGGGGCTCAACGGTTCCTCGGTGAGCCCCTCGGGCTCGGGCGCCGCGTAGGCGTAGAAGCAGGGTTCGGGGACGTTGTCGTCACCGAACCAGAAGCCGAAGCTCACCACCTCGCGCGAGTAGGCCTCGCGCACCAGCTCCCCCGCCTCCTCCGGCTGCACGATGGTGTGCGCCGAGAAGCGGGTGACGGCGATGTCGAAGGTGTGCCAGAAGTGGTGCACGGGGCTGGTCTTACCGGAGAAACCGGACGCGAACTCCTCCAGGATCAGATTGACCCGGCTCAGGATCCGCCAGTACCGCGTGGCGTGTTCGGGCACGTAGACGGCGTGCTCGTGGTCCTCAGCGAAGGGACGGTCGGCGTCGGGCAGGTCGAACGGGAACGCGACCGGGATCCCGCCGTCCACCCCCAACGAGTCCAGCGCCGATTGCAGACGCAGGTAGAACGAGGCGACGCTGTTCCCTTGGAGGGGGAACGAGGCGGTGTCACCTTCCAGGTTGCTCGCGATCAACAGGTGGCGGACGAAATCGAAGTCGATGGTGAAGATCGGGTTGCCGTCCACCATCCCCATCGGTCGGGTGGTGATCCCGCTTCCGGTCAGGTGGAAGGGCACGTTCCACCAGTGGTTGCGTCGCGGGCTGTGCTGTAGGCGGACCTTGCCCACGATCTGCTCGAAGCGGTGGACGGTCTGCTTGGTCTCGTTCCACTCATCGAGCGGGAACGCCGGGAAGAGCTCCATGGATACTCCATAGGTGATGTGCGTTCGGCCGGCCGAGGCGCCCTCGTGCCGGTTCACCAGCCCCGTCGGGCCGGCCGTCGGGCCTGGCCCGCGGCGGCCGGTTGCGGATCGCGGGTGCGGTAGACGACGTAGGGGCGGAACAGGTAGCCGACCGGCGCGCTGAAGGCGTGGACGAGCCGGGTGAAGGGCAGCAGGGCGAACAGCCCCAGCCCCATCAGGGCGTGCAGCTTGTACGGGGCGTCGGAGGCGGCCATGGCGGCCACGTCGGGACGCAGGATCCAGATCGAACGGAACCACGGCGACACCGTCTCCCGGTAGTCGCCGGTGCGTCCGCCCGCGAGCTCCACCCCCGCGAAGTACACGGTCATGCCCAGACCGGTCACGATCGCCAGGACCAGGACCACGTACATGAGCTTGTCGTTGCGGGTGGTGACGCTGAAGACCGGACCCGTGGTCCGCCTCCGCCAGACGAGCAGGGCGATCCCGGCGAGCGTGCAGAACCCCGCGATCAGCCCCAGGGAGAGCGCGCTCACGTGGTAGAGCGTGTCGGAGACGCCCAGAGCGCGCGTCCAGGTGTCCGGGATCAGCAGACCCACGACGTGGCCCACGATGACCACCAACAGACCGAAGTGGAAGAGCGGGCTGCCGATCCGCAGCAACCGTGACTCGTACAGCTCCGAGGAGCGGGTGGTCCAGCCGAACCGGTCGTAGCGGTAGCGCCAGATCAGACCGCCCACCACGAGCACCAGCACCACGTAGGGCAGAACGCCCCACAGCAGCAGGTCGACCGGACCGTACCCGCTCATGCGTTCCTCCAGGTCACGTCCGTCAGCGGCAACGGCTCCCGGGGGCGCACCACCCTGTAGGGCTCCATCCCCACGTCCTCGGCGGGCGGCCCCTCGGAGGCCAGACGGCGGGCGCGTTCCTCGTCGGCGGGGCGAGGCGAGGGGAGCGTGCTCCGGACCGCCTCGATCACCCCCGCGTAGGGGGTGCCGTGCTCGCGCAGGGCCTCGGACAGCAGGTCGAGACCGGCCCGGTGCAGGACCAGCAGTTCCTGACCGGCGTCGGCGTCCCCCCGCGCGGCGAACTCCAGCATCACGGCCAGGTGGTCGGGCAGCTCACGGGCGTGGACCCGCCAGCCCGCCTCCGAGTAGACCCGCTTGATCTCCGCCAACGCGTGACCTCGGCGGCGGGTGTCCCCGTCGGTGTAGTAGGTCATGTGCAGCGCCCTGCGACGACGCAGGTCGAACACGTCCACGTAGTGCGCGGACAGTTCGAGCTCCGGCGTGGTGGAGGCGTGCTCGCAGAACCCCAGCAGTTCGGAACGGGCCGACCCCCGGGGCAGCTCCGCGACGGCGCGCGCCACGAGCGGCAGCTGTTCGAAGAAGGTCTGGTCCGGGTAGCCGAGCAGGACCGAGGCGGCCTGGTGGGTGACGGCGCGGGCGTGCGCGCGGCGTTCGGCCCTCGCGGCTCCGAGCCAGCCGGATCCGGTACGCGTCCCGTCGTCGTTCGTGCCGTCGGTGGTGGTTCTCATGTCCGACCCTCCTCACGCGGGCCGGGATCCCCGCCCCGTTCGTCGTCGGTGTCGCCACCCTCGCGGGGTGGGAAGAGTCCGTCGGGACGGCCGTTACCGTCCCAGTTCAGCAGGTTGACGCGGCCACCGGTACCCGATCGCCCCTCGGCGGTCTGCCGTTCGCGAAGCGCGTGGAAGGTCTCCACCGACGCCTCGTCGGGACGTCCGGAGGCCTCCCCGAAGGGGACCTCACCGCCCATCCCTCCCATGCCGGGGCCGCCGTCGAAGTCCAGGGAGCACCCGACCTCCTCGATGACCCCCCGGTCGGCCTCGTCCACCCCGTAGGCGGTCGGTACGACGTACCGCTCGTCGTACTTGGCCAGGGCCAACAACCGGTACATGTCCTCGATCTCCCCGCCGGTCATGCCGACGTCGGAGGCGATCGACTCGTCGCGTTCCTGTCCCAGGTTGATCCGGCGCATGTAGGAGCGCATGGCGGCGAGCCTGCGCAGCACCAGGTCGACCGGGCCGGTGTCCCCCGCCGTGAACAGTTCGGCCAGGTACTCGACGGGGATGCGCAACGTGTCGATGGCCCCGAAGAGGTTGTCCTTGTCCTCACCGTCGTGACCGGTACGGGTGAGCGTGTCCACCACCGGGGACAGCGGCGGGATGTACCAGACCATCGGCATGGTGCGGTACTCCGGGTGCAGCGGCAGCGCCACCCGGAAGCGTTCGGCCAGCGCGTAGACCGGTGAGCGGGCGGCGGAGTCCACCCAGCGATCCGGGATGCCGTCGCGACGGGCGGCGGCGCGGACCGCCGGGTCGTCCGGATCGAGGAAGACCCCCAGTTGGGCCTCGTAGAGGTCCTTCTCGTCCTCCACGGAGGCGGCCTCACCGACCCGGTCGGCGTCGTAGAGGACCACCCCCAGGTAGCGCAGGCGTCCCACACAGGTCTCGGAGCAGATGGTCGGCATGCCCACCTCCACCCGCGGATAGCAGAAGGTGCACTTCTCGGCCTTGCCCGTCTTGTGGTTGAAGTAGATCTTCTTGTACGGGCAGCCGGTCACGCACATACGCCAGCCCCGGCAACGGTCCTGGTCGACCAGGACGATCCCGTCCTCCACCCGCTTGTAGAGGGCCCCGCTCGGACAGGTGGCCACACACGACGGGTTCAGGCAGTGCTCGCAGATGCGCGGCAGGTAGAACATGAAGGTGTCCTCGAAGGACAACCGCACCTTGTCGCCGAGCCTGCGCACGATCGGGTCCTGAGAGGCCAGTTCGGGGCCGCCGCCCAGGTCGTCGTCCCAGTTGGCGCTCCACTCGACCTTCATCGGTCTTCCGGTGAGCGCCGAGCGGGGCTCGGCCACCGGGAAGTCGTCTCCCGCCGGAGCGTTGATCAACGTGTCGTAGTCGTAGGTCCAGGGCTCGTAGTAGTCCTGGATGGAGGGCATCACCGGGTTGGCGAAGATCGTGGCCAACCGTTTGAGCCGTCCGCCCGAACGCGGCACCAGTGTCCCGTCGGGCCGACGGACCCAGCCGCCCTTCCAGCGTTCCTGGTCCTGGTAGGTCCGGGGATAGCCCTGGCCCGGGCGGGTCTCCACGTTGTTGAACCAGGCGTACTCGACGCCGCTCCGGTTGGTCCACGCCTGCTTGCAGGTGACCGAGCAGGTGTGGCAGCCGATGCACTTGTCGAGGTTCATCACCATGGCGACCTGCGCCATCACCCGGCCGATCGGTCTGGTGTCCCTCTCCCCCGTCGAACGGGACGTTCCGGCGTCCTTCATCGGTACCGCACCTCCGTCACGCGCTTGCGCACGACCGTGACCTCGTCGCGCTGGTTCCCCGTCGGCCCGAGGTAGTTGAAGGCGTAGGTGAGCTGCGCGTAACCGCCGATGAGGTGGGTGGGTTTGACGAGCAGTCGGGTGAGCGAGTTGTGGATGCCGCCGCGACGTCCCGTGGTCTCGGTCTTGGGCACGTCGATGGTGCGCTCCTGGGCGTGGTGCATGTAGACCGTCCCGGTCGGCATCCGGTGGGAGACCACCAGGCGGGCCGCCACCACGCCGTTGCGGTTGACCGCCTCGACCCAGTCGTTGTCGGAGGCCTCGATGGCCTCGGCGTCGGCCACGCTCATCCAGATGGTGGGGCCGCCCCGGGACAGGGTCTGCATGAGCAGGTTGTCCTGGTATTCGGAGTGGATGCTCCACTTGGAGTGCGGGGTGAGGTAGCGCACCACCACCTCCAGTTGTCCGGTCGGCCCGAGCCGGGGCTCGCCGAAGAGCGACGACACGTCCAGTGGCGGCCGGTACACCGGCAACGCCTCGCCGAACTCGTGCATCCAGTCGTGGTCCAGATAGAAGTGCTGGCGCCCCGTGAGCGTGTGCCAGGGCTTGTCGTGCTCGAGGTTGATGGTGAAGGGCGAGTAGCGACGGTCCGAGGACTCCTTGCCCGACCATTCCGGGCTGGTTCCCACCGGCGTGGGGCCTCGCGCGGCGTCGGCGAAGACCACCCTGCGTTCGGCGGCGTGGGCGATCAGCTCGTCCATGTCGGTCCCGGTGCGCGCGGCCAGACGTTCGAACCCCTGGGCGGCCAGACGTCCGTTGCTGGTCCCCGACAGCGCGAGGATCATCTCGCAGACCTTGACGTCGGTGTCCAGGGAGGGGCGCCCATCGGCGACCCCGCCGCGCACGGCCCCGTTGCTCTCGCGGAGCCAGTCGATCTCCCGGTCCGGTGTGAAGGAGACCCCCTTGACCGGCAGCCCCTTGCCCTCCGCGAGCGGCCCCAGCGCGGCCAGTTTCTGGGCGACGGCCGCGTAGTTGCGACGGACCGGGACGATCCCCGGCATCGTCCGGCCCGGGACGGGGCGCTCCCCCGCCTCCTTCCAGTCCGGCGGCACACCGTGCGGCTGGGCCAGCTCCCCCTCGGTGTCGTGCTGGTGGGGGACGGCCACCAGGTCGGTGACCTCGCCGAGGTGGTCGACCGCCAGCTCGCTGAACACCCTCGCCAGGGAGTGGAAGATGTCGAAGTCGGTGCGGGTCTCCCAGGGCGGATCGATCGCCGGGTTGAAGGCGTGCACGTAGGGGTGCATGTCCGTGGTGGACAGGTCGTGCTTCTCGTACCAGGTGGCGGCGGGCAGCACGATGTCCGACAGCAGGGTGGAGCTGGTCATCCGGAAGTCGAGGGTGACCAGCAGGTCGAGCTTGCCCTCCGGTGTCTCCTCCCGCCAGGTGACGTCCCTGGGCCGGTGGTCGGGCCCGGCCGGTTCGCTCTGAAGGTTGGAGTGGGTGCCCAACAGGTGTTTGAGGAAGTACTCGTCTCCTTTGGCCGAGGAACCGAACAGGTTGGACCGCCAGAGCGTGAGCGTCCGGGGCCAGTTGGCCGGATCGTCGGGATCCTCGGCGGCGAAGCGCAGCGTGCCGTCGGCGAGCTGGTCGGCCACGTACTCGGCCGGATCCCGCTCCCGTTCCAGGGCCTCCTTGCCGAGCTGGATCGGGTTGCGGTTGAAGGTCGGATAGGAGGGCATCCACCCCATCCGGGCCGAGGCGGCGACCAGATCGGCGGTGTGCCTGCCCCTGACCCGGCCCGGCCCCAGCGGGGACATGAGCGCGTCGGCCTTGTAGGTGTCGTAGCGCCACTGGTCGGTGTGCAGGTACCAGTAGGCGGTACCGGCCATGAAGCGCGGCGGACGCGACCAGTCCATCGCCGAGGCGTAGGCCGCCCAGCCCGTGGCGGTACGGCACTTCTCCTGACCGACGTAGTGCGCCCACCCTCCGCCGTTGACGCCCTGACAGCCGGTGAGCAACAGCAGGGTCAGAAACGAACGGTAGGCGTTCTCCCCGTGGAACCACTGGTTGGTGCCGGCCCCGAGCACGATCATCGCCCGTCCCCCGCTGGCCTCGGCGGTGTCGGCGAACTCCCGGGCGATGCGCACCGCCCGGTCGGCCGGAACCGAGGTCAGGGTCTCCTGCCAGGCCGGGGTGCAGGCGCCGTCCGGGTCGTCGTAACCGGCGGGCCAGACACCCGGAAGGCCCGGACGGGAGACCCCGTATCGGGCCAGGAGCAGGTCGAAGACGGTCGTGACCAGACGACCGGCGACCCTGCGGACCGGAACGCCCCGGATCTCGACCTCGGCCGAGCCGTCGGGGGTGTCGAAGCGGGGCAGGGCGACCTCGGCCGCCTCGGCGCCCGCCGCGTAGAAGGTGAGTTCGGGGACCCGGCCCTCCAGGTCCAGGTTCCACCGGCCCTCGCCGTCCTCGCCCCAACGGTGACCGATCGTGCCGTTGGGGGCGACCGGGGCCTCGTCGCCCTCGGCCCAGAACAGCGGCTTCCAGTCGGCGTTGGCCGTCTCCTCCTCCCCCTCCAGGTCGGCGGCGGTGAGGAACTTGCCCGGCACCAGACGTCCGTCGCGTTTCTCCAGGGCCACGAGGAAGGGCAGATCGGTGTAGGCGCGGGCGTACTCCAGGAACCGCGGGGTGGGTTTCTCGACGAAACGCTCCCGCAGGATCACGTGCCCCATCGCCATGGCCAGCGCCCCGTCGGTGCCCGGATGCGGGGCCACCCACTCGTCGGCGAACTTCGCGGCGTCGTTGTAGTCCGGGGAGACCACGACCACCTTCTGGCCCCGGTAACGGGCCTCGGCCATCCAGTGGGCGTCGGGCGTACGGGTGACGGGGACGTTGGAGCCCCACAGGACGAGGTAGGCGGCGTCCCACCAGTCACCGGACTCCGGGACGTCGGTCTGGTCGCCGAACACCTGTGGTGAGGCCACCGGCAGGTCGGCGTACCAGTCGTAGAAGGACAGCATGGAGCCGCCCAGCAGGTTCACGAAGCGCGCGCCCACGCCGTGGGAGACCATGGACATCGCCGGGATCGGTGAGAAACCGGCGATCCGGTCCGGGCCGTACCTCTTGATGGTGAACACGTGGGAGGCGGCCGCGATCTCCAGGGCCTCCTCCCAGGTGGTGCGGACGAGCCCGCCCTTGCCGCGCGCGCTCTGGTAGCGGCGGCGCTTGGCGGGGTCGGTGGTGATCTCCTCCCAGGCCGCCACCGGATCGCCCAGACGTTCCCGGGCCTCCCGGTACATCTCGAGGAGGACACCGCGCGCGTAGGGATAGCGGACCCGGGTCGGCGAATACGTGTACCAGGAGAAGGCGGCGCCCCGGGGACAGCCCCGAGGTTCGTACTCGGGACGGTCCGGACCGACCGAAGGATAATCCGTGGCCTGCGTTTCCCAGGTGATGATTCCGTCTTTTACATAGACATCCCAGGAACAGGAACCGGTACAGTTGACACCGTGCGTCGAACGCACCACACGGTCGTGGCTCCAGCGGTCGCGATAGAAGACATCGCCCTCACGTCCGCCATGCCTGACCTGGGCACGGTCATGATCGAGCGGCTCCGATCCGGTCAGGTAATTCCCCAATCGGAGAAGGGCATCGCCCGCCCCACCGCTTTTACCCTGTTCCGCCATGAAGACGACACTCCATTTGCCCACCCGTTGCCAAGACGAAGAGAAGAACCCGGGAAAGCACTTCCGGCCCCGACCACATTCCGTTAATAAATATGCCTCGTACGGCACGGATGTCACGTTTCCCACACCGCTCGGAGCGACAATCTCGATAGCCGACATATGAAGGAGCCGTAATGCGAGCGGAAGTCGGGGAGCGGACCACCCGCTCCGGGACGGCGGGTGGCAACCTCGCCCTGGCGACGGCGGCGTTCGCGCTGACCTTCTGGGCCTGGAACCTGATCGGCCCTCTGTCACGCACCTACAGCCAGGAGTTGAACCTGACCCCGGCCCAGACGTCGATCCTGGTCGCCTTCCCCGTCCTGGTGGGGTCGCTCGGCCGCATCCCGGTGGGCACCCTCACCGACCGCTACGGCGGCCGGGTGATGTTCACGGCCCTGTGCCTGCTGAGCATCGCGCCGACCTTCCTCGTCGGCCTCTCCTCCGCCTCGTATGGAATGCTGCTGTTCTGGGGCTTCTTCCTCGGCGTCGCGGGCACCTCCTTCGCGGCGGGCATCCCGTTCGTCAACGCCTGGTACCGCCCCGAGAGGCGTGGGTTCGCCACCGGCGTGTTCGGCGCGGGCATGGGCGGTACCGCGCTGTCGGCCTTTCTGACGCCCCGCCTGGTGGAGGGCCTGGGGCTGTTCACCACCCACCTGCTGATGTGCGTCGCCCTGGCCGTGATGGGCGTGGTCATGTGGATGTTCGCCCGTGACGCCCCCGAATGGCGGCCCCGGACCGAGCCCGCGCTCCCCCGCATCCGCGAGGCCCTCAAGCTGAAGGCCACCTGGCAGGCGTCGGCCCTGTACGCGCTGGTCTTCGGCGGTTTCGTGGCCTTCTCGACCTATCTGCCGACCCTGCTCACCACCGCCTACGACTTCGCTCAGACCGACGCGGGCGTGCGTACCGCCGGGTTCGCGGTGGCGGCGGTCGTCGCCCGACCGGTCGGAGGCATCCTGTCGGACCGGATCGGGCCCGTGAAGGTGTGCCTGATCTCCTTCTTCGGCACCTGTGCCTTCGCCCTGGTGCTGGCGCTGCACCCGCCCGCGGAGTTCCCGGCCGGACTCTCCTTCACCCTGATCGCCGTGACGCTGGGGCTCGGCACCGGGGCGGTGTTCGCCCTGGTGGCCAAGTTGGTCGAACCCTCCCGCGTGGGCACGGTCACCGGTCTGGTCGGCGCGGCGGGCGGCCTGGGCGGCTACTTCCCGCCACTGTTGATGGGCGTGGTCTACCAGGCCACCGGGGCCTACACGCTCGGCTTCGTCCTCCTGGCCCTGGTCGCGCTCCTGGTGGCCCTGTACACGACGCGGGCCTTTCGCCGGGTGGGGTGAGGCCGCCGCGCCCGATGGGGGCGGTGCGGGACGGACGTCCGTTCCGCGCCGCCCTCGACTCGTCCACAGGCTGTGGACGGGCCCCTACAGGGCGGCCAGGTCCCGGGCCCGGAGCAGGACCGCCGAGCGGTTGCCGACCTTCACCCGCTCCAGCGCCCGCACCCCTTCGGGGAGGCGGACCCGGCGGGTACGGGCCGTCACCACCACCACGGAGTTGCGGGGCAGCACCCGACCCATCGAGGCGAGTAGCCCACGGACGGGGTCCTCGGGGGCCTCTCCGTCCCAGTGCGTCATCTCGCCATAGGGCACGTCGGTGATCACCAGATCGGCGTCGACCGGCTCGGTGAGGGAGAAGACGTCGGCCACGGCGGACTCGTGCGGCAGGTCGCCGCCCATCGCCGCCAACCCCGCGGCCAGGTCCCGCGCCGCCTCGGCCCGCTCCACGAAGGCGACCCTGCCGAAGTCGCGCGCCGAACGTCGCAGTTCGCGCTCGCGTTCGGCCAGTCCCTCTGCGGTGAGGAGTTCGAGGTTGCGCGCGGCGATGCCGACGGCGTCCGAGGACACGTCGCTCGCGCGCACGTGGGTGAGCAGGTCGCGGTGGAGCAGGCCCAGGACGGTCACCAGATAGCCGCTGCCGCAGCAGGGGTCCCACAGGCGGACCCGGTCGCCCTCGACGTGCACCATCGCCCGCTGGAGGAGTTCGTCGGCCAGTCTGACGGGGAAGCCCGGGTATCCCGGTGCGGATCGCAGTACCTGTCCGCTCGCCAACGCCGAGTGGTCCGCACGCTCCGTGGCGTACCGGTAGCTCACAACCGTCCCCCGTCTCGCCTACAACGTCCCCGACAACGCCGAAGGCCCGGTGTCGGCGGACACCGGGCCTTCGATGCTGCGGTCCTGACGGGATTTGAACCCGCGGCCTCCACCTTGACAGGGTGGCGAGCACTCCTAACTGCTCCACAGGACCTCGTTGCGTGTACAACTCTAGCGCGACTTCGGAGCGCTTCGTACCGCCGGCGCCCTAGAGTGACTCGAAAGCCGTTCGTACGACGAGAGGATCCCGGCGTGACCGACCCGTCCACCCCTCTGCCCTCCGGCCCCGACACCACCCGGGTGGACCGGTGGCTGTGGGCGGTACGCCTCACCAAGACCCGCTCCGACGCCGCTCAAGCCTGCCGTGGCGGGCATGTGCGCGTCAACGACCGCCCCGCGAAGGCGGCCACCACGGTCAAGGTCGGGGACCGGGTGAGGCTGCGTCTGCACGGGATCACCCGGATCGTGGATGTGACCCACATCATCGTGAAGAGGGTCGGGGCGCCTCTCGCGGTCCGCTGTTACGACGACCTCACCCCCACCCCGCCGCCGGAGGCGACCGGGCCGGTGATCCGCCGCGACCGCGGGGCCGGGCGCCCCACCAAGAAGGACCGCCGCATGCTGGAGCGCCTGCGCTCCGACGTCCCCCCGCCCGCCTGACCCGAGCGCCCCCTGTCCCGGCTCCATCGGGCTGATCCGCTCCCTCTAGGACAAGGGGTGGTCGGCGAGGAAGTCGACGACCGCCTCGGTGGCCTTGGGCGCGGCCTCGTGCGGGTAGCCGTGCCGGGCGCCGGGCAGGATCAACGTCCGGGCGTCCGGGATCCGCTCGGCGAGCAGTTCGGCGTTGGCGACCGGGGTCAGCTCGTCGTCCTCGCCGTGCACCACCAGGGTCGGCGCCTGGATCAGCGGGAGGCGGTCCCACCCGTCGTGCTTGAGGCTGGCCTCGTAGTGACGACGCTGGGCCCGCAGCGGGTTGCGCGGAAGGATCCGGGCGACCGTCTCCGGGTGGGAGTCGGCCCACTCGGGCATGTAGAAGAGGTGGGCGATGAGGACGCGCCCCTCCTCGGTGTTGGCCTTGCGAAGGGCGACCGACGCGTGGTGGGGGCGCTCGACCTCGTTGTCCCCGCCGGGCGCGGTCGACCCCAGCACCAACGCCCCGACCCGTTCCGGCGCCGACGCGGCGAGGGTCTGGGCGACCTTGCCGCCCATGGAGAAGCCGTACACATGGGCCCGGTCGATCCCCAGGTCGTCCAGGACCGCCAGGGCGTCCCCGGCCAGCAGTTCCATGCTGTAGGGCCCGTCGACGGGAGCGTCGCTGCCGCCGGTTCCGCGCAGGTCCATCCGCACCACACGGTGGTGTTCCGCGAGGTCGGTGTACACCCCCTCCCACATCTCGTGGTCGAGGGATTGTCCGTGGATGAGCAGCAACGGCTCACCCGCCCCGTGGACGTCGTACCAGAGGCGGGTTCCGTCGGCGGCGATCGCGTGGTTCACGTCAACGGACACTACCGGACATAAACGTCGAACGACCTGGGCGATCCCCCTCGACGGAGGGCACGGTAGGGTCTCCCACTGGTCGTGGTGGAGCACGGAAGGGGCCTCGTGGGGCACAGGCGCGTGACCGGGCTCGCACCCGGCCGTGAGGCTCCCCGCATCGGGGCACGTTCCACCCGTTCGGTTCGAACCGAACCCCCCTCGACGAGCATCTTCCCAGTACCCACCACCGGTTGAGGAGCGCGTATGAGAACCCCTGTCATCGCCGCCGACTCCGACCAGGGTCCGCGAGCCGACCAGGAGGACGCCCACTCCCATCGGATCCTCACCCCTTCCGAAGGGTGGTGCGCCTCCCTGGCCGACGGCTTCGGCGACCACCCGCGGACGGGTGAGGCCGCCGAGCTCGCCGCCCGCACCGCCACGGAGGCCGAGGGGAGCGCCCTGGACGCGCTCCGGGCCGCGTCCGAGGCGATCGCCCGCGTCCATCCGGGAGCGGACTGCGCGATGGTCCACGCCCGCCAGGGCGACGCCGACGACCTCGTCGACATCGCCTGGGTCGGGGACTGCCGCGTCTGGACCTGGAGCCCCTGCGAGGGGCTGCTGCGGCATACCAGGGACCATACGCAGGGCCAGAGGATGCGCGACCGGGGCATCTCGGACCATCTCGCCCGGATCCGCGACCACGCGCTGACCCGCTCCGTGGCCACCGTGCTCCCGGACGACATCGGCACCACCACCGCGCCCGCGGCGGAGCTGGTCCTGTTGACCTCCGACGGCGTGCACGACCACGTCGACGAACTCCTCCTCGCCGAGTTGGTCGACGAGCACGCGGACACCCCCGAGGCCCTCGCGCGCGTCCTGATCGAGGCCGCGCGGGAAGGCGGAAGTCACGACAACGCCACCGCGCTGGTCGTCCGGTCGCCGATGCGCGTCTCGGAGCATCCGTCCCGTCAGGAACTGATCCTGGGCGGGCTGGACCTGGTCGGCGGCTTCGACGAGGAGGAGCCCGCACTGCGCAGGCTCGCCGAGGATCGTGCCGTGGGGATCGCCTGCGACGGATTCCTGTCGCGCGACGGCGTCACCTACTGGTGCACGAAGGACTCCGACCACACGGACCACCACGTGAGCTGGCACGGGGTCACCTGGGCCGAATCGGAGTCGTACCACGTCTCCTGAGCACCCGCCTCAAGAATGGTGACCCACGTCACTCATAGAAACCTGTTCATCTATTGATTTTCGATAGGAAACGATCGATAGTCGATATATGGATCGCTACTTCATCATCCTGCTGCGCGCCGCCGCCCTCGCGGCGATCCTGGTCGGACTCTTCGGCCAGTTCGTGGTCATCCCCGGCATGGCCGCCGACGAGGTCGCCCTCGTCCCCCAGTACGCCCCCTTCGCCACTCCCTACGTGACGGTCGCCGTCCTCATCGTGGCCTGCGTCCAGGTCGCCCTCGGCGCCGTGTGGGCCCTGCTCGGCATCCTCGACCGCGACGCCCTCTTCACCCCCAGGGCCTTCCGGTGGGTGGACGTCATCATCGGCTCGACGGTCGTGGCGACCCTGCTCACCGCCGGGATCGCGGTACACCTGACCGTGGCGGACATCCCCGCCCCCAACGGCAACATGGACGTGATCGGCGCGATGGGCGCGGCGATGGTGACCACCGCCGTGGGCGCCGCCCTCGCGATGCTGCTGGTCCTGATGCGCGGGCTGCTGCGCAAGGCGACGAACCTCCAGACCGAGATGGCCGAAGTGATCTGATGGCGATCATCGTCGATCTGGACGTCCAGCTCGCCCGCCGCGGCATGTCGGTCGGAGAGTTCGCCAAGGCCGTGGGGATCACCCCCGCCAACGTCGCCGTGTTGAAGAACGGCCGGGCCAAGGCGGTGCGGTTCAGCACCCTGGACGCCATCTGCCGTGCCCTGGACTGTCAGCCCGGGGACATCCTCCGCCGGGTCCCGGACGCACCGGAGTGAACGGGCCGGACATGACGAACGCCCGGGGGCTCGTGGCCTCCCGGGCGTTCTTCGATGTGGCTAGGGGCGGGGTCGAACCGCCGACCTTCCGCTTTTCAGGCGGACGCTCGTACCGACTGAGCTACCTAGCCGCGATCACCGACGATGTCGGCGATACCTGCGGTCCTGACGGGATTTGAACCCGCGGCCTCCACCTTGACAGGGTGGCGAGCACTCCTAACTGCTCCACAGGACCTTGTGGCGCTTCCACACCCGGCCGGTCCGACCCGGTGTGTCTCGCTGCGGTTCCCATTCTGCCAGATGTCCGGCAGTGGTCTGACCGCTTCGTACCCCCAACGGGATTCGAACCCGCGCTACCGCCTTGAAAGGGCGGCGTCCTAGGCCGCTAGACGATGGGGGCCTGTGTGACCCCCTCAGCATAGGGGAGATTCGCACCAACTCCAAAGTGATAACCGAATCCCGACGAATCCCCTGAAGAGCCGGGTCCCGGGTCAGGACGAGGGCTCCTCGCTCGGAGAACCCTCGTCCTCGTCTTCGGGCACCTCACCGACGACACGGTCCGGGTCGGCCTCGATATGCCGTTCGACCTGCGCGGACGTGAGGCCGATCCCCCCGAGATCGATGTCGTCGCGCGCCTGGAGTCTTCCGGTCTCGGCGTCGAAGTACAGCACGGAGGCCTGATAGGGCGTGGGCCGTCCCCTGCCCTGTTCCAGACCGCTCAGACCCGCGCCTCCGGTGGATCCCTGTACGAGGAACCGGGTGCCCAGGTCGGTGAGCTCGGTGGATCTGCTGTGCTCGTTCCCGGCCAGGGCCAAGGGGACCACCCCGTCGAACGGGCGGGCCTGGGTCCTGGTGTGCAGGATCGCCACGTCCACGTCGTCGTCTCCTCCGGCGATCGACGCGGCCTGCTCCTCACCCAGCGCCGCCACTCCGGCGGCGTCGGGGTTGAGTCGGGTGGCGTCCGGGGTGAACCGGGGATCGCCCGCCCCGTAGAAGGTGAGTCCTCCGACCTCGGCCACGTCGTCGTCGAGGACCACCGCGTTGGGCTGGGCCGCGACCGCCCGCTGCGTGCCCATCGAGTCGTGCTGTCCGCGCACCCAGACGTAGGGCACGTCCAGCTTGCCGATCTCCTCGGCGAAGGCGTCCTCGGCGGCGCTGCCCCGGTCGGTCAGGTCGCCGGAGTCCACGATCACGTCCACCGCGTACTGCTCCCGCAGGGTGCCGATGATGCTCCAGGACGCCGGGTTGAGCTGGATGTCGGACACGTGCAGGACGCGGATGACCGACTCGTCCTCGTCGTAGACCGGCAGGGTCGAGGTGGCCTCGTAGATCATCGCCACGTTGCCGACGAGGCCGGCGAGCTGCTCCTGGTACTCGCTGAACCGACTGACCACGTCGTCGGCGCTGCCCACCACCTGGGGCGCGCCCGCGATGAGACCCGTGTAGCGCGGCTCGGCGATGGCGCTGGGGTTGAAGGTCAGGGCGGCCGCGCTCCCGGAGGCCACCAGGACGACCAGGGTGGTGAGGGCGCTCGCCAGGGCGCGCCGGGCGTTCCGGAACAGCAGGAACCCCATCAGGGCCGCCCCGAGGACCGCCACGATCAGAGAGCGCAGGACGAGGGCGATCACGCCGTCGGTGAGGTCGGCTCCGATGCCCGCCGCCATACGGTCGATGGCCTCGGGGTCGGTGAACATCTCCTCCGCGGCTGACAGACGGATGTCGGTGATGGCCGCCTCGATCCGCAGCGGCGCCGCGTGGGTGTCGAAGGCCAGCTGCCCCAGTGGGGCGACGTTGACGACCGTCTCCCCGTGCCACTGCGGGCTCAGCGAGAAGGTGACGTCGGCCGGGCCGATGGGGGTGACCACCTGGCCGCCCAGGGCCAGGCCGAGCCAACCGCCGAGCAGACCGGCCACGACGACACAGCTCCAGCGCCACGGGCGTCCGGAGCGCCATCGGCCCAGGGTCGCGCGCACACGGCCGAGCAGCTCGCGCGTGCGGTCGAGGGCACCACGAAGGTCGTAAGCGCGGATCTGTGACAACACATCCCCCATCATGCCGTTGCCGGGGGCCGTTCCCAATGCTTCCTCCCGCGCAGAGTGTTATGTCTCTTCCACCCCGCGCCGTGGAGGCCCCACAATGACAGGTGTGGTGGAACTGACACGTAGGGACTTCGAGGAACTGGTCGCCGACGCCCTGGACCGCATCCCTCCCGAACTGGCCCGGCTCATGGACAACGTGGTGATCACGGTCGAGGAGGAGTCCGAGGAGGGGCTCTTGGGCCTGTACGAGGGGATCCCGCTCACCGAGCGGGGCGACGCGTACTTCGGGGTGCTCCCCGACCGGATCTTCATCTACCGGAACAACATCTGCGGGATCTGCGATACCCCGGAGCAGGTGGTGGAGGAGGTCCGCGTGACCGTGATTCACGAGATCGCGCACCACTTCGGGATCGACGACGACCGTCTCACCGAGCTCGGCTGGGGCTGAGGCGCCCCTGGCCGGGAGTCCGCCGATCCACCGCCCTCACCTGCGAGAACGATCCGTGCATCGCGTGGGTTCCCCGCGCAGAACAGCATTCACGGGTGTTACCGGGAGCAACGAATCAGATACGAATACTCCTGACCCGCTTGCAGGCCGGCCCGCGTTCCGGAACCGTTGGTCATGGGGATACGACTCAGCGTGATCACAACCCGGTAACAGTAGGGAGTGCCCGGTGGGCGATCCGAACATCGACAGGGACCCCGGTGACGAGGAGCGCGCGCCCTCCACCGAACGGGACGACACATGGCGGAGCAGTTACCGCGACGTCATGGCGATCGGCGAGTTCCGTTCCATCTGGCTGGCCCACGCCCTGTCGGTGATCGGCACCAACCTGCTGAACATCGCGACCGCGCTGCTGGTCTACAAGGTCACCGAGTCGGCCTTCGCGACCGGTGTGACGCTCGCGCTGAACTTCCTGCCGCCGTTGATCGGCGGCCCCTTGCTCTCCGGGCTCGCCGATCTCCTGCCCAGGCGTCGGGTCATGGTGGCCTGCGACGTCCTGCGGGCCTGCGTCATCGTCCTCATCGGCGTACCGGGCATGCCGATCTGGGCGATCTGGTGCCTGATGTTCTTCTCGGTCCTGCCGGGCATCCCCTTCGCCGCGGCCCGCGCGGCGCTGCTCACCCAGATCATCCAGGGCGAGCGCTACGTGGCCAGCACCACGATCATCCAGTTGACCGCCCAGTTGGGCATGCTCATCGGTCTGATCGCGGGGGGTATGACGGTGGCCGTCGTGGGCCCCAACGTGACGGTGATGGGGACGGGGCTGCTCTTCGCCCTGTCCGCGCTGATCCTGCTGGTGGGCGTCAAGGCGCGTCCGCTGCCCCCGCGCGAGGAGGCTCCGTCCGACGGTCCGGCTACGACGGGACGCCGCCCCCACCTGCTGTCGATGTTCCGGGACGGCGCGAAGCTCGTCTTCTCCGACCCCAAGCTGCGGGTACTGATCCTGATGGCCTGGCTCGCCGGTCTGTACGGCATCCCCTACGGGTTGGCCACGCCCATGGCCGCCGAGGCCGGCGGCGGCCCCACCGCGGCGGGGTTCATCATGGCCGGAGCGGCGATCGGGGCGTTGTTCGGCGGCCTGATCCTCACCCGTCTGGTCCCTCCGACGACCAGGATCGGATTGCTGGGACCGCTCGCCGCGTTGACGTCGGTCCCGCTCCTGCTCTGGGTCTTCCAGATGCCGCTGTGGGCGATGGTGCTCGCCCTGGCGGTGTGCGGCGCGGCCGGCTCCTACCAGTTCGTGGCCAACGCGGCCTTCGTCCTGTGCGTGCCCCGGGAGGGGCGGGCCCAGGCGTTCGGCCTGGCGGCCTCGGGCATCCAGGTGGCCCAAGGGGTCGGCATCCTGGTGTCCAGCTACTACGTGGAGTCCTTCGGCACCGGTCCGGTGATCGTCACGGCCGGCGCGGCCTCCCTGGTCCTCGGCGTCCTCTTGGCGGTCCTGTGGTCCCGCCGGTCCGCTGAGGTCATCGCCCGTATGGAGGAGACCGAGTCGGAGAAGGCGGCCTAGACCGCCCGGCCGGCCCTCTCCGACCTCACGGTCTCACGGGTCGGGGTCAGCACTCCGTACCCCCGTGGTCACCGCGGGGCTCGCAGGCCTCCTCGGCCTCGTGCTCCTCGCACTGGACGCGCGCGTCCCGACGTCGCCAGTCGGGGTGTGCCCTCAAGCTCCACATCATCGATCACTCGGCTTTCCCTGGAAGTTACGGATGATCTGCTCCAGCAGAGAACGGCGCTCGCTCTCGGCCGGCATCAGCAGCCAGGCCACGATGTAGACGAACACACCACTGAAGCCCAGCAGGGTGAAGACCGCGAAGAGGACGCGGATCAGGGTGGAGTCGATGCCGGTGTAGGCGGCGATACCGCCGCAGACACCGGTCAGGAAACGGTCGGAATCACTGCGCTGGAGTCGTTTGCTCCCGAAGTTCTCGCTCATGGTTCCAGCCTGCCCGTTCGGTGCGACGTTTCCCATCGGGGACAGCCCTGGGCCGCCCCTGACTTCCACCCCCCGGCCCTTCCGGGGGAGGGTCCTCGGCGGGGCCGAACCCCGCGTGAGGTGTGACGGATGGGGCTGGTGTGACGTTCCGGAGATCTGGACCACACATGTCGGCGAAGGCCTCGATCAGGGGCGCTCGTCGCGCCCGAAGGCCTCTCCCAGGGAGCGGAAGGCGTGCCGCAGAAGGGTACGGGCCGCCTCGATATCCGGATCGTCCCCGTAGGGGACACGCTTCATGGTGTGCCGGATGACGGACATCGCGGAGGCGGCGATCAGCGAGGAGCGGATGTCGTCGGCGGGGGTGCCGGAACGTTCCGCGATGGCGGCGGCCAGTTCCTGTTCGGCCCGATGCAGTCGGGCGAGGAAACCGGGCAGAAGCTGGGGTTCGCGGTCCAGGAGCTCCTTGCGTCGGGCGGCCTCGGCCCGGTGCGTGGCGAGGTCTCCGGAGCCCAGGAGGGAGTCGATGAGCAGGTCGATGAGGTCTTCGACGAAGTCGCCGGTGGGCCCGCCCTCGACGAACACCTCGCGTTCGTGTTCACCGGGTGTGAAGGGTCCGTCCCCGAGGAGGGCCTCCTCCTTGGTGGCGAAGTAGTTGAAGAAGGTGCGCGCGGAGACCTCGGCCGCGGCGGCGATCTCCTCCACGGTCACGTTCTCGAGTCCGCGCTCCAGGGTGAGCCGAACCGCGGCGCCCTGGAGTGCACGCCTCGTGGCCTGCTTCTTTCTCTCTCGCAGCCCCATCGGTCCTCCCCAGTACACGACCAATAATTTCAGACCGTGCAAACATTCTCAATGTGTATTTTTTCACCCAACGCACGCGGGTCCGGCCCTTACGGACCGGACCCGCGTGCGGAGCGTGCCCTTGGGGGCACGCGTTGCTAGAAAGTACACGACGGCGGTGACACGGGGTAAGTGTCGAAGGCCCCGCGTGAACGCCCGTCGGCACCGGACCCATGGGGGATCCGGGCTACGCTCCCCCGTTCCGGGCTCCTCGGACGATGCCCTCGACGAGCTCCAGCGCCCGGTCCACCCTCTGCGGGGTGACGAAGTAGTGCGGCGAGGCCCGGACGATCTCCGTCAGGCCGCGCCGTTCCATATCGATCCGTGTCGACGCCTCTCGGCTCACCGTCACGGTCACGTCGGCGCGCGCCAGGGCGGCCACGACCTCGGGCGCCGGCACGCCCTCCACGTCGAACGTGACGATCCCCGAGTGTCGGGCCCCCAGGTCGTGCACTCTCACACCCTCGATCCGGGCGAGCCCCTCGCGCAGCCGGCCGCTGATGCCCCGGACCGCCTCACGGATCTCCGGGACGCCGAGTTCCAGGGCGTACCGCGCCGCCTCGATGAGCCCGAGCCGGTCCGCGATGCTCGATTCCCAGAGCTCGAACACCTTGGCGTCGTCGCGGGCCCGTGTACGGTCCGGAGCGGTCCACTCCCCACCGTGGTGGTCGATCTCGTCCAGGATCAGATCGTCCAGGATGGAGCGGCGCGCGTACAGGAAGCCCGTCCCGCGCGGGCCGCGCAGCCATTTGCGTCCCGTTCCGGCGATGAAGTCGGCCCCGGTCTCGTCGGCGCGACACGAGATCTGGCCCACGGACTGGCATCCGTCCAGGAGGACGAGGGCCCCCGCGTCGTGTGCGGCGTCCACCACCTCGCGTACCGGATTCAGCAGACCGCCGTTGGTGGGGGCGTGCACGAGGGAGACGAACCTGACCCGTTCGTCCAGGAGTTCGCGCAGCGCGGTCGGGGAGACCTCTCCGGAGGGGTCGGAGGGGACGACCTCGACGCTCGCCCCGACCGCCTCGGCCCGACGCAGCATGGCGACGGCGTTGCCTCCGTATTCGACCTCGGTGATCAGGATCCGGTCGTTCTCCTTCAGGGGGATCGACCGGAAGGCCGCGAACCACGACCGCGTGGCGCTGTCGGTGAAGGCGATCTCCTCGGGGGCGCATCCGAGCAGTTCGGCGAAGACGGAGTAGCCCGCCTCCAGGTCCTCCTCCCGTTCCGCCGCCGCGCGGTAGCCGCCGATCTCCGTCTCCCTGCGCAGATGGTCGACGACGGTGTCGGCCACGCGCGCGGGCGCCAGGGAGGAGCCCGCGCTGTCCAGGAAGACCTGGCCGTTCCGGCAGCCGGGGGTGTCGAGTGCGGTCGTCTCCGGGTCGATCGTCATGTGCTCCACCGTTCCTCGTTCACCGGGGGTCGCGCACCCTCCCAGAGGGGGTGGAACGAGAGGGGCGCCGGGATCCTTGTTCCCTCGCACACCCCTCCCACACCCGGCCCGGGGCCGGCTCAGTCTCGGAAGGCCCGCTCCCCACGGGCCTCGCGCACCCGCACCAGTTGGGCCAGGAGGGCCAGCACCGGCAGTTCCAGGAGCGGCCCCACGACCAGGGCGACCGCGATCAGCGGCCGGTCGGGGAAGGCCGCCACCGCGATGGCCAGCGCGATCGGCGAGTTGCGCGCGGTGACCGTCATGGTCAGTGTCACCCGCTGTGCCGCGGGCAGTTTCAGGAGGCGGGAGAGCCCGGTCGCGATCAGGGGCAGCAGGACGAAGAAGATCAGCAGGGGCGGCACCAGGACCAAGAGGTCCGCGGCGTGGTCGAGCACGACCCGGGCCTGCCAGGCGAACATCGCGAACACGGCCGCGTACAGCAGGGGGAGCACGAGGGTTCCGGCCGGGGAGAGGATCCGGCGCTCCCGCCAGTCGGCCCCCTTCCAGCGCTGTGACGCCCAGCGCAGCAGCATCGCCAGAGCCAGCGGCACCACGAGTACCAGGAGCACCGACTCGGCCAGCGTGCCCACGTCGACCATCGCGGCCCGTCCGCCCAGCAGCAGCACGTACACCGGCAGCAGGAGGAGTTGAAGGACGAGGTTGACCGGTAGCAGGGCGGCCGCGATACCGGTGTGACCGCGCGCCATGGCGGTGAAGACCAGATACCAGTCCGTACAGGGGGTCACCAACAGCAGCAGGAGTCCGATGCGCAGGTCGGGTTCGCCGCCCAACAGTCCGGCGCCCAGCGCCCAGGCCAGGGCCGGGGTGAGGACGAAGTTCAACACCAGACTGACGACCACCAGGGTCCTGGCGTTACGGACCTCGCCCACGTGGGCGGCGTCCATCTGCACGAAGACACAGGCGAGCATGGCCAGCAGGGCGGGCAGCACCACGTGTTCGGCGGCCGGGCCGATGGGCAGGAGCAGGCCCGCCCCCAGACCGGCGAGGGCCGCCAGGGCCACGAAGAGGCTCTGGAGGCGTTCGGCCAACGACATGGGTTCAGTTCTCCTTGAGGGGGACCGGCCCTGTCCACGGTAGACCTTCGAGTCGACTCGAAGGGTCGCCCCGGTCCCCGGGCCCGGGTCAGAGACCGCCGGCGCCGCTCGGGGCCGTTCGAAGAGGACAGCCCTCCCAGAGAAGGCGGCACATGAGGGCGGCGCCCGCCATCACCGCCGCGACCACGGCCAGGGCGAGGCCGATCACGCCCGGAAGTTCCTGGACGAGGACGAACAGGCCCATCACCAGGACGAAGACGCCGAACCCCTTCCTCAGGGCGGCCTCGGGCACGCGGGAGGTCAGCCGTGCGCCCAGGAGCGCGCCGACGACGGCCGCGGCGGTGATCGCCAGCATCGGCCCCCAGTCCGGGGTCACCGTCGTGAGGTAGCCGGCCAGTCCGGCGAAGGACTTCATGGAGATCACGAGCAGGGAGGTCCCGACCGCCACCGGCATGGACAGTCCGCCGAGGAGTGCCAGGGCGGGTACCACGAGGAACCCTCCTCCGGCGCCGACCAGACCGGTGACCACCCCGACGACCACGCCGTCGAGAACGATCCTCCGCAGCGGGAGTCTCCGCTCGGCACCGTCACCGGTGGACGTGGAGGCGCCTCTTCTGCCTCGGAGCATCGCGGCCGCGGTCGCCACCATCATGAGAGCGAAGGCGACCATCAGCAGGGTTCCGGGAAGGTGCCCGCCGACCAGCCCGCCGAGGAAGGCGCCGACCATGCCCGCGGCGCCGAAGACCGCTCCGGTGCGCCACTGGACGTTCCCGCGGCGCGCGTGGGCGACCATGCTGGTCAGCGAGGTGACCCCGACGACGAACAGCGAGGCGGCGATGGCCTCCTGTGGGGCCATGCCCGCGACGTAGGTCAGCAGGGGGACCATCAGGATGGAGCCGCCTCCCCCGAGCAGCCCGAGGGCCAGGCCGACCACCACGGCGAGGCCGATCACGACGATCATGTACATCCGTCTCTCACTCTCTCTGTGACGTGGAACCGCGCGGACGGCCGGAGGACGACGGTCGTCGGGGCGGCGGGGCGGGGCCCGTCCTCGTGGCGGTCATGCCGACGGGGGCGGGCCCCACCGTTCGCGAACGGTCAGCGGTTCAGGAGCCAGGCCGGGTAGCCGCCTTCGAGTTCGACCACGTCGTGGCCGGCGCGGCGCAGGGCCGCGGCCGCCACCGAGCTGCGCAGACCGGACTGGCAGTAGCTCACGATCCGCCCTTCGGGCAGGGTGTCGCGGTGCCACAGGACACGACCCGCGCTGAGCTGTCGCGATCCGGGGATGTGGCCGGACGCGTGCTCGCCCTTGTTGCGCACGTCCAGGACGAGGGCCGACTCGAAGCCCTCCAGCTCCTCGGCGGTGATGACGCTCGGCACGGTCTCGGGCAGCCCGGTCAGACCGGTGGTGTAGCCGGCGACCTCGTCGATACCGACCCTCATCAGGTGGTCGCGGAACCGATGTGCGGTGTCCTGGTCGGGCGCCAGCAGGACGAGGGGACGCGATTCGGTCTCCGGGTCGTAGGCCCAGGCCCCGAAGGTGGCCGCCTTGTCCGGGCCGGGGATGTGCAGCGCGCCGGCCACGGTGCCCCGGTGCACCTCGGTGTGCGGACGGGTGTCGACGAAGACGATCTCCTCGGCGTCCAGTGAGGCGCCGACCTCCTCGGTGGAGAGTTCGGGGAGCGGCGTCGACCGGCCCAGGATCCGCGGCCCCTCCTTGTTCTGCCGCTTCATCCGGGCGAAGTAGGCGTGGGCGTCCGGCTGTCCGCCGAGCAACTCCTCGACGAACCCCCGCTCGTCGTTCTCTCGCAGGTAGGGGGCCCACCAGGCGTTGAGGCGTTCGTATCCGACCGTGGTGGAGGGGAGGGCGCCGAGCGCCTTCCCACACGCGCTTCCGGCGCCGTGCCCGGGGTGGATCTGGACGTGGTCGGGCAAGGCCAGGAGGACGTCGCGCAGCCCCGCGAACAGCAGGCGCGCGCCCTCGAAGCGGGTGTCCACCTCCCCGGCCGCCTCGTCGAGCAGGTCGGGGCGGCCCACGTCACCGGCGAACACGAAGTCGCCGGAGAGCAGGTAGCCGGGGTCGTCGCTGAACGCCCCGTCGGTGATGAGGAACGACAGGTGTTCGGGGGTGTGCCCCGGGGTGTGCACCGCGCGCACCGTGACGTTGCCGATCTCGATGGTGTCCCCGTCGTACAGGCGCTCGGCGGCGAAGCCGTACTGCCAGTCCTTTCCGCCCTCGCCGGAGACGTGGATCCGGGCTCCGGTGGCCTCGGCGAGCTCTCGGGTGCCCGAGAGGTAGTCGGCGTGGATGTGGGTCTCGGTCACGTGGGTGATGCGCATGCCGTGTCGTTCCGCGAGGGCGAGGTACTCGTCGACGTCGCGGCGGGCGTCGACCACGATGGCCTCCCCTCGTGCCTGGCAGCCGATGAGGTAACCGGCCTGGGCGAGGTCCTCGTCATAGACGCGTTCCAACAACATGGCGTCTCCTTCCGGGTGGGGTGTTCTCTTCGATCCGATGGATACTCCGGGGAGTATCCGAACGTCGTGGTGCGGTGTCGGTCGCGAGCCCGGTGGGCCCTGGCTACCTCGCGGTCAGCGTCGGCCGCCGATGCGGGCGAGGGAGTCCTCGATGTCGACGTGGTTCTTCGGCTGGTTGTAGGGCAGGCGCGTCAGGGCCATGCCCATGGCGCAGGTGTCGGTCACCGCCGCGAAGGTCAGCCCGGCTCCGACGAACCCGGCGATGGCGACGGCCGGGGTCCACCACAGGGAGGCCACCGCCGAGACGAGGACGATGCTTCCGGCCACGAGCCGGACCTGCCGCTCCAGGGCCCATCTGCTGCGCCCCTTGACGACGGCGCCGCCCTGGGACTCCCAGGCGTTCATGCCGCCGTCCAGGACCACCGTGTCGCTCAGGCCGGCGGCGGCCAGGCTGTCCTGGCAACCGCGCGCCCTCTGCCCGGACTGGCAGACGAGGACGAGTCGGCCGCCGGCGTCGGCCACGATCCGCTCCAGGTGCCGGTCGACCCGCTGGGACGGCAGGTTGATCGCCCCGGGGATGTGCGAGCTCTCGTACTCGGCCGGGGTGCGCACGTCCACCACGAGGGTGTTCGGGTCGGACTCGAACAGGGTGCGGACGGCGTGGACGCCGATGGTGCGATCGGACATGGGTTCTCCTTCGTCAGGGTGGTCGGATACACCGGGGAGTATCCGTGGGTCGGGGTTCGGCGCCTCGCGCAAGGAAGAAAGGCCCGGACCCGCTTTTTCTTGGGTGAACCCCCTCGGCCCGTGTCACGGGATCGGGTCGTCGGCGACATTCTCGCGCCGCAGATCCTCCCATACACCGGGGGGTATCCTGGTCTCACACGTGACCGACGATGATCGGCTCACGCTCGCCCCTCGACCGGATCAGGCCAGGGACAGGAACAGCTTCTCCAGCTCGGCCTCGGTCAGCTCCGGCTCCTCGCCCCGCTCGCGCGCGGCGTTGCAGTGGCGCATACCGCCGGCGACGATCTTGAAACCGGCCCGGTCCAGGGCCCGGGAGACGGCGGCGAGCTGCTGGAGCACCTCGGCGCAGTCCTCGCCCTCCTCGATCATCGAGATCACACCGGAAAGCTGCCCTTGGGCCCGCTTCAATCGGGTCAGGGCGTCGCCCACCATCTCAGGCTTCATCTGGGTCCCTCCTCGCTCACGGAACACAACATACCCCCGGGTGTATATCTTCGCCAGTGATCGACCGCACACCGACGACGTCGCGCACCCCTCCCCCATCACACGAGACCCGTAGGGAACGGGGTTCCGCGCGGTTCCGAGGAGGATGGGAGGCCCGGGGTTCGTGACCACCCTCATATCGAGGGCGATCGTACCGGCCCGCGGGTCCGGCTCAACCGGAACGGCGTGAGAAGACCTCCCCCGCCAGGACGCGACGCAGTGCCGCCGCGCAGTAGTCGACCATGTCCACCGGGGGCTCGTCCGGCGACCACCAGCGGATCTCATCGTGCTTGTGCGGCTCCCGATTGCGGGGGACACCGGTCCATTCATGGCACAGGAAGAAGAAGTGGACCCACCCCCGCGGCCCTCGCCCGTCGTGGACGACGTGGACGAACCGCAGGTCGTCGGCGCTCACCCCGATGCCGAGCTCCTCCGCGCTCTCGCGCAGGGCGGCGGTCACGACGTCCTCCCCCGGATCCACCTTCCCCGCCACCCCGGCGTGCCACAGCCCCGGGGCGTACGGCAGGTCGGGGCCGCGCCGGGTCAGCAGGATCCGCCCCTCGCGGACCGGGAACACCTGCACGCTCAGCGCCGCCTCCCCGGAGAGGCGGGCCTCGCCTCCGCTTTCGTTCATGGGGCCATCATGAACGCCCCCGACGACGGAACGTCCTACCGGGGAGGGACCCACGCCCCTCCCCTTCGGGGACGGCCCGAGACGCGACCGCCCCCGATCAGGTCGCCAATCCGTGCCGGTAGGCGTAGACCACGGCCTGTACCCGGTCGCGCAGCCCCAGTTTGGTCAGGATGCGCGAGACGAACGTCTTCACGGTCTCCTGGCTGATGAACAGGCTCCGGGCGATCTCCCCGTTGGACTGCCCGTCGGAGATCAGGCGCAGGACCTCCAGTTCACGGGGGGTCAGCGGAAGGTCGTCGGGGATGGTGTCCCGGGTGGGCCGGATCCGGGCGGCGTACTTGCCGACCAACTGCCGAGTGACCTCGGGGTCCAGCAGGGCCGACCCCGTGAACACCGTACGAATGCCGTGCAGAAGCCGATCCGGGGGCGCGTCCTTGAGCAGGAACCCGCCGGCGCCCGCGCGCAACGCCTCATAGACGTACTCGTCGAGGTTGAACGTGGTCACCACGAGGACCTTGATCGGGTGGTCGACCTCGGAACCGGCCAGGCGCCGGGTGGCCTCGATACCGTCGAGGACCGGCATACGCACGTCCATCACGACGACGTCGGGGCGCAGACGTTCGGCGAGCTCGACCGCGCTCTCGCCGTCGCCGCACTCGCCCACGACCTCCATGTCGGGTTGGGCGCCGATGATGGTGACCAGGCCGGTGCGGATCAGTACCTGGTCGTCGCAGACCAGGACGCGGATCGGAGCGCTCACTCTCCCTCACCCGCCGAGACCCCGGCCGGGATACGGGCGCTCACGGTGAAGCCGCCGTCCTCGCGCGGGCCCGCGGTGAGGTCGCCGCCCAGGACCTCGACGCGTTCGCGTAGACCGATCAGGCCCCGCCCGCTCCCTGCGGGCACGACGCCGGAACGGCCCACTCCATCGGTGCCGACGTTCACGGTGATCTCCTCCGGGCGGTGATGGACACGGACCGTCGTGCGGCTTCCGTGCGCGTGTTTGAGGGCGTTGGTCAGGGATTCCTGCACGACACGGTGGGCGACGAGGTCGGCGCTGCCGCGCGAGGCGGCCGGGGTGCCCTCCTCGGTGAACTCCACCGGCTGGCCGGCCTTGCGGGCCTGTTCCACCACGGCGAGCAGACCCTCGTCGTCCTCGGGAGCGGGGGTGGTGTGGTCGGGGTTGAGCACGTCGAGGAGGTGGCGCAGATCGGAGATGGCCCGCCGTCCGGTGTCGGTGACGGAGGCGAGGGTCTCGTCGAGTCTGTCGGGGGCCGCGGTCAGATAGCGCGCCGATTCGGCCTGGACCACCATCGCGGTCACGTGGTGGGTCACCACGTCGTGGAGTTCGCGGGCGATACGGGTGCGTTCGGCGGTACGGGTGGCCTCGGCGAGCAGGCGTCGACGTTCGGCCTCGGCGATGCGGGTGGAGCGCAGCCACGAGCCGATCCCCCAGGCGAGCGTCAACGCCAGGAAGAACACGACGTACTCGGGCAGGGTCTCGCCCTCGCCGACCCGGTGCAACGCGATCGACAGCAGCACGTAGAAGACCGAGGCCGCCACCACGGCGGTACGTCGGTACACGTGGAGGTGGGCTCCGGCACTCACCAGCGCGATGGGCAGCGCGGTGCCCGCGAACAGGTGGTAGCCGGACAGCTGGTCGAGGGCGAAACCGATCGACACCAGCGCCAGGCACACCGCCGGCCATTTCCTACGCACCGCCAAGGGCAGGCACTGGAGGGCGGCGGCGAGGAGGCCCAGGGAATCGAAGGGGCGCTCGGCCACTCCCCCGAACTGGGTGCCGTGGCCGTGGAGCGAGGGGATGAGGGAGAAGGCGAGGAGCAGCAGACCCAGGGGGAGGTCGCGCATGGTGACGTCGAGTCGCCGCCAGAGTCTTTGGAACCGCCGGAGTCTGGTCACCGGGGCAGTGTAGTGGCGCTGTCCGCACCTCTGGAGCGCCTGTGAGCGAGGATCTCCGGCCGCCGTGGCATCGGATTCCGTGCCCGGAGGGAGGCCCTTCGAGAGGAGGGGAACGTCGACGCAGGTGGGGCCGTCGCCGAAGGGCGGCCCGGGCTTGTCCCCCATGAGAGCCACACACGAGTGTCCACTCTGTGGTGACGACCCCGGATCGCGGAATCCGTAACGTTCTTCTCGGTCGCGGCGCACCGGCCGCGGAGCGGGACACTCCCCCCGCACCGCCCGGAGCGCGCCCCCGCTCGCCACCCCCGATTCCCTTACCGGAGGCCCTCATGACCCGCACCACTCGGACCACCGCTCTGACCGCCCTGCTCTCCGCCGTGGCCGTCACGAGCCTCACCGGATGCTCGATCGCGTCCGAGGTCCGGGACGGGCTCGGCGAGGTCCGGACCGACCTGGAGTCCGCCGCCGAGGAGGTCATGACCGAGGGACAGCTGTTCACCGGTACCAAGATGCTGGAGGTCGAGGGCGGTTCCGTGAACGTCTCCTGCTCCGGCGCCCCGGTCCAGGACCGGCCGGTGATCGTCCTGATGGCCGGCATGGGCGACGGGCTGGACACCCTCGCCGACATCCAGGAGACCCTGAGCGAGCAGGACCGGGTCTGCTCCTACGACCGCTTCGGCGAGGGTGAGAGCGATCAGCCGACCGGTCCGCAGACCATCGACGACGGCAAGGCGACGCTGCGCGCGGTCCTCGACGACATCGCCGGCGACCAGGAGGTCGTGCTCGCGGGTCACTCGCTGGGCGGGCTGATCGCCGCCCGCTACGCCCCCGACGACCAGGACCGGGTGAAGGGGCTGGTGCTGTTGGACGCCACCTCCCCGACGATGATCGACGACATCACCGGGGTCATCCCCGAGTCCGCCACCGGTGAGGGCGCCGAGGTACGGGCGCAGAACCTCGCGATCTTCCAGGGCGAGAACCCGGAGAACATCACCATCGAGAGCGACCCGGAGGTGCGTTCGGCCGGGGACATCCCGGTGGAGATCGTCCGGCACGGTGTCCGGTACCTGGGCGAGATCGCCGAGTACGGCGACGACCTGGAGCGCGTGTGGACCGAGGGCCAGGAGAAATGGCTGGAGGTCTCCACCGTCGGCCGGCTCTCCGTCGCCGAGGAGAGCGGCCACTACATCCACGTCGACCAGCCCGAGGTCGCCCTCGACGCCATCCGCACCGTCACCGACCAGGCCGCCGGCTAGACCGGACCGCCGGCTAAGGGACCGGCGGGTCTGTGAACGGCGTCGCCCGCGAACACGGGCGGCGCCGTTCGTCATGTCCGGGATCGGAACCGTGACTCCTACGAGCGCCTCACGCACCCTGAGCGACGAAAAGGACGGAATACATATCGTTTCGACGCGAGGTGGAACCAGAACGCCCCGGTCGGAGTCCATGACCTCGGTATAGCGACGAACATCGGGAGTTCACGATGCGGCAGGTCCACCGTCAGGGAATCATCACCGGAGCGATCCTCGGAGCTCTGCCTCTGCTCCTGACCACCGGTTGCTCGTTCGAGTTCAGCCTGGGCGGCCCCTCCGCGGTGGACGCCGCGGAGGTCGCCGAACGGTCCAGCGAGATGCTGGAAGAGCAGATCGGTCAGGCCCCGGACGACCTCACCTGTAGCGAGGACCTGCCGGCGGAGGTGGGCGCGGAGATCCGCTGCGAGCTCACCCACGGTGGGGAGAGCCTCGGCGTGACCGTTACGACGACCGAGGTCGACGGGAACGACGTGCGGTGGGACGTCGTGGTCGACGACCTCCCGGCCGAGGAGGAGACGGCGGCCGAGGAGCCGGCCGCCTCGGACGACACGGTGGCCGCCGGGAGCGATGGCCGGGTCCCCGCGAGCGAGGTGGCGCGCGTGTCGGCCGAACAGTTGGCGGCCGTGGTCGGGCAGGAGCCCGAGGAGCTCACCTGTTCCGAGGGGCTTCCGGCCGAGGTGGGCGCGGAGATCCGCTGCAACCTCGTGGACGGCGGTATGAACTACGGCGTCACCGTCACGACGACCGCGGTGAACGGGACCGATGTCGAGTGGGACGTCAAGGTCGACGACGCCCCGCTGTAACCCCCGGCGAGACCCCCGTACACGTCGGGTGCCGTGGGCGACGTCGCCCACGGCACCCGAGGATGTTAGGGAGTGTTTTTGTGGATGCTTTCGCAGGCACCGGCGGAGCCGGTCCTCAGCGAGCGGCCGCCGGGCGATCTCTCGCCGGACGACGAGCGAAGCCGCCCCTACTGTGCCCCGCTACGCGGGCTCCGCAGGATCGCACAGCGGGGCCCGCCCGGGTTCGGCTGTCCGAGTGATGTCGGCGCCGCGAGAGGAAGCCTGGCCACGCGAGCGCGGAATGATCCACAAAAGCACGACCTATTCGGGGGTTCCGGTCTGGCCTCGGTAGACGAGGTTGCGCAGACCCGTCACCGCGTAACGGGCGCCTGCCCCGTCGGGGGAGCGGATGACGAGGACGTCCGTGCTCGGGTTCACTCGGTCGAGGGGGATGCGGGCCCCGTCCCAGGGGCCGCCGATCACCTCGAACGTGCCCTGGAACCGGTCCTTCGCGCAGAGCAGCACGACGACCAGGAGTTGGATCGCGCCGGCGACGACGAACAGCACGTTCCCGGTCCAGGTCCAGAGCATCGTCAGACCCGCCATCGACAGGAGCAGGGCGAAGACCACGACGGCGTGGCCTCTCTGGGAAGCCCCTCCGCCCCCTCGGGCCTCGACGTTCACGACAGGTTCTCCTCTCCGTTCACCATGGGATGTTCGTGCCTCAGTCCAAGCGGCCGCGTTCCGGATCGGTCCGGGCGGGCGAGCCCACGTACGGATGGTGCAGGTCGAAGGCGGGACGCTCGGACCGGATCCTGGGCAGCGTCGTGAAGTTGTGTCGCGGCGGCGGGCACGAGGTGGCCCATTCCAGCGAGCAGCCGTAGCCCCACGGGTCGTCGACCTCCACCTTGGGGGCGTTGCGCACGGTCAGGACGATGTTCCAGATGAAGATGAGCGTCGAGGCGGCGAGCACGAAGGACGAGATCGAGGAGATCCGGTTGAGCTCGGTGAAGCCGTCGGTGGGCAGGTAGTCGGCGTAGCGGCGCGGGAAACCGGCGACCCCGAGCCAGTGCTGCACCAGGAAGGTGCCGTGGAAGCCCAGGAAGAGCAGCCAGAAGTGGAACTTCCCGAGCTTCTCGTTGAGCATCCTTCCGGTGAACTTGGGCCACCAGAAGTAGAAGCCCGCGAACATCGCGAACACCACGGTGCCGAACACGACGTAGTGGAAGTGGGCCACCACGAAGTAGGTGTCGGTGACGTGGAAGTCCAGCGGGGGCGAGGCGAGGATGACCCCGGTCAGACCACCGAAGAGGAAGGTCGCGAGGAACCCGAGGCTGAAGAGCATCGGCGTCTCGAAGGTGAGCTGGCCGCGCCACATCGTGCCGACCCAGTTGAAGAACTTCACACCGGTCGGGACCGCGATGAGGAAGGACATGAAGGAGAAGAACGGCAGCAGCACGGCACCGGTCGCGAACATGTGGTGCGCCCACACCGTGATCGACAGTCCGGTGATCGCGATGGTGGCGGCCACGAGGCTCTTGTAACCGAAGATCGGCTTGCGGCTGAACACCGGCAGGATCTCGGTGACGATGCCGAAGAACGGCAGGGCGATGATGTACACCTCGGGGTGACCGAAGAACCAGAACAGGTGCTGCCACAGGATGGCGCCACCGTGCGCCGGGTCGAAGACGTGGGTGCCGACGATGCGGTCGGCGCCCATGACGATCAGCGCGGCGGTCAGGACCGGGAAGGCCAGCAGTACCAGGACACCCGTGAGCATGGTGTTCCAGGTGAAGATCGGCATGCGGAACATCGTCATCCCGGGGGCGCGCATGCACAGACCGGTGGTGATGAAGTTGACCGAACCGAGGATCGTGCCCAGACCGGAGACGATGAGGCCCATGATCCACAGGTCGCCGCCCAGACCCGGGGAGCGGACCGCGTCGGCCAGAGGATGGTAGGCGAACCAGCCGAAGCTGGCGGCGCCGCCCGGGGTGAGGAAGCCTCCGATGGTGATGAGTCCGCCGAACAGGAACAGGTAGTAGCTGAACAGGTTCATGCGGGGGAAGGCCACGTCGGGCGCCCCGATCTGCAAGGGCATGATCACGTTCGAGAACCCGATGAAGAGCGGGGTCGCGAACAACAGCAGCATGATCGTGCCGTGCATCGTGAACATCTGGTTGAACAGCTCGTTGGAAACGACCTGATGCCCCGGAGAGAACAACTCCATGCGCATCACCAGCGCCATCAGGCCACCGATGAGAAAGAACGAGAACGAGGTGATCAGGTACATGTACCCGATGACCTTGTGGTCGGTCGATGTCAGCCATGCGACGATGATCGAACCCTTTTTCCCCACCCCCTCGGGGGCGGAGGTCCGGGTTTCCGTCTCAACCGTCATGAGGATCCTCCTCAGTTCGTACGAAGAGGAGTCCGACCGGGGAGCCGTGAAGAACGGAGCGAGAACCGCGGGGGACGAAGACGGACATTCTCCCGCCCCTACCCGGGATCGCTCCTCGAGTTGCACGGCCGGACGGCGACTCGACCTCGATATCCGATACCGGCTCGATGGAAATTTCGTTCTCGCCGGCGACTCATGAGCGTTCCAGCCACTCGTCGCCTCAACCTAACAAGCGAAGCCACCCGACCTCGGGAAATGAGAGAAACCCGGCGCGCCCTTTTTTCAGAACACGGAGTTTCCCCCTATGCGATAGAGGAACGTCCGATCCCCGTCGACTTGGAATCGGATAATCGAATACCCTATTTCTCGCCATGAAGGCCGTAGTTCCCCATAAGAGCGGACGTCGCTCCGTGTTCTCCCGCCCTTGCACGGGCATGCTGGGACAGGAGGGGCGTTCGAGCCCGCGCGACCTCCGGCCGACGGGGCGTCGGAAGGTGCGGGAGACCTCGGGGAGGGGACATGCCCGACGGCGACACGCGAACGGGGGGCCACTGGGGAAGGCCCAGGGTGTGGGTCGTGGTCGTGCTGATGATCGCCGCGTTCCTCGCGGGCGGGGTGGCGTTGACGCTGGGCCCGGCGTGGGAGTGGGTGCTGGCCGCGGCGGTGGTGTTCCTGCTGGGAGGCCTGGTCGCCGTGCCGATGGGTGTCTTCAGGGCCTCGGTCCGCGATGAGGGCGGACGGTCGAACGATCCTCGCGATCTCTGACCCGTCCGCCCTCCTCGTTCCGTCCGGCCTCGGACCGGCGCATGCCGGGGCCTACCGAGCCTGGTGGCGCCGGGGCAGCGCCCGGCCGCGGGCCTGGCGTCCCCCGGGAGCGGGGAAGCGGTGGCGCGGGGCCCGACCTCGGCGCGGATCCCGAGGGGCACCGTTCCCCTTGTCACGGGCGCGAAGGGCCTCCAGCGGGGCTCCCGTCATGGGGGTGACCTCGAGATCGATACCGGTGAGCGGGGACACCCGTCCGATGTGGTGACCTCGCTTCGCGGCGTCGGCGTGTTCGTGGGGCATGTTCGCTCCTTGGGTGTCCTGAGGGCGGTCCTGACCGTCGACCGAGGCGACGACGGGGTGGGTGGGGTTTCGCATGCGTCTCCTTGAAGGGGTACTCCCGTGGCCGATCGACCACTATGTTTGAAGTACTACGACCAAAGTACTTCAAACGTAGTGGTTTGTCGAGCCGTCGATCGGATCCTCTCGGGAAGACGAGGAAGGCCCAGGTCGAAGCCGCCGGGGAGACGAAGAGGGCTAGCCCTCGCCCACGGGGGTCCAGGCGAGGACGAGGTCGATCAGCCCGGGGAAGCGGTGCCCGAGGTCGTCGAGGCGGACACGGCTGCGCCGCTCGAGGCCGTATTGGCGCTGGGTGATCACCCCGGCCTCTCGAAGGGCCTTGAAGTGGTGGGTGAGGGTGGACTTCGGGCGATCGAAGCCGAACCAGCCGCACGTCTGGTCGAAGTCCTCGGATTCCCGCAGGAGCCGCTGCACGATCGTCAACCTCAGGGGGTCGGCGAGCACGCCCATGACCCGCTCCAGCCGAATGTCCTCGACCGCGGGCTCGGGCAACCGCTCCGGCAGGTCGTCGGGCTCTCGATCGAGACGGTACGTCGCTGCGAGGTTCGGCATGCCCCCACGGTACCTCCAGTACGAGTTGGTTCGTACTTGCTCTATAGTTCGAGTTTATTCGTACTAGTACGAGAAAGATCGAACTGGGGGAGTTCATGCGGAGGACCGAGACCGAAGGGCGGGGGATCGCCTGGTCGATGGCGGCGGCGATGACGGTGACGACCGTGTTCGTACTGTCGAACGCACCCACCCCGCTGTACGTGTCCTGGCAACGCGAGTGGGGGTTCTCCTCCGGCACGCTGACGATGGTCTTCGCCTGCTACATGGTCGGACTGGTCGGATCCCTGCTCGTCGCGGGTCGACTCGCCGACCGGTACGGACGGCGGGTGGTGCTGGTCCCGGCGCTGATCGCCGCCGTGCTCTCCGGACTCCTGTTCCTCCTCGCCCAAGGGGTGGCCTGGCTCCTGGCCGCGCGTCTGCTCGCCGGGATCTCGGTCGGCGGCGCCGTCACCGCCGGGATGGCCGCCGTGGTCGATCTGGCGCCCGAGGGTCGACGTCGGATCGGCGGGCTGATCGCCTCGGCGTCGATGGTGCTCGGCGCCGGCCTCGGCCCGCTCCTGGCCGGGATCACGGCACGGAACTCCGACTCCCCACAGATCTGGGTGTTCACCCTGGTCACCACCCTCACCGTCATCGCTCTAGGGGTCGGTCTGCTCCTGCCCCTCCCCCACCCCGATCGCTCTCTCCCCTCGGGCGAGGGAGGACCGTGGCGGTGGCCGAGCCCGCCGCGGAACCGACGGCGCGAGCTGCTGTGGGGCGCGGCGGCCTTCGCCCCCGGGATCACCGCGACCTCGTTCGTGCTCTCCCTGGGCCCCTCGGTGCTCGCCGGCCCGCTCGGGGTGGGAGATCCGCTGGTGGCCGGGCTGATCGCCTGCGTCATGTTCCTCGTGGCGACGGGCGTCCAGTTCGCGGTCGGACGTCTGTCGACACGCACCCACCTGGCCGTGAGTTCGGTGGCGGCGATCGCCTCGATGGCCCTGCTGGCCGGCGCGGTGACCGTCGCCCCGGTGTGGCACCTCTTCCTGGCCTCCGCGCTCCTCGCGGGTGCCGCCCAAGGGCTCGGCCAGCTGGCCGGTCTGACCTTGATCGCCACCCGCGTCCCCCACGAGCGGCGGGCGGAGTCCAACGCGGCCCTCAACATCGCCGGATACGTGCCCGCGGGGGCGCTGCCCGTGGCGACCGGCCACCTCGCGGACGCCACCGGCCTGGGCGCCGCGGTGGTCGTGTTCACCGTCGTCCTGGGCGTCTTCGCCGCCCTCGCCCTACCGATCGTGCGGCTGAGCACCGCACGTCACCCGAACCGATCCGAGAAGAGACGACAGAAGGAGAACGAGATGGAGAAGAACGGCGTGGAGCCACCGGAGCCGGGATCGACGCTGGTGATCGTCGCCCACCCCGACCTGGGATCCTCCCGTGTGAACTCGGCGTGGGTCCGCGCGTTGACGGAGGAGGGCGGCACCACCGTCCGTGTTCTCGCCGAGGAACGCGGGGCCGACGGTTTCGACGTTCGGGCCGAGCAGCGGGCACTCGCCGCCCACGAGCGGATCGTCCTCCAGTTCCCCTTCCGCTGGTACGGCGCGCCGCCGATCCTCACCGAGTGGCTGGAGGTCGCCCTGGAGCGCGGATGGGCGTACGGCCCCGGCGGTCACGCGCTGGAGGGCAAGGAGTTGAGCATCGCGGTGTCCACGTGGTCGCGCGCGGACGACTACACCGTCGACGGCCGCTACCACCGGGCGATGAGCGAGTTGACCTCGCCGTTCGAGACCATCGCGGCCCGGGTGGGCATGCGCTACCGTCCGGGGCACTTCCTCCACGGGGTCGGGGATCTCACCGATGAGCGGCTGGCGGACGCGGCGCGCGACTACGCCCGCTGGTCCGCCGGTCGAGAGGACGGGGCGCTCCGGAAGGTGTGATCCGCGCGGTGGTCCGGGAGGGCGGCCCGCCCTCCCGAACCGGCCGTCACCAGGTCATCCGGGTTTCTCCTCCAGGCGCAGGGCGACGCCCAGGGCGAAGAAGGTGGGCGCCCACTGCCCGACGAAGATGCCCCATCGGTCGGCGCGGTCGGTGCCGGCGTCCTCCTTCTTCTTCGACAGGGCCCAGGTCAGGAACGACAGGCCGATACTGGCGGTCCCGGCGGCGTAGGCCATCTCGGAGGTGACGCCCATCTCGGACAGCTTGGCGATCATGGTCTCTCCCTTTGGTCGGGTCTCGGTCCATGCTCACCTGCCCGAGAGCCCGTCAATATAGGCGTGCCTCGGGGCAAAACCTGCCGTGCACTTCTTCGGGCGACCGACGCTCCGGAACCGCGGCCCTCGGGTATGCCCCTCTCGGTCCGATCCTCGGGGCCCGTCAGGGTACGCGCGCCAGGCGTCGCGCCGCCTCCACCACCGAGGCGCGGCGCCTGGCGTGCTCCTCTTCCGTGGGTTCCCCGGTGATCATCCGCGCCACCTGGGGGACCGCCGTCCACCAGCCGGCCAGCGACAGGATCAAGAAGGTGAGGTGGTCGGCGTCGATCGACCTCGTGATCGTCCCGTTCTCCTGGCCCTCGGCGACGGCGACGGCCCTGTGGCCGTAGTGCTCGCGGCGTGACTCCTCGTCCGGCACCTCTCCCTCGAAGACCAGGCCCTCCCAGCGGAGGAGTCGGTTCAGTTCGGGGCGTTCGCGGTGGTAGTCGTACACGCGTCCCGCGTAGTCGCCGATCTCCTCCTCGGCGAACGACTCGACCGGAACCGCTCGGGCGACCTCGGCGAGCTCGTCGCGCAGCACGGTGGCGAAGAGGCTTCTCTTGCCGCCGAAGTAGTTGTACACCCGTTCCTTGTTCACGCCGGCGGACTTGGCGATGCGCTCGATGGTCGTGCCATCGGGCCCGAAGCGTGCGAACTCATCGACGGCCGCCTCCTTGATCTTTCGCTTCGTGCCCTCGGTGTCCCAGGCCATGCGGCGGCTCCAGTGTGCGACGAACTTCCAACGCGAGAGTTGTTATCGGTGGAACACGCTACTACGCTCAACTCCAACGTTGTAGTTGGAGATTGGAACCGCGATGCCCCCTCGACGACCTTCCGCCCCCCGCTCGACCACGGGCGCCAGACCCCCCTCACCCCGGGAACCGAGCCCCTCTCCCGTCGCCGGCGGGTTCGTCATCGGTCTGCTCGTCCTCACCGCGTTATTCGTGCTGACCCAGCTCTACTCGGCGATCCCGCTCATCGGCCCCGTGGGCGAGGATCTCGGCGGAGGCGTCACCTTCGCCCTCGCCACCTGCTTCAGCCTCTGCTACGCGGCGGGCTTCCTGATCTGGGGCCCCGTGTCGGACCACTACGGGCGTAGAAGACTCATGGTCCCCGGGGTCCTGGCCCTGGCCCTGGCCACGTTCGCCTGCGCCTTCGCCCCCTCCGTCCTCTGGTTGGGCGTCCTGCGCGGCGTGCAGGGGTTGGCCGCCGCGAGCTTCGCGCCCGTGGCCCTCGCCTACCTGACCGAGGCCACCGCCCCCCGCCATCGGGGTATCGCCATCGGAGCGATGTCCACGGCCTTCCTCGTGGCGGGCATCTTCGGGCAGGTGTTCGCCTCGTACGTGTCGCTCCGACTCGGCTGGCCCTGGGTGTTCGGCCTGAGCGGGCTCGTTCTGGCGCTCGCGTGCGTGATGGTGGTCCTCACCGTCTCGGAGGTCCCCCGCCGGGAGGTCTCGGGCGGCCTCGGCGAGCGCTTCGCCGCTCTGGGCAGGGTCGTCGTGCGACCGACCGTCCTTCTCCTGTGCTGCGCCCACGTGACCCTGCTCCTGTCCTTCGTGGGGATGTACACGGCTCTCGGCCCCCACCTGAGAGCGTTCGACCTCGATCCGTCGAACATCCTTCTGCTCCGGCTGATCGGGCTGCCCGCGATGTTCCTCGCGCTGTCGGTCGGTCCCCTGTCCCGACGGCTGGGCATGGCCGGCGTCGCGCGGGCCGGTTTCCTCCTCGCGGCCGTGGGCATGGGGCTCGAAGCGCTCCTGTCACAGTCCCTCGTCGGTGTCTGCGCGGCGAGTGTGGTCTTCGTCAGCGGTGTCGCCCTGGCCATTCCCGCAATGATCACGCTCTTCGGGGAGGCGGCGGCGCCGGAGCGGGCCGGCGGCATGGCGCTCACCGGTTTCGTCCTCTTCGTCGGCGCGAGCCTCGGCCCACTGGTCGCGGCGGCCGTCGGCGGTTTCGCGCTCCTTCTCGCCGGATTCACCGCCCTACTGACGGTGGCCGCGCTCTGCGTCACCATGTTCGACCGTTCGACCAGGAAAGAGGGTGTCAAGGCATGACCCGGGTAACGATCCTCGGAGCCACCGGACGATCCGGTTCGGCGGTTCTCGAACTGCTGCCCCCGCACACCCGGATCACCGCGGCTCTTCGAAGGCCGGGTGACCGATCCCGACTTCCCGCGACGGAACGGGAGATCACCGAGGTCGTCGTGGACGTCGAGGATCCGGCGAGTCTGCGGCGGGCCGTCGCCGACGCGGACGTCGTGGTCAACGCCGTCCGTATGCGCGGGGACATCGACCCTTCCGCATTGGTAGAGCTGCACGAACGCGTCGTCGAGGCCGCGGATCCGTCCTCCGGCCCCGCCCCGTTCACCGTCACCGTCGGCGGCGCGGGATCGCTGCGGCTGCCCGATGGGACACGCTTCTGGCAGAGCCCCGCCTTCCCGGAACGCACCCTGCCGCGAGGGAGGGCGCACGCGAGGCTCCGCGACCATCTGGAGGAGGGGCGCGATGGTGAGAACTGGGCGTACCTGATCCCACCGCCCGCCTTCGACCCCGACGGGCCTCGCACGAAGAACCACCGCGTCTGGCCGGGGGCGGCCGACGAGAGCGCCTTCCTCGAACGGTCCATCGGCTACGTGGACTTCGCCGAGGCCGTGTGCGCGGCGGTGGAGGAGCGCTGGGCCGGTACCCGGCTGGTGGCCGGACCCGAGACCCGCCGAGTCTGACCCCTGGGCGGAACACGTGTCGAACGTCCGCGCGGAACGATCGAACGGCCGTCTCACGCGAAAAGCGTGTCGTTCCCTCGTTCAGAGGGCGGGTTCGGTCTAGCTTCGTGACGTTGTCGCCACAACACGGCCGTGGGGGAAGGGGGTCCTCGTCTCCGGCGGCCACCCCCTCTTCCCCACGAACACGAAGCCCGCACGCGGACCTCTCGGTCCCCACGTGCGGGCTTCGGTACCTCCTCGTCACCGAGAGAGCTGTTCGTTCTCCTCATGGAACATGACCAGGACGTCGTTGGCCTCTCCGGGCAGCCGCTCCGAAGGCTGCAAGGGGGTGGGCACCTGGAGCGGGATGAGCTGCGAGGGCATCGGACGTGTAGAGGGGGCGGAGTGCAGCATGTGCTCGATGTTGTCGGCGTATCCGGCGAAACCCTCGGACTCGTGCCACGGGAAGCCCACGCCCTGCGTACTGAGCGGGTCGAACCCCCACCGTGCGATCCTCGCCCGGGACTCCTGCTCCAGGGTCGGATCGTTCTGGGCGGCCCGCTGCCTGACCTTACGGGCGATAACGAGCCCGATGCACGTGCCGGCGGCCAGCACCAGGGGCACGATCGACGGCGGGGTGTTCTCGACCGGCCTGATGGCCTCGCAGTCGGACTCGTTCATGATGATGTTGTCCGGATCGGCGAGGATGTCCAGGCACTCCTCGTAGGTGATGCTGCCGTGGGCCCTCTCGGAAGAACCGCCACCTGTCGCCTGTACGAGCCCATAGAAGAAGAACTGGAGACCGAAGGAGATCGCGCACAGGACGGCCACGGCGAAGGCGACGAACGAGGCGATCCTGAGACCGTTCTGCTTCAGACGGGCCGGGTGGTTCCTGATGCGCTGCTTCTCACCTTCGGGAACCTCGGCCCGCGTCCGCTCGATCGCGTTCGCCCACGCGGTGTTCCAGGTCCGTTCACGACTCCGCAGGAACGGGAGGAGGGAGACGGCGCGTTCCTGCCATTCGACGAACGCGACGCCTTCCGGCGTCTGCCGCCACATGGAGAACTCGTGCCGGGCGGTCTGCGCGGACACCGCCTGTTGAAGGGCGTGCTGTTCCTGCTGAAGCCGGTGCTGCTCGTTCTGGAGGGCGAGCTGCTGCTTCTGTGTCCTCAACTGCCGCGCGCTGTTCATCGCGGTGATGCCGTTGAAGACCATGTTCACGCGGTTGGTGTACGCGATGCCCTTGAGGAGCTGGGTGTTCTGCGCCGCCGACCGCGCGGTGGCCGCGGAGGAGTCCTCGATGTTGCTCAGGTGCTCACGCGACCGCTGGGTCTCGTCACCGATACGCCGCAGATGGTCTCTGTTGCTCCGCATGCCGTCATCGGGCCTTTCTACGTGGGGGGGTTCAGGTGGCGTCGCCGATGACACAGTGCGGCGAGGGGAAGGGGGTCGGTCGATGAGGATCGTGGCCGAGGGCCGAGGATCAGCGTAGCGAAACGCCCGTTTCCGAGCCATCGCGAACGGACCGCGAACCCCGGGAACGCGAAAACCCCAGGGCGAGAACGCGCTACCGCACTCTGACCTGGGGTTTCTCTGGTAGGCCCCCGGGGGATCGAACCCCGAACCCACGGATTAAAAGTCCGTTGCTCTGCCGATTGAGCTAGAGGCCCATAGCGCATCTGATGTGAACAGGGAAGATGCCACCAGCGCCATATCCTACCGGATGCCGATGCGGCATAGGAGCACAGGACTCCCCCTCTATGAGGGGATATGAGGCGAGGGCTCCGATTTTCTCCCTACCGACCTCTTCAGGCCGGGGAAGCGCCCTCGGTCGGTTCGTGTACGCACAAGGCGAGGAGGAGGCCCCTCTCCCCCGGGGCCCGCGCTGATAGCATCGCGGTCGCTCGTGGCACGCTCGAAAGCCCTACCGGGCCGAGAGTTCGAGGCCTGCGCTCACCCCTCTACGCGAAGGCGGCACTCCATGATCAGGGTGGTCCTGGTCGACGACCAGTTCGTCGTCCGAGCGGGTTTCCGGGTGATGCTGGAGATCGCCGAGGACATCGAGGTGGTCGGCGAGTGCTCCGACGGCCCCTCCGCCGTCGAGCTGGTCGAACGGCTCCGCCCCGACGTCGTCTGCATGGACGTACGCATGCCCGGAGGCGACGGCCTGACCGCGACCCGCGAGATCCTCGCCCGCTCCTCCGGAAAGCCCCCGGCGATCCTCGTGGTCACCACCTTCGACCTCGACGAGTACGTCTTCAAGGCCTTGGAGGTCGGCGCGAGCGGCTTCATCCTGAAGGACACCCCGCCCGACGACCTGGTGGAGGCGGTGCGCCGACTCGCCGACGGTCACGGCCTGGTCGACCACACCGTCACCCGTCGCGTGATCGCCGAGTTCGCCAAACGCAGGTCCATGAACCGCGAGGCGTCCGAGGCCCACGACCTGCTCACCGAACGCGAACTCGACATCGTCCGTCTGCTCTCCCGAGGCATGTCCAACGTGGAGATCGCGGAGAGCCTCACCATCGAGCCGAGTACCGTCAAGTCGCACCTGGGACGGGTGATGACCAAGATCGGTGTCCGCGATCGCTTGCAGACCGTCGTCTGGGCGTACCGCAACGGTGTCGCGACGCCGTGACCCTTTCCCCCGTGCTCCGGGTGGCCGTCATCTGAGAGGTAGAACGAGCCGGACGCTCCACCCGCCCGTCTCGGTCGGCCCCGTCTCCAGGGTCGCCCCGACCAGATCGGCCCGTTCCCGCATCCCGATCAGCCCCAGACCGCGGGAGGCCTTCGCCCTCTCCTCCCGCTCCACGCCGGGATCGTTGTCGACCCGGAGCTCGACCGCCCTCTCCCCTCGGGCCAACTCCACCCGCACCGGCGCGCCCCAGGCGTGGTCGCGCGCGTTGGCCAACGCCTCCTGCGCCACCCGGTAGAACATGACGTCGGCGACCGGCGGCAGCTCCAGGTCGGGTCCGCTCCGTTCCAGGACCACCTCGACGCCCAGCTCGCGTTCCGTCTCGACCAGACGGTCGAGCACGGCCACCCCGGGGACGGGCGCGTCGCTCTCACCGGCGGCCTCTCCCCGGCCCCCGTCCGGGTACTCTCCGGGATCCCGCAGGGCCCCGACCACCATCCGCAGGTTCTCCAGGGTCTCCTTGCCCTGGCGCCGGATCCATCCGATGGTCGGTGCGAGCGCCGGGGCGTCCCGGTCCGCCAGCTTCTCGGCCGCACCCGCCTGCACCACCATCCCCGAGAGGTGATGCGCGGCGATGTCGTGCAGCTCCCGCGCCATACGCGTGCGCTCGGCCCGGAGGGCGCCGTTCACCCGCTCCCGTTCCCGTTCGACCAGCCGGATCCGCTCCTGATGAACGTAACGCCTCCTCATGGAAACGTCGTTACCGACCAGACCCGCCACCCCGAAGACGAGGACGGCGGACACCACCTGGGAGAGGCCCGCTATCACCGGGTCCGTCACGAGCGCGGGCGGTGCGAGGGAGGCGAACGGAGGCAGAGCGAACACGGCACCACAGACCCCGAAGACGAGCGCGATCGTCACGAGTACCCGGATGAACCGCTTCAAGGAGAGGGCGGTACCGCAGGTGTAGGCGGCGATGAACGGCGCCGGCCCCTGAAAGGTGGCGTCGGCCGGCAGGAGGAGCGTCATGCCGAGCTGGGCCGCCGCCACGATGGACAGACACAGGAGCGGGACACGCCGACGCAGACACAGGGTCAGGGACTGCACGACGGTCAGGGCGACGAGCACGGCCACGGCGGCCGGAGCGAACGGGGTCTCCTCCGCCCGGGCGAGCACCACCACCGAGTAGAGGAGGGCGATCGAGACCAGCGTGACGAACACGCCCAGGAGCAGGTCACGGCCGAACGCTCCGCTGAAGCCCGCGCGGGTGAGGGCGGCGTCGAACCGCGCCGTCATCCGGGAGGTGGGCGCCAGGGGCGGGCTCTGTGTCTCGGGGAGGGCGGGGGCGTCACGCCTCATCGTTTCCGTCCGGGTGGTGAGTGGGGGTGGGGCCGCGACAGCGAGGGCGGGGCACCCGATCCGAAACCGGTGATGCCCCGCCCAGGCTACTCAGAAGGTCACGCTGCCGGTCACCATCCCGTGCATGGTGGCGATCCAGCCGAGGCCCATCAAAGCCGCCAGGACGAGCACGCTACCGACGCAGCGCTCCAGTCCCTGCTTCCGTCGGATGTCGTCGAAGACCACCATCGCCGCGGAGAGGACCCCGAGCAGTCCCAGACCCTGCACGACCTGGAAGATTCGCAGCGTCCCGAAGGAGATCGGCTGGAAGCTCAGGGCCATCGATAGGGTGACCCCCCAGCCGGCCAGGGCGAGCAGGGAGAGGACCACGGCGACCCGGGTCAGGACACGTGCCCACCGACCGGTCTTATCGCGCTTGGGCCTGGACAGTCGCAGGCGGACGAGGGTGCCGATGGGCCAGGAGAGGACCGTGATCAGCAGGATCAGCACCGAACCGGCCAGGACCGACAGGACCACCGTGCCCGGGGTGTCCTCGTCCGCCGGCAGGAAGGTGAAGGCCGTGGTCCCGATCGCCCTGACCTCGCCGTCGACGACGTCCGCCGCCAACGTCCGGTGCCCGTCGACCTCACGCCACACCCAGGGTTCGACCTCCATGTACTCCGTCGGCCGCCCGGTCTCGGGGCTGGTCAGGACGATCGTCCCGTCCTCCGTGGCGACGATCCGAGCCTCGTCCAGGGCGTAGAGCAGCGAGACGAAGTTGCTGTGGATGGAACGTGAGGGCCGGTAGTTCCCCTCCAGCATCGCGGCGTGCTCCACCGCCGTGGACTCGACCTGACCACCGTCGGCCTGCTCGCCCGGGAAGTAGCGGTCGGCGAACCCCTCGGCCACGGCCAGGCGCAGGCTGTGGCTGGCGAGCCCGGTGTTCCCGCTGCTGTTCAAGGTGATGAAGATACCCGCGTTCTGCTCGGGGTAGATCTGCATCTCGGAGTGGAAGACGTCGGTGTCCCCTCCATGGCTGATGATCCGGTTGCCGTTGCGCTCCTCCAGGAAGAAACCGAGCCCCATCTGGCCGCCGCCGGCGACACCGCCGAGACTCTCCTCGTCCAGGGCCGGTTCCCCCATGAGGGAGATCGTCTCGGGTTCCAGCAGGTCGGCGCCCTCGGCGTCCTCCATGTAGACGCGCATGAACTCGGCCATGTCGGTCGCGGACGACGTCAAAGACCCCGCCGGGGCGTCGGAGACGGTCTCGAACCGCTCGACCGGCGGCCCGTCGGCGGTGTCGTAGGCCTGCGAGAGCCGGGAGGCGAGGTCCTCCGGCAGGGGCTGGCGGGCGGTGGAGGAGTCCATCCCGGCCGGGGCCAGTACGTTCTCCTCGACGTACTCCTCGAAGGGGACCCCGGCGACGTTCTCGACGATGTATCCGGCGAGGGCGATGCCGTAGTTGGAGTAGGCGGGCGTGGTCCCCGGCTCGTAGACCTGCTCGGGCGGATCGTTCATGACGACCTCGCGCAGATCCACCTCCTCGCCTTCGGAGAGCATCGCGTTGGCGATCCGCTCCTCGAAACCACCCGTGTGCGAGAGCAGGTGGCGCAGGGTGAGGTCCTGGTCGAAGGAGCGCTCCACCTCGAAGTCGAGGTACTCGTCGACGTCGGTGTCCAGGTCGAGTTCGCCCTCCTCGACCAGCCGCATGACGGCGGTCGCGGTGAAGACCTTGGAGATCGAGGCGATCCGGAAGAGCGTCTCCTCCGGGTCGACGGGCGTACCGGCCTCGAGGTCGGAGTACCCATAGCCGCGGGCGGTGAGCAACTCGCCGTCCGCGACGACGCTCACGGACGCCCCCGCGATCCGTGTCTCGTTCAGTTGGGCGGGCAGGAGCCCGTCGAGCCAGGCGTCGACGTCCTCCTTGGTGAGGGTCGCGTCGGCGCTCTCGGGATAGGCGACCCTCGGCGCGGGGGCGGGGCCGGTCTCCGAGGCCCCGGCGCAACCGGTCATGACGATCGCGGTGATCCCGGCGGCGACGAGCGCCATGAGGCGGTGGGGAAGCCTCCGAGACGCTCGTCCATCGGGGGGCGGACTGGTCGCGAACACGTACTGCTCCTGGGGATCGAGGTCTCGGGGCGAGGGGGTGGACCTCGCCCGCGGTGGGTGATCCCAGCATCGTGAAGACCGGTACGTCGGGTCTTCTGCCGTGAGTCGGTACTTGGTCTACGACCTTTGGGGGACCCCGATCCCCCACGTGTCGGTGTTCTCGGGCTTCTCGGGCCTTCGACCAGCGGTTCTGCCGCGCTTACCGGAAGCATCTCCGAACACCGCCTACCCTCGGTCTTCGGGGGAGGGGTGGTGATCCGTCCCGTGATGCCGATTACAATACCGGTATAGTTATTGGAACACGAGAGGGCGCCGCATGATCGAGATCCTGAAACCCGAAGACGTGGAACGCGCGCGGAAGACCGGCGCCCTGGTCGCCGAGATCCTCCAGACCATGAGGACCCGCGCCACCGTCGGCACCAACCTCCTTGACATCGACCGCTGGACCAAGGAGATGATCGAGGAGGCCGGGGCCGAGTCCTGCTACGTCGACTACGCGCCCTCCTTCGGTGAGGGCCCCTTCGGTCACTACATCTGCACCGGCGTCAACGACGCCGTTCTCCACGGGCGCCCCCACGACTACACGCTCGCCGACGGCGACCTGCTCTCCCTCGACCTGGCCGTCCTGCTCGACGGGATCGCCGCCGACTCCGCCATCAGCTTCATCGTCGGCGAGACGCACTCCCCCGAAGACGTCGCGCTGATCGAGGTCACCCAGCGCGCCCTGGAGGCCGGGATCGCCGCCGCCCGCCCCGGGGCCCGCACCGGCGACATCTCCCACGCCATCGGCACCGTCCTGCGCAAAGCCGGCTACCCGATCAACTCCGAGTTCGGCGGCCACGGCATCGGCTCGACCATGCACCAGGACCCGCACGTGGCCAACACCGGCAAGCGCGGCCGCGGCTACAAGCTGCGCCCCGGACTGCTGCTCGCCCTGGAGCCCTGGGTCATGCGGGACACCGCCCGGCTCGTCACCGACTCCGACGGCTGGACGCTGCGCAGCGCCACCGGCTGCCGCACCGCGCACAGCGAGCACACGGTCGCCATCACCGAGGACGGCGCCGAGATCCTCACCCTGCCGAAGAAGGCCTGAGCCCACGGCTCGACCCCGCGCGCACGCGCGACGCCCCCGCTCACCGATGAGCGGGGGCGTCGTGCCGTTCTCCCCGGCCCTCGAAGGGCGAGGACCAGGGGTCATGCGGGATACGCATCAGGCCTTGACGGCCTTCTTTCCGGCGGTCCGCGTGATGGCGTAGTGCAGGGCACCGCCGAGCAGCGCCCCGAAGATCCACACGAAACCCGACCACTCCGCCAGCGCGGGCAGCCACACCGCCGTGACGGAGAAGACCGAGGCCAGACAGAACGCGAACAACGCTCGCAGGTTCCAGCCCTTGGTGTAGTGGTACTCGCCGTCGGGCGACGCCGAGTAGAGGTCGTTCAGGTTCAACCGTCCCCGCCGCAGCAGGTAGTGGTCGGCGACGATGATCCCGTACAGCGGCGCCAGTACCGCCCCGAGGGTGTCGACGAAGGCGGCGATGCCGATCCCGTCGATGAAGGCCACCCACAGGCCGCCGATGGCGAAGCCGACCGCGCCGGTGATGAGCCCGCCGGTCCTGGCGCTGATCTTGGCCGGCCACAGGTTGGCCAGCCCATAGGCGGGCGGGATGAAGTTGGCGACCAGGTTGATGCCGACGGTGGCGATGAGGAAGGTCAGCGCCGCGACGACCGTCAGCCAGATGTTGTCGACGCGTTCGACGATGTCGGCCGGGTTGGTCAGCGCCTCCCCGTAGAGCACCGAGGAGCCGGCGGTGATGATCAGGGTGAGGAAGGAGAACACGGCCAGGCTGACCGGCAGCCCCCACAGGTTGCCGCGCCGCATCGCCTTCTCGGACCTCACGAACCGGGAGAAGTCCCCGTAGTTGACGACCACGGCGGCGAAGTAGGCGACCATCGTGCCGACCACGGCCGAGAACGCGGCGAGCGTTCCGCCCGGGTAGTCCCCGTCACCGGCGAACACGGTGCCCAGCGCGGAGAACAGCTCTCCGCCGGCCATGTACCAGATGACCCCGGCCAGGGCGATCATGACGACGTACACCGCGGGCCCGGCCCAGTTCAGGAAGGTGCCGATCCAGGCCATCCCCTTGGTGAACAGCGCCACCTGGAGCACGGCGACGATCACGTAGGAGATCCACCCGACCGCCGACAGACCGAGGAAGGTCCCCTCCGGTCCGGGGCCGAAGAGCGCCGTGATCAGCAGCGCCACCGCCGTGGAGGCGAAGTAGGTCTGCGCGCCGTACCAGAAGGTGGCGGTGATCCCTCGGATCAGCGTCGGGAACTGGGTGCCGTGCACGCCCATACTGGCGCGGGCCATGACCGCGTACGGGATCCCGTATCGGACGCTGGGTCGCCCGACGAGGTCGCACAGGAACATGACGATCACACCGGCGAGGATGATCCCGCCGAAGACCGCCCAGCCGTTCAGCCCGTAGGCGATGAACAGGGTCGCGGCGAGGGTGTAGCCGAACAGGCTCTGGATGTCGTTCGTCCACACGTTGAAGATCTCGAACGTGCCCCAGGACCTCTTCTGCCGGGGCAGCGGCGCGAGGTCGTCGTTGTACAGGCCCGGATCCGGGTCGTGGACGGTCAGGTCCGGTCCGGCGGCGGAGCCCGTGGGCTCTCCGCGCGCCGCGTCGATGGGTTCGCTCATGGTCGACCTCGAACTGTCGTGGTGGTCTGGGGATGGGTCACAGGTCGGTGCGGGTGTCGTCGCGGGCCAGGTCCTCGGTGTCGACGCGGCGGAAACCGCCGCGTCCGGCGTCGTGGACCCAGCTCTTGCCGACGCTGGTGGCGAGGTAGGTGTCGGGGTGTCCCTCGGTGATCTCCGCCTGCGGGAACCGGGGCAGGATCCAGGTCCGCATCAGCACCAGGTAGGCGACGAAGGCGATGGGGAAGGCGATCACGTAGGCGTAGTCGGGTTGGAGGAGGGAGATCCCGGAGGCGAGGAACCAGGCGATGACGGCCGCCGGGTTGAAGCCTCGCGTGTAGCGGTACTGGCCGTGGGAGTCGAACAGGTCGGGCACGTTCAACCGGCGACGGCGCAGGACGTGGTAGTCGGCGATCATGATCCCGGCGATGGCCGCGATGAACCCGCCGTAGTAGGACAGGAACGAGAACAGGTTGTCCAGGAGCAGCCACGGCATCACGGCGGTGCCGACCACCCCGGCCAGGACCACGGCCATCCGGTAGGACAGGTAGGGCGCGGCGGCGTTGACGAAGTTGAGCGCCGCGGGGATCACGTTGGCGGCCGTGTTGGTGGACCACTGGGCGAGGACCACCATCAGCAGCAGGAGGCCGAGCACGAACCCGGTGCTCTGGCCCTGGATGACCTCGATCGGGTTCCACAGGCCGGTGGTGATGACGGAGACGGCGCCGATGAAGGAGATCCACGCCTGCATCACCGGCAGGACGATGAACTGCGCGAGGAGGATACTGCGGTTGCGGCGCAGGAAACGGCGTTCCTTGGGCTCGACGGCGACGAAGCGGGTGATGCTGGGGATGTCGACGGCCAGCGGCGCCCACACGACCATGTTGATGATGAAGAACGCGACCAGCGTCATGTCGTCGCTCTGGGAGGCGAAGGTCCAGATGTTGGTGCCTTCGAGGTCGGCGATGCCGTCGAGCGTGTAGTACATCCACAGGGAGATCGCCAGGATGCAGGGGGCGGCGATCGACGCGAGTCGTTCGATGGCCTTGATGCCGAGGGCGACGTTGACGATCTGCACGGCGAGGAACAGCGCGTACCAGAGCGGCCAGGAGCTGAACCCGGTCCAGTACTCGACCAGACCGTTGATGGCCAGCGCGCCCAGGTAGGTCTGGATGCCGAACCAGCAGGCGGCGACCAGACCTCGGGAGACCGAGGGCAGATGGGTGCCCAGGGTGCCGAAGGGCGCTCGGAGGTAGACCGAGAAGGACAGTCCGTGTTCGGTGCCGATGTCGGCGGTGAGGGTCATGATCACCGACAGGGTCAGGGTCGCGGCGAACACGACCAGCATCACCATCGGCAGGGAGAGCCCGCCGGTGATGCCGTTGGCCCCGTACTGGAAGGTCGCGATGACGACGGCGAGGCCGATCCAGATCCAGACGAAGCCCCAGAGGGAGATGGGTCGCTGGGTGATCCAGGTGGGCAGGATGGATTCTTCGAGGAGGTTGTCGGCCGGGGTGTCACCGGTTCTGGAGGAGGGGACGGGGGCGTTCATAGGGGGCTCCGCTGTTCTTCAGGGGACGGGAGGTGCAGCGGTGGCGGTGGTGGGTCCGCCTCAGAGGCCGAGCGCGGTGCTGAGCGGCCAGTGGGTCACGGTCTTGGGCCGGGGTGCCGCGAAGGTGCTGATCTTGCTGGTGGTCAGGCCGAGACCGACGAGGGATTCGGCGAGGGCCACGGCGGCGGCGACGCCGTCGACGACCGGGACCCCGCAGGCCTCGCGGACGGCCTCGTCGAGTCCGGCCATGCCGCCGCAGCCGAGGACGACGGTCTCGGCGCCGTCCTCCTCGACCGCGGCCCTGGCCTGGGCCGCGACGGTCCGGACGGCGGCGTCGCGGTCGGCCTCCAGTTCGAGGACCCCGAGCCCGCTGGCGCGGATCGACGCGCATCGGGAGTCGAGCCCGGCCTGCGCGAGCCGTGCCTCGATCTGGGGCACCGTGCGGCGCAGGCTGGTGACCACGGAGTAGCGGTCGCCGATCATGACGGCCACGTGGGCCGCGGCCTCGGTGATGTCGACGACGGGCACGGAGCAGAGTTCCTGAAGCCCCTCCTTGCCGTGTTCGCCGAAGCCGGCCTGGACGACCGCGTCGTAGGGGTGTTCGTAGGTGGCGACGCGGTCCATGACGGCGACCGCGGACAGGTGGCTCTCGAAGTTGCCCTCGACGGACTCGGGGCCGAAACGCGGGGTGAGCGCCTCGATCTCGGTGCCCGGACGGGCGACGGCGCGGGCCTGGGATCCCAGAGCCTCGGTGACCGCCTCGGAGGTGTTGACGTTGACGAGCAGGATGCGCATGGGGGGTCCTTCCGGTTCGTCAGGGGACCAGGGGGTGACGTCCCACACATTTGAAGCTATTACTTCACACCTACTGAAGCAATAGCTTCAAGCCGAAGAACGGGAATCTATACTGGGCGACACGATGGACGACGCCACGAGACCCCCTGACTCCCCGCCCTTCGACGGGAAGCGCTTCGGCCGGCGCATCCGGGAACTCCGCACGGAACGCGGCCTCTCCCTGAGCCGGCTCGCCGAACGCCTCGGCATCAGCGCCAGCGCCCTCTCCCAGATCGAACGTGGCAAGATGCGCCCCTCGGTGACCCGGCTGTACCAGATCATGACCGAGCTGGACGTACCGATGGCCTCGGTGTTCGGAGGGGAGGTCGGCGCTCCGCCCGATCCCGACGCCTACAGCACCCCGTTCGGCGAGTCACCCGGACCGCACTGGGACCCGCCGTCCTCCGGCACCGCCACCACCGGCGGCGTCGCGTTGAGCCGCCGGGACGACGCCGCGACCCTGGAACTCGACCACGGGGTGCGCTATCGACGGCTCACCCCGGCCTCGGTCCCGGGCATGAACTACTTCGAGTCGGTCTATCCGCCCGGCTCCTACTCCAGCCAGAACGCCGAGTTCGTCCGCCACGGCGGCCACGAGATCGGCAACGTGGTGAGCGGCGTCCTCACCGTGGACGTGGGGTTCGAGAGCTACCAGGTCCGCGCCGGCGACTCGATCATGTACCCCTCCACCACCCCGCACCGCATCTCCAACCAGGGCGACGAGGACGCCGTCGCCATCTGGCTCAACCTCGGCTGACCGACCGCGCCCGGCGTATGTGCACAACGCCGTCCCGTCCACCCCGGGCGGGACGGCCCGACCCCCGTGTCGGTGATCACCCTGTTCCTCCCGGATACGGGACCCATGAGACGCCCCTCCCGGCCTCTGTCCCCGTATCCTTGGGTTATGCCCGAAGACCGGCGGCGGGCGCCCTTGAGCAGCGAACTCGCCCAGCGGGTGGTCGACCTCATCGCACCCACGATCAGTTACAACATCAACGTGATGGACGAGCACGGGACGATCATCGCCTGTCTCGACCCCTCCCGGGTGGGCAGTCTGCACAGGGGGGCGCAGCGGGCCATCGCCGAACGCCGCAGCGTTCTGGTGACCGTCCCCGAACCCGGCACCTCCGACCGCCCCGGCGCCAACGAACCCCTCTTCATCGACGGTGAGCTGCGCGGGGTCGTCGGCGTCACCGGCAGCCCCCGCGAGGTCGCGCCGTTGGCGAGGGTGGTCGCCCTCACCGTCCAGCTGCTCATCGCCCAAGAGCACGCCCAGGACGCGGTGAGCAGACGGCACACCGAGGCCCGCGACCTGATCGCGGCGCTGAGCTCGGGCACCACCCGCCCGGAGGACGCCCGGGGCCGACTCACCTCCGCCGGCCTGAACCCGCCCTGGTCGCTGGCCCTGTGGGCGGCGGGCACCTCGCGCCCCGACGGCGGGGCCACCCCTCCCCCACTGGCCGAGAGCGCCGCCGCGCGGGTGAACGGCAAGGGCAACCGCAGGGCCGCCGTGCTGCACGGCGCGTTGTGGCTGATCGGCAGTGGTCGGGCACCCTCCCCGGACGCACTGCGTCTGCCGGCGGAGAGTCGGCACACCCAGGCCCCCATGACCGACGATGTCGAGGCCCTGATGTCCTACGCGGAGGAATCGCGGGCGCTCTGCCGCCGGGTGGGCCTGTTGCCCACCGTGCGATGCCCCGAACCCTGGTCACGGGAGATCGCGGTGGCCGTGGCGCACCTGCCACGCCGCACGCTCCATCGGATCGCCGCGCGGGTCTCGACGCTCACCGACGCCCAACGGCGGACCGTCGTCGCGATGGCCTCGACCCACTCGATGCGCGAGGCCGCCGACGCCGTGTTCGTGCACCGCAACACGCTGCTCCAGCGGGTGGAGCGGATTCGTGAGGCCACCGATCTGGACGTCCGGGAGCCGGCACACCTGACCACATTGCAGATGTGTCTCTACGCCGAGGCCGCTTTGGGCACTTCGCACATATTCACCGTGTGAACCTTTGGGAAGTCTGGGCGCACCGCCGTCGAAATGTCCCGAATCGGATTCTATGCTCTGCGTCATGTCCAAGGAGATGCGCGAACAAGACGAGACGACGGACGCCGTGCGCGTCGTGGCGATCCCCGACTCGTTCAAGGGCAGTGCGTCCGCGATCGAGGTCGCGGAGGCCATGGCCGACGGAGCCCGGGAGGCCTACGCCGACCGGGGCGTCGCCGTGTCCGTCCACACCCTGCCGTTCGCCGACGGAGGCGAAGGGACCCTCGACGCCCTACTGGGCGCCTGGGGCACCAAGGCCCTCACCGTCGACACCACCGACGCCCTCGGCCGACCCACCCGGGCCCGGTACGGGGTCTCGGCCGACGGTCGCACCGGCGTGGTCGAGGCCGCCGAGGCCAACGGCCTGCCCGGTGTCGCCGACGTTCCGCTCCAGGCACGCACGGCGAGCAGCCGAGGGGTGGGCCCCCTCGTCTCGGCCCTCCTCGACCAGGGCGTCGAGGAGATCCTGCTGTGCATCGGAGGCTCGGCCTCCACCGACGGCGGAACCGGCATGCTGAGCGCGCTCGGCGTGCGTTTCCTGGACTCCGAGGGCTCCGAACTCCCCGACGGGGGCGGAGAGCTCACGAACCTGGCCTCGCTGGACCTGTCCGGGCTCGACCAGAGGGCCCGCTCGGTCCGCTGGCGCATCGCCTGCGACGTCACCAACCCGCTGGTCGGGGAGCGCGGCGCCGCGGCGGTCTTCGGTCCGCAGAAGGGCGCCTCTCCGGAGGACGTCCGGGTGCTCGACGCCGGGCTGGCCCGTCTCGCCGACGTCCTGGCCGAAGCCACGGGACAGGACCTGCGCGAGGTCGAGGGCATGGGTGCGGCCGGAGGAATCCCCGTGACCATGTCCGCTCTCCTGGGCGCCGAACTCGTTCCGGGTTCGCGTATGGTCGCCGAGGTCCTCGACGCCGACCGGCTGCTGGGCGAGGCCGACCTCGTCCTCACCGGTGAGGGACGGTTCGACAGCCAGTCCCTCGGCGGCAAGGTGGTCGACGCGGTGCGTCGTCTCACCCCCGAGCACGTGCCCGTCGTGGTGATCGCGGGCAGTGTGTCGGTCACGGCGGAGGAACTCCGCCGCTCCGGGGTCACCGCGGCCTTCTCCATCGCCCGAGGTCCCCGGACTTTGGAGGAGATGCGGGAGGAGACCCTTCCCGAGATCACCTCGACGGCCTACCAGTGCTGTCGGCTTCTCACACACCCAGCGCTCCCGAGCACCGTGCAACCTGTGCCGGGCACCCACTAAGGAACCACGCCCGTGATCGACCTCCTCATCCTCCTCCTCTTGGTGGCGGGCATCGTGCTCGTCACCGCGCGGTGGAAGATCAGCCCCTTCCTCGCGCTGATGGGCGCCGCCATCATCGGCGCCTTCGCCTTCCGTCTCCCGGCGGACGAGATCGTCACCACCGTGACGACGTCCTTCGGGAACACCCTCGGCAACATCGGTCTGGTCATCCTCTTCGGAACCATGATCGGCGTGATCCTGGAGCGCTCCGGCGCCGCGATCGCGATGGCCGAGGCGTTGATCCGGGTGATCGGCACCCGCTTCCCGAACCTGACGATGTCCCTCATCGGTTACATCGTCTCCATCCCGGTGTTCTGTGACTCCGGGTACGTCATCCTCAACTCGCTGCGCAAGGCCATCACCGTGCGCACCGGCGTCTCCGCGCTGGCCACCTCGGTCGCCCTGATGACCGGTCTGTACGCCACGCACACGATGGTGCCGCCGACCCCGGGTCCGCTGGCCGCCGCCGAGAACCTCGGCATCACCGACAACCTCGGCCTCATCATCGCCGTGGGTCTGCCGGTCTCGGCCGTCGCCGCGCTCGCCGGTCTGGTCTACGCGACCTTCCTCTCGAAGAAGGAGTTCACGCCGCTCCCCGCCGAGAGCGAGAAGGACATCACCACGCAGTCCTACGAGGAGCTGCGCGAGAGCTACGGCAAGCTGCCCAACGCCTTCCTGGCGTTCTTCCCGATCCTGCTGCCGCTGGCCCTGATCTGCGCCGGCTCGATCGCGAAGCTGCCCTCCCACCCGATGGGCGAGGGCACCGTCTTCGACGTCGTGGCCTTCCTGGGCACCCCGGTGATCGCCCTGATCATCGGTCTGTTCGCCGCCATCCTGCTGCTGCGCGGCAACGGCAAGATGGCCCGCTTCAACGAGCAGATCCACGAGTCGATCCGCGTCTCCGCCCCGATCCTGCTGATCACCGGTGCCGGCGCGGCCTTCGGTGGCGTACTCGCCGCCTCCTCGATCACCGACTTCCTGTCGGAGAACCTCACCGGTCTGGGCCTCGGCCTGGCCGTGCCGTTCCTGATCGCGGCGGCTCTCAAGAGCGCGCAGGGTTCGTCCACCGTGGCGATCGTCAGCACCTCGGCCATGCTCTCCCCGATCCTCGGTTCGCTCGGCCTGGCCTCTCCGGAGGGCATGGTCCTGAGCGTCCTCGCGATCGGTGCGGGCGCGATGGTCGTCTCCCACGCGAACGACTCCTACTTCTGGGTCGTCTCCCAGCTCAGCCGCATCCCGGTGGCCACCGCGTACCGCACGCTCACGGTGGCGACCGCCATCGAGGGTCTGGCGGCGTTCGGCGCGATCATGGTCGCGAGCGTCTTCCTGTTGTAGGACGCACGACCGTGTGAGCGGGCCCGTCCGGTGAGGGCGGACGGATCGGAGCCCGGGTGGAGGAATCCACCCGGGCTCTTTCGCGTGCGCGGTCAGTCTCGGAGCTCGACGGCGTAGAGTCCGGCGATCTCCTCGACGGAGTCCCACACCGTGTCGGTGGGCTCTCCGTCGGCGGCCAGGGCCAGAGCGTCCAACATGACGTGCCAGCCGATCGCGAAGTCGACGGCGGGTTCGGGCACGAGCTCACGGTGCACGAGGGTGAGGCGGGTGCCGCCGGGGGCCTCCTCCAGCTGCCAGCGGACCACGGAGTCGGGCACGCCCTCCCAACTCCAGCCGTGGACCAGCAGTCCGCTCCGTCCCGGTGGCACGACCTCGGTGACCGTTCCGGTGGCCGTACCCTCGTCGCCGAAGTCGAATCGGGCCTCGCCGCCCACGCGCGCGTCGATGGCGCAGCCGGGGAGCCAGCGGTCCAACCGCTCCGGTTCGGTGATCCAGGCCCACACCCGCTCCGGAGGATGGCCGAGCAACCGCTCGAAGCGGATCCCGAACGCTCCGTCGTCGCCGATGCCGAGTGTGCCGCGAAGGTCGCGCGCGTCGCTCATGTCTCTCCCTCGTCCATCGCCCTCTCCAGGGCGTCCAGGGCCCGATTCCAGCGCCCTCGCTGTTCGTCGAGCCAGTCGCCCACCTCGTCCAGGGCGGGCCCGTTGATCGAATAGAGCCGTCGTCGTCCGAGATCGCGTACGACCAGCACCCCGGCGTCCACCAGCACCGCGAGGTGCTGCGAGACCGCCGGACGACTGATGGCGAAGTGCGCCGCGATCTCCCCGGCGGAGCGTTCTCCTTCGGACAGGATCTCGACCACGCGTCGGCGGTTCGGCTCTCCGATCGCCTCCAGAACATCCACGTTTTTATGTAAGCAGTGACTTACGCTTTTGGTCAACCCCCACCACGAAGGCCGCACCGGGGGGCCATCCGCGGGAACACGACCTAGCCTGGGGGTGTGGACGCAACCTCGAACGACGCGGGACAGAGCACCGACGACGGCATCCCCGGACTTCTGGTCCGCCTTCTCAACATCAGCCAACGCCTGGGGCGGTACGCCGCCCAGGAGACCGGCGAGCGCACCTCCCCCGCCACCTGGCGGGCGTTGAGCGTGCTCCAGGAGAAGGGACCCCTTCGACTGGGGGTCCTGGCCGAGCACTGTCGGGTACGCCAGCCCACGATGACCACGATCGTCGAGGCGCTCATCCGCGACGGCCACGTCCTGCGACGCCCGGACCCGGACGACGGCCGGGCCCATCTCCACGAGCTGACGGGGACGGGCGAGGCCGCCCTGGAGGACTGGCGCGACCGGGCCGGGCGAGCGCTGGAGCCGCTGTTCCACGACCTCACCGGGTCCGAGCGGGCCCTGTTGGCCGAGACCGTCGAGCTGTTGGACTCCCGACTGCGCGAGCGTACGGAGCGCTGACCCGGACCGTCGCCTCCCCTTGGTGCGCGGGATCACCCTCTCGCCCCCTGTCCGAACCCTCCCACGAGTCTTAACATAGGAAACCTATATAGATTTCCTATGTAAGAACGGGGACCTCCGACCGGACGGCCGATCTCCCCCTCGGACAGGAGGCAGCGATGGTGGCGGGCACGACCCGAGAGCACACGGAGGCGAAGGAGGCCGCCTCCACCTGGGTGAAGGAGGAGTCCTCGATCCTCCACCAGCCGCGGGCGGTGTGGGCCGTCGCCTTCGCCTGCGTGATCGCCTTCATGGGTATCGGACTGGTGGACCCGATCCTGCCCGCGATCTCAGCGAGCCTGGACGCCACCCAGACCGAGACCTCCCTGCTGTTCACCAGCTACCTCGTGGTCACCGGCCTCACCATGCTGTTCACCAGCTGGGTCTCCAGCCGCATCGGCGCCAAACGCACCCTGCTCCTGGGGCTCGGACTCATCGTGGTGTTCGCCGCCCTGGCCGGGCTGTCCACCAACGTCGAGCAGGTGATCGGCTTCCGCGCGGGCTGGGGCCTGGGCAACGCCCTGTTCATCTCCACCGCCTTGGCCACCATCGTCGGCGCCGCCTCCGGAGGCGCCTCCTCCGCGATCGTCCTCTACGAGGCCGCGCTCGGCCTGGGCATCGCCACCGGCCCCCTGCTGGGCGGGCTGCTCGGCGGCATCAGCTGGCGGGGCCCCTTCTTCGGCACCGCCGCGCTCATGGCGATCGGGTTCATCGCCGTCTCCGTCCTGCTGCGTTCCGGTGACGAACGCCCCACCCCGATGCCGATCTCCGCGCCCTTCAAGGCCCTGCGCGAACCCGGACTCCTCGTCCTGGCCTGCGCCGCGCTGTTCTACAACATCGGCTTCTTCGTCCTGCTCGCCTACACACCCTTCCCCCTGGGCCTGGACGAGATGGGACTGGGCCTGACCTTCTTCGGCTGGGGCCTGGGCCTGGCCGTCACCTCGGTCTTCCTCGCCCCGGCGCTGACCTCGCGGTGGCCGCGCACCCACATCCTGTGGACGACGCTGCTCCTGCTCGCCGTCGACCTCGTCGCCGCCGGACTGCTCATCTCCTCCACCCCGGGCCTGATCACCTGCATCGTGGTGGGCGGACTCCTGCTGGGCGTGCTCAACACCGTGCTCACCGAGAGCGTCATGGAGGCCACCGACCTGCCCAGGGCGGTCGCCTCGTCCTCCTACTCGGCCGTGCGCTTCCTCGGTGGAGCGGCCGCGCCGCCCGCCGCCTCGGCGATCGCCCAGGCGCTCTCCCCCGGGGCCCCGATGTACGCGGCCGCCGTTTCGGTGACCATCGCCGCGCTGATCGTCCTCGGCGGCCGGAGGATCCTGAACCGCTCCCACTGACGGCTCGCGGGCCCCGGAAAAGGAGTACCGTTCCCGGGGCCCGCCTGGCAGGATCCGGTGAATGTCCGATCCTCGCCGTGACCTCCTGCTCGACCAGTACGAACTGACCCGGGCCCTGTTCGAATACCACCTGGAGCGGCTGCTCCCCGACGATCACCTCTGGGAGCCCGCTCCCCTCTGCTGGACCGTCCACCTCGACGATCGAGGCCGCTGGGTGCCGGACTGGGCCGACGAGGAACCCGACCCCGTTCCGGTCCCGACCATCGCCTGGCTCACCTGGCACATCGGCTGGTGGTGGTCGACCACCCTCGACCACACCCTGGGTCGCCCCGTCCGCGAACGCACCGACGTCCACTGGCCCGGCGGGGAAGAGGCCGTGACCTGGATGCGCGAGCTCTGTGAGGAGTGGGCCGAGGCCCTGCGGGAGATCGACCTCGACGCACCGGCCGCCTTCCCCTGGCAGGGGGCGCCCGGTCGGACCAACGCGCACACCGCGGCCTGGGTCAACGCGGAGCTGATGAAGAACGCCGCCGAGATCGGCCAGCTCCGCATGGCGCGGGCCGCCTCCGCCTGAGACGCGTCGGGGCCGGAGCCGTCCGGTCGGCTCCGGCCCCGACCGCTCCCGCTCCGAGCGGGAGCGGAGGGTTCACCGGTTCAGGTGCGCGAGGTCGTGCTCCTCGTCCTCCGCCGCGCCGCTCTCCGAGGCGCGGTCCCCATCGGTCTCCTCCGTGGCGTCGAGACGGGTGTGGCGCAGCAGCCACAGGACCCCGAGGCCGGCCGGGACCAGGACGACCGCACCGAACACGTAGCCCGTCTGGACCGCCGTGGTGAAGGACGCGAAGGCCGTGTCCAACAGCCCCGAGGCCTCCTCCGCCGGGAGCCCCGCGGCCACGCCGACGGCACCCCCCACGCTCTCCCCGGCCGCTTCGAGGTCCTGGGGCGAGAGGTCCTCGACCCCCGGGCCGGTCAGCCCGCTCCGGTAGACCAGCGTCGACAGACTGCCCAGTACGGCCAGGCTCAGCGCGTACCCGAGACCGCTTCCGACGTCGGACATGGCCGCCGCCGACCCCGCCCTGCGCACCGGGGCGCTCACCACGATGAGGTTGGCGCCGAGGGTGAACAGCGGGCCCAGGGCCAGCGCCAGCACCGAGGCGGCCACGATCAGGGGGATCACCCCGGCACGCCCCACCATCAGACCCAGCGCGAGCGCCGACCCCGCTCCCAGGAGCAGTCCGCCGCCCATCGCGTAGGAGGGACGGATCCAGCGGACGAGCAGCGGCGCGACCATCCCACCGACGATCGAGGCGACCGCGGGGGCGATCATCAGCAGACCGGCGTGCCCGGGAGAGATCCCGAGCGTGGTCTGGAGGTACTGCACGAGCAGCATGTCGGCGGCCCCGATCCCCAGGAGCATGAGCAGCATGACGCCGAGGCTCGTCGAGAAGGCGGGGGTGGCGAACAGGCGCATGTCCATGAGCGGCTCGGGAAGGCGCAACTGTCTTCGGACGAACACCACCGCCAGGACCAGACCGACCGCCACCGAGGTCGTGTAGGGCCAGAGCGGACCGCCGCCGGAGGAGACGCTCTCGGCGATCTCCTGGAGTCCGTAGACGAGGGCGATGATCGCGGCCATGGACAGCAGGACGCTGGGGATGTCCACACCTCCCTCGATCTCCTCCTTCCGCGACGGCAGCAGCGGGGCGGAGAGCAGGAGGAGCGCCGCCACCGGAACGTTCAACAGGAAGACCGCACCCCACCAGAAGTGCTCCAGGACGAGCCCGCCGAGCGGAGGACCGAGGGCCATACCGGTGGAGAAGGAGCTCATGACGACCGCGACGGCCAGGGAGAACTGCCGCGCTTCGGCGAACATGACCCGGAGCAGGGCCATGACGCTGGGCATGATCGTCGCCGCGGCCACCCCCATGAGCGCCCGGGAGGCGATCAGCGCCTCGGGGGTCGGGGAGAAGGCCGCCGCCAGAGAGGCCAGACCGTAGAGGGCGATCCCCGTCATCAGCAGACGACGGCGCCCCACCTTGGAGCCGAGCCAGCCCATCGTGAGGGCCAGGCTCACGGCGAGGAACTCGCCCGCGTGCAGGAACCAGAGCATCTGGGTGCCGCTCGGGGAGAGGTCCGCGGTGATCGAGGGCAACGCCAGGAACAGGACCGTCATGTCGGTGGCGACCATGAGCAGCGGCAGCGTCATCACCGCCAGTGCCAGCCACTCCCGCCATGTGGCGCGTCGGGGGATCTCGGTACTCACGGGGGCCTCTTTCTCTCGGGGCGGAGCGTGAGACCGACCGTAGAACCTCGACCTCGCTTGAGTTCAAGCGGTCCCCTCCGCGCTGTGCCCCATCCCACACCCCCTCCGAGACGCTGGGAACACCCCTTCTCCGGCCGGACCAGCGGTAACGGGATCGACCCGGCCCCGACGGGGTACGAGTCCCTCCGGGAACACCCCCTCTGAACAGGGTGAACAAGCGCACAGCAGCGAGCAGGAAGAGACTTTCGTGCACTATCGTCACTTTGGTGGGGACCCGCAGGCGGGTGTCACGGGCCGGATCGACGGCCCCGGCCCGCCCGAGGACGAACACCTGGAGAGTGCACAGTGCGACACCACACCCGGGCCCGGCACGCCCGGCCGAGCCTCACGGACCCGCGGTGACCGCCGGGATCGAGGTGCGCGGCCTCACCAAACGCCACCCGGGCGCACGGCCCGACCGGCCCGCGCTCCAGGACATCGATCTGGAGATCCCCCACCGTCGCTTCGTGAGCCTCATCGGCCCCAGCGGTTGCGGCAAGTCCACGCTGCTGCGGATCCTCGCCGGTCTGGAGGGGCACGACACCGGGAGCGTCTCCCTGCTCGGTGAGAGTCCACGGCGGGCCAGTCGCCGCAAGGCCATCGGCCTGGTGTCGCAGACCCCCGCCCTGCTCCCCTGGCTCACCGTCCGCGCCAACGTCGCCCTTCCCGGCAAGGTCAACCGGCGTTCCGGCAAGGAGGTCGACCCGCCCGACGAACTGCTGCGCGCGGTCGGGCTCGAGGACGCCGCCGACCAGTACCCGCACCAGCTCTCCGGCGGCATGCTCCAGAGGGTCGCGGTCGCCCGGGCCTTCGCCCTGCGCCCGGACGTGCTCCTGATGGACGAGCCCTTCTCCGCCCTCGACGAGTTCACCCGCGAGGCGCTCCAGTACCAGCTCCTGGGCCTGTGGCAGCGCCGCGCGACCACGGTCGTGTTCGTGACGCACTCCGTGCGCGAGGCGGTCGTGCTCTCCGACGAGATCGTCGTGATGTCGGCCCGCCCCGGCCGTGTGCACGAGGTCCTCGACGTCGACCTGCCCCGGCCACGGGACAAGGACATCGTGAAGGGACCGCACATGCACGACCTGGAGGACCGGGTCCGCGCCTCGCTCCAGCGCGCATGGAAGGCCGGCGCGGCCCCCGACGACCTCGTCCCGCTGTGAGAGAGGAGGCGGGCATCGTCACCCGCACCACCGGACCGGACGAGGGCCGCGCCGTCGGCGTCACCACCTCCGGCCCGGCCGAGAACCGTCCGACGCCGGAGACGTCCCCTCCGGCCGTGTCCCGTGCCCGGCGCCGCTCGGTGTTCCACCCCTTCGTGTGGTCGCCGGCCGTCGTGGTCCTGCTCGTACTGGCCGTCGCCTGGTCGGCGGTGGCCGACGCGCACCCCTACCTGTTGCCCCGGCTCGGGGAGGTCGGGGCGGCCCTGACCGGCGACCCGGCGCTCTTTCTGACCAACGCCTGGGCCACCCTGGGCATCGCCCTGGTCGGGGTGGGCGTGGGCGCCGGCTCGGCCTTCCTCCTGGCTCTGCTGATGTCGGAGATCCCGGTGGTGCGACGCGCGGTGATGCCGTTCGCGGTGGTCCTGAACGTCACACCCGTCGTCGCCATCACCCCGGCCCTGGTCGTGGCCTTCGGTTTCGGCATGACCCCGAAGGTGGTGGTCACCGCGATCATCACGTTCTTCCCCGTGCTGATCAACGTCGCCACGGGTCTGCGTTCGGTGCCCGTGCCGGTTCTGCACGTCTTCAGGACCCTGCACGCCTCGCGCTGGGAGGTGCTGCTGCGCCTGCGCATCCCCAACAGCCTCCCCTACACCCTGGCCGCGCTCCGGGTCGTGCTCCCGTTGTCCCTGGTCGGAGCGGTGGTCGCCGAGTTCGTGGCGGCGGGCTCCTCCGGCGGGTTGGGCACGATGATCCGCAACTCCGCCTCCACCGCCCGACTGGACCACGTCTACGCCGGGGTCGCCTGTCTGGCCGCGATGGGCGTGCTGTTGCTCGCCCTGGTGACCCTGGCCGAACGGCGTCTGCTGTTCTGGCACGAGTCCCGCCGTTCCACCCGCGCCTGAACCAGGCCCTCCAGCGCTCCGCACCGAAGAGAGAGATCCTCCGCATGTCCGCTCACGACCGCCGCCGGTCCCGCCTTCTCGGCCCGGCCGCCGCGCTGGCCGCCACCGCCCTCCTCGCCACGGCCTGCGGCGGCGGGGACGACGACGCCCGAGACGTCGCCGTGATCATCGACCAGGAGCGGTGCGACACCAACCGCGAGGCGGGCCCGATCACCTTCGTGACCGGCTACCACTACCAGGCCTCGGTCACCCAGCTGGAGGTCGTGGCGGCGGAGGCCATGGGTCTCTTCGACTCCCTCTGCCTGGACGTGACGATCCAGCCGGGCAACGGCGACCTGATGGGCAACGCGCAGCTCGTGTCCGCCGGCACCGCCCACTTCACCGCCATGAGCAACGAGGCCGAGGTCCTCCAGGCCGACGCGCGCGACCACCGCATCGTCGGGCTGGCCACCTACGGGCACGTGCCCATCGCGACCCTCCTGACCGGGACCGACGTGAAGGACCTCACCGACCTGGAGGGCGGGACCCTGGGCCACCAGAGCCTGCTTCCCGCGCCCTTGGAGGCGATGCTGGTCGCCGCCGACGTCGACCTCGACTCGATCGAGCAGGTCGAGGCCGGCTATGACCCCGGGGTCCTGCCCCGAGGTCAGGTCCAGGCGCTCACCGGTTTCCGCTCCAACGAGCCCCACCGCCTCGACGCCATGGGCGAGGAGTACACCCAATGGCTGCCCGAGGACTTCGGTGTCGTGGGCTCCTTCGGGGTGATGGTCGCCTCCCCCGAGTGGACCGAGGAGCATCCCACCGCCACCGAGGACTTCCTCCGGGCCGTCGGCCGGGCCTTCGACCACTGTTCGGAGGAGGCCGAGGAGTGCGTCGGATACGCGGCCGACCTCGACCTGGCCGGTTACGATACCGAGCACAACCTCCAGGTGTGGGACACCGAACGCGACCTCGTGGCCTCCTCGACGCCCGAGGGCGAGCCGCGCGGCTTCGTCGACCTCGAACTGACCGAGCGGGAGGGGGAGACCCTTCTGGACAACGGAGAGCTCGACGAGATCCCCGACCTGGGGCCGCTCTTCGACACCCGCTACCTGGAGGCCGTCCACGATGGCGGCGACCCGATCTGGCCCGACGAAGGCTGATCCGAGGCCGTGACCTGCGGGGTTGAGGCCTTTCACGTCCGGGTAGTCCCCTCTGTGTCCGTGCGGGGCCGGCCGTGCTCCGCCCCGGCGGGTCACGGCCGGCCCCTTTCACGATCGAGGGGGCGACATGGGCGTCGAACGCGGTATCGAGGGGCTCCGACGGATCCTGGAGGGGGTGCGCTTCCCCGTGACCCGGGACACGCTGATCGACACGGCGTTGGAGGCCGGAGCCGACGAGGAGATCGTGAGCGCCCTGCGCGCGGCCCCCGCGGCCGAGTACAACGAGCCGAACGAGGTCCTGCGCGCGGTCCCGTTGCCGGATACCGAGCCGGGGGCGCACACCGAGTCGGCGCGGGCCCGGGAGCGGGATCGTCGCACCTGATCCGACGGGTCCGTCGGGGTGCCCCCGGGGCGGTCGCGTGTTCGGTATGTTGGCCCCGTCATGCCCCGCCCCGGGGCGGCCCCCGTCCCCGAGTCTCGAAGGTTCCCGGTGACACCCCCCTTGGAAGCCCTACAGCCCCACGATCCCGAGCGCCTCGGCGATCGTCGCCTCCTCGGGCGCCTCGGCTCCGGTGGGCAGGGCACCGTGTACCTGGCGGTCGAACCCTCGGGACGGAGGGTCGCGGTGAAGACCCTCTCTCCGGAGGGGATGACCGATCCCGGGACGCGAAGACGATTCGAGCGGGAGGCCGAGGCCGCCGCCCGGGTGGCCTCCTTCTGTACCGCGGCGGTGATCGACGCCGACTTCACCTCCCCACCGGCCCACATCGTCAGTGAGTACGTGGAGGGCCCCACTCTGCGCAGGACGGTCCTCGACGAGGGTCCTCTGCGCGGTGGGGACCTGACCCGTCTGGCGGTATCGGTGGCGACCGCGTTGGTGGCCGTGCACGAGGCCGGCATCGTGCACCGCGACCTCAAACCCGGCAACATCCTGATGGCCCGGGGCGGACCTCGGGTGATCGACTTCGGGATCGCGCAGATCATCGAGGGTTCGGGCACCCTCACCCAGTCCACGATCGGCACCCCGGGGTACATGTCGCCGGAACAGATCGCCGACGGCCGGGTCACGGCCGCCACGGACGTATTCGCCTGGGGTTCGGTGATGGTGTTCGCCGCGACCGGGAAGGCGCCCTTCGAGGCGGCCACGGTGCCGGGGGTCCTGCACAAGGTGCTCAAGGTGGACCCGGACCTGGGCGGGCTGGCCGAGCCGCTGCGCTCACTGGTCGCCGCGGCCCTGGCCAAGGATCCCGAGCGGCGGCCGTCCTCCCTGGACGTCCTGCACAGTCTGTTGGGGCGAGGGCCCGTGTCCACGCCCACCCCGGTCGAGGAGCCGGCCCCCGACCTCGACACGCCCGCCCACGCCGTTCGGCCGAGCGCCTCCGCCGAGTCGCCCGAGACCGCCGCGCTCCCCCCGCCCTCGGGCCCACCGGTCGTGGAGGCGACACCCCCCATCACCGAGACCGCGCCCGCCGTGCCGGCATCGGCCGAAGCACGACCCCCCGCCGTTCCTTCCGAGGGCCCCGCGCCACGGGTATCCGGTCCATCGCCCGGGGTCTCCCTCTCCCCTGAATCCCCTCCCTCCCAGGAGACGCACAAGCCCCGTAGCGACGCTTCGGGCGTACCGCTCCCCCCGGACGACGAAGGCTCGCCCCCCGAATCCGACGGTGGCGACGGGGCACCGCCGAGAGAGCGCCCCTCGGTCTCCGTACCCGCCGGACCGCGGCGTCCGGGCCGCAAGGGTCCGCTCATCGGGGGTACCGCTCTGGCCTTGGCCCTGGTCGCGGCCCCGGTGGTCCTGAGCCTGCGCTCCCTCGGGGGTGAGGACGTCTTCGCCCCCTCCCCCACCTCTCTGGAGTTCGGCTCCGAGGTCGACGGGACCTGGGCGGGGGTGAACGGCTCGGGGCAGCGCGTCGTCGTCGAGATCGCCGAGGGCGCGGCTTCGGCGACGCTCTCGGTGCCGGAGCGCGAACAACAGGGCTGTTCCGGCACCGTCTCCCTGGAGAACTACACCGACCGCGGCTACGAGTCGGGCCTGGACGGCATCGAACCCGGAGCGTGCTTCGACGACGCGCGGTGGTCCATGGCCTCGCTCAACGCGGCGGAGGTCTACTCGACCGGGGAGGGCACCGTACGGATCGACCTGTACACGCTCTCCGACATCTCCGGTTCCGAGCCGACCGAAACGCTCACCCTGCACCCGGACGAGTGACGCCACCGCCCGATCGGAACTTCACAGCGACCTTCCCGACCCGCTCACCTCGGCCTTCGCCATTGAGAAGAACCTCTCAAAGGGGACCCCCGTCTCCTTTTCGTGACAATGGTTAGGTTAGGCTCTCCTTCGTTCACACACGTGGAGGAGAAATCGCCATGAAGTCCCCCGGGCATCCCATTACCGCGCTCTCACTGACCCTGGCGTCCGCCCTCCTGCTCGCCGGCTGCTCCGCCGGCGCTCAGGACTCCGAGGACTCCGTGGCCGCCGAAGGCGAGACCATCGAGGTCGAGGACAACAACGGCGCCCAGCAGGTGGCCACGCCGCCCACCTCGGTCGTCGCCCTCGACAACCGCACCTTCGAGACCCTCTCGGACTGGGGCGTCGAGCTGTCCGCCGCCGCCGTGTCGCTCATGCCCGACACCATCGACTACATCGAGGACGACTCGATCCTCGACGTCGGCACGCACAACGAGCCCGACCTGGAGACGATCGTCGCCGCCGAGCCGGACCTCGTCGTCAACGGCCAGCGCTTCGCCCAGTACCACGACGACATCGCCTCCCTCGTGCCCGACGCGACGATCCTGGAGCTCGACCCGCGCGAGGACGAGCCCTTCGACGCCGAGCTCAAGCGCCAGATCACCGTGCTGGGCGAGGTCTTCGACAAGCAGGACGAGGCCGAACAGGTCATCGCCGACTTCGACGCCGCCGTCGAGCGGGTCGAGGCCGCCTACGACGAGGACCAGACCGTCATGGCCGTCACCACCTCCGGTGGCGAGATCGGCTACCTGGCCCCCGGCGTCGGTCGTACCCTCGGCCCGGCGTTCGACATCTTCGACCTCACCCCGGCTCTCGAGGTCGACGGCGCCAGCGACGACCACCAGGGCGATGACATCTCCGTCGAGGCGATCGCCGACTCCGACCCCGACTGGATCCTCGTGATGGACCGCGACGCCGCCGTCGCCGCCGACGAGGACGGCTACGAGACCGCCGAGAACATCCTCTCGGCCTCCGAGGCGCTCTCCGGCGTGTCCGCGGTGAAGGACGAGCAGATCGTCTACATGCCCGTCGACACCTACACCAACGAGGGCATCCAGACCTACACCGAGTTCTTCAACGCGTTCGCCGACGCGCTGGAGGCCCGGGGTTGATCCGGTCCGACCGAAGGGAACGCGCCGGCGGTGCCACCGTCACCGCCGGCGCGTACCGATGTGAGAGGTGCCCCCGGCGATGACGACCGTGACCTCGCCCCCGTCGCGTCCACGGAACAAGGGCCGCCTGTTCGACTGGAAGCTGCCGGTCGGCATCGCGGTCGTGGGCGCGCTGCTCGTACTGTCGCTGTTCACCGGCGTGTACGACGTCTTCGGCGCCGAGGACGGCGGCGAGATGTTCGCCATCACCCGTATCCCCCGCACGATCGCGCTCGTCCTGGCCGGCGCCGCCATGGCCATGTCCGGCCTGGTCATGCAGCTGCTGACGCAGAACCGCTTCGTCGAACCGACGACCACCGGCACCACCGAGTGGGCCGGGCTCGGGCTGCTCACGGTCATGATCCTGGTGCCGGGCGCGAGCATCACCACACGCATGTTCGGCGCGGTCCTGGCCGCGTTCATCGGCACGATGGTGTTCTTCCTCTTCCTGCGCCGCGTCACCCTGCGCTCCTCGTTGATCGTCCCGATCGTGGGCATCATGCTGGGCGCGGTGGTCAGCGCGGTGTCGACCTTCATCGCGCTCCAGACCGACATGTTGCAGAACCTGGGCGTATGGTTCGCCGGCAGCTTCACCTCGGTCCTGCGCGGCCAGTACGAACTGCTGTGGATCGTGGCCCTCGTGGCGGTCGCCGTGTTCGTCATCGCGGACCGGTTCACGGTCGCCGGCCTGGGTCAGGAGATCTCGACCAACGTCGGTCTGAACTACAACCGGATCATCCTGCTGGGCACCACGCTCATCGCGATCGCCACCGGTGTGGTGACCGTGGTCGTGGGCAATCTGCCCTTCCTCGGGCTCATCGTCCCCAACGTCGTGTCGATGCTGCGCGGCGACGACCTGCGCAGCAATCTCCCCTGGGTGTGCCTGCTGGGGATCGGGATCGTCACCGTGTGCGACCTGATCGGCCGGACCATCATCATGCCCTTCGAGGTCCCCGTCTCCCTCATCCTCGGGGTCGTCGGGGCCGCCGTCTTCGTCCTTCTCCTGTTGAGGCAGCGTCGCCGTGGCTGAGATGACCGCTTCCCGCTCTCGCGTGACCGAGCCGCCCGCCGCGGCGCCGTCCCCCGCTCGAACCTCCCGCACCCTGTCCACCGGGCGTGCCCGCCGCCGCTACTGGACCATCGTCACGGTCCTCTCGATCCTCGCGGTCGGCTTCGCCTTCGGGCTGCTCGCCTGGAACAACCCGATGCCCGTCGGGTCGGACGGCTTCTGGCGCATCGCCGAGATGCGCTCCACCAACCTGGTGGTCATGATCGTGGTCGCGATCTGCCAGGCCGTGGCCACGGTGAGCTTCCAGACCGTCACCAACAACCGCATCATCACCCCCTCGATCATGGGGTTCGAGGCCCTCTACATCGCGATCCAGACCACCGCCGTGTACTTCCTCGGCGTCGCCGGGATCATCGCGATCCAGGGGGTCTCGCAGTTCCTGCTCCAGATCGCGCTCATGGTCGGCCTCTCGATGCTGCTGTACGGCTGGCTGCTGTCCGGCAGGTACGGCAACCTCCAGGTCATGCTGCTGATCGGCATCGTCATCGGTGGCGGCCTGGCCTCGGTCTCCACCTTCATGCAGCGGCTGCTCACCCCGAGCGAGTTCGACGTGCTCGCCGCCCGCCTGTTCGGCAACATCGCCAACGCCGACGCCTCCTACCTGCCGATCGCCGTCCCGCTGTGTCTGGGCGCGACCGCCGTGCTGCTGTGGAGTTCGCGACGGCTGAACATCGTCGCGCTCGGTCGTGACGCCAGTGTGGGTCTGGGGCTGAACCACCGCCGCGAGACCATGCGCGTGCTGTTCCTGGTGTCGATCCTGATGGCGGTCTCGACCGCCCTCATCGGCCCGATGACCTTCCTCGGGTTCCTCGTGGCCACCCTCGCCTACCAGTTCGCCGATACCCACGACCACCGGTACGTGTTCCCGGTGGCGGTGCTGACCTGCTTCGTCGTGCTCAGCGGCGCGTACTTCGTCATGCGGAACATCTTCTACGCGAACGGCGTGGTCTCGATCATCATCGAGCTCGTCGGCGGTCTGGTGTTCCTGTTCGTCATTCTCAGAAAGGGCCGGCTGTGATCACGCTGAAGGGTGTGCGCAAGGACTACGGCGGCGAGGTCACGATCGGCCCCGTGGACCTGGAACTCCCCAAGGGCGGCCTGACCGCGCTCGTGGGCCCCAACGGTGCGGGCAAGTCGACCCTGCTGACCATGATGGGCCGGCTGCTCGGTCTCGACGAGGGCACCATCGAGATCGCCGGGTACGACGTGGTCGAGACCGCGTCCAAGGATCTGGCCAAGATCGTGTCGATCCTGCGGCAGGAGAACCACTTCGTCACCCGCCTGACCGTGCGCCAGCTGGTCGCCTTCGGCCGCTTCCCCTACTCCAAGGGGCGCCTGACCGTGGCCGACGAGGAGATCATCAGCCGGGCGATCGACTTCCTGGACCTCACCGACCTGGAGCACCGCTATCTCGACCAGCTCTCGGGCGGCCAGCGCCAGCGCGCCTACGTGGCGATGGTGCTCTCCCAGGACACCGAGTACGTCCTGCTCGACGAGCCGCTCAACAACCTCGACATGCGCCACTCGGTGCAGATGATGAAGCACCTGCGCCGCGCGGCCGAGGAGCTGGACCGCACGATCGTGATCGTGCTGCACGACATCAACTTCGCGGGGCACTACGCCGACCGGATCTGCGCGGTCAAGGACGGTTCCGTCGTCGAGTACGGGACCCCGGAGCGGATCATGACCGACGAGGTTCTGACCCGGGTGTTCGAGACCCCGGTGACCGTCGTGGACGGCCCCAACGGCCCCCTCGCGGTCTACTACTGAGCCCGGTGACACTGGAACCATGCGCACCCCCGAAGCGGAGGTCGACGTCACCCCCGCGCTCGTCCGTTCCCTCCTCCACGACCAGCACCCCGACCTGGCCGACCTGCCGATCGAGGCCGTCGCCCACGGTTGGGACAACGTCCTGCTGAGGCTGGGCGAACGGTTGTGCGTGCGCATGCCCAGGCGCGAGGCCGGCGCCCGGCTCATCGTGAACGAGCAGCGATGGCTTCCCGAGGTCGCCGCGCGGGTGGGCGCGCCCGTTCCGGTCCCGCTGCGCACGGGCTCACCCGGTCGGGGCTACCCCTGGTCCTGGTCGGTCGCCCCATGGTTCGAGGGACGTACGGCGGCGGAGGCCCCGGTCGGCGAACGCGGCGCCTTGGTCGAACCCCTCGCGCTCTTCCTGGAGCGGTTGCACGTGCCCGCGCCGGAGGAGGCGCCGAGGAACCCGGTCCGAGGCGTCCCCCTGCGCGATCGCCACGCACGGATCGTCGAACGTCTCACCGGGTCCTCCCACCCTCGAGCGGTCGAGCTCCTCGACCTGTGGAACTCGCTGGTCGACACCCCGGCCTGGAAGGGGCCCGCCCTGTGGCTGCACGGCGACCTCCACCCGGCCAACGTCCTGGTCGACGACACGGGACTCGCGGCCGTACTGGACTTCGGCGACCTCACCTCGGGAGACCCCGCCACCGACCTGGCGACCGCGTGGACGACCTTCGGCCCCGAGGACCACGCACGGCTGCGCGACCGGATCACCGGAGTGGACGACCACACCTGGTCCCGGGCCCGTGCCTGGGCGGTCGTCTACGCCTCGGTGCTCATCACCACCACCGACGACCACCCTCTCCTGGCCGCCATCGGCGAGCACACCGTCGTTCGCCTCCTGGACCGCTGAGGCGCGCGGAGTCCCCTCAGGGGGCGGTGGCCTCGTCCTGAGCGATCCCGTCCCCTCGACCGTCGGCGTGGGTGACCAGCTCCCGGACCTCCTCCGGGAACTCGTAGGGGGCCAGATGGCCCGCGCCCGGCAGGACGCACAGCTCGGTGTCGAGGAACCTGCGGGCCGGAGCGTGCAGCCGGGACGGCGGGAAGAACGTGTCGTCCTCACCGGTGACCACGGCGACGTTGTGGCCCTGCCAGGCCAACAGCGCCTCGGTGGACAGCGGCCCCGGCGCCAGGCTGGTACGGCACTCACGGCCCACCATCGTCATCCACCCCGCGAACGGATGGACGGGGTGACGGAAGTCCGGTCCGCTCATGAGGTTCAGCAGCCTGCTGCTCTTGTCGTCGCGGGGGCCGACCATCCACGGAAGGGCGACGCGCATCAGTTCGGGCGAGGTCGCGGCGTGCGTCAGCCCCGCCGGGCCGACCAGGACCAGCCCCTTGACCAGCGCGGACGGAGTCCCGGCCAGGGCCACGGCCGCGCCGAGGGAATGACCGAGCACGATCGCGGGGCGGTCCACCAGCGTGGGCAGCACCTCGTCGAACCAGGCGCCGTAGGCTCGGGCCCGGTGGCCCTTGGGGCGGACCCCACAGCTCAGCCCAGGCTGGCCGGGCAGGTCGACCAGGACGACGTCGCGTTCCTCGCTCATGTCCGAGGCGGGGGAGGCGCTGAGCGCGCTGTTGAAGTTGGTGCCACTGAGCACCACCACCGGCGCGCCGCGACCACCATCGAAACGGAAGGCCCGCGTGGGGCCGAGCGAGGTGGGGATCTCGGGGAGGGAGCGCAGATCGGGGTACTCCGAGAGCCGGTCCTCGCACCAGCCTCGGATTCTTCTCTCCGCCGACTCCGAGCGGTAGACGCGCGCGCCGTGAACGGTGGTCTCCGACATGGGCACCTTGGTTTCGGGTAGGGGACAACGCCTTCGCCGACCAGTCTTCCCGGCACACCTGAACAGGACCATATGCCCTCGAAGCTCCGGTGTACCCAGGTTGAGGCCATCCGATGCCGAGTCGTGGGCGAAGGGTTATTTTACCTGTTCAGGGGTTATATTGAAGGGAACGCCCACGCGTTGACGAGGGATTTTCCCAAAGAGAAACCATCTCGAACTGGACATACTCCCTCGTATCAACGAACATGGGCGCGGCGTCACTCGCCGCTCAAGGTGTGCCGGGAAGACTGGTCGGCGTCCTGACCGACCCATGTCACCGGAGCGACCAACGCATGACGCCCGACCTCTCCGCGCCCCGCCGCGCCCTGCGGCGAAGCCGCTTCTCAGAGCCGTCCGTCCTCCCGGACCAGCACGGCCTTCCCCTCGGCACCAACGGATACGTGACGTCCTGGGGCACCAACGCCCACGGCGAGCTCAGTGCCTGCCCGCCGGGGTCCGTCTGACGTCCAGACCCCCCGAGAACCACCTTCCGCTCCGTCACACCGCGTCCGTCGGCCGGGCCCTCATCGGCTCCCCCGGCCCGCCTCGTGGTGCTCAGCCGTGAAAGGACAGTGGCGTGGTGCTGCTGCTTCTCCTCATCGTGCTCGCCGTGACCGTCGCGAGCACCCCTTTACTGAACAGGTACCTGGGGCGTGACTCCGGATGGCCCATAGCCGCCGTGTTCCTCGCCCTGACCGTGCTGGTCGCCCTACAGGCGCCCCAGGTCCTGGGCGCGGGCACTCCGCTGGAGTTCTCCCGCCCCTGGATGCCACAGATCGGGGTCGAGTTCAGTCTGCGGATGGACGGCATCGGTTGGCTGTTCACCATGCTCGTGACCGGTATCGGCTCGCTGATCATGGCGTACTCCACCCGGTACTTCCCCTCGGGTCCCAGGCTCGGCTTCTACTTCCTGATGTCCCTCTTCGCGTTCGCGATGACGGGACTGGTGCTGGCCGACGACATCGTGCTGCTCTTCGTGTTCTGGGAGCTCACCACGATCGCGTCGTTCTACCTGATCGGACTGTCCGGCCCCTCCGCGAGCCGGCCGGCGATCCGCACCTTCCTGCTCACCGCCATGGGCGGGCTGGCCCTGCTGGGCGCGGTCGTCCTCTTGGTCGTGCGCACCGGCACCACCAGCCTGAGCGAGATCCTCGCCGACACCTCGTGGACCGGTGACACCGCCTTCGTCTCGGTGGTGGCCCTGCTGGTGATCGTGGCGGTCTTCACCAAGTCCGCCCAGTTCCCCTTCCACTACTGGCTTCCGGACGCCATGGCGGCCAGCACCCCCGTCAGCGCCTACCTGCACGCGGCCGCGATGGTCAAGGCCGGCATCTACCTGGCGATGCGGTTCACCCCGGCCTTCGGCGACGTCCTGCTGTGGAACGTCGTGCTCATCACCGCGGGTCTGATCACCGCTCTGATGGGCGCGATCTTCGCCCTCCAACAGACCGACCTCAAACGGTTGGCGGCCTTCTCGACCGTGAGCCAGCTCGGTCTGCTGGTGGCGGTCATCGGTGTGGGCACCCCGGCCGCCCTCGTGGCCGCCGCCGTGCACACCGTGGCGCACGCCCTCTTCAAGTCGGCCCTGTTCATGGTCGTCGGTCTGGTGGACATCCGAACCGGCACCCGTGACCTGCGCAGGCTCGGCGGCCTGCGGCACCGTATGCCGGTCACCGCGACCGTGGCGACGCTGTCGGCCCTGTCGATGGCGGGCATCCCGCCGCTGCTCGGCTTCATCAGCAAGGAGAACCTGTTCGAGTCGTTCCTGCACGCCCCCGGACCGGGCTGGTTCGGCCCGCTCGCCGGTGTCGTCGCGGTCGGCGCCTCGGTGTTCACCTTCGCCTACTCCTTCCGCTTCGTGTACCGGACCTTCTTCGGTACCTCCCGTAGCGAGGAGGGGAGCAGGGAGGCCGCCGCCACGGAGGCCGGTTCCGGCTTCTGGCTCCCGGCGGTCATCGCCTCCTTCGGCGGTCTGCTGCTCGGCCTGACCGTCCCGGCGCTGGACCCGATGGTCGACGAGGTGGCGTTCAACGCCACCCACCAGGCGGCCGACGCCCACCTGCTGCTGTGGCACGGCTTCAACGCCGCGTTGTTCATGTCGATGGCCGCCATCGGTATCGGCGCCCTGGTCTCCTGGCGCCTCCGCGTCGGCGACACCGTGGCGGGCCGGGACCTCATCCCCTTCACCGGGGTGAACGTCTTCGAGGCGATCCACAGTGGGATCATCCGCCTGGGCCGCCGCACCGGCGACCTCACCCGCAGCGACTCGCCCGCCTTCCACCTGGGCGCCCCCACCGTGCTGATCGTCGCCCTGGCCGCGGTCGTGGCGGTGTTCGGTCTGGACCTGCCGTCGCCCGCCGGACAGACCACCATGGGCCTGGACTGGGTCCTCGTGGGCCTGATGGCCGTCGCCGTCCTGGCCGCGACCATCACCCGCTCCCGGATGGCGGGTCTGACCCTGGTCGGCGTCGCCGGCTTCACCGTGGCGCTGTGGCTGTTCTTCCTCGGCGCCTTCGACGTGGCCCTCACCCAGTTCCTCGTGGAGATCCTGACGGTGGTCGTCGCCGTCCTGGTCCTGCGTCGACTGCCCCGCCGGTTCCACCCGGTCAAGGCCGGACGCAAGGCCCTGACCGCGGTCATCGCCATCGCGGCCGGGCTGAGCGCCGGTGTGGCGGCCTACGCGATGACCGGACGTCGAGAACTGTCCGCCGTCGCGGAGTACATGCTGGAACACGCCCCGGCCGACACCGGCGGCACCAACGTCGTCAACACCATCCTGGTCGACTACCGTGCGCTGGACACCTTCGGCGAACTGGTCGTCCTGGGCGTGGCCGGGCTCATCATCATCGCGGTGCTGCGCTCCAGCGACCTGCTGCCGGTGCACGCCTCCCGCCAGGTCGTGGTGAGCACCGACAACGCCGCCTACCCGGCCGCCGACAACACCGTCCTGATGCGGACGGTCGGCCGTTACCTGATGCCGCTGCTGGTCGTGTGGTCGCTGTACCTGCTGTTCCGTGGACACAACGAGCCCGGTGGCGGTTTCATCGCCGGTCTCGTGGGGGGTTCGGCCTTCGCGCTCCTCTACCTCGCGGCGCCCAGCGACGCCAGGGCCCGTATCCGACTCGCCTACCCGGCGATCATCGGTGCCGGTGTCGTGGTCGCGGCCTTCTCCGGGTTCCTCGGTTTCGTGGACGGTTCCTTCCTCAAGCCGCTGCACGCGGAGATCCCGCTGGCCTGGGGCGACTACTTCCACTTCACGACCGCCTTCGTGTTCGACGTCGGCGTCTACCTGGCGGTCATCGGTGTGCTGCTCACCGCGCTCAACGAACTCGGTCTCGAACGCGGCACCCCACCGGGCCGCTCCGGGACCACGACGGCGCCGTCGAAGGACGAAGGCGACGACGAGGAGTCCGCTCCCGCGGTCGAGAGCGACGCCACCGTCCTGAACGGCTCCACCTCCGGAGGTAAGCGATGACCCTCGCCATCACCATCGGGATCATGGTCGCGGGGGGCGTCTACCTGATGCTCCAGCGCGGCATGGTCCGCATCGTCCTCGGCCTCCTCCTGGTGGGGCACGCGGTGAACCTGCTGATCATGTCGGCGGGCGGCGTGTTCCGCCGGGACCAGCCCCTGGTCGGGTCCGGGACGACCCCGTTCATGGCCGACCCGTTGCCCCAGGCCTTCGTGTTGACCGCGATCGTGATCGCCTTCTCCATCGCGATCTACATGCTCACCCTCGCCGCCTCCGGTAGCGACGACGACACCGAGGACGCCTCATGAATTCCGCGTTGCTCCCTCTCTTCGTCGCGGTCCCCCTGGCTTCGGCGGGGCTGCTGACCTTCCTACCGGGGCCGCTGTGGTTGCGCAGGACCCTGTTCCTCGCCCCCAGCGCGTCCGTCATGCTCGCGGCCTCGTGGCTGATCTGGCTGACCCGTGACGGCGCCGTCTACGCCCACAACGTGGGGCTGTGGCCGAACGGGATCGCGATCCCGTTCGTCGCGGACGTCTTCAGCGCGCTGATGCTGTGGACCACCTCGCTGTTGGCCCTGGTCTGTTCGATGTTCGCGGTGGCCACCGGGGACGACAGGAAGACGTTCTTCGCGCCACTGGTGCTGGTGCTCACCGCCGGTGTCTCCGGCGCCCTGCTCACCGGCGACATCTTCAACATGTTCGTGTTCATCGAGGTCATGCTGTTGCCCTCGTACGGACTGTTGGCGATGCTCGGCGCGTTGGGCCGCCTGCGCGCGGGCCGCATCTACGTCACCGTCAACCTGCTCACCTCGACGATCTTCCTGGCCGGCGTGGCCTTGGTCTACGCCGCCGCCGGCACCGTCCACCTGGGCGAGCTCGCCGGAGCCGCCAAGGAGTCGCCCATGGTCGCGGTCGGCATGGGCGTGGTCATCCTCGCCCTGTCGATCAAGGCCGCGGTCGTCCCGGTGCACGGCTGGCTGGCCCGCACCTACCCCTTCGCCTCTCCGGCCATCACCGCCCTGTTCTCCGGGCTGCACACCAAGGTCGCGATCTACGCGATCTACCGCCTGTACGCCCTGGTCTTCGACGGCGACTCCAAGTTCCTGTGGATCGGCGTCGTCGCCTTCACCCTCACCATGCTCATCGGTGTGCTGGGGGCCGTCGGCGAGAACACCACCCGCTCCATCCTGGTGTTCCACATGATCAGCCAGATCGGCTACATCCTGCTGGGCGTGGCCCTGTTCACCGAGATCGGCCTCATGGCCGGTGTGTTCTACCTGATCCACCACATGATCGTGAAGGCGTCCCTGTTCCTGTCGACGGGGGCGATCGAGCACACCCACGGCACCGGGGCCCTGGATCGATTGGGCGGGATCGCCAAACGCGAACCCCTCCTGGCACTGGTGTTCATGGGTGCCGCCTTCTCCCTGGCCGGGCTGCCGCCCTTCTCCGGCTTCGTCGCCAAGCTGACGTTGGTCATCGCCGCCGTGGACGACGCCCAATGGACCGTGGCGGTCGTGATGATCGGGGTCAGCCTCATCACCCTGATGTCGATGCTGAAGATCTGGGGCGGTGTCTTCTGGGGCAAGGATCCCCAGGAGGAGAACGGTGACGGGACCCCCGTCGCCGTCGGCTCGAACGGCTCCACGGTCACCGAGACGATCGCCCGACCGAAGATCAAGACCTCCCTGATCATCCCGGGCCTGATCCTGACCGCGACCACCCTGTGCATCGGCCTCGGCGCCCAGGTCCTGCTGGACCTGAGCGCGCAGGCCGCGGCCGGACTGATGGACACCTCCGGATACGTCGAGGCGGTGCTGGGACGATGACCTACCTGACATGGGCGCTACGGCTGCTCTGGTTCCCCTTCTACGCCGGAGGGGAGATCGTGAAGACCACCTTCCAGGTCATGTGGGACATCGTGACCCCGGGCAGTTCGGCCACCCCGGCCTTCGTCGAGGTACCGATCCGCGCGACCGGCGATCTGGAGGTCACGATGCTGGCCAACCTCATCTCCCTGACCCCCGGGACGGTGACGGTGGCCGTACGGCGCGACCCCTCCACCCTGTGGGTGCACGGCCTCTACGTGGAGGACCGGGAGTCCTTCCAGAAGGAGATCCACGCCATGGAGGACCGCATCCTGGCGGTCACCCGTCCCAAGGGCGCCCCCGAGGGCGCGAAGAGCAAGGGGGGACGTAGCTGATGGAGATCATCGACATCGGTATCGGCGCGATCGTGCTGGCCATGGCCGTCGCCACCTACCGCATCCTGATCGGCCCCTCGGCCGCCGACCGGGGAGCCGCCTCCGACGTGGTCTTCTTCGGGTTCGTCGGCCTGGTCGCCATGATGGGCATCCGCCTGGACACCGACCTGGTCGTGGACATCGTGGTGGTGTGCTCCCTGATCGGGTTCCTGGCCGCCCTCTCCCTCGCCCGACTGATCACCGGAGGCAAGCGATGAGCGTGCTGAACATCCTCGCGGTCGTCTGCATGATCGCCGGCGCCCTGGTGTTCCTGGTCGGCGCGATCGGCCTGCTCCGACTGCCCGACTTCTACGCGCGGCTGAGCGGGGTCACCGTCGCCGGCGCGCTGGGCACCGCGCTCCTGCTGCTCGGGCTGTTGCTGCACTACCCGTCGGTGGAGAACACGATCAAGATCGGCCTGGCCCTGCTGATCCAGTTGGCCACGGCGGCGGTGGGCGGCAACGCCATCGCCCGCGCGGGCTACCTGACCAAGGTGAAGCCGACCGAGATCACGAAGTTCGACGATCTGGCCGGATCCTCCGCCGGAACCCCGGCCGAGGGCGACGGCAAGGCCTGAGACGGCCGCCACGAGGGCCCCACCCCGTTCCCGGGGGTGGGGCCCTCGTCCCGTTCTCCACGGTCGGGGCTAGCCTTCCGGGGAACCCTCTCCGCCCCTCCCCGACGAGGTCGTATGCGCAACCCCTCCACCGATCGCTCCGGGCCGCAGGCCGTCCTGGCGCTCGTCGCCCTGTTCATGGTCGCCGCCTCCCTCCGTCCCGCGTTGACCGGCGTGGGCGCGGTCCTGGAACAGATCGGGGACACCACCGGTCTGTCCTCCTCGGCCCTGGGCCTGCTCGGAGCACTGCCACTGCTCGGTTTCGCGATCGTCTCCCCCCTGGTCCACGGTCCGGCGAACCGGTGGGGCGTGGACCGGCTGGTACTGGTCGCGTTGGTGGTGTTGTGCGCGGGGATCGCCGTCCGTTCGCTGCCGCCGATGCCGGCCCTGTGGATCGGCACCGCGATGATCGGTGTCTCCGTGGCCGTGGGCAACGTGCTCGTTCCGGTCATCATCCGACGCGACCGGCCCACCCACATCCCCCTGCTCACCGGGGTCAACACGGCGGTGATGAACTCCTCCGCTGCGCTGGCCGCGGGGCTGGCCTTCCCGCTGTCCCTGGTCCTGGGCGGTTGGCGCCCGGCCCTGGCATTGTGGGCGGGTCTGGTCGCGGTGGCGGCCCTGGTCTGGGCGACACGGATGTACCGCTTCCCCACCCCGGCGATGTCCGTCCCCGCCCCCGTGGCGGGGCGGCCGGCGCCCGCCCCCGAACCCGAGGCGTCGGTATGGCGTTCGGCGAAGGCCTGGCAGGTCACGCTGTTCATGGGGTTGCAGTCGACGAGCTTCTTCACCCTCATCAACTGGCTGCCGACCGTCGAGGCCTCGCGTGGGGTCGCCCCCGCCACCGCGGGCTGGCACCTGTTCGGTTTCCAGATCGCGGGGATCCTCGCCGGGCTGGCCGTCACCGCGGTGATGGGGCGTCGGGCCGAACAGACCCCCGCCTGCCTGGCCGTGAGCGTGCCCATGGTCGTCGCCATGGCCGGCCTGCTGTGGCTGCCCCAATGGAGCCTGGTGTGGATCCTGATGGCCGGTGGGAGCACGGGCGGAGCCATCGTGGTCTCGCTCGCCCTGATCGCGCTGCGCGGAGGCACCCACCTGCGCACCGTCCGACTCTCCGGGATGGCGCAGTCCATCGGCTACCTGTTGGCCGCCGGCGGCCCGGTGGCGGCCGGCGCCCTCGGACAGGCCACCGGCCGGTGGGAGACCGTCCTGCTGCTGGTGGGAGCGGTGGGCCTGGCCCAGACGACGGTCTCCCTGGCCGCAGGACGTCCCGAGCGGACCGAACCGTCCCGGACATGAGGAGGGGCGCCCCGCCCGCCCCCGCCGGACGGAGGCGGAAACGGGCGGAGCGCCCCTGAGGTCCCGGGGGGTGTCGGTGCGGAGGGGGACACCACCCGAGGCGGGCCGCCCGGCTCTCTCTTCCGGGCGGCCCTGGTTCGCGATGGCTACAGGGAGATCCCCAGAGCCCAGGTCATCAGGCCGTACATCGTGCCGAGGACCAGGAAGAGGGCGGTCAGGTTCAGCCACAGGCCGCCCTTGATCATCTCGCCGATCTTGACGTAGCCCGAGCCGAAGGCGATCGCGTTGGGCGGCGTCGCCACCGGGAGCATGAAGGCCATCGTGGCGGCGAGCGCGACCGGCACCACCAGGGCGAGGACGTCCATGTCCATGCCCATCGCGACACCGCCCATGATCGGCAGGAAGGTCGCGGCGGTGGCCGTGTTGCTGGTGAGCTCCGTCAGGAAGAGGACCAGCGCGGTGACGGCGAGGATCAGCACCCAGGTGGGCACCCCGGACAGGAAGGAGACCTGGCCACCGACCCAGGCGCTCAGCCCGGACTTGGTGAACTGGGCGGAGATCGCCAGACCGCCGCCGAACAGCAGCAGGATGCCCCAGGGCAGCTTGACCGCGGTGTCCCAGTCCAGGAGCTGCGTCTTACGGTCCACCGGGATGAGGAACAGCAGGACCGCGACGGTCATGGCGATACCGGCGTCGCTGACGCTGCCCAGCCACGGGGCGACCGAGGCGACGGCCCCGATGTCGGCGATCATCGGAATGAAGATCCAGGACAGGGCGGCGAAGGCGAAGACCGCCAGGACCAGCTTCTCGCCACGGGACATGGCGCCCATCTTGTCCAGCTCTTCGCGGATGAGCGTCTGCGCGCCCTCGACCTTCTTCACCGACGGCGGGAAGAGACGGGTCAGCACGAACCAGGCGATGAGCATGAAGACGGCGGCCAGCGGCACACCGGCCATCATCCACTGACCGAAGCCGATGTTGATGTCGTGGTTGTCGGCCAGGTAGCCGACCATCAGGACGTTGGGCGGGGTACCGATCAGGGTCGCGACCGAACCGATCGACGAGGAGTAGGCGATACCCAGCATGAGCGCGGTCGCGAAGTTCGCGTCCGTACGACCGCCCCGGAACTGGGCGATCAGCGCGATGACGGAGAGGCCGACCGGCAGCATCATCACGGCGGTGGCGGTGTTGGACACCCACATGGTGATGAACCCGGTGGCGATCATGAAGCCACCGATGAGACCGACCGTGTTCGAGCCGACCTTGGAGACGATCGTCAGGGCGATGCGCTTGTGGAGGTTCCACTTCTGCATCGCCAGGGCCAGCATGAAGCCGCCCATGAACAGGAAGATCGTGTCCGATCCGTAGGAGGAGGCCACGTCGCCGATGGCGGCGCCCTCCACCATGAGCGGGAACAGCACCAGCGGCATCAGCGAGGTGACCGGGATCGGGATGGCCTCGGTGGCCCACCAGATCGCGATCCACGCGGTGATCGCCGCGACGACACTGCCGTTCGCGGACAGGACCGGCTCGCCGCCGTCGTCACCGATCGGCAGCAGGATGTCCGGCATCGCGAAGTAGATCGCGAGACCGAGCAGCGGGCCGAGGGCGAGTCCGACCAGACGGGTCCGGTTCATGCCGGTGGAGGACTGCTCCTCCTGTGTGTTCGACGATGCTTCCGGAGCATCGGCACCCTGCTGGGTGGCCATGGATCTTCCTCCTGGTGGGGCCGGGGGGATGCGCCCTTAGCCGGAGGCCGTCATGGGGCAAGCGGGTTGCCGCGTGGTCTCCTCCGGGTGACTTCCATTGATCGACCACATGGTGTTCATCCCACGGCAATGTGCGCAACGCCACTGGGGGAGAGTTGGGATTCCTCTGACATAGGGCGACCGTCGGTGTAAAGGAGGGGACGCAGTGTGAGGCGTAGGCCACAACATCCACTCGCCCGGCTGTCTAAGCTGCGAGTATGCGATCGACCGGACCGAGTAGACGGGCCGCCCTCCTGGGCGCGGCCGGAGCCTTCGTCGTCGGCTCCCTGAGCGGTTGCGCGCGCGACCCCGCCCCCGGCGTCGACCGACTCGTGATCGCCACCGGCCCGCCGGGGGCCGTCTACCGAGAGATCGGCGGGGTGCTCGCGAGCCTTCTCGACCGGCGTCTACCCGACCAAGAGGTGGTCACCGTGGAGACCGGCGCCTCCCACGACAACCTGATCCTCCTGGACCGCGGAGACGCCGACCTCGGCCTGGCCAACCTCGACTCGATCCTGGACACCGACATCGCCGTCGAAGGGTCACGGGTCAGCGCCGTCGGACGGCTCTACGACAGCTTCGTGCACCTGGTCGTCACCGCGGACTCGCCCATCCGCTCGCTCGGGGACATCGAGGGGGCACGCGTATCCATGGGGACGGTCAACTCCGGAACCGAGTTCACCGCCGGACAGATCCTCGACGTCCTCGACGTGCGTCCCGAGGAGATCCGGCTCGACCAGGCCGACTCCGCCGCCGCCCTGGCCTCGGGAGAGATCGACGCGATGTTCTCCCTGACCGGGCTGCCCACACCCGCCATCGCCGACCTGGCCGAGGAACGGCCCCTGCGACTGGTCGACCTGGCCGACGCGGCCCACACCATGGTCAGTACCTTCCCCGAGGCCTACTTCCCCGCGACCATCCCGGCCACCACCTACACCGGGATCCCCGCCTGCCCCACCATGTCCATCCCCAACCTGCTGCTCTGCCGCGAGGAACTGCCCGACGAACTCGTCCGACGGATCACCGACGCGGTGTACACGGGTGCGAGCCGCCTCGCCGAACAGCGTCCCGAGGCCGCCCAGATCAACGTCCGCACCGGCATCTCCACCGGTATCGTGCCCCTGCACCCGGGCGCCGAACGGTGGTACCGGGAGAACAAGCCGGCCTGACCCCGCCCGATCACGAGGGCGAGGGCGGATCGGCCGGAGGCAGGGTGATGACCACTCCGAAGCCGCGCCTGCCCTCGTCGGCCAGGCCGTCCCCGAGGGTGAGTCGACCGCCCGCCTCACGGACCAGATCGGCGACGATCGCCAGACCGAGCCCCGTCCCCTCGGTGTTCTGATGCCGAGGCGAACGCCAGAAACGGTCCAGGGCGGCCTCCCGTTCCTCCTCCGTCAGCCCCGTCCCGTTGTCGAGCACACCGATCCGCACCTCTTCACCGTCCTCGGCGCGGACCTCGATACGGGTCCCGCCGGACAGCCGCAGGGCGTTGCTGAACAACTCGTCCAGGATGCTGCCCAGCCCGCCCGCCGGGGCCAGCGCCCACACCAGGTCCGGCAGGTCCGTGGTCACCTCGATCCCCCGGGCCTCCCCCAACGCCCGCCACCGGGCCTCCCTGGTCTCCACCACCCCGGTGACCTCGACCGCCTCGGTCCCGGTGACACTCTCCAACCGGGTGGCGGCCAGCAACGAGTTCAGCATCCGGTGCATCATCGTCGTCTCGTCGATCGCCACCTCGTGCGCCTCTCGCGCCTCCGTCCCCTTGAGGTAGGGTCCCAGGTTCTCCACGGCCAGACGCAGGCTCGCCAGGGGGTTGCGCAGCTGGTGAGAGGCCTCCGAGACGAACGAGCGCTGCCGGTCGAGGGCCCGCCGCACCACGTCCACCATCGTGTTGAAGGACTCCGTGAGCCGACGCAGCTCCGGAGGCCCTCGCTCGGCGTCCACCCGCACGTCGAGATCGCCCGAGGCGACCGCCGTGGTCGCCTCGTCCAGCCGCCGGATCGGCTGGAGCACCCACCGCGACAACGGCATCGCCGCCGACACCAGCAGCGCCAGCGGCAACAGACTGATCAGCGCCATCCATCCCCAAGAGGTGAGGACCCCCGCGCTCAACCGATCGGTGGGGGCGACCAGCACCACCGCCCCGGCCACCTCGCTGTCCCGACCGATCGGCTCGGTGATGACCAGCGGATCGGTGTTCCACGGCCATACGGTGGTCGGCGGTTCGGGGCGTTCACCGGCCAGGGCCGCGGTGACCCCGCCGGTCGCGGTGGCGATCTCCAGCACCGTCTCCATCCGCGCCCGGTCGCCCGACCCCGTCACGACGGTGCCGTCGGGCGCCACCACCACGGCGGGGATCCCGTACAGCTCCTCGTAGCGGGACATCTCCTGGACCAGGGCGTTGCGCCGTTCGCTCTCCAGCGCGGTTCGGGCCAACGCCGCGAACCGGCCCGCGTCCGCGAGCCGGTCGACGTAGACCTCCTGGGTCTGCTGCTGGGCGATGACCGCCCCCAGGGGGGCCAGCACCGCGCCGACCATCACGAACGCCACCGGCAGCAGGATCGCCAACAGACGCCGGAGCACGTCAGACCCCGTCGAGCATGTAGCCGACCCCGCGCACCGTACGGATGCGCACGGCGTCGCCGACCTTGCCGCGCAGAGAGGCGATGTGGGTGTCCAGGGTCCGGGAGGAGGCCTCCCAGGCCGCGCCCCACACCTGGTCGAGGATCTGGTCCCGGGCCACCACCCCGGGGGAACGCGAGACCAGGAGCCGGAGCAGGTCGAACTCCTTACGGGTCAGCTGCAGGACGCGGTCCCCCACCCGGGCCTCACGCGAGGCGACGTCGACGACGAGGTCGCCCACGCCGAGCGGCGGATCCTTCGGCTCGGGTTCGGCCCGCGCGTTCCTGGTCCGGCGCAGCACCGCCTCGATCCGCGCCAACAGCTCGGCCACCCCGAAGGGTTTGACCACGTAGTCGTCGGCTCCGGCACGCAGCCCGCGCACCCGGTCCCGTTCCTCGCTCCGGGCGGTCACGGCGATGATCGCCGTCTGCGGACGTTGCCGCAGCCGGCGCAGCAGGTCGATCCCGTCGGCGTCGGGCAACCCGAGATCCAACAGGACCACGTCGGCGGCGGGCGCCGAGAGAGCCCGCTCCGCGGTCGCCACCCGCTGGACTTCGAAGGAGGCCGACCGCAGCGCGGTCACCAGACCACGGGCCACACGATCGTCGTCCTCCACCACGAGAATGCGCATGGCTAGACATAGTAGGCACAGTTCAGACCCCCCGCCCCCGCCCACGCCCCGTCACTTCAAGGGGATATGACGGACCGCCCTCGCCCGGACCGCTCTCTTGGGGGACCGCCGGGCGTGTGTTCCGGTGGAAACGAGGGCGGCCGCCCACCCGGTCCGTGGACGGCCGCCGTTCGACGAGAAGGTCAGGAGACGGACACCGTCTCCCGCGTACGCCTGCGGTTCCAGGGCAGAACGGTGTCGAGGGCGTAGCGACCCCCGGAGAAGCCCAACGCCAGGGAGACGACGCCCAACACCAGGAGCAGCTCAAAGCCGCCGAGCAGGGGGTCGCCGACGTGGGCGAAGTAGTAGGCGTTGCCCATCATGGCGGCGAGGAGCACACCCGCGAAGGGGAGGAGGAGACCGATCATGAGCGCGGCGCCCGCGCCCACCTCGATGGCCACGGCCAGCGCGGCCGAGAAGCCGGGGAAGGGAACGCCCATGGCGTCGAAGCCCGCGGTGGTCCCCGCGAAGTCCGTGGTCTTGGCCATTCCGTGGGCGATGAAGACGGCTCCGACGCAGACCCTGGCCAGCAGGGCGGTCAGGTCACCGATCCTGTTCCTGAGTGTCGGTTCGTTCATGATGGGTTCCTGTTCTGTAGCGGGATGGCCCCGGCGTCGTGGTCCGTGTCGAACAGCAACACTTGAGCTCACAACCTTTTGCCGGGAAGTCAGATGCTAATACGCATCCGCCCGAACACCTAGAGTGCGTGCGGATAAGTTGAGAACGCCACACGATCGCCCAGGTCGGAACGGTCGACGGAATCAGGGTCAGTCGGTGGCCCGAGGATCTTCCGGGTCCGGGTACCGGGGCTCCTCCCCCTGAGGGTCGAGCGCGCCCAGCATCGACTCCGAGATCTCACGGAGCTGGTGGACCTGCTCATGGGTGAGCGTGTCGAAGACCAGCCGCCGCACCTCCCGCACGTGACCGAAGGCCGCCTCCTCCAGGGCCTTCATGCCGGAGTCCGTGATCTCGACGATCGTCGTGCGCCGGTCCTCCGGACGTTTGAAGCGACGGATCATCCCGTCCGTCTCCAAACGCGCCGCGGCATGGGACAGACGGCTCGGCGAGGAGCGCAGCAGTCGCGCCAGCCGGGTCATCGTCAGTTCCCGCTCAGGGGCCTCGGAGAGCATCGCCAGGATCTGGTAGTAGGCGTGCGGTATCCCGGCGTCATGTCTGAGCTGCCGGTCCAGGGCACCGTCCAGCAGATGGACGGCCATGAGGAAGGTCCGCCAGGTCCGCTGCTCCTCACCGTCGAGCCATCGTGTCTCGATCATCGGACCCACGCCCTCCCACAGAATACTTGAGCGTTCAATTGTTTTCGCGCTTCCGATCGCCGACTCCTCAAGCCCGGGCGACCACCCAGAAGGCACACCCGTGGCAGGACTCGAACCCACCACGAACCGAGGCGCGAACCCGGTCGACCGCCCACTCGGTCGTCACCGGCCCGCCTCGACGCGGACGATCCTCGCCCTCTCCGCGCACACGAGGGCGCTCCTCCCGCCCTCGACCACGCCGCGGCTCCCACCCCGCCGACCCACGCTCACCGGGGGTCTCCGCAACGCTACTACGACGTAATGTCCCCTATCCCGGGCGTTCCGGAACCCTCCGACACACCCGAAGATCCCGGCACCGTGCCAGGTGGGAGACACCGACCGGGCCACCCGGCCGGCCGAAACGAGCCCCGTAAGACCGTTTCGTCCGTTACCGATCCAGTGTTCTCTCTGATTTCACCGCCGATCCGCGCCGTTCACCCCTTACAGCGCACCTCACCGCCATAGAGTTCCGGCACGCGGAGAGACACGGAGCTCCGACGCCACGGCCGCGTTCTCACTCGCGGCACGGAGCCGCACCCTCGTGTCCTCCAGGACCACGAGGAGGCTCCTATGGCCTATTACCGCATCCGACTCAACGACGGCACCTCCCACACCCTCCAGGCGGCACGTATGCGCACCGACGCGCGCAGCCTCTACCTGGAGGAACCCGTCGCGGGAGACTGGCGCGAGGTGTTCAGCAACCCGATCATCGATATCGACGCGATCCAGCGCCGCTTCACCGAGAACGACGGAAGCCAGACCTGGCTCCCCGAGTACCTACCCGCCCCCGTCGGCGGTGTCCGCGCCTGGTGAACCCACCACCCGCGGGTCGATCTCCCGCGGAGACGGTGAACACCCGGGGCGGCGCCTCGGAAAGCGTGAACGCCCGTCGAGACGCGCCTTGTTCAGAGCAGAGAACGGGCGAGGGAACGGGCTCGAGGGGCCAGCCGGGCGTGGGTCGCGTCGTCGCGCTCGGCTCGGACGACCCGCGCACAGGCGATCAGGTGCGCGATCCGCCCCTGATCGCCTTCGAGAAGGTCACGGAAGACCGTACGGACCCGGGCCGCCGTCCGAGGCTGGGTGAGCGCGTAGACGTGCAGGGTGGCGGCGTCCAGCCCTCGGGGGGCCACACCCCAATCGTTCCAATCGACCAGACCCAGCGGATCGGTCACGTTGGCCCAGTGCAGCCCTCCGTGGGCGCTCTCCCAGACCTGGACCGTCAGATCGACCCCGCGCGCCTCCGGCAGTACCTCGGGGATCGCGAGGATCTCCTCCCGGGTGACGCTGCGATGACCGGAGGGGCTGGGAACCCGGCTCAGCCGGTCCAGACAACCGCGCAACCCCCGCCACCACCGGGCCCCGAGTTCGACCGGCCGTTCCAGGGCCCGGGTCGACGAGACGGGACGGCCGCCGAGACGTTCGGTGAGCAGGGCGTGAAAGGGGCTTCCCGCGACCGACGTGTAGTCGACCAGCAGCCTCGGGTGCGGGATCTCGTCGCCGATCAGGTCGTCCAGGACCCAGGCGCTCATCCAGCGTTCGAAGTCCGGTTCCGGAGCGGTGACCACGCGCAACCAGGCCGGTTCCCCCTCCGCGGTGACCACGGGCCCGCTGAGCGTGTGTCCGGAGAGCCCTCGATGCAATCGCGCGCCGCGTGCGGGGGTGACGTCCAACTCGCCCAGGGCCTCGTACCAGGCACCGGTGAGCCGGGTGATCGCGGTGGTGTCCACTCCCCTATCCTGCCCCGGAGTCCGTGTGGGAAGGGCCGTTTTCGGTCAACTCGTCGCGGAGGCCACGAACCGGGTCGCCGGGCCCGCACACGCGAAGGGGCGCCGCGATGCCGTGGCACCGCGACGCCCCTCACGTCGTTCCGATCCGGGCCCGTGGGCCGGGGATCCGGTCGTTACAGGTCCTCACCGTGAACGGAGCCCGGGGTGCCGTAGGTGGTGGTCTGCGGCGTCTCGGTCACGCTGCCCTCCATCCACTCGTCCCAGGACTTCTGCCAGTAACCCCAGCCGTTGTCCCACTCGAACTCGCGGTCGGTGCCGGTGGTGTCGAGGATGTCGCCCATCAGGGTGTTGTCGAAGAACCAGCGGGCGTCGTCCATGCGCAGGTTGGTGCACCCGTTGGAGGTGTTGGCCGAACCGATGTTGCCGTTGTAGGAGGCCTCGTGGACGAACTCACCGCTGTTGGAGGTACGGACCGCGTACTGCACGTCCACCAGATAGGAGCCCGGGGCGTCGGAGGGGATGCCCACGGTGCTGGAGTCCATGGTCAGCTGCTCATAGCGCTCCATGAGGACGTGCGTGCCGGTCGTGGTGGTGTCGAATCGACGGTTGGCCGCGCCGTTGCTCACCTCGATGGTGCGCTCGTGCTCACCGTCGATCTCGACGACCATCTCGTGGTCGGGCACGTGCATGGTCGCGATGAGCTCACGGCCGATCTCGAAGTTGATCTGGTAGTTGCGCACGCCGTAGACGCCGTCGGAGGCCTCGACGCCCGCCAGGTTCAGGTCGACGGAGACCTGCTGGTAGGGGTCCCAGTACTCCTCGGGGCGGAAGACCGCCATCTGGTCGGTGACCCAGTTCCAGGCGCCGGAGATCTCCTGCTCGGCGACCACGTTCATGGAGTTCTCGACCTGGGCCTTGTTGGCGACCGGCAGGTCGAAGTTGATGACGATGGGCATCCCGACGCCGACGGTGTCACCGGAGCTCGGGAAGTTGGAGACCAGTTCGAGGCTCTGGCCGGGGGTCGCGGCCAGGGTGGTGAACTCGGCGGCGAACTCGTCCTCCTCGCCGGCCTCGTTCTCGCCGGTGGCGGTGACCACGATCTCGGCGCCGGGCCGCAGGTTCCAGTCACTGACCCACTCGGTGCCGTCCTCGTTGAGGGTGCCGGTCATCTCGTACAGATCGGCGTCCTCGGAGTCCTCACCCTCCTCGTCCGGCACGACCTGGTCGATCTTGACGTCGGTGATGGTGCCGTTCTCGGCGTTGACCCGAACGGGGGTGTTGGGCGCGATCTCCTCGCCGCCTTCGCCGGGGGTGATGCTCAGCTCGACCGGATCGGCCGTGCTGTCGGTGGTCCCCTGCGTCTCAGCGTCATTGGACGTACAGGCGGTCGCGGCGAGCGCGAGCGCTACAAGTCCGATACCGAACCGGCGCGTCATCGCCGACTGGGTCATGCCCGTCACGTCTGAACCTCCATAGCTGAGAACTCGAACCCGGCCCACGCCCTGCTTAGATGCACGAGTTCGGAAAAGGTTCTGGAAACTCGCGTATCGGTCTGGTGCGGTTATCGGATGGTGTCCGCCCACCTTGCCCGGAACCGCCGAGAATACAGCCAGGGGGTACATGGCCGGTCCGTCGGGGGGTGAGGTTCCGGCCACCCGAAAGCCGCTCCTCTTGCCCTTCCATGATGCCCCGCATAGAATCTTGTTCGTTCGCTCAGGTTTCTGGGGGCGAAAAGTTGTTCACTTGACCAGGTTTCTCTGAGGCAATCGAACGAGAAGGAGCACGGATATGCCGTGGATGTGGCTGGCAGGGGCGATCGTCCTTGAGGTGCTCGCCACCACCTCGCTGAAGCTCTCCGAGGGGTTCACCCGTCTGGTGCCGTCGATCATCGTGGCCCTCGGATACATCGGCGCCTTCTACGCCCTGGCCCAGGCCCTCGATAGAGGTATGCCGCTCGGGGTCGCGTACGGGACGTGGGCCGCGATCGGCATCGCCCTCGTCGCCATCATCGGAACCGTCGCCTTCGGTGAATCGCTCACCTGGGTCCAGATCGGCGGCATCGCCCTCGTCCTCGCCGGGGTCATGGCCCTGGAGTTGGGAGGACAGCACTGAGACCCACGACCTTCCGGCAGGATGGGATGCCGTGAACACCGCATATACCTCCGATGATCCGGAGAACATCAGCGACGGCCGGCTGCGCAAGGGAGAACAGCGACGTCGGCTCCTGGTGAACGCCACCATGGACGTCATCACGAACGAGGGCGTCACGGCGGTCAGCCAGCGTCGGGTGGCCGCCGAGGCCGGGGTGCCGCCGAGCACCGTCACCTACTACTACGCGACCATCGACGACCTCCTCGTCGACGCCCTCACCCGGGTCAACAACGCCTACGTGGCGGTGGTGGAGGGTCTGCCCGAGGACCCCGACGAGGCCCTGCGCGGCTTCGCGACGCTCATCGCCGAGGGCGTCGGCCCCGACCGGGCCCACGCGCTCGCCGAGATGGAGCTCTTCCTCCTCGCCGCCAGACGGCCCGCCCTCGGCGAGCAGGTCGACTGCTGGTACGACGCCGTCGACGCCTTCTTCGCGCTCTACCTGCCCGATCCGGCCGCCCGTGCCGGGGTGATCGCGGCCTCCGACGGTTATCTCCTCCGTTGCTGTGTCATGGAGCCCCCGCCCTCCGCCGATGAGGTGTACCGGGCGCTGCGTCGCCTGATCGACCGGGAACGCGACGCCGGGACGACCCCGGCCTCACCCTCCGCGCCGGTCTGATCGGCGCCGGGCCCCCTCCGCGCCGTCCTGGACCATGTCCACCAGCAGACGCAGCACGAACATCGCCGTGGTCGCCAACAGGACCCAGGCCAGCAGGTTGAGCGCCTGAGTGTGCGTGGCCAGCTCCTCCCAACGCACCCCCGGACGCTCCGTCACGTTGAACAGCCCCACCGACATGAACCCGGTGACCACGGCCAACACGGTCATGACCGCCCGCCGCACCACCGAGCGCAGCAGTCTCCGGTCCTCCGGATGGGCGAACATCCTCGCCTGCACGGTGAACCGGCCCTTGTGCAGTTGATCGGTGATCCGGTCCAAGCGGCGCGGCAGTCGGCGCAGCGTCGGCATCAGCGCCAGCAGTTCGCCGACGGCGGCCTCTCTCAGGTTGTCGGTGCCCAACCGCTCCGACATGTGCGCTCCGGCGTACCGTTTGGCCTCGGAGACGGTGTCGAAGCCCGGCGCCAGGAACACCAGGGTCCCCTCCAGGGTGGCCAGGGCGCGGAACACCCCCGCCAGTTCGGACGGCAGGACCAGACCGAACCGGGCGACCAACAGCAGCAGCTCGGTGAACATGCGCATGCTGGTCGTGGTCCCGCTGTGCAGGTACCGCGCCATGAACTGCCCGAGCGACCGGCGCAACCGCTCGGCGTCGATCTCCCCCGGGTCGTCCACCACGTCCAGAAGGGTGTCGGTGAGCAGTACGGCGTCGCCCCGGTCGATGGCCAGGAGCATCATCTGGAGCGCCTCGCGGGTCTGGGCGTCCAGCCGCCCGACCGAGCCGTGGTCGAGCAGCCCCACCCCGCCGTCGTCGAGCAGCAGGATGTTGCCCGGGTGCGGGTCGGCGTGGAAGATCCCGCTGGCGAGGATCTGCTCCAAGAGGCAGTCCAGGAGCGCCCGGGCCACCTCCTCGCCCTGTTCCTCCGGCAGTTCGACCCCGTCGATCTGGCGTCCGTGCAGCCGTTCCATCACCAGGACCCGTCGGCTGGTGTAGGCCTCGTACACCTGGGGGATCCGCACCGGGGAGTCGGCCGCCGCCTCGGCGACCGCGACGATGTTGGCGGCCTCCACCTCGAAGTCGAGCTCCTCCAGAAGCGCCTCACCGAACCCCTCGGCGAGGTCGCGCACCCCGATCGCCGGTCCCCAGTCGGTGTGCTCGTCGACGCGTTTGGCGAGTCTGCGGATGATGTCGAGGTCGCGTCGGACCACCGGGCCGATCCCCGGCCGCTGGACCTTGACCACCACCTCCTCTCCCGTGCGCAATCGTGCGGCGTGGGCCTGGGCGATGGAGGCCGCGGCGAGGGGTTCGGGGTCGAACTCGGCGAACACCTCGTCGATGTCCCGGCCCAGTTCCAGTTCCACGCAGTCGCGGATCCGCTCGTAGGGGACCCGGGCGGCCTCGCTGTGCAGCCGCCCCAGCTCCTCGATGAACACGGCGGGCAGCAGCTCTCTGCGGGTGGCCAGCACCTGCCCGAGCTTGACGAACACCACCCCGGCCTCCTCCATGGACCGGGCCAGGGAGCGGGCCGACCTGCGCTGGGCCGAGGTGTCCTCCATCCCTTCCCTGCGGCCGATGACGTAGCCGCCGAGGCCGTGCCGGACCAGGATCCACACGATCCTCCGGTAGCGGCCCAGGCGACCGAACAGGTCGGTGGCCTCCCGGACCATGGCGACCGGCCGGACCCGGGTCCCCCGCGGCAGCAGCAGTTCCAGGGCGACGAAGGCCAGCATCGAACCGACGGCCATGCCGAAGAGCATGAGCGCCAGAGAGCCCGGCTGTTCCATGTCCATCGGGTGGTCGCCGGTGAGCACGTCCAGGGACCCGTAGTAGGCCAGGATCGCCCCCACGGCCCCGACCGGGGCCCCGAACAGCGCTCCCAACGCCAGCCGGGGCAGGTTGAACGGCACGTTCATGAGCCTGCTGGCGATCTTGCCCAGCCCGAACAGGACGAGGACCAGCACGGCCAGGGAGACGACCTGTTCGATGATCATGCCGAAGACCGAGGCGACGGTCAGTGGTTCCATGACGCCTTTCCTACTGACGAGGATCGAGAAGGGGGAGGCGGGACGACGGGAGGGGTCGCGTCGGGGTCCCAACAGTGCCGGCTTCTCCGGCGGGACGGTACCCCGCGTTCTCAGCCTGTGGACAAGTGGCACACGAAGGGCCCGCCGGTTCGACCGACGGGCCCTCACCTCGATGTTCGTCCGTTAACAGGCGGCTTCCCAGGAGCATTCCAGGTCTCCGCCGACCGTCACGGGGACGTCCTGCCGGAGGGTGGCCGCCCGTGCCCCGTCATGGCCCAGGTACTCGGCCAGGCGCACGACGATCGCGTCCTGGACGTGGAGGGGCGCCGACCCGGCGTGACCGTTGTTGACCACGCTGAAGTACAGCTCGCCGCCGTCCGGCCCTTGGACGTAGCCGGACAGGGCGCTCACCCCGCTCATGGTGCCGGTCTTGCCCTGGGCGACCCCTTCGGCCGGCGTGCCGCGCATCCGGGAGGCCAGGGTCCCGCCCACGAACGGGTCCTCGTCCCCGGCCACCGGCAGGGAGTGGTGCCAGACCTCGTACCACGGAGCGTCCTGGACGCGGTCGAGCAGGTCGACCACGGTCCCCGCGGTGACGCGGTCGGTCCTGGACAGCCCCGAACCGTCATTGAGCACGAGGCCGGAGGTGTCGACGCCGATCCCGCGCAGCGCCTCGTCCATCCCGGCCAGCCCGGCCGCCCACGTGCCCTCGTCGGCGGTGTGGCGACCGATGCTCTTGATCAGCATCTCCGTGTGGCCGTTGTTGCTGAACTTCATCAGGGGGACGAGCACCTCTTCCAGCGGCATGGAGGTGTGCTCGGCGACCACGCCGGGGTCGTCCCACTCGGCGGGGACCTCGCCTTGGGCGATCTCCCCTTCGACCGTGACGCCGTTCTCCTCCAGCGCGCGGGCGAACACGTGGCCGGCCATGCCCGCCGGTTCGTCCACGGTGCGCAGCGCCACCGAGGGGGCGGCGTCGGCCGGCAGGGTCCCGGTCACCGTGATGGTGTTGGTGCCCACCGGGCGGTCGATCGAGAGGGTGTTCCCACCGCCGGCCGGTCCCGTGACCGCCCGGTTGTCGACCTCCACGTACCCTTCGGCGGCACCGGGGGCGACCTCGACGGGCTCTCCCTCACCTCCGGCGGTGACGGTCACCTCGGTCACCCCGGTGTCGTAGCGGTCGCCGTGGGCCACGGTGAGCGCGGAGATCTGGGCCGAGTACGCGTACGGCTCGTCCTCGGGCCACCAGTCGTCCACGAGCCGCTCGTCGTCGAACCAGGTGTCGTCCGCGTACAGGTCGCCCACGGAGGTGACCCCGGAGGCCGCGACCTCGGCGGCCATGGAGTCGAGGTCGTCGGCGCTCAGCGTCGGGTCGCCGCCGCCGACCAGGTACAGCTCGGGGACGTTCGGGCCCTGTTCCTCCGCCACGACCTCGGTCTCGAAGGTGTGGTCGGGGCCGAGCACGTCCAGGGCCGCGGCGGTGGCGAAGAGCTTCATGTTGGAGGCGGGCAGCAGGGAGGCGTCGGTGTCACGCGAGTACAGCACCTCGCCGCTGTCCGCGTCGGTGACGACGACGCCGGAGGTCGCCCCCTCCAGCGCGGGGTCCTCCAGGATCGCGTCGATGTCGGAGCGCAGTTCGTCCACGAGCTCGTTCGTGGCGTGCTCCGTCGCCATCGCCGGGGCGGCGGAGGCGATCACGGAGAGGGGGATCAAAGGGACGGTCACCAGTGAGGCGGTCAGCCATCCGACGTCGCGTCGTCTGGCCCGCCGATGGGGGTTGGCCGGTGCCACGGGGTTCTCCTTCACAGGAAACCGATCAAAGAACAGGAGCCGGGTCGAAACTAGCCGAACCGGACCCCTCACACCAGAGCATTCCCATTACCCAGCGTGTCGCAACATGTACTATTTGTTGTTATTTCTGTGGAACGTAAAGCTCAACGGGCCGGTGCCCGGAGAAGGATCTCTCCGGGCACCGGCCCGTTCTCATGGACGGTTCACCACCGGACGAACCGGTGGCGAGGCGGGTCAGATCAACTCCACCGCCTGGGAGTAGTGGCAGGCGTCCTGGTGCCCGGTCCCCCGGTCCCGCAGCTCCGGAGGCTCCTCCACGCACTTGGTGCGCTCCGCCTCGGACAACTCTCCGGCGAACTTCGGACAGCGCGTCCGGAAGCGACAGCCCGAGGGGGGATCGGCGGGGCTGGGGATGTCACCGGTGACGATGATCCGCTCCCGGGTCCGCTCCTTGACCGGGTCGGGCAGCGGGATCGCCGAGATCAGCGCCTGGGTGTACGGGTGCGCCGGAGCACTGAACAGCTGCTCCGTCGTGGCCGTCTCCACGATCCCGCCGAGATACATCACGGCGACGCGGTCGGCGATGTGCTTGACCACCGACAGGTCGTGCGAGACGAACAGGTAGGACAGCCCCAGTTCGTCCTGAAGGTCCTCCAGCAGGTTGATCACACCCGCCTGAATGGACACGTCCAAGGCCGAGACCGGCTCGTCCAGGACCAGGACCTTCGGGTTGAGCGACAGGGCGCGGGCCACACCGATGCGCTGCCGCTGACCGCCGGAGAACTCGTGCGGATAGCGGGAGCCGTGCTCGGGGTTGAGCCCCACCAGCTCGAGCAGCTCCTTGACCCGCCTCCCGGCGTCCTGACGCCCGCTCCCGTGGATGCGCATCGGCTCGGCGATGATGTCCGTGACCGTCATACGCGGGTCCAGCGAGGCGAACGGGTCCTGGAAGACCAATTGGAGGTCCTTGCGCAGCGGACGCATCCGCCGATCGGACAACCCCTGGATGGGCCTCCCCCGGTAGCTCACCTCACCCGAGGTGAGCCGGATGAGGTTGAGGAGCAGCCGGGCCGTCGTGGACTTGCCGCACCCCGACTCGCCGACCAGCGCGAGGGTCTCCCGCTCGCGCAGATCCAGGGAGACGCCCGAGACGGCCTGCACCGCTCCGACCTTGCGTCGCAACAACCCCTTGGAACGGATCGGGAAGTGCTTGACCAGGTGGTCCGCGCGGAGCAGGATCTCGGGCTCGGCGGAGGTGTCGGCGGTCTCCGCCGCCCCGTCCTCGTCGAGGTAACCGTCACGGGCCTCCGAGACCAGGGCCTCGGCCCGTTCCACCTCGGCCACGGACTCGGCCCCCTCGGTGTCCACCGAGGTGACCTTGAACAGGTCGGTGGCGTCGACCTCGATCAGTTCCTCGCTGAAGTGGCAGGCCGCCGAGTGGAGATCGACCTCCCCTTCTCCGGCGGGACGCCTCTCCTCCCCCTCCTCGACGAGGAGCAACCGCGGCTCCTCCTCGTGGCACCGGTCCCTCGCCATCGGGCAGCGCGGGGCGAACCCGCACCCCGAGGGCAGATCCCGCAGCGAGGGCGGGGCGCCGAGGATGGGGGTGAGCCGGTCGCCCCGATCTCCGTCCAGACGCGGCAGCGAGCCGAGCAGGCCCAGGGCGTAGGGCATGCGCGGCCGGTAGAAGACCTCCTCCACCGACCCCATCTCCATGATGCGACCCGCGTACATCACGCCCACCCGGTCGACCTGGCCGGCCACCACGCCGAGGTCGTGGGTGATGAGCACCAGGGCGGCCCCGGTCTCCCGACGGGCCCGCTGGAGGGCGTCCAGGACCTGTGCCTGGACGGTCACGTCGAGCGCCGTCGTGGGTTCGTCCGCGATGATCACGTCCGGGTCGTTGGCCATCGCGATCGCGATCACCACGCGCTGGCGCATACCGCCGGACAGCTCGTGCGGGTACTGCTTGAGCCGCTGCTCCGGCGAGGGGATGCCCACGATCTCCAGAAGCTCCAGCGCTCGTGCCAGAGCCTCCTTCCTACTCACCTTGCGGTGTGCGTGCACCGCCTCGGCGATCTGGTATCCGACCGTGTAGACGGGGTTGAGCGAGGTCAGCGGGTCCTGAAAGATCATCGCGATCCTCTGCCCCCGGACCTCGCTGATCCGCTTGTCGTCGAGCCCGATGATCTCTCGGCCCAAGAGCCGGGCGGACCCCTCCACCTTGGCGTTCCTGGGCAGCAGACCCATGATCGCCATGGATGTCACGGACTTGCCCGACCCCGACTCCCCCACGATGCCCAGGGCCTCGCCCCGGCGCACCTTGTAGGAGACCTGTCGGACCGCGGGCAGCGGGCCGTCGTCGGAGGGGAAGGTGACGCTGAGGTCGCTGACCTCCAGCACCACGTCGTCGGTGTCCGCCACGGCGGTGTGTCCCTTGTTCTCGTACTCAGTCGTCATCGCCGCACCCTGGTCTGTCGGGGGTCGAGGGCGTCCCGGAGGCCGTCACCGATGAAGTTGATCGTCAGACAGATCAGCACCAGCAGCACGCCCGGCGGATAGAACAGCCATGGACGCGTGGACACCGCCGTGCGCGCGCTGCCGATCATCTGGCCGAGGGAGATGTCCGGCAGCTGGATGCCCAGCCCGAGGAAGGACATGCCCGCCTCCGCGAGGATGGCCACCGCCACCAGAAGGGTGGCCGCGACGATGATCGGTCCGGCCGCGTTGGGCAGCAGGTGGCGGAGGATGATCCACGGCGCCGAGGCCCCCGACGCGCGGGCCGCCTCCACGAACTCCTGTTCCCTCAGCGACAGGACCACGCCGCGCACCACTCGGGCGATGGTGGCCCACGAGAAGATCGAGATGATCAGCGCGATCGCGGACCAGGAGGTCCCGGCCCCGCTGTTGCCCGCGATCGCCGCGGCGGCCACGAGCAACGGGACGATCAGGAAGATGTCCACGACGCGCATCATGAACGCGTCCACCCGGCCGCCGTAGTATCCGGCGGTGGCGCCCCACACGGAGCCGAAGGCCGTGGACAGCAGCGAGACGGTGAAGGCGACCTTCAACGTCTGCTGGGCACCACGCATCAGCTGGCCGAGGACGTCGTGTCCGGCGGCCGAGGTGCCCAACGGGTGGGTCCCGGAGGGCGGCTGGTTGCTCGGGATCTCCTTGTAGACCGTGTGGTCCCAGGTCCAGAGGAAGGGCCCGAGGAACGCGAACAGGGCGATGATCCCCAGGAGCACCAGGCTGATCATCGCGGGCCGGTGTCGGCTGAACCGGATCAGGATGGTCTGGAGCTGGGTCTGGTCGGCGCTGCTCTTCTTCCGCTTCTTCGCCGGGTCACGGCGCGCGCTCTTCGACATGCCGTTCTCACTCATAGCGAATCCTCGGGTCCAGCACGGCGTACAACAGGTCGGCCACCAGGTTGGCCAGGATGACGATGGTGCCGCTGAGCAGCAACCACCCCATCAGCGCGAAGGAGTCGTTGTTGTCCACCGCGGTGATGAAGAAGTCACCCAGACCGCGCCACTGGAAGACCACCTCGGTGAGGATGGCGCCGTCGATGACGCCCGCGACACCGATGGCCACCACGGTGGTCAGCGGGATGAGCGCGGTGCGCAGCGCGTGACGCCGGATGACCGTGTGGTTGCGCAGCCCCTTGGCCCGGGCCAGACGCACGTAGTCGCTGTTCATCACCTCCAGCATCGAGGTGCGCTGGTAGCGACTCCACGAGGCGAAGCTGATCAGCATGAGCACGATGGTGGGCAGCGCCATGTGCGCGAAGGCGTTCAGGAACTGGTCCCACAGCGGCGCGCCCTCGGCTCTGAACCGCCCGTCACCGATGGTGGCGAAGATCTGGTCGCCCACCAGCTGGTTGAACTTGACGCCGGCCGCCTGCATGATGCCCGCGAACCAGAAGGTCGGCAGGGCCAAGGCGAGGAAGCCGACGAAGGTGAGGGTGTAGTCGAGTTTCGAGTACTGGCGCAGCGCGCTGATCACACCGGTGATGATCGCGAGGCCGAGCGCGAAGACCATGGCCGCGCCCACCAGGCGCAGGGTGGTCCACAGGCGTTCCGCGATGGCGGCGCCGATGTCGTAGTGGGGGCCCTGGGTGGAGGGGCCGAACTCCCCCTGGAGCAGGCCGATGTCGCCGTTTCCACCGATTCCGGTCACCCACAGCCAGTACCGCTCCGGCATGGAGCGGTCGAGGTAGAGCCGCTCCTCCGCCTGTTGCAGTACTTCCTCTGTGGGCGGTGGCTGGGCCATCCGGATGTCGGCGAGCGGGTCACCGGAGACGTCGATCATCACGAAGGTGAGGATGGATGCGAGGACCAGGACGGGAAGAGCGCCCAGGACGCGCCGCATCGTGTAAACGAGCATGGGAGTGATCCTTCAGGGGTGGACGAGGACCGGCCCGGCCCCGGGAGGGTGTCCCGGGACCGGACCTGGGTGGTTCGCCGAACTAGCCGGCGACGTCCCACTCACCGATGTTGTACGTGGCTCGGTAGCTGGACTGAAGGTTGTCGTGGACGTTCACGAGGCGGTCGGAGTTGGCGAAGAAGTAGTTCGGCTCCGCCATGATCGGGAGGACGTAGGCCTCCGGGACCAGGATCTCCATGGCCGCGTTGGCGTGCTCGGCCGCGGTGTCCAGGTCGGGGGCGTTGGCCACCTGGTCGGCCAGGTCGTCGACCTCGTCGTTGGAGTAGCCGCCGAAGTTGCTGCCGCTCTCGGAGTGCCAGAACTGGTCCGGGTTGCCGGTGAAGTACGGGGAACCCGACCAGCCGTACTGGACGATGTCGTACTCCGCCGCGGCGAGCATGCCGCCCAGGTCGTCGGTCATCTCGATGTTGGTCGTGATGCCGATCTCGGAGAGCTGGGCCTGGATGAGCTGGACCGAGGTGTTGCGCACGGTGGAGTCGGTGCTGCGCAGACGGAACGGACCGATCTCCTCGCCGTCGAGGGTGAGGGTCCCGCCGTCGAGCTCGTAGCCGGCCTCCTCAAGGATGCTCTTGGCCTCGTCGATGTCGCCGGTGCCCTGCGTCTCGCCCTCGAAGTGGTCGACGTAGTAGGGGCTGTCGCTGCCGAAGACGTGGTTGTTCTTCAGCTCGTAGTCCGGGTAGCCGGCACCGAAGTTGCGGTTGGCGATGTCGTCGCGGTCGATCGCGGTGAAGATCGCGCGGCGCAGCTCGACGTCCTGGAGCGTCTCGTTCTTCAGGTTGAGGTCGACGTGCTCCCAGGTGGCGCCCTCGGCGATGGTCACCTCGGCGTTGGCGACGTCCTGGAGCTGGAGGATCACGTCCTCGCTGTAGTCCGCCGGGTTGCCCCCGTCGATCTCACCGTTGATGAAGGCGTTCACGAAGGTGCCCTCGTCGGTGTTGTACGGCATGGTGATCTTGTCGAGCAGGGGCTCCTCACCGAAGTAGTTCGGGTTCGGCTCCTTGACGACCTCGTTCTCCAGGTCACCGGCGGTGATCATGTACGGGCCGCCGGACCACTCGGGGCGCTCGGCGTGCAGCCAGTCGTAGTACTCGCCCAGCTGGTCGGCGTCGTCGACGTCCCAGCCGTTCTCCTCCGCGAGGTGGGCGGGCAGGAAGCCGCCGGACTGGCTGTGGGCGTCGAACAGGCTCATCCACTCCGGGTCGGCGAGCCCCTCCTTCAGTCGGAAGGTGGCGGTCTTGCCGTCGGCCTCGACGGACTCGACCTTGTCGAAGCTCGCGGCGGCGCGGGGGTCGCAACCGCCGCAGTAGCCCTCGTCGGGCGAGGTGCCGAGCATCCAGGAGACGCGCAGGTCCTCACCGGTCATCGGCTCGCCATCACTCCACACGGCGTCCTCGGCGAGGGTGATGGACCACTCGAACGGACCCTCGTCGGGGTCGTCGTTGATGAGCTCGGGCTCCTCCGCGAGGACGTTCATGTCGTACTCGTAGGTCCCGTCCGGCTGCCACTGGCCGGTGTAGGGGAGCACACCGGAGAGCATCTGGACGACGTAGACACTGCCACCCGCGAGGCTGGTGGCCTGCCAGGCGCCGGGGAGGCTGTTGATGACCCAGGTGACCTCCTTGGGCCCACCGTCTCCACCTCCTCCGTCACCACTACCGCAGCCACCGACCACCAAGACCGTCGACGTCGCCGCGGCGGCGAGTGCCAACGTCTTTCGACGTTCGAACATGGTCACACCCTTGATCACTCATGCGAACAGGACACGGGGTGACACCTCACCGGCACACCCCACAAAAATAGGCGATTGGTCGATAAGAAGACCATTGAGTGAAATATATGTACAGCCCCACTGCCTATTTCGTGACACATCCGCAACCGGTCCGCCTCCACCACTCCCGCCCATGATTCACACATCCTTGACATCCCGGCAACACTCGATATCGATCGACGTCCCCGCAGGCCAGGAGTGACCAAGACGACCGGTAAAACGCCGGGGATTCGGACAGCGGAGAAAGGATTTGCGGCCGAATCTCGACATCGAACTGCCACGACTTAAAAGTCAACAATGTTTAACTACAGGCCAGACAGAACCGATCACAAAGAGAGAAACAGACAGAACGCATCTTTTGCGACAGAAGACAGCAGACAAGGATCTTTCACCACCTCATGTCGGCCCGATGAAACATGGGATGAGCCGATCATTAACCCTTCCAGCACCTGGAACCCGCAGCCCGAGCCCCCGGCCTGTCCTGAACCCCGGTGACGGGATGACCGAAACCGAGGCCCCCATACCCGCGAAGCGGATAGGGTTCCGTGTGACGACCTCCGTCATCCTCAACGCCCCGCCCAAGCGAGAGAGGCATCCGCCGTGTCCGAATCAGTCCGCCTGGTCTGCCCCGCGGGCCGCAAGTACGTGGAGACGTGGGCTGGTTACGCTCTGGTGATCCTGGGCCTGGTGACGGTGATCGTCGACCCCGGCCACTGGGCCAACATCACCCTCGGCGTCCTGCTCGCGCTCGGAGGCATCGCCTCTGCCGTGCACGGCCACATGATCAAGAACCCGGTCTTGGAGTTCGACGGCGAGGAGCTGCGCTACGAGCGTGGGAACTACGTCGTCGAGGTGGCCTTCCGCGACATCGGCTCCTACCACCTGCTGCCCGGGCGCATCCGTTCCCTGGGCCTGTACGACCGCACCGGACGCCCCAAGCTCTTCCCCTCACTGGCCGGCCGCCGCACCGCGCGCCGCTACCTGCCGCTGACCGGCATCACCAACCCGGCCAAGGTCGAGACCTTCATGTCCGCCGCCGGGATCCCGCCCCACCAGCGTTCCCTCTCCGGCTGATCGCCCGCCTCGAAGATCCGGGAGATCCCGCGTGACCCCTCAGAGCCACTGAGCGAACGCGGATCGATCGGACATTCGTCCTCAATCGCCACACACACCGCGCAGGACATACCACCACAAGAGCTGTTCCTTTACGCTCAACAGTGTGAAGCAGTCCAGAATCACCGCCATCCTGACCGTAGCGGGGATGCTCGCGGCCATGTGGGTCTTCGAGATCCTCGACACCCCTCTCGGGGGCCGACTCGACCAGCAGTTCGGGGTGCGCGCATGGGACATGGGCGCACCCTGGACCGTGCTGACCGCGCCGTTCATGCACGGTAACTTCGCCCACCTGATCGGTAACTCCCTGCCCTTCCTGGTCCTGGGGTCCCTGGTGGCCTTCAGCGGCCTGGGCCGGTTCCTGCTCACCACCCTGATCGTGGCCGTCGTCAGCGGCGTCGGCGTGTGGCTGCTCACCCCCTCCGGGGTCGTCACCGTCGGAGCCAGCGGCCTCGTCTTCGGCTATTTCGGCTACACCGTCCTGCGCGGCATCATCGAACGCAGGACCGTCGACATCGTCATCATGATCTGCGTGGTCATCTTCTACGGGACCATGATCTGGGGCGTCCTGCCCCAGCATCCCGGGGTCTCCTGGCAGGCCCACCTGTTCGGCTTCCTCGGCGGCCTCCTGGCCGCCTACGCGCTACCCAGGCGCGAGAAGCCCGGGCGCCGGGTCGACCAGTGGAACACCGGGGCCCAGGGCGGCTACTACGCCCCCTGATACCGACCGCGCCTTCGAGCACACGACGGGGCCCTCTCCAGAGCGGAGAGGGCCCCGTTCCCGTTCATCGAGGTCCCCTAGAACTCCAGGCCCTCGGCGTCCTCGCCCAGGGTGCGCTCCAGGAACAGGGGGTTCTCCGCCAGCCAGGCGCGGGCGCCCTGCTCCGGATCGGTGACGTCGGGGCCGACCGTGAACGCCTCCAGCGAGGCCAGCTCGTCGTCGGTCATCGTCCAGTCCTCGATCCAACCCGACAGCTCCGGATAGTCCGCGCCGAAGCCCTCACGTCCGAGCGCGTGCAGGCTCTCCACCCCGCCCATCAGCCCCTGGGGGTCCTCCAGGTCCTTCAGGCCGTACTGGGCGTAGGCCGGATGCGGACGCCACAACGTCACCACGATCGGCTCCCGCTCCGCGATCGCCGCGTCCAGTTCGGCCATCATTCCGGCGCCCGAGGAGGTGACCAGTTCGAAGTCCTCGTCCAGGCCGTAGCCCGGCATGGTCTCCTCCCGGGTGACACGGGTCAGACCGGCGCCCGGGTCGATGCCGACGATCCGATTGTCCAGCTCGTCGGCGATCCCCGGCAGGTCGTCGATGGAGTAGACGTCCTCCATGTAGTCGGGGACCGTGAGGGTGAGCACGGCGTTCTCGTACCAGGAACCGAGGCTCTCGGTCCGATCCCGGATCTGTTCCATGTACTCGTGATGGGTGACCGGAAGCCAGACGTCCAGGTAGAGGTCGCTGTCCCCCTCGGCCACGCCCTCGAAGGCCGCCTCCACGTCGACGTCGGTGATGGTGACGTCGTAGCCCTTCTCCTCCAGGATCGCCCGCCACATGTGGGTGACCGCGACGTCCTCTTCCCAGGCGATCATCGCGATCTCGATCTCGTCGAGGTCCTCGGGCCCCGAGCCGAGGCCACCGATGAGGTTCCCGTCCCCACCCGAGCAGGCGGTCAGCAGGAGCAGACCGGTCAGACCGGCGGCGACCGGACCGACCACACTCTTACGGCCGTACATCGTGGGTTCTTCCTTCCCTCGTGCTTGTGCGGCACCGGCCCATGCCGAGGGACGACCCGGATACACGGACGCACGACGACGGCCATGGTCGGGGTCGACTGCGGGAACGGGGGCCGGGTTCCAGCGGACCAACTCCCACCGGTGCGGGCCGGAGCACACACCGGTGACATCACGAACACGGCGGCCGTGACCGCCCGAACGGAGATCGATTCATCCTAATCCGGACTAAAAACCCAAAAAGCCCTATAGCTCCGGGCCTTCGACGTCATCGGCCGAAGCGGGCCCCGTGACCCCGGCCCTTTGAGGGGCGACAACCGGTCCCCCATCTCTGGAACACCGCCGTACCCGTCGATGACCTGGTCCGACGTTCCGGAGGACCACCCCTACGCCCCTGATCGGGCTCACCGTCGATCCGCCCGACAGTGCGCAAAAGCACGCCGGGGCGTGCCGACCTCCACTCCGCCGCGGAACCTTCCAGGTTCCACGAACGGAGGACGCGATCGGCACACCCCGGCGGGATGCGATGGACCGGGCGGCCACGGCCGCTCCGGGAGAGGCGGTCGCCCGGTCCGAGAGGAGAACTCCTAGAACTCCAGACCCTCGGCGTCATCGCCCAGGACACGCTCCAGGAACTCGGGGTTCTCCGAGAGCCACACGCGGGCACCCTCCTGGGTGTCGTCGGCGTACTCCTCCAGGGCGAGCGCCTCCAGCGAGGCCAGCTCGTCGTCGGTCATCGTCCAGTTCTCGAGCCAGCCGGACAGCTCCGGGTAGTCCGCGCCGAAGCCGTCGCGGCCGACCGCGTGGATGGTCTCGGCGTCGCCCATCAGGCCCTCGGGGTCCTCGAGGTCCTTCAGGTCGTGCTTGGCGTAGGCCGGGTGCGGACGCCACAGCGTCACGACGATCGGCTCCTCCTCCGCGATGGCGGAGTCGAGCTCGGCCAGCATCGCGGCGGTGGAGGACTCCACCAGCTCGAAGTCGTCCAGGCCGTAGCCCGGCATGGCCTCTTCCTTGGTGACGCGGGTCAGACCGGCGCCCGGGTCGATGCCGATGATCTGGTTGTTCAGCTCGTCCGCGTACTCGGGGAGGTCCGCGATGCTGTTCACGTCCTCCATGTACTCGGGGACGGTGATGGTCAGCACCGCGTTGTCGTACCAGGAGCCGAGGTCCTCGAGCTGGTCCCCGTAGTCCTCCCAGTAGTCGGCGTGGGTGGTCGGCAGCCAGGTGTCCAGGAACAGGTCCACGTCGCCGTTGGCGGCGCCCTGGTACATCGGGGCCACGTCGACGTCGGTGACGGTGACGTCGTAGCCCTTCTCCTCCAGGATGACCTCCCACATGGCGGTGGTGGCGATGGCCTCCTCCCAGGCGATCAGCGCGATGTTGATCTCCTTGTTGTCGTCACCGCCGCCCTCGGAACCGCCGGTCAGGTCCTCACCGTTGCCTCCGCACGCGGTCAGCAGGAGCACACCGCTCATGCCGGCGGCGGCCAGGCCTGTCATTCGCTTACGGCTGTACATCGTGGGATTCCCTTCCCTAGTGCTTCTGTGGAACCGGCCTGCCTCGGGATCAAGCACCGACGCGGGCCTGCGGGCTGTTACGGGTGACGGCGGCGGTGAGGCGGTCCAGGAAGATCGCCAGGATGACCACGGCGATACCGGCCTCGAAACCGAGCGCACCGTCGTTACGGGTGATGCCCTGGTAAACCTGGCTGCCCAGGCCGCCCGCGCCGACCATGCCCGCGATGACGACCATGGACAGGCCCAGCATGATGACCTGGTTGACACCGGCCATGATCGTGGGCAGGGCGAGCGGCAGCTGGATACCGGTCAGGATCTTGTGCCTGGGGGCGCCGAAGGACTCGCCCGCCTCCACCAGCTCCTTGTCGATCCCGCGGATGCCGAGCTCCGTCAGACGCACGCCCGGGGGCATCGCGAACACGATGGTCGCGACCACACCGGGCACCGTGCCGATGGAGAAGAAGAAGATCGCGGGGATCAGGTAGACGAACGCCGGCAGCGTCTGCATCAGGTCCAGGACCGGCTTGACGATCTTGCTGAGAACGTCGTTGTAGGCGGCCAGGATGCCGATCGGGATCGCGATGACCACGGCGATGAGGCTGGCCACCAGGACCAGGCCCAGGGTGTCCATCGCGTTGGACCACTGGCCCACCGAGGCGACGACGGTCAGGGCGATCAGCCCGAAGAGACCCATGCGCCAACCGGCCACCGAGAGCGCGAGCAGGCTCAGCAGCAGGATCATGAGCAGGGACATCGGGTTGGTGACCAGCATCGGCAGGAACAGCCAGCCGAGCAGCACCAGGACCAGCCAACCACCGGCGACGATCCCCGTACGGACGCGGTTCGCGCGGTCCACGAGCCCGAGCGCGGTCACCGCGATCAGGAAGACCAGAGAGATCACGAAGTAGGGCTCGACCGTGGTGTCGAACAGGTCCATCGCCCACAGGAACAGCATCGGAACGCTGTTGATGATGGTGGTCGCGAGCTCGAACTGCGCCTGACAGATGTACAGGGCGGAGACCACACCGATGATCACCATCAGCGGGATGCGACGCGAGCGCACCAGCGGCACCGCGATGATCACCGCGGCGATGAAGGCGAGCTGGCCGGCCGCCGGGTCCACGAAGAACCCGGACAGGACGGAGACCGCCCAGCGGATGAAGTCACCGGTCAGCTCGAAGAACAGACCGAAGTTGGACTTGAGCCAGGCGTTGAACGCCTCGAAACCGGCCCCCAGAGGAAGGCTCGGCGGGAAGTCGACGGGTGTCACTTGTTCTCCTCCCCGTTCGCGGTGGCGCCGAGAGCGGCGAGCACGGACTCACGGGTCACCATGCCGAGGACCTCGTTCTCCTCGGTGACCACACGAAGGCGGTCGGCCGAGGAGACGCTCGGGTACAGGTCGGCGACCAGCGTGTCCGCGGTGACCGCGGGCGCACCGGAGTCGACGGCGATGTCGGCGTCGATGACCGACGAGGCGGTGAGCACCCGTGTGCGGTCGACGTCCTCGACGAAACGCTCGACGTACTCGTTGGCCGGAGCGTTCAGGATCTCCTCGGCGGCGCCGATCTGGGCGACACGGCCGTCACGGAGCACGCAGATCCGGTCGCCGAGGCGCATGGCCTCGTTCAGGTCGTGCGTGATGAAGATGATCGTCTTGCCCAGGCTCTTCTGGAGTTCCAGGAGCTGGGTCTGCATGTCGCGGCGGATCAGCGGGTCGAGCGCGCTGAAGGCCTCGTCCATGAGGATGATGTCGGTGTCGGCCGCCAGGGCGCGGGCCAGGCCCACGCGCTGCTGCATACCACCGGAAAGCTGCTGTGGGAGCTTGTCCTCCCATCCCTCCAGCCCCACCAGGGCGAGGGTCTCCTTGGCCTTCTCGAAGCGCTCGGCGCGCGGGAGACCGCGCAGCTCGAGGCCGTAGGCCGCGTTCTCCAGCACCGTGCGGTGCGGAAGCAGGGCGAAGTGCTGGAAGACCATGCTGATCTTCTCGCCCCGCAGCTTGAGCAGGTTCTTCCTGTTCAAGGCGGTGATGTCCACCCCGTCGACCTCGACCGTACCCGCGGTGGGTTCCAGGAGGCCGTTGAGCATACGGATCAGGGTCGATTTACCCGATCCGGAGAGTCCCATGACGACGAAGATCTCGCCGGGTCGGACCTCGAAGGACACGTCGATGACCGCAGCGGTCACGTCGAGGTCGGCGATGGTGTCGCGGTGACTTCCGTCGGCGAGCCGTTCCACGGCCGCCTTCGACTGTCTACCGAACACCTTGTACAGATGGTCTGCGCGTACTGCTGGCACGGTCTCCTCTACGGGGCTTTCCCAGCCGCTAAGGCGCGCTGGGGAAGTTCACCCCCACCGTCTGCCTGGCGGTTCCCACAGGTGAGTGGTCCGCGCAGAGCCCCCCGTGCGCGCCCAGAACGGGCTAAACCACCACCTGGTTCACGTCGGGAGGCAACCTTACCGAGATATGAACGCACAGCTCGGGCCGCATGTCACTAGCAGATAACATGTTTAAGCAAGGTAAAACGTGTCTTCCGACCTATGACACGGGTTGCAGAGCCTGCAAGATGCCGCAATGTGATCTATGCCACAGCACTTTTTCGGGCGATGAGGGTCACAATCGGGTGACAGGCATGATATGCCACAGAAAGTGTCAGCCCATGACCGTACCGTAAGGCCTTCTCGGGGGCCGGGGCGCCCCCGATCCGGCCTCGATCAGGCGTTCTCGCCGTTGACCTTCGTCCGCACGAAGTTCTGGAACGAGCGCGACGGCGTGGGACCGCGTTGCCCCTGGTACCGGGACCCGTAGGCGGCGGATCCATAGGGGCGTTCCGCGGGAGACGTCAGCTGGAACATGCAGAGCTGTCCGATCTTCATCCCCGGGTAGAGCTTGATCGGCAGCGTCGCCACGTTGGACAGCTCCAAGGTGACGTGCCCGGAGAATCCCGGGTCGATGAAGCCGGCGGTGGAGTGGGTGAGCAGCCCCAGACGCCCCAGGGAGCTCTTCCCCTCCAGACGGCTCGCGATGTCGTCCGGCAGGGTCACCACCTCGTAGGTGGAGGCGAGCACGAACTCCCCCGGGTGCAGGATGAAGGCCTCGTCCCCATCGGTCTCCACCAGCCGGGTCAGGTCCGGCTGTTCCGCCGAAGGGTCGATGTGCGGATACTTGTGGTTCTCGAAGACCCGGAAGAACCGGTCGAGCCGAACATCGATACTCGACGGCTGGATCAGAGAAGGGTCGAAGGGATCGATCCGGACCCGCCCGGCGTCGATCTGCTTGTTGAGGTCACGATCGGAGAGCAACACGCTCCGAACCTACCGCCTGCGAGAACGGCCGGGACGGGCTTCCCCCACGGCCACCGTCTCGCGCCGACTTGCCCAGTCGCCCCGAAGTTGGGCTAGGATAGCCATCGTTGGCCGCCACACCCCCGGCGCGACCCACGCGGATGTAGTTCAATGGTAGAACTTCAGCTTCCCAAGCTGATAACGCGGGTTCGATTCCCGTCATCCGCTCCACGACACACAAGGCCAGGTAGTTCGAGGCGACTCGGACCCTGGCCTTTCGCGTTCCCGGGGGTCTGCCCGAGGCGCCGTCCCACACACGTGCCACACGCGCGGACGCCGACCTCAGCGACGGGCACCTGTGGAGGACGGTTCCTCGCCGTCGTCCTCGGCCCGGTTCGCCCTCAGCTCCTCGGCCACTCTCTCCCCCAGCCGGTCCGCGATCTCGCGTTCGCGTTCGTCCCGTGCGTGGAGGTAGATCATCGCGGCCCGCGTGCTGTAGTGCCCCATCCTCCGCATGAGTTCGCGCACGGAAGCCCCCGCCTCAGCCGCGTAGGTGTTCCCGGTGTGCCTCAGGTCGTGGAGGTGGACGTCTTCCAGGCCCACGGCAGCGCAGGCGTCCGCCCAATACTTGGAGAAGTTGCCCCGCCGGAGCTGGTTGCCGCGCACACCCACGAACACGAATCCGTTCGGCCCCGGGGCAGCGAACTCCTCCAGGTGGCGCCGCAGGTCCGGAACGATCAGCTCCGGGAGTGACACGGTCCGGTATCCCGCCTTGGACTTGGGCTTGCCCTTGTACAGCCCGCCCACGTCCGAGACCGTCTCGCGCACCCGCACCGTCCGAGCTTCCACGTCCAGGTGCCGACGGCGCAGACCAGCCAGCTCGCCCCACCGTATACTGCCGAACGTCGCCAGCAACACCAGGGACCGGTACCGCGGCTTGATAGCATCCGCCAGTTCGAAGACCTCCGAGACCGACAGCACCGGGCGTTCCTCGGTGTCCTCCAAGCCCGCGCCGTCGATCTGGCAGGGGTTCTCGCGGATCAGCCTGTCCTTGACGGCGGTGTTGAGCACGGCCCGCAAGAGCCGGTACGCCTTGGGCACCTGGGCCTTCCCCCGCTTGCGTCTGAGCCGGGAGGAGCGCCAGCGGCGGATGTCGGCCTCCTTGATCTCGCTCAGGAGTATGTTGCCGAACGTCGGGACCAGGTGGAGGCGGAGCAGGTCCTCATAGGTACGGCGGGTCTTGCGCGTCAGGTCGCGGTGCTCGATCCACTCGGCCGCGTACTCACCGAAGGGCAGGGCACCGACCTCGGGGACGAACCAGTCCCCTGGGCGACCTCCGCCTCCTTGAGCGCCAGCCAACGCTGTGCGGCCTTCCTGGTCTCGAAGGTGATCGGGGCAGGCCTCAGCTGCCCGTCGGGGCCCCGGTAGCGGACTTGGAAGCGCCCCGAGGCCAGGGGACGGATGTTGCCGAACGCGCGCTTCCTCTCCCCCGCCATCACGCCGCCCTTCCGGCCCACAGGCGGACGGGTTCGACCGTCCCGGAGGCGATCAGTTCGTCCAGGCACGAATCCGGGATGCGGACGTGTCGGCCGATCTTGACGAAGGTGATGCGCCGCTCCTCGATCAGGCGACGGGGGTAGCGCTCGGAGGTGTTGAGGCGTTCAGCCGCCTGCGCGACGGTCAGGAGACGGCCGGTCGGACGGGTCTTCTTGCTTGTCATCAGGCAGCCCTTTCCGTTGCCGAGGGGACGGGGGTTCGTGCGGCGGCGAGTTGGGCGCGGCGTTTGAGGGCTTCGCCCACCGCGCGGAGGAGGCGTTGTTCTCGGGGAGCCACGTCGGGGTCGGTGGGGCGTGCGAGTTCCCAGGCGTAGTCACCGGAGTCGACCGAGGTCAGGGCCGGGGGACGCGGGTGTTCGTTGTTGCCCCGGTCCTCGTTGGTGGGTCCGCTCTTAACGCCGTTAATTCCAAGCGCTTCCAGGACCCAGGCCAGGCGGTCCGCCTTGTGGTCGGCCAGGGTCTTGCCGGACCACTTGCGGGAGACCAGGACGCGGCGGCCCGCGTAGCCCCAGGTGTTCGCGGCGATGGGCCTTGGAGCGGCAGAACCCCGGACGAAGGCCCGCTTTGGGGTCTTGGGGCTGAATGCCGTAGCGAAGCCAGTTCGAGCACCGCGGTGAACAGGGTTCGAACCGCAATGTCTCCATGAGCCGATCCACGTGCTGTTCCTGCCGGATGGTCTCGGCGGCGTGGCAGTCGGCGATGTCCTTGGTCAGGTACTTGGCCAGGTAACGCACACACCGAGCGGCGTCCTCGGTTCCGGCCACGACCCCCTTGGCGTCCACCTGCCTTCCGAAGCGGACCACGTGGAAGGGTTCAGGATCGGGATCGGCGTCGATCTCGTCCAAAGCCTCATCCCAGGTGGGCAGGATCTCCCCCGTCCCGGGATCGAGAAAGGTCCCCGCAGTCTCGTCCCAGACCGGCAGATGGTCACCCTCGAAGCGAACCGTGTCGGCGTTGGGCCACCACACCTGGTGATAGGTGGCGGCGGCGATCTGACGCAGTTCGGCCCGGGGCAGGGTGCCGCGCGTGGCCATGTGCAGGTGAGGAGCCAACCGGCGTTGGGGTTCCACCGAGGCGAAGTACTGGACGTCGAACCCGGCGACGCGACGCAGGTTCTGCACGAACCGGTCGATGAGCTTGGAGAAGTGCAGGGTGTCCCGTGCGGCCCGGCGGTAGTCGTACGTGGAGGGATCGACGGGGGTACCGTCCGAGAACACTCGCCCGTACGAGGCGAGGGTGAGCGTCAGGAACAGAGAAGGGCGGAACACCTTTCCCGAGGAAGGATCGGTGAACGCACGACCGACCGTCTTCCTCGTCATCGGCCGTCTGGGCAGGTCGGGAACGTCCTGGCGGCGTTTGGTGGAGCGCACCCGACGCGGCCCCGAGGTCGCCGAAGCGGAGCGGGTGACCGAACCACGGAGCCCGGAAGCGGTGATCTCCTCGTCCAGATCCGCGATAGCGGCATCCAGGGTGGCGAGCTGTTCGGGATCAGCCGTCCCGGTAGCGGCCAGGCGATCGCGTTCGGCGGTGACCATGGCCCGCTGCTCCACCCACCCTTGTTGTTCTTCGGTAGGCGGGTCGGGTTCCACCACGGGTTCGGTGGTCAGGTGCCAGCCCTCTTCGCACTGGGAGCGGCGCAGGGACCGCTTCCTCTTCGCGCACGCCGGACAGCGCGATTCCAGAGTGGAGCCGCACGGGACGTCGATCACCTCGGTCCGACCGGTCCCGATGTCGGTACGCCGAAGAGAGACCGGCCGGATACACACACCATGGTCGGCGGCGACCTGTTCGGCCACCTCACGGGCCAAGGGTTGCGCGAGTCGTTCGGCCCAGGTGGACTTACCGGTAGGAGTCGGCATCAGATCACCTCCACAACCGAAGAAGAGGAACCGTTCAGAGCATGAGTCCACAAGCGCCTAGACCTGGTCTGCTTTTCCATTGGGTCGGGTGCATGGTGGCCATCCCACCGTTGGGCTGGTGGTTGTGGAGTTGGCAGAGTCCCGCGTGGTCGGTGCTGCCCCTGGTGTTCCTTCTCTTCGGCTGGTACACGATCCGTGACGGGCGTTCCTACCTGCACGAATTGCGGGAGTATCGGGCACATCAGGCAACATCTCCCACTGATGAAGAGCCCCCCGTATAGCCGTCCACCATCGCGGTGATGTCCTCATCGGAGATGAACGTGGCCCGCACCCGTACCGGGGACGGTGAGGTCTCCAGACGGACGTAGGCCACCCCGGGAAGGGTGGGGTCGATCAGGTGCGCCTCGGCCCCGCGTTCTCTCGCTCCCTCCCCGAGGACCATGTCCACTTGTGATGCCTCATCCAGGCGCAGGACGATCTTGTCCGGGAAGAGGTTGCGCAGGTTCATGACCTCCTTCCGGGGATCCTGGAGCGCGGCCAGGACGCAGAAGCCGACCGAGCGCCCCTGAGATGTGAGGGTGGCGATGGCGTTCTCCGAGCGGCGACGGATGTCCCGGGCAGGGTGGTAGGCGGTCAGGAACGCGACCTCGTCCAGGACCACGACCACGAACGGATCAGCCGTGGTGGGGATGTGCGAGCGCTGCTTACCGGCGTAGCGTTCGGCACGTTCTTGCATCTGGGATACGGCGTGTTCGAGGAGTTCCACCGCGGATTCCCCGGTGTCGGCGTAGTGGGTGAACAACTCGCGCCCGTAGGCCAGCTCCATGCGTTTGGGGTCGATCGCCCATACCTGTGCCGTGCCTTCGGAGAGAGCGGGGAGCATGGCGCGGATCGCCGACCAGAGCACGGAGCCCTTTCCGGCCCCGGTGACACCGACGATGAGCACGTGAGTGTTGTGCAGGCGGAGCTTCCACAGGGTGCCGTCCTCGCGCTTGCCGACCGGGAGCGCGCCGAGTTCCACGTGGTGGGTCATCGGGAAGGCGTCGAGGGGTTCGGCCAAGGTGTCGTGCCGGGGGAACTCCAACGTGATGTCACGGGGTCCGTTGACCGTCACACGGCAGGAGGGAGCGGCGAACCCGTGCGCCAACTCCACCACCCGGTGTTCGAAGTCGGTCGGTGAGGTGCCGGCCACCAGCGAGACACGGACGTAGTCGGCACGGGCGTTGCAGGCGACCCGGCGGATACGCGGAAGGTAACGGTGTTCCTGGTAGGACTCGGCCAACCCGGAGATGACCAGCACCGGTTGCCAGTGACGCCGATACACGGCCAGGTACCGCCACCACGCCAACAACCGCCAAGTGACGCAGTACCGGTAGGAGTCGGGCCAGGTCCGCCACCAGATGAGGGAAACCACCGAGACCCCACAAGCGAGCACGGCCAGACCGGCCCACCCCGAATACCACCAGCAGAGGGAGACGGTCACCGTCGAGGCGACCATGACAGGGAAACGGAACGGCAGCAGCACCAGGAGCCGCACGAACCGGTAGATCCACGACCCCAGCACGACGATGCCGGGGGTCTCCACGATCGGGGTCGTCCACCGCACGCCTTGCGCCGGGGTCGGGAGGGTCGGCGAGGACTGAGAGGCCCCGATCCTGGGTTGGCGGGTCATCACCGAACACCACCGTTCAGAGCCTCCGCCGCAGCGACCTCGGCCCACAAAAGGTCGGAATCGGCTTTGGCGCAGGCGGCGAATCGGGCGGCGTCGGGGTTGCCGTCACGCATGGCGATCGCGGCGAAGACACGGGACTTGAAGTCGAAGAACTCCGCTCGTTCCTGCGGGGTGGTGCGGGACTTGTCGTACTCGGCCAGGAGGATCCGGACCAGTTCGGGCCCGGTCAGGTAGGACAGATCGGTTCGCTTCTCGGACATACTGGGGGCACCTCTTCTGAGATTTCGCAGTCCAGCAGGGGGTTCAGGGGCGGCTAGGTGTTGGAGCACCAGGCCGCCCCGCTTTCGTCAGGTCAGGCGGCGTCCTTGAGCGGGGTCTTGCGTCCCGAAGGGCCGGGAGCCTTCACGCCCCGAGCCCGCAAGGAATAGGCCACCCGAGGTCGGCGACCGGAGTCGTCGATGTAGGGCATGACCGCCATCGCCTCGAACTCGATCGGGCGGAACGGTAGGCCCGGGACCTCGTCCGGCAGGGACGGGCACACGTCGGCGGCGACCTTGACCTTCACTGACTTGGCCTTGCCTCGTGCTTCCGGATCGGCGTCGATCACGTCCACCGCCCACAGCGGAAGCCCGGAGTCCTTGTCCGTTTGAGGGCGTTTGGTCTCGAAGTCGGTGATCGCCTCGACTCCGAGCGCGAACGCACCGTGGGGGAAGACCGTGCCGAACTCGATCGGCAACGCACCCTGAATAGCCATCTGACCAGCCTTTTCTCATTGTTCGTGCAGTTCAGAGCGGTGATCCCGAGCCGATGAGGTCACTCTGATCAGAATTCGATACATGTATAGCATGTATCGAATTTATTGGTCGAGGTTCACCGGATGCCCGCTGTCCGCTCCGGCTTCTCCCCGCCCTACCTGGGCAGGTTCTCGGTACGGTTCCAATGTGGCCCGAAGGGCCGGGACAGGATCACTACATGGCTGGACGTGTTCAGGACGTCTCGATACTGTGAGCGCGTCCCCACACGTCCTAACGAACCCCGAGGTCCATGGCGAACGAGAGGTTGCGAGCCGCGCTGCTCCAGCGTGCTGCCACCCCGGCCGATCTCGCCCGACACATCGGCGTGGACGCCAAGAGCGTGGAGCGTTGGATCACCCAAGGGCGCACTCCCTACCGACGGCACCGGTACGCGGCCGCGGCCTACCTGGGTGTGGAGGAGAACTATCTGTGGCCGGAGGCGTTGCCTCCCGAGCAGCACAAGGCCGCGTCGCAGAGCGAGATCGTCGAGATCTACCCGCATCGGTGGAGCGTGCCCACCGACCTGTGGAAGCGCCTGTTCTCCGAGGCGCGGCAGGAGATCTCGATCCTGGTGTTCAGCGGATTCTTCCTGGCCGACGACCCGGGCATGCTCAAACTGTTGGCGGACAAGGCCAAGGCCGGAGTCCGAGTACGGATCATGCTGGGCGATCCCGACAGCGAGGCCGTCGCCCAACGAGGTCGTGACGAAGGCCTGGACGAGTTGCTCGCCGCCAAGATCAGGAACGTGATCGTGCTCTATCGGGGATTGCGCCAGGTGGAGGGCGTCGAGTTCCGTCTACACGGGACGACGCTGTACAACTCGATCTACCAGGCCGATGACCAGGTGATCGTCAACACCCACGTCTATGGCGCTATGGCCTCAGAGGCCCCGGTGTTCCACCTGCGCAAGATCCCCGGTGGGGGCATGGTGAATACCTACCTGGAGAGCTACGAGAAGGTCTGGCAGCTCGCGACCCCGCTCGACTGAGGAAGGCCGCACCCATGGGCAAGCGGATTGACTACTACGACGACCCCCAGGCCCCGGCGGCCAACAGCCTCGTCCCCTCGGTGAACGTGTTCGTGGTCAACGAGCGCGACGAGGTCCTGATGATTCGGCGCACCGACAACGACAACTGGGCGGTCCCCGGAGGCGCGGTGGACCTGGGCGAGTCCGTGCCCCAGGCCGCGGTACGCGAGACCCTGGAAGAGACCGGGGTGACGTGCGAGATCACCGGCATCGCAGGGATCTACAGCGACCCGAAGCACATCATCTTCTACACCAGCGACGGCGAGGCCCGCCAGGAGTTCTCGTTGGTGTTCACCGCCCGGCCGCTGGCGGGTGAGCCCACCCCGAGTGACGAGTCCAAAGAAGTCGTCTGGGTACCCAAGGCCGAGCTGACCGGGTACCGGATGGACCGGTCCATGCGCCTGCGCGTGGATCAGTTCCTCAGCGGAGGCCCCGCCCACATCGGGTAGGAGGATCAGGGCGCCATAGTCGCCAGATGTGGGCCCATGTAGTGGTGCTGGCGACTATGGCATGGGCCTACCTCTTCCCAGGGAAACCTCGAAGAAGATTTAGGACCCTCTCCGCCGAGCGGCGCCGCTCAGGGCGTCCCGACCATACGGCCGGGTACACGACACCCAGGATGAGCAGTACAGCTACCACCAGAAGGGTGACAACGATCGACGGCGACCCAAAGGCCAACAGGTGCCCGAGCCACTCAGTTGGCTCACTCAGGTTCGCACTGACATGGCGAATCCCCTCACTCTGCACTACGATGGCCATCACCTTTGCCTCTCCGTTTCATGAAGCAGGGTTTTAAGCGGCCTCTCGACGCCACGAGAGGCCGCTTTTTGCTGCAATACGCAACATTCTCAAAATAGTGCAATCCAGGCGAGGTGCACCTCATCCCCGCGTGCGCGGGGAGCACAATGGACGGAAAACGCCGTAGAGGACCATCCCCGCGTGCGCGGGGCAACGAAAGGTTTGAACCTACGTCGTTTACCTGTCAGGCACGCTTTCTCTTAGCGTACAGCAGTTTTCAGATCGAAGTGCAGCGCAAAGAAGGTGAGGTGTGACAGGAAGGAGGCTTCAAGGGGATTGTGTAACTCAATGTACTTATTGGCGATAAGTGCATAGAAGTCGATCTTTATCGTTGTTGCGATCATGAACGAGTGGGTTCAGTCCGCTTCACCGAGACGCTGTTGCACCGAGTAGACCGAGGCCGTCAACAGCGGTGAAGCTCGAGAGATGGAGCGGTGCACCAGATGCTCAGGCGGGTAGCGGTCCAGGATCTCCGACAACCGTTGCTCCACTGGTACGTGGGTTCCATCCGGACCGGTGGTCATGTCCGAGTAGGTGAGCGCGTCCAACAGGTCGCCCGGAGGCGGAGCGAACTCCTCCTTGAGCACCTCTAGCAGCCCACGTTCCTCGGCCTCCACCACCGCACAGGAGTGGTAGGCCACCAAGGACACGAGGAGTTCGTCCGCCTCTTGGACGTCGCGTAGGTAGCGGGCCCCGTCGAGCGGGTGAAAACCCGTGATCGCCAGGTCGGGTGAGTATCCGATGTCGTGCAGCCAGGCGGAGGACTCCACCAGGTCGGCATGTTCCTTGAGCACTGACCGCAGAGACCGTGCCTGTTCGGCTACCCCCTGGGAATGAGCCCAGCGACGGGGAAGCGGTCCTTCGAGCAGTTCTCGCGCGAGCTCCCGCGCCCAGTGAACATGTCCCACATGTACCAGGCTAGCCTGTGGGTTTTTCCGACCCTTGAACGAACCGGCCTTTCCCGTGAACGGCGACGACAAGCCCGGTCCCTTCCAGCTCGGACAGGGCTTGCCGCGCCGTCCCGCGGGAGACGCCGTACTCGCGCACCAAGGCGGCCTCACTGGGCAGGGCATCCCCCAGGGAGAGGTCACCGCCGGCGATCTTCTCCCGGAGTTCCGCGGCGATGCGCCGGTACTGGGCAAGCGGGGTTCCGTCGCCCGAAGGGCTCTTGCGTTCCTCGACGGTGCACACGACGCGCCCTGTCCCCGGAAGCGCCCTGATCAGACGCTCCGACTCCAGTTCAGCCAGAGCCCGGCGCACCGTCGTGCGAGCCACCCCGAACTCCTGGCCGAGAGCGGCCTCGGAGGGGAGCGCGTCACCCGGCGCCAGGTCCCCGCTGGTGATGCGGGAACGCAGGGCGTCTGCGATCTGGTGGTACGTCCCCCAGGGGGTGCGCGGACTCAAGCGTGTTCCTCCTGGATGGAATCTGGCGAGCTACTATGCACACGCCTCACAGGGGAGCTTCGTGGTGTGCGTGCATGCACCGCAAATTCAACGTCCTCAAGTTGCATGCATGCAAGTCGCCCTGCATGGGCGTGAGCTTCTTAGTAAGCCTCTGAAGTCCGTGCTGATCCCCTGGTTACGACCAGAGCCATGTGTCTGGCGTCTGGGCTGAGGTCCGCAGGCATCGTCCGCAGACAACATCGGCAGTAACTCGCTCACGTGCTCGGGCTGCCATCGGCGGCCTCAGGGCTTGAGAGGCGGGTATGGCGCGGGTGCCGTGCGTCCTGTTCGGTCTGCCAGGCCATGTAGCGTCCCTGACGCTCCACAGCCGCCACCTCCTCAGCCGTCAGGGGTGCGTCATCGGGATCGATCAAGTCGGCCTCCGAGGGGTTGGAACTACGGGGCTAGGAATACTTCGAGTACGCAGGCGCTCTTCCAGCTGCGCTGGAGTGGGTTCGATCTCGGTGCGCCAAGGAGCGGTTCGAGCGCGAGCGGTGGCGACCCACAACGACCCTGTCCACGAGATCCGGTGCGTAGCACCCCAGGTCTGGTTCAACCGGGCCTACGTCAGCCGTGGGGGTTCCCAGCACTCTCCCTTGCGGTCCTGGTGATCGCCTTCATGGCCCTGATCGAGTACACAGGTGCAGCGGTATCCGTGTACGTCTAAACCGTTCTCGGAGCACTGCGGCAGCATCAAGGGACCTCCAGGCTGCGCAGGCCGTCCAGGACAGCCCGCAGGAGACCCTCTGTGGGAGCCGCAGGGAGCACCGGATGGGGAAACGAACCGGAGCCTGCTGTCAGTGCCGAACTTCTTGGACTGATGTAGGTGCGCACTCGGGAGGCCTTGCGAGGCCGGCGGTGGCGCAGTGCCTCCGAGGCCAAGTAGCGGACAGCCATCAGGGCTGAGGAGCTGAGGTATCGCGCACTCATGCTGCTTCGACCTCCGGACCAGAGGTCTTCAATAGCGTCTTCGGGATGGGCGAGGACGGATCAACTGGCCTAGCCACGTTCCGAGTCTTCGGGTGGCAACTCACCGGGGGCATGGTCGGTCCACGTGTCCACAGGTGTGAGGTCTGGTTCCACGTGGTGCTCCCTGCTCAGGTCAGGTGAGGCTCACACCCACGCCGAATGGCGTGCCGGAGCCTGCTTACATGCGGAAACGATGCTCTGAGTGAGCGGACATGTGTACCACGCATCAGACAACTTGAGGGAGGTCTAGGGACGTCTTCTGTTATCGTCGGGTCCCCGCACACCGGAGGACACTGACGTGAACGCTGCACTGCGCAAGGCGCTGGCCGCAGCCCAACTCACCGAGACCGACGTGGCTGCACATCTCGGCGTAGACCCCAAGACCGTCCGCCGCTGGTTCTCAGGGCAGCGCCCCTACCCCCGTCACCGTTGGGCACTGGCCGACCTTCTCCAGGCCAACGAAGCCGACCTTTGGGCGCAGGAAAACCAGACCGCTGCGGCCCAGGCCCCCAGATCAGAACATGTACAGAGCGTCTATGCGCATCGCTGGCAGGTGCCACGAGAAGTGTGGTGGGACCTGTTCAGTTCAGCGAAAAAAGAGATCGGCATACTGGTATACAGCGGTCTATTCTTGGCGGATGACGCAGGAATTCTTGGGTTACTGGAGCAGCGTGCACGAAGCGGAGTGAAAACTCGAATCCTCCTGGGCGACCCAGCGTCAAAAAAACTCGCGCAACGTGGCAAGGAAGAGGGCGTGGGAGAAGCAATATCCGCAAGAGCCAGAAATTCGATGCTTCTGTTAATGGCTCTTGCGGATGGTATTGAAGTTAGACTTCATTCGACAGTTCTATACAGCTCCATATTCCTGCCAGAGAGTCAGGCAATCGTCAATCATCATGTATATGGAATTCCAGCTTCGAAGTCTCCATTGGTACTTGTTGACAAGCACGAGAATCCAGAAATTTCAAAAATTTACCGGAGTAGCTTCTACGGTGTTTGGGATTCTTCTCCAGTCTTCCACGGCTGCCCTTAGACGAGCCGAAGATGATCCCTCTTCGATGATGTTGACTCTCCTGATCCCTGGACAGGGAGTGGGACTAGTCCGAAGAAATATTTATGGATCTCTGTTTCATGCAAATTGACATCTTCTGCCATTTCTCCAAGGCGGATACCCTCTTGGCGCAACGCCGACATCACCTTTTGGAGGAGTTGAGAAGTTTCTCTCGGTATCCCCCCTGGCTCTGCAGACCGGTATCCAAGTTGCGAAAGGCGTTTAACTGACGATCGGTAAGACCATTCAGAAGCCAGCTCCAAATCCTTCAAGCGATACGCTAGGGCAAGTGCTGAAACTCCCCATTTTTTCTTTGCGCGTATTATTCGCTCAGAATCTGCATTGCGCAACATTTGGGCCAAGATCCCTGACCGTGGCATCAGGAATGCACTAGCGAAGCGATTGGCCTCTTGTTCGGCGTTGGGGCCACTGGGGATCCTGTGCTCCGAGTGCATTATCAAATGACCAAGTTCATGCGCGGCGTCGAACCTGCTTCGCTCGCTGCTTTTTTTTTGCGAAAGCACAACGAACTTTGCGCCAGATGAAGATGAGAAAGAGAAAGCATCGACTGATTCACAGTTGGCAGGTAGAGAAAATACCCGTATGCCTTTTGATTCCAACAAGTGAATCATATTTGGTATCGGCGCTTCTCCCAGGCCCCAGGCCGACCTTACTCGAAATGCAGCCTCTTCAGGAGGGACTCTTGGAAGCGTGGGAAGGGAAGGCTGAGGAAGGTTAAACCTGTCTTCTAGCCAAGCATTAATCTCGATGCAAATGTCGCTTACTGACCGGGCGGATTCCCTCTCTGAGGCGCTCATCTTGGAGAGGGCCCTGAAGCTAATTGCCTCGGTGGGGATATTCTCTGCATCGGGCGCTGTAAGGAAACCAGTTGGCACGGAAAGTGCTTCAGCTAGAATCTGCAGAGTTGCTGGCGTAGGGACCTTGCTGCCATTCTCATAAGCTGTGATGCTCCGAGAAGAAATGCCAGACATTTCAGCAAGACGTGCCAAAGTCATGCGACGCATTTTTCTTGCTAGAACCAAACGTGTGGGCGTCAACATGACTTTGGCACTCCTGCTTCTTAAAGTCTAGACTGCACGGCGGAACTCAACCTGAACCTCGGGCGACTCCGGAGAATCGTCAGGCTTGTCGAGGTCATCGTGAATCCCGTTCGGGAATCCCTCTTCGGGCAAACTGACGAGAATTCTCTCGCTGAATTTGTCAACGTAGCCTCCTGTCATCTCGACAGGCATCGACAATTCGCAGCGAATCTCCCCCTTTTCTCTCTTGAAAAGAAGGAACCACGTTGGAACCAGATCGACAGCCGGGGACCGATCTTCGATTCCGGAAACTCTGAAAAGAGGAAGCTGATTGTATTCCAGCATCTTCTTGATGGCTTTGCCTTTGGGGTTCTTTGCCTTGATCTCGCCGTTTTTGGCGCGAGATTCCCCGATTCTGCCCGAGCCGCTCATGACGGTGATTGCAAAATCATAGGAAGGGTGGATGCAGCGCAAGATCTGGTTGCGGTTACTGAATCCCCATCCTTGTGCGATCTTCTGTTCCCGGAAGTTTCGATTGCTCCGGGACCACATAAGGAAACCAGCCGTGGCATCCCCGTCCAGCTCCGTACACGTACGTGCTTCAGCGAGGCCTTCATGAAGTGCGCGCCAAAGCTCTTCAGGCGTGACATCGAGCTGCCGCAGCCGTTCTTCTGCTGCCGCTCCAACGTGGCAGATCGGCTCAGGCCAGGACTCGGGTTCCAAGGGGGGCCTCCCATCATCGGTTCCTAGAACTTTACCTCAGATGAGGGCCGATTTTTGGAACCGGCCACATCGAACACTAGTACGACTGTGCGTGTATGTCAAGGCAGATGGCTCATTCTGGCACGATATGCTTGTCAAGTGGTGTCCATGCAAGCGAAACGGGTTCAATCTCACCTAAAAGAAACGAAAAGTTTTTGTTGCGGATTGCCGAATAAGGCTGTATGGGGTCAAGGCGACGGCGCAAGCGCCGTCGCGGCGGCTCGCCGCCCGGCTCGGGCTGCGGGCTCACGCCCGGTCCCTCGCACGGTCGGCAGCCACACCGTCCCAGTTCCACGCAGCAACCCCACACGAGCGACGGAGTCGGTCAAGGACCAGTGGTACCAAGGGGCTCGCGCCCCCTGGCCCCCCCCGGGCCCACATGGAACCTGGCGCGGCACAGGACGTGCGGGAGTACAGACCGATCGCGCCAGAACCCATGCGGGACCAAACCCGTGGTTAAGCACCGCCGGGGTTACTGGGGCGGTGGAGCACGAAAACGCGAACGGACCCGGTTCCGGGAATCCAGCTCATCCCGTCCGAGGCATGCCACACACGTGCCACACGGTGCGGGCAACTGCGGGGAACCACGGGGACTCGCGGGCAGCCAGATCACGTCAACGCAGGTAGGCGAGTCGCAAGGTCAGCCACCAGAGGCGTTCTCGGCTTCCCAAACTGATAACGCGGGTTCGATTCCCGTCATCCGCTCCACGACACACAAGGCCAGGTAGTTCGAGGCGACTCGGACCCTGGCCTTTCGCGTTCACGGGGTCCCGCTCCGGTCGCCGTACCGTCTCTTGGGCCAGGGTTCACGCGAGTCGTTCGGCCCGCGGCGCCTTACCGTTAGGAGCCGACATCGGTGCCACACCTGACCACAGAGCGGGAGCCCCCACCTCATGTCTTTCTCTTGGGCGTCACGACCTTGGTTTCTGGCTGTGAGTGTCCTCCTCACCATGGCCGGAGCCGTAATGCTCTGGCTGGATCCCGACATCATGGTGCCGTTCCAAATGTGGATGTTCACGATCGTGTGGGCGATGAACGTGGTGGGCTGGGTCGCCCTGTACGTGCTCCATCGAGTTCGTTCCCGGGATCGTCAGCAGATCTCGTCTTCCAGCGAAGAGCCTGATCTGTAGCCCTCGGCCATGGCGGTGCCATCGATGCCCGACGGGGTCGTGACGAACGTCTGGACGAGTTGCTCGCCGGACGTGTTCCGGTCGCCCCCGCCGACGAAGCCGAGTGGATCACGAACGGCACTCCCCTTCGTCGACCGTGCGCACGAAACGGGGCGGACCCGGGAGGGGTCGGCGCCCCGGGCAGGCCGGACCAACGGAGAACCGGTCTCGACGAGAACCGAAAACCTACAGCGGCCACAGTAGACATAGACCTTCCGCCCCGGTATATTTTCTGTCGTAGCCACAGAGATACACGGCTTGACCACCGGATACGCCGGTGGAGAGCAGGACGGCTCGACGGTGTGCACGTGCTTCAAGACACCGGGGCCGGTAGTACCGGTCTCTCGCTCGCACAGGGGGGACCACAGCAGGAGAAGTACGCGGTAGGGCTCGACCGGCGCACGGTTGTCAGGCGTCGGGAGCCGGTAGGACCGCAGTCGAAAGTAACGCACGAAGTGAGAAGCGAGAGGAGTAGATGCCATCAGGATCGCCCGGGCGAGGAGAGGTTCCGCTCGGGTACCGCAGGCCCCTGATTCGGAAGAAGGTGGTCCACGGTCACACAACCGCGATCCCCGCGATCCCGTTTCGGCTTTACCTCGGGAAGCGGAAGACCGGCAGCGACCGGTAGGTGGTATTGAACTCTCGGGCCCCGGTGCCGTACGGCACTGGGGCCCTCGACGTGCGTTCAGGAGAAGAAGGACACGCACTTGCCCCGTCCCGAGACCGGTAATCGGTTCGACGATGACGACTATCCCGCTTACACCGTGGGCGCAGCGGCGGAGATGATCGGCGCCACGCCGGCCTTCCTACGCGCCCTAGGCCAGGCCAAACTGATCGAACCCCTGCGTTCGGAGGGCGGCCATCGCCGCTACTCCCGCTACCAGCTCAAGATCGCCGCCCGTGCCCGCGAACTCGTGGACGAGGGTACGCCGATCGAATCCGCCTGCCGCATCATCATCCTCGAGGACCAGCTGGAGGAGGCCCGGCGCATCAACGAGGAGTTGCGCGCCACCGACCCGCCCCGGACGTGAGGCCGCACCGAGGCCTGCGGCGGAACGGGGATCACAGAGGTTCTCGCCCGGAGATCGTGCCATATGCCCTGGTCCGGGACGTTCAGGTGCGGCTTCGGGGGGAACAACCGTGGAAGAGACCACGCTGGTGAGTTCTTCGGGAAGGAGGGCCACGCCATGACCCTCTCCATCACCGCATACGTCGGATACAGCCACCTCTTCCCCGGGGCCCGGTTGTGGCTCGAGACCTCCGGAGAGAGACTCGAACACATGCCGGAGGTGTTCGCCTTGGAGTTCTCCGACGGCTCCTGGTCGAGCGCGCACCTGTTCCATGAGCCGGGCGACGGCTCCTGGGAACTCATCGTGGAGGGCTATTCCACGAAACGGGGGACCCCGGTCGACGAACGGGTCTGGACCGTCACGGCGGCCGAGGCCCTCGAAGGAGGCCTCGAGCTGAAACTCGGCTCCCGCCTCCCCTCGGGGTGATCGCCCACTACCATCGCTCGGCCCCGACCGGTTCTCCGGCGGGGTCGAGCCGTGTGTACAGCCAGGACATGAAGGCGCGGTAATCGGCGGACGCGCTGACGCGCACCGGGGTCCCCCGCTCGGCCTCGGTGGTGCGACCGATGGCGTCCACGGTCAAGGGCATGGGGGTGAAGTCCACGAAGGGCTCCCCCAGGGCGACGCTCAGGGTCAGGGCGTCGTGCTGCCTGGTGGACGGGTGGAACCCGGCGAACCATCGGTCGAGGTGGTCGACCAGTAGGGACGCCCAGGCGGGGGTGTTCGGCGCGCTCAGCGCACGGTACAGAGGATGGTCGGCGGCGATCTCGGTGTCGGGGACGAACGTGATCTCGGAGGTGACGAACTCCGGGGGTTCCAGGCGTCCGTCGGCGGTGGCCCCGAAGACCGTGTGGACCGCGGCCACGTCGAGCCGGAAGTTGTGTTCGGCGCGTTCGGGCGCTCGGTAGCGCAGGGCTCCGCCCATCTGGGTGACCCGGAGTCTCGGGGCGACCTCGGGGGCCCGTTCGAGCAGGAGGGCGAGGTTGCTCAGAGGCCCCATTCCCACCCAGCGGATCGGACCGGGGCGGGTGGCGGCGATCGCGCGGACCGCGGCCACGACGTCGGTGTCCTGGGGCGGGATCGTGTCGGGGACGAGGTCTTCGACGCAGTGGTGGCGGGTGGGCGAGAGCGCGGCTCCGGCGACGACCGGAACGTCGGCTCGACCGATCTCGTTCAGCAGGTGCCGGGCGAACCTGGCCCGGCCTCCCTCCCCTTGATCCCCCGTGGTCTCGTCCGAGGTGAGGATCAGGGCCAGGTCGGGGACGTGGCGGGCCGCCGCCGCGACCGCTATGGCGTCATCGGCGTCGCCCCCGATGTCGGTGTCGATGATCAGGGCACCTCGTCGAGACCCCATCGCGCTCTTCTCCATCCGTTCCCTCCTCATGGTCGCTTCGTCGTTCTCCGGTCGGGACGGGCCCAGGCGACGATCGTGTGGACGGGCCGGGGCACGGGGATCTCTCACGCCGGGGGTGTGATCCGTGGTCACCCTAGAACCCGGAGTGTCACGTGGGGCAGGCGGGGTTCGCGACCCCGGACGCCCCGCACCCTCACCGGAGAATCGGCTGGTCACGAACACGCGAAGCGACCGTCCGCCACCACACCCCGTTCACCAGCGCAAACGCCGTAACCCCAGTTGAGCGGCGTTTCGCGCGGGGGCCCGGGGGCAGAGAAGGTCGCAGGAGGTACCCCCCGTGGAGACCCAGACCGTCATCATCGTCGTGATATCCGTCCTGGTCGTCCTCGCCGGAGGAGCCGCGTTCCTCCTCGCGCGCAGGCTCCTTCCCGCCCGGCGGACCGCACGGCTCAGGGAGCGTTTCGGCGCGGAGTACGACCACGCCGTCCGAGCCCACGGGGACCTCGCGGAGGCCGAGCGTGACCTCTCCGCACGTCTGGACCGGAGGAGGGGGTTCTCCCCGCGGCCCCTCTCCGACGAGGAGAGACGGGACCACGGAGACACCTGGTCCGTGATCCAGCAGGGTTTCGTGGACGATCCGGTCGGCGCCGCGCGCGACGCCCGAGGTCTGGTCGAGACCATCATGACGGACCTCGGGTACCCGGGCCTCCCCTCTGGAACCGATGACGACGCGGGGTTCGAACGCGTGGCCAGAGCCTTGTCCGTGGACCATCCGGAGGCCGTGGCCGTCCTCCGGCGGGCCCACGCGGCCGGGCGTCCGACCATGGACGACCGGGAGCGCACCGAGAACCTCCGTGAGGTGCTGATCGCCTACCGGGGGCTGGCCGACGCCCTGCTCGGAGGCCTGCCGACCACAGGAGACGCATCGCGCGGAGAGCGGATCGAGGAGGCGGATTGAGCGGTTTCGACGATACCGATCAGACGGCGCCGGAGCGGCGTGAGGTCCGTTGGACCCTGCGCGCTCGGGAACCTCGTGTGCCCGGGCAGAGAACGGACCCTTCCGCTCCGTCCGAGAGCCGAGGGCCACGGGACACCGGAGTGGAGCGGGAGGCGGAAACGGTGGAGCGACCCACGAGTGCGGTCCGGGACGACGAGAGTCCTCGGCCCGGATCGAAGGAGGCGACCCGTCCTCGTGAAGGTGAACGGGCCGACGATCGGAGAACCCCCGCACCCGACTCCACCGGCTCCCGATCTCTCCGGCCGCACGGGATGGACGCGGCAGAGGTCCGGAGGCGTTGGCGAGAGATCCAGGGCGGCTTCGTCGACGGTCCCGGAGAGTCCGTGCTGGAGGCCGACGCTCTGGCCGCGGAGATCACCGAGGCCCTGGTCACCGCGTTGGAGCGGCGACGAGCGGCACTCCGCGCCGCCTGGGACGGCGACGAGAAGGCCGATACCGAGACGCTCCGGCTGGCCCTGCGCGAATACCGTGCCTTCATCCAACGACTGAACGGCGACGAGGGCTGACCTCTCTCCTCGGAGGGCCCGTGCCTTGGAGCGCGGGCCCTCCGACCGTTGCCCGCTTTCTCTTACCGGGGTGAGGGGCGTCGTACCCGACCGGTGCATCGGGCGGATGCTCGTGGTCGTCCTTCCCTCTCCGGGGCCGTTGGACGCCTTCCCTGAGTGCTGCTCAGATCGACGCCCTCTGCCCAGAAATTCCTGTTTTCGCGATGATTAACCCCTTTTCACTCGCCGCTTTTACCTTGAACACGGACCCGCTTTTTGATTCTGGCCGCATACGGCCAGAAAAGAGAAGTAGCGAAAATCCATGGCAAGACTGGTTTTCAAGGGAGGGCGAGAAGGGGTCCTCATCGACGGTCCCCTTTCACACCTTCTCGCACGATTCCACAGGCGACCATCACGGAAGGAAGACCGCCATGAGGAGGAGTGTCCTCGGAGGGTCGATCACGGCCCTCCTCACCACCGGAGCCCTCGCCGGCGCCATGGGCGCCGCCCTCGCCGCCACCTCCATCGGAGGCGGAACCTGGCATCACGGTGTCACGGAGACCAGCGTCTACTCGAACTATCACCACCCGTACAACTGCCACGGCTCCACCGCCGTGGGCACCTACACGGACCGTTCCCGGAACACCGAGCCCGGACGCACCTCCCACGCGGGAGCCCCCAAGGCCTGGACCAATAACCAGTCGTACTACCGCAACGGTTGTTGAACCGAAAAGGGACGCCGTGAAAAATCTCGAGAACCTCCTCCTCGTTCTCCTTCTCTCCATCGGAACCCTCATGGGGGTCTCCGGAACCGCCCACGCCGCCTATTCCCTCATCGGGGGTGGGGAATGGAGCCGCGGGGTCACCGGAGCCCCCGGCGCCGGCACGGTCTACTCCCGCTATCTCCACGGCACCGCCTGCCACGGGGCCACCGCCGTGGGCACCCGTACCGTCCGCGTCGACGAACAACCCGGCCGCTGGGCGCACGCCGTCGCCCCCAGGGCCAACGCCAACAACCAGACCTACTGGCGTAACCACTGCTGACCCGCGAAGGGGTACCTCCGTGTCCACCCTCGAACGTCTCGTCATCGCCGTACTCGTCACCGCGGGGATCACCGCGGGCTCCGTAGGCACCGCGCACGCGGCACGCTCCCATGTCGGAGGCGGGGTATGGGAGCGCAGCCTCACCGGCGTCCCCGGCCAGGGCCTGGTCCGCTCGCACTACCACCATCCGAAGAACTGTCACGGGGCCACCGCCGTGGGCACCCATACCGAACGTGTCGGCGCCCCGGCCGGCACCTGGGCCCGGGCCGAGGCCTCCCGCGCCCTGGCCAACAATCAGCAGTACTGGCGTAACGGCTGCTGATCACGGAGGCATCCGCGGCCCTCGACCCCCTCCCGCCCCCATGAACAGGACCGCCAGGTGCCCGACCGGACCCTCTCCTTCGCCTACACGGCGTGCGTCGTGTTCGCCGTACTCGTCGCCTTCCTCCTGGCCGCCACCGCCGAACGGACCATCTACGTACTCGACGACGCCGAACTGATCTGGATCACCGAGAACGACGGCACCCACGCGACGGACGAGGTCGCGCGGACCGTCCAAGAGGTCGCCGACGCCCATGGGGCCGCGATCGGCTACAGCGTCCTCGACGTGGACGAACCCTCCTCGAAGGCCCACATGTACCTGGCCGTCTCCGACCCCGACTCCCGCTACGCCGACTGGCTGCGCGACGGCTACCCGTCCTTCGGCCGAGGCTTCACCGTCCAGACCCACCCCATCACCGACTTCGGCCGGGTCGGCCCCAACGGCTACTACCTGTTGTTCGGAGCCCCTGAGGCCGAACCGGCCCTGCGCGCGGCCTTGGCCGAGCACGGTCTCCACGAGGCTCCGGGCACACGGACGACCCGGCTGTGGCATTTCTTCTCCGGCGGCCCCCTGCTCCACCTCGTGGTGATCGCGCTGCTCGGCACCATGACGGCCACCGGCGCCGGGGTACTGCTCGGCTCACGTGAGCACGCCGTCAAGCGGTTGCACGGGTGGTCGCGAACGCGCGTACTGCTTTCCGAACTGGTCCGGATCGCCCGCCTGTGGGCCGTCGTCCTCCCGGTGACGGCCGTCCTCACCCTGATCCTGCTGTGGTTCTACAACGGGGGGAACCAGTTCGGCTTCCACGCCCGCCTCACGGTGCTGTTCCTCGTCGTGTTCACCCTGCCGTGCCTGGTGGTGCACGCCTGCGCGCTCGCCCTATCGCGGACGGTCGGGATCCTGCCCGCTCTGGAGGGAAGACTCCCCGTCCTCGGCGCCCTCGTGGCGATCAACGCGGTACGGATCCCCGCCCTGGTGCTGACGCTGGTCGTCCTGGGCACCGTGGTCTCGACCGCGCAGAGTGTCCGCGACCAGCGTTCGGGGCTGGAGGTCTATGAGAGGTACGGCGACACCTCGCGCCCCGCGCTCAGCGCCGACTACGGCTGGGCCGACGCGGAGGCGGTCGACGGGTTGCTCGGTCCGTGGCTGCGGCGGGTCGACGTCACCGGGGACATGGTGTTGTCCGTGCTCCTCTCCCCCGGGGAGTTCCTCCCCGTCGGGACGGACCCTCCCGTCATGGACACCCCGATCCTCGTGGTCAACGACGGCTATCTACGCGCGGAGGAGGTCCTGTCCCCCACCGGAGAGCGTTACGGCCCGGACGAGAGCGTGCGGCTGCTCCTGCCCGGTCCGGCTCTCGAGCACGAGGCGGACCTGCGCCAAGGGGCGGCCGGTTGGCTCGCCATGAACGGCGAGGAGGGTCGGGAGCCACCGAGGATCGAGACGGCGCCCCTCGCCGACGATCGGAGCGTATTCGTCTACGGGGCGCAGGAACGTCTCGGTGGTACGAGCCCCCTGGTGGAGGACCCGGTCCTCGTCGTGCTGCCCGCCGGAAGGGTGCTCTCCGACAGCGGCTACGTCGACCACATGTCCGCCCGGCAGACGATCTTCCCCGACCCGGACGTGGTGGAGACGTTCCGTTCCGGGGACCCGTGGGCGGCCCGCTACATCTCCATGGTCGAGACGCTGGCCACCAGCGCGCACAGGACGTACGACCTCACGTCGGGGATCCTGCGCGACTCCCTGCTCAACCTGGTCGGAGCGGGCGCGATCCTGCTGTTGACCGCCATGGCCGCGTGCGTCGTCCACGTCCGCGTCCACGCGCAGAGGATCTTCGCCCGGCACCTCTGCGGCCACTCCTTCCTCACCACGCACCGACGCCTGTTGGCGGTCGAAACGGCGATCGCGCTGGGTTTCGTGGGCTGGACCGTCCTCGATGCCCTCCGTACCGGTGCCGGACCGCACGACCTCGCACCTCTCTCGGCACCCGACGGAGGCGCCGGACCGCTCCACGCGGTGGGCATCGTCCTGCTCTCACTCGCCCTCACCCTGGGCACCCTCCTCCTCTTCCACCGACGCATCGTCCGCGAAGGCTCCTCCCAGGCCTGACCCGACCCGAGGGAACGACATGATCACCCTGGAAGCTCTCAGCAGGTCCCACGGCTCCCGTGTCCTGTGGAAGGACCTGGATCTCGCCGTCGAGGCGGGGCGAACACTCGCCCTGGTCGGTGCCAGCGGGTCGGGCAAGACCACCCTGCTCAACTGCATGGGGCTGTTGGACGAACCCGACTCCGGGCGGATCCTGTTCGAGGGCACCGACCTGACCCGGGCCGGCCCCGGACGGCGGCGCCGGTTCCGCCGCGACCACCTCGGCTACCTGTTCCAGGACTACGCCCTGGTCGAGAACGCCACCGTCCGAGCCAACCTCGACATCGCCCGCCGGCGGGGTTCGGGCCTGGATCACGAGCGGGCGTTGGAGCGGGTCGGTATGGCCGGACGCGCACGAGAGCGGACGCACCACCTGTCCGGGGGCGAGCGTCAACGTGTCGCCCTGGCCCGTCTCCTGGTCAAGGACCCGTCCCTGGTACTGGCGGACGAACCGACCGGGGCCCTGGACGAGGGCAACACCGGCGCGGTCGTGGAGCTTCTCCACCGGATGAGCCGAGAGGGCCGCGCGGTGGTCATCGCCACGCACGACGAACGCGTGCGCGACGCCTGCGACACCGTCCTCGATCTGGGCCCGTCACGAAACACCGTCGTCGGGGCCGGTTCCGGCAAGCCCCTGAAAGGTGGGGATCACGGCTCGGAGGGGTAGCATCGGGGACGATTCTCCCCCGTCCGCGTGCCCCCGGCCTCCGGAGCCGGCGGGAGCCGTGCGACGGATCGACCCCGGGACACGGAAACGGACGGCATGGACGCTGAAGAGACCCAGGTCATGGCCAGGACCGCTGAGTTCACCATCACCACGAGTTGGGAGACCCAGGTCCGGGGGCGTGTGGCCGCCGCCGTCGACCGGTTCCGCGGCCCTCTCACCGAGCTGGTGGAACGCGACGCAAACGACGGTGACACACGACTGCTCGTCGCCGACTTCTTCGATGTCGGGCTGAACTTCAGCAAATACCAGGACCTGACCACCGAGTTCCGCACCAGCGGCGACTCGATCGACTACGCGATCGTCCTGGAGGGCGAGCTCTTCGCCCCCATCGACGTTCGTCGGATCGGGCAGGAACTGGACCTGCGCAACATCCAGATGTCGCGGCGCCTGGCGGCCGAGCGGGGCGCGGAGTGGGTCTTCCTGACCAACGGTCGGGTCTGGCGGGCCTATCACCTGCGTCCCGACGGTGACGGTCACACCCCGATCCCGATCATCGACGTCGACATCCTCGACGAGGAGGGCTACGACCGCGCCGTCGACGGACTGTTCCACATGACACGCGAGTCGGTGGAGCACGAACGTCTGGAGGCGCTGCGCCGTTGGCGGGAGGCGGTCGAGGCCGCGCCCCTGGCCGAATCCCTGGTGAGCGACGAGGTCGTGGCCGCGATACGTTCCCGGCTGCGCGAGGACTCCGGGCACCGCGGCCACCTGGGCGAGGACGAGGAGATCCGACGCGTCCTCACCGAGGAGGTCGTCTCACGCGGCCTGCTCTGACCTCGCCGCCCTTCGGTCTCCGCCTCATTCCAGGGGTACTCCCAGGACACGGTCGTCGCCCTCGGCGGGCGTGCCTCGGGAGTCCCGGTTGCTGGTGGTCACCCACAGGCCGTCGCCCTCGGGGGTGGCCACGACGGTGCGCAGGCGTCCGTACTCCCCGACGAGGTGGTCGCGGGGTTCGCCGACCGTCCCGTCTCCGGTGAGGGGCACCTCCCAGAGGCGTTGACCGCGCAGGGCCGCGACCCAGAGCGAGTCGCCGGCGACCGCCGCCCCGCTCGGAGAGGCCTCGGACGGTTCCCAGGTGAGCAGCGGGTCGGTGTACTCGTCACCGCCACCGGGACCCTCGACCACCGGCCAGCCGTAGTTGTTCCCCGGTTCGATCAGGTTGACCTCGTCCAGGGTGTCCTGACCGAACTCGATCGCGTACAGGTTCTCCTCGTCGTCCCAGGCCAGGCCTTGGACGTTACGGTGCCCGTAGGTGTACACGAGGTCGTCGAACGGGTTTCCGGGGGCGGCCTCCCCGTCCGTGGTGATCCGCAGGATCTTCCCGGCGAGCGAACCGGTGTCCTGGGCCGCCTCTCTGTCCTGGGCGTCACCGGTGGCGACGTACAGGTGGCCGTCGGGGCCGAAGGCGATCCGTCCCCCGTTGTGGGTGGAGGCCGCCGGGACACCGTCGAGGATCACCTCGGCCTCGCCGAGTCTCCCGGTGTCCTCGTCGTAGTCGACCCGGGCGACCCGGTTGTCGGATGCGGCGGTGTAGTACACGTAGACATGGGGGTTCTCGGGGAAGTCCGGGTCCACGGCCAGTCCGAGCAGTCCGCCCTCACCTCGGGGCGAGACCCCCTCGACCGTTCCCGCCTCCGAGCGTTCCCCCTCTCGGTCGACCAGGGCGACCTCCGCGGAGTCGCGTTGGGCGATCAGCGCCGAACCGTCGGGGAGGAAGTCGATCCCCCACGGTACTTCGAGGTCGGTGACCAGGTCGCTCGGTTCACCGAGCGAGGTGCTCCCGCCTTCGGTGCCCTCCCCCGTGCCCGTCGTGACCGCCTCGTCGGTGGAACAGGCGGTGAGCAGGAGTAGGGATCCCAGAACGGCGAGGGGGCCGGTCGCACTTCGTTTCGTCCGGATGCGCGTTCCTATGCGTGTCATGTCGCAGATCTGCCCACTCTGCGCGCGCGTACCCTCACTCGAGGTCGCCGCGTTCCCCTTCCCGGGTGGTGTTCTCGTACCCCTGATGGAGCTCCTCCAGCAGACGTTCGGTGTCGGTGAGCAGGGCGCTGTACACGGGCCAGCAGGCGTCGTCCCACCTCTCGCGCACCTGCTCATGGTTCTCGTCCACCCCGCGCAGCGTGTCCTCGATCAGGGACCGTAGCTCCTCGGAGACGACCCGATGTTCCGGCTCCTCCTGGTCGTGGACCAGCCGGAAGATCTCGGAGGCCCGCTCCAACAGAGGCGCGAGCTCACGAAGGAAGGCGTCGTCGGGCGCGGGGAAACGGGAGCCCTCGCGCACCGTGGTGCGCAGTGTCCGCACCAGCGACTGCACGTGACGAGAGGACCTGCTCAGCGCCTGGATCCAGTCCCGATAGACGTCCAGACCTCCGTCCGGGATCCGCCGGGGGGCCACGAGGCGTCGTGGGTTGAGCCGGAACCGGTCCTCCTGCCTGCGTACGGATTCCAACGCGTTGCTCACGACCCCGTCGAGCCCCTCGGCGGCGTCGCTCCATTGGTCCAGGTCCAGCCCGTCCTTGCCCTTGGACAGACCGTCGGCGATCTCGCCCGTGAGGGAACGTAGGCTCGACGCGAAGTCCAGCACGGCGTTCTCGGCGTCCTTGAACCTGATCGCCGGGGCCAAGAAGACGTTGGTGAGCAGGGCGCAGACCGCGCCCACGCAGACCATCGACAGGAGGGAGCCCAGATCCTGGGCATCGGTGGCGGTGCCGCCGGCCAGGGCGAAGGCCGCGACCACCGGGATCTGGGTCCCCTGTTCACCGAAGAACCGCACCTGCCCGAAGGCCAGCGCCACCAGGACGACCAGGGCGAACGACCAGACGGTGGCACCGACGGTGAGGCCGGTGAGCCCGGCGACCAGGGCGCCCGCGAACACCGCGGCCACGTACCGACCGGACTGGAGCACCGACCCGTACACGCTGGGCCGGACGACCAGGAGGGCGGTGAAGGGCGCGAAGCCGATCTGGGTGGACGCGCCCAGAAGGTAGGCCACCACGTAGGCGAGCGTCGCGGCCACCGCCGACTTGAGGATGATGACCGCGGTCTCGCGCTCGAACCCACGTCTGCTGTAGACCCGGTCGAGCCTGCGCCGCAACCTCCGCAATCGTGTATCGATCATGCTTCTCCCGACCGCACTCGGATCCGGACGGGAGGACCCGCCCGGTACGCTCACGAACGTTCGAAGGCGTTACTTCCGCACCATGACCAGCACGCCGCAGGACCAGCCGAGCAGAGGAAGGCGCTCCCAGCCGGCGCGCGACTCCAGGTTCTCCAAGAGCCCTTCCACCGCCAGGCAGTGGTCCTCGGGCTCGGAGGTGCGCTCGGGCTGCCTGGCGAGATCGTCCACCACGTAGAAGCCGCCCCGGTCGACCAGGGAGAGGGCCTCGTCGAGGTGGGTGAACTTGCCCGGGCCGGTATTGGCGAACACCATGTCGTATCCGGGTCCATCGTCGGTGGCCCGATCGGAGAGCCAGGTGCCGCCGTCGGCCTCGAAGATCGTCACACGAGGGTCGGCGGTGTGGTGGCGACGCGCCACGCCCAGGCACTCGGGGTCGTTGTCCAGGGTGTCCAGCCGGGCCCGCTCGTCCATCCCCGCCAGAAGCCACGCGGTGCCCACCCCGGTTCCGGTCCCCAGTTCGAGCACCCGGCCTCCGGGCTTGGAGGAGACGAGGGCCCTCAGGAGGTGACCGACGGCCTCCTCGCAGGACATCCCCAGGCCGAGACCCTCGGTGTCGACCTCGATGGCGTCCAGGGTGCGGGGTCGCGGAACGGACTGTGTCATGGACACGAGGCACTCCCTGGTCGGTGCGTGCAGGTCCGTCCAGGCTAAGCCCGACGAGCCCGATGATCCAGGAGGTGGGGGCCGCCGGAATGGTGCCGTCCTCACCACTCCGGCGACCGTCACCACTCGGATCCCCCGGGTAAGCGACGCCGGAGGACTGAGCGCTACCCGAACGGGGGTGAGAGGTCGGGCATGGTGCCCGAGAGCATTGTGCCCGGTTCGGCGGCGGGAAACCACCGACCAGTCCGCAATTCGGACATGAGGGCCCCGGACCCTCACGCGTTCTCGTAGACCCCGTTCAGCCTCTCCATGTCCACGATCACGACATTGCGGTAACTCGACACCAACAGCCCCTCGGAACGGAACCGACGGATCGCGTTGCCGACGGCGTCGGTACGGGCCCCGATGAGCTTGCCCAGATCCGTGTGCGAGAGCCGAACGCCCAGGTCGGTGCCGAGAGGGGTGGACGTGCCGTGCCGCTCGGCCAGGTCGACCAGCACCCGGGCCAGTCGGGCCTCCACCTCGTAGCCCACGAACTCGGCCCGATGCCGGTCCGCCCACTCCAGACGCTCCCCCACCATCGCCAACAGCGCCCGCCAGGCCTCCGGGTGCTCCTCCAGGAACGACTCGAACACCGAGTGCGGGAAGACCCGGACCGACAGGGCCGAGCACGAGGTGACCGTCGCGATGGCCGGGGTGTCGCGGAACATGCTCAACTCACCGACCAGGTCGCCGCGCAGCCGGATCCCGAACATCGCCTCCGTGCCGTTGCGCAGCACCGAGGTGACCTTCACGCAGGCCGCGTCTCCGGGTTCGTCCTCGGGAGGTCCCAGCAGCATGACCTGCTCGTCCTCGTCGCCTTGGGCGATGAGGACCTGGTTCGCGGGCAGATGGCGCGGTGGCGCCAGTGAGAGCAGTCGGGAGGCCGCGAGGTCCCCGACTCTGGACATGAAGGTGCCCGCCGGCCAATCGGTCATGCGTCCTCCCCCTCGATCCCCCCTTCATCATGCCCGTGTGTCCCCCGAAGCCACGGGAGGGCGCGGAAAACACGAGAACTCGTGACTTTGGTCCGGAATCCCCAGGTCAGGACTTCGCATCGACCATCGGGGAGAAAGGGGCGAACCTCTGGGGGCAGGGCGGGGACACCTCCATCGATCCCTCGCCCGCGAACGGTGGCCGCGCCCGGGGAGTCGTAGGCTTCCCCCGTCCCCCAGCCGACGAGGTTCGTACATGCGTTTCTTCCCCATCCGTCTACGACCGCGGAACATCGCTCGACAGCCCGGGCCGCCCCCGCCACCTTCCTCTGAACCGTTGCAGGGGGAGTTGCCCCCGTACCACGACCACGTGGTGCGTATCGGAGTGGAGGTCGAACCTCGGGACGAGGCCCACTTCCTGGCGACGGTGGGCGGTCGACCCTGGCAGTACCGACGCCTGGACGAAGGCGAGTACGACGTGCACATCGCGGTCTCCGGCGCGACGTTGGGCTCCACCGGAGCGGCCCTGGCCGAGATCCACCACGTGTTGGCCCGGTCCGGCGTGAGCGCCCGGGTCGTGTTCGCGACCCGACTGCGCCCCCGCCCCACGCCGTTCCGCAGGTACCGGGTCCTGCCCCGTGGATGGTCACCCGCCCGGGAATGGCTCGCCGCCCCGATTCGAGGGCTGATGTTCTGGAGGTCCAAGGGAACACTTCAGGCGACGTCGCTCACCGAGGCACGATCCCGGTTGGACGACTTCGTGGCACGCAACCCGCAGGTCGGACGAGCCGACCGTCTCATGGTGGTCGGTCCACCGGGCCCTTCCGGCGTGACGGGCGCGAGCGCCGACCGGGCGGAGGATCCGATGGACGGTCTGCTCCTCCCCTCGGCCATCGTTCTTCTGGTCGGGGCCGGAGCGGTCTTCATCGGCCTGTGGGCGACCCTGTGGCGGCCCGAGGGATCGTCGACCCGGCACGCCGTCGCGTTCCTGATCTCCCTTCCCTGCCTGTTCGGTGTATGGCAGATGTTCCGCCGGATCCCCGAAGGGCGCATCAATACCTGGCTCCCCTTGGGGTTGACCGCCTTGGCGGCCCCGTTGACGATCGGCCTGAGCAACTTCAGCCGGGACGTCTACCTCCAGGCGTTCGGGATCTCTCCCGGGGACGTCCCGCTCTCCGGCCAAGGTCGGCTCTTCGCCGTGGCGGACACCCTGCCACTGGTGATGTTCTCCCTTCTCCTCTCCCTGGGGGTGTTCGGGCTCCTCCGGTACTTCCACTTCACCGTTCGTGGCGACCTTCGGCTACTCCAGTGGTCGATGGCCCTCCTCGCCGTCCTCCTCTACGGACTCACCTCCGTGACGGTCCTCCTGGAACGGGACACCCGGCGAGGCCTGGACCATGTCGCCCACTACCAGGCCGAGGGCGGTCCCGCCCGAGGACATACCGGTCTCACCCCGTCCGTGGTGTGCGTGGAGACCGGCACCGACCCGGTCCATCGGATCGGACCGCCGCTCACCACCGATCGCCCGGTGCTGTACTTCGACGGGGCGAACAACGTCGATCTCCTCTGGGACCGTGAACACGGTCTGACCAAGGTCACCCGCTTCTCGGTGAGTCTCACACCGGTGCCCGATCTGAACGCGGACTGTCCCGAACCGGGATCCGCCGACGACTGATCGCCATGGAGGGTGGGCGGGGCCGCGGAGGATCCGGCCCCGCCCTGGAGCGGTCTACTCGTCGAGGTGTTTGTCGACCCAGGCATCGAGGGGACGGCCCTGGATGGCCGCCGCCATGAGCTCCGGGAACATGTCCGGAGTGCAGGCGAACGCCGGCACGCCCAGCTCCGCGAGGGCCGCCGCGTTGCGGCGGTCGTAGAACGGCGCGCCCTCGTCGGACAGCGCCAGCAGGACGACCACCTGCACGCCCGCGGACTTCATGGCCGAGACCCGCTTGAGCATCTCCGCGCGGACCCCGCCCTCGTAGAGGTCGCTGATCAGGACGAAGATCGAGTCCTGAGGCCGGTCGATCAGCCCCTGGCTGTAGGCGATCGCCTTGTTGATGTTGGTCCCGCCGCCCAGCTGGGTGCCGAACAGCACCTCCACGGGGTCGGTGAGCTGGTCGGTCAGGTCGACGACGGCGGTGTCGAAGACGACCAGGGAGGTCTTGAGCGTGCGCATCGAGGCGAGTACCGCCCCGAAGACGCTCGCGTAGACCACCGAGGAGGCCATGGAGCCGCTCTGGTCGATGGCCAGCACCACGTCCTTCTGCACCCCTCGGCTACGGCGCCCGTGCCCGATGAGGGTCTGCGGGATCACCGTGCGGTGCTCGGGCAGGTAGTGCGCGAGGTTACGGCGAATCGTGGCGTTCCAGTCGATGTCGGAGACGCGACGCGGTCGGTGGGTCTTGGTCGAGCGGTCGATCGCCCCGCCGATCTCCGAGCGGGTCTTCTGCGCCACCCGCTTCTCCAGGTCCTCGACGACCTTGCGCACGATCTCCCGAGCGGTCTCACGTGCCTCGGCCGGCATCACCCGGTTGAGGGAGAGCAGGGTGCCGACCAGATGCACGTCGGGTTCGACGGCCTCCATCATCTCGGGCTCGAGCAACAGTTGGCCGAGCCCCAGCCGTTCCATGGCGTCGGTCTGCATCACCCGGACGACGGACGTGGGGAAGTACTCGCGGATGGCGCCCAACCATCGGGCCACACGGGGCGCGGATCCGCTGAGGTCGGCACCCCGTTCACCATCGCCCACCCCGCTGCCGGTGGTCCGGGAGCCGCGGTTGTACAGGGCCGCGAGGGTCGAGTCCATCGCCTGGTCGCTCCCGCTCAGGGTGGCGCAGTCGGCGTCCCCGCCCAGGACCAGACGCCAGCGTCGGGCCCGTTCGGTGTGGCCGACCTCGGTGGTGGCGTTCACGCGCCGCTCCTTTCGAGCAGTCCCAGTACGGCGGCGACCGCCGGAGCGGCCCGCCTCTCGTCCACGGGTCGTCGTTCCCGGACTCGAGTACCGCCGCCGGTGTCGAGCCTGGTCACGGCGGTACCGATCTCCTGACGTTCGCCTCCGCCGAAGGCCCCGAAGGTACGGCGCAACAACGGCAGGATCGCGACGAATCGCTCCTCGGAGAGCCCCAGGAGCCAGGTGTCGATCAGACCCAGCAGTCGGTCGTCGTGCACCAGGATCAGCCCGCTTCCCTGAAGGAAGCCCTCCAGCCAGGCGACCGCCCGGGTGGGTTCGACGCCCGGGGACATCACCAGCCCCAGGCGTCGACGCAGTTCCTCGGCGTCGACCCGCCCGGCGTCGGTGAGGATGCGATTGACCCGACCGGCGATCCGCCCGGGCACGTTCTCCCGTACGGCCAGGTCGGCGAGGGTGTCGAGCCATTCGGCCAGGTCGTCGCCGAGCAGGGTGGCGGCGCCGTTGGTCTCGTCGATCGCCTGGACGAAGCGGCCCGCGGCGTCGTCGTCCAGTCCGCGTACCGCGCCGACCAGACCGATCCGTACACGGGTCAGGATCTCGCGGGCGACGGAGCGCAGGTGGCCGCCGTCGGTTCCGCGCACGTCGCCGTAGCGGGTGGAGCGGGCCAGCGGTGGCAGCGCCGACATCAGGTGGGTGATGTCGGCGTCGGTGGCCGCCCGATCGGTGAGCCGGGCGAGCACCTCCGGCAGGGCCTCGCCGAGATCGGCGAACAGGCACTGTTCGGTGAGCTTGGTGAGGGTGGGCAGTTCGGCCGCCTCGGCGATCTCCACCGTGCGCGCGACCGCGGCGGAGGAGACGGTGGTGCCCCACCGCGCGGCCTCGATGAGGGCGACGTCCATCTCGGGGTGCCAGCGCAGTCGCCAGCTCTCCCGGAAGGTGCCCCGGCCTCCGCCTCCGTGCGGGGTCGGGATCCCCCACTCGACCCCGAGCAGGCGGAGTCGGTGCAGCAGCACGCTACGTGCTCGGTGGCTCTCCTTGCGCAGGTCCAGGTCGAGGTCGCGTTCGAAGGCCTCGGGCTTGAGGCGCAGCCTCTTCTGTTCGGCGATGAGGTCGCGCTGGAGCGGCACCATCGGGGTCTCCGGCGGCACCGACCCGAGTCGTTCCCCGATCGCCATCCGGCCGTGCACCAGGGCGGCGCGTGTCCCCTCGCCCTCGCACAGGACCGCGGTGACCGCCTCGGAGACCTCGTCGAGTCCGGCGAGCGGGCGCCCGCGCAGCACGGCGAGGGTCTCGGCCAGCCGCACGCCCTCGATGACGTGGGAGGAGGACACCTGCTGCCCCTCCTCCCTCAGCAGCCGGGCGGCCTCGGTCAGCCACCGGTGCACCGGACGATCCGGAGCGGTGAACAGGTGGTGGTACCAGCCCGGGGAGGTCACCCCGGCCCCGTATCCGCCGGCGGACGCCAGACGTCCGTGGGTCCACGGCACCCAGGTCGCCGCCGTCTTCACCTTGGGCAGCCCCTTGAGCAGGGCGACGTCGTCCTTGACCTTGTAGTCCGCCAGGTCGCGCAGGGCCGGGGCGTGCCAGGCTCCGCAGACCACGGCGATCCGCTCGTGCCCCTGTCGGAGCGCGGCGCGCAGGGTCTGACGCATGTGGGCCTCGCGGCGCGCCTCACGGCCGGTGGCGGGCCCGGCCTCGGCCCGGACGGCCGCCATGGCGTCGGCGATCGCGGGGAAGGGAGAGGGCTCCCCGTCTCCACGCTGTTCGACGACGTCGTCCCACCAGCGTTCGGCGTCGTCGTAGCCGGCCGCCGAGGCGAGCACTCCGAGGGGGTCGACCCGTTCCCGTGGGGGTTCGGTCTTCTCCTGTTCCTCTTCCTCGCCGTCGGTCGTCTCGGCCGCGGCGAGCCGTTCGGCGAGGGTGTGGGAGGCGGGCAGGTCGCAGAAACGCACCGGCACGCCGTTCTCGTGGGCGTGGCGCAGGGCCGCCCACTCGGGCGAGAAGCTCGCGAACGGCCAGAACGCCCATCCGTCCGTGGAGCGTCGGCGCGCGGTCTCGGCCGCCTCGGCGTCCCGTTCGGCGTCCTTGCCCTTCGCCTTGGGTGTGTCGGCCAGGTGCACCAGCAGTGCCACCGGCGGCTCGAGGCCGCCGACCAGGGAGGTCAGGGCGTCGGCCTCGGGCGGTCCCTCGATCAGGACCAGGTCGGGCTCGATCTCGTCCAGGGCGGCCACCACGGCCCGGGCCGAACCCGGACCGTGGTGGCGGACTCCCAGGACACTCACCTTGGAGGTGTCCGTACGGGACGATCCCATCAGGCGCCCACCTCGCGGCAGGCACGGTAGAAGTCGGTCCAACCCTCGCGCTCGCGGGCGACGGTCTCCAGGTACTCGCGCCACACGACCCCGTCGGCGACCCGGTCCTGGACGACGGCGCCCTGAATGCCGGCGGCGACGTCGGCCGGTCGCAGGATCCCGTCGCCGAAGTGCGCGGCCAGGGCGATCCCGTTGGTGATCACCGAGATCGCCTCGGCGGTGCTCAGGGTGCCGCTGGGGGACTTGAGCTTCGTGCCGTTGTCCTCGGTGACTCCGGAGCGCAGCTCGCGGAAGACGGTCACGACGCGCTGGATCTCGGTGAGGCTGGTCGGCACCTCGGGCAGTTCCAGGGAACGGCCGAGCTGCTCGACCCGCTGGGTGACGATGCGCACCTCGTCCTCGGCGCTGTCCGGCACCGGCAGCACCACGGTGTTGAAGCGGCGGCGCAGCGCGCTGGACAGGTCGTTGACGCCCCGGTCGCGGTCGTTCGCGGTGGCGATGATGTTGAAGCCACGCTGTGCCTGGACCTCGATGCCGAGCTCGGCGACGGGCAGGGCCTTCTCCGACAGGACGGTGATGAGTCCGTCCTGCACGTCGGAGGGCATGCGGGTGAGCTCCTCGATGCGCCCGATGGACCCGCGGGCCATCGCGGTCATGACGGGGCTGGGCACGAGGGCGGCCTCGGAGGGGCCCTCGGCGAGCAGCCGGGCGTAGTTCCACCCGTACCGGACCGCCTCCTCGGAGGTACCGGCGGTGCCCTGGACGAGCAGGGTGGAGTCACCGGCGATGGCGGCGGCCAGGTGCTCGGACAGCCAGGTCTTGGCGGTTCCGGGGACACCGATGAGCAGCAGGGCGCGGTCGGTGGCCAGGGTGGCGACGGCGACCTCCACGACCCGGCGCGAGCCGATGTACTTGGGGGTGATCTCGGTGCCGTCGTCGAGGGTGGCGCCCAGCAGGTACCGCGTGACCGCCCACGGGGACAGCTTCCAGCCCGGGGGACGCGTGCGGTCGTCGACCTCGGCCAACGCCTTCAGTTCGGCGGCGTAGGTCTGTTCGGCGTGGGGGCGCAGAGCGGTACCGGCCCGGGCGGCGGACTCGGTGTCGGCGGGGGAGGCTTCGATGGTGGTCAACTAGAGCTCCTTGTGCATGTCTTGGCGAAGGCGGAGGGTCTCGCGGAGGCGGAAGTAGACGTCGGCCTCCTTCTCGTACGGCGCCTGCTCCGGGAGGAGCGCCAGGTGTTCGGGGGGCATGTGGGCGGCGATGGTCTCGTAGAGCAGCCTGTGGCCGCGTACTCGGCGCCGTTCGGTGGTCCGGGCCGTCCATCGGGCCACGCCCTCGGACAGCCCGGGTGTCCAGGGGGCGTCGATGGCGAGGAGCAGCCGGCCCAGGGCCTCGGGGTAGGTGATCCCTTCCAGGAGGGCGAGGACCCGGTCGCAGCGTTCGGCCGCCGGGAGCGGAGCGAAGAGTACGCGCAGACGCTGCCGTCCCCGTCCGTCGGCGTCGTCGCCCGCCACGGCTGCCAGGCCGATCTCGGGGTCGTCGAGTACCGCGCGGGACCAGTCGGCGTCCCCTCGCAGACAGACGGCGTCGACGAGCGCGTCCCTCGTCTCGGGGTGGGCCGCGGCCAGGGCCAGGACCCCCGCCGGGTCGGTGTCGAGCCGTTCGGTCCACACGTCCAAGGGGGTGTGGACGATCAGGACCTGGACGCGTTCCCGGCGCTCTCTCGGGCTCTCCTTCGTCTCCGTCGGCACGGCCAGGGCGAGGTCGCGGAACAACCCGGTCTCCGAGGCCTCCGGGGTGTCGACCTCGAACACCCACGAGGTGCCGCGATCGACTCTCAGCCGACGCCGCAGATGGTCGCGGAGCCGATGGGCGTGGGCGCTGTCGGGCAGGCGGGAGAGGAGGGCCAGGGCACGACCTCGGACACCGGCGCCGCGGTCGTCCAGCGCCGTCTCCAGCAGAGGTTCGTCGTCCGGCCCTAGATGGGGTTCGAGGGCGTCGAGGAGGGCCTGCCGGACCTCGACCTTGGACTCTCCAGGCCAGGCCTCGGCGAGCAGGGTCCCGGCCGTGGCCGGGTCCTGGGCCCTCAGCGCGAGCAGGGTCCTGCGACGCTCTTCCGGCCCACCGGCCTTCCAGGTCTCCTCGTCGAAGGTGTCGCCCGGCAGGGGTTCGGCCGTCACGAACGACCAGACCGGGTTGAGTCCGGCCAGCCAGGCGCCCCGGGGGCCCGCGGCGGCGGCCACCGCGGGGCGCAGAACCGCGGTGCGGTAGGCGCGGTCGAGCAGGTCGGGAAGCCGCTCGTAGGGGACGCCTCGTCCGGAGCGGGCCGCCAGCTCCAACCATTCGGGCAGAAGGTCGGGGTGGGAGGACAGGACGAGGTCGAGGAGTCGGGCCGCCGTGTCGCCGACCCTGGGCCGAGGGTCGGGCGCGTCGGGAGCGATGGGGGTGGCGGCGTGCGCCGTGTACCCGGCCTGCCGGCGGATCGTGTCCAGGGCGGCCAGGTCGAGCAGGGCCTCGGCGTCCTCGTCGCGAGCGGGCATGCCGGCCACGGTGGCGACCGAGCGTCGGGTGGTGCCGATCAGGGCGGTGGAGACCAGGTGTTCCCAGTCGGGGGTCTCGGGGGCGGGGTTCACAGGACGGTCGCCTTTCCGTCTTCGTCCCACAGAGTCATGGGGGTCAATCCGGTCCTGGGGGACCATTCGGCGGCCACGGTGGCGGGACGCCCTCCGGTGACCGCGAGGTGGCTCCACAACGTGGCGGTGTCCATGGGCAGCGCGGCCCCGTTCCGATCCGCCAGATACCAGCGCTCCTCTCGGGCGGGCGCGGCGGCCTCCAGCACGACCGGCCACGCCTCCAGCCACGGATCCGCGGCCAGGGCGAGGGCGTAGGAGTCCAGAGCGGCCTCCACGTCCCCTCCCTCGGGGCACGAGACGGGGCGCTCGGTCATGGCGTCGGTCCGGACCGCTCGGAGACCGTCGGGGTGGAAGGCGAGCTCTCCCTCGACCTCGATACCCCCTCGGAAGGGGGGCTCCGGGCTCTCCCCGGGACGGAAGAAGGTGAGGGTCAGGGCCCACCGGTCGCTCTCCGCCCCGCGCAGCCAGGTCCGGAGAAGACGCATGCCGTCGGGGGTGAGCCCCTCGCGGTGACCCAGGACCCGCCAGGTGTCCTTCACCCGCTCACCGGATGACAGGACCTCCTCGGTACGGGTGCTGATACCCACGCGTGAGCGCAGCACCGCCCGGGTCCGCTCGTCGACGCCGTCCCTGGAGAGGTAGCCGTCGACCAGCAGGTGGAGCAGGCCGAGTCGTTCCAGCACACGGTCGGGCCAGTGCTCGCCGCCGCCCCGCTGGGGCAGCATGGTGACCAGACCGGCCGCGCCTCCGGCCTTGGCGTCCACCAGCCGTTTGGCCATCCGGTCCCAGTGGCCGTACTCCAGTCGGGGCACCTCGGCCAGGCCGCTGTCGACCTGGTCGTTCAGCCACACGCGCAGTTCCTCGATCCCCGCGGCGACCGTCTCCTCCCTGGCCCGCAGGGTGGCGGCGGCCTTCTCCGGGTCGACGGGGGTGGCCGCGGCCACGGCCGCGCGCTGTTTCCGCGCCGCCCTTCCGGAGAGCCAGGAGTTGACCCATTCGGGCTTTTCGTCCCTCTTTTCGACCTCTCCTCCACTCCACAGAGCGAGGAGGGCCAGAACGTGTTTGCAGGGAATCTTCCGGCTGGGGCAACTGCATTTATAGGCGGGCCCCTCACCGCCGTCCAGATGTACGGCTGCCAGGTACGGTTTGGACCCGCTCCCTTTACACTCACCCCACACGGCGGAGGTCCCGCCGCCGTCGGCGGCGACCGTTCCGCACTCGGGCCAGGAACCGGGCCGGGCCACCTTGAGTGCCGCCTTGTGTGATGAGGAATCCGGGGCCAGAGCCCACACCTCGTCGGTAGTCCATCGATCGCTCACACAGACGACACTAGAGGGCACCACCGACATTCCGGCGGTTCGCGGACCGCCCCCGCACACCTCTTCCGACGCCCTTTCGCGGGCGCTCCGACCGGCGAGGTCTCGACGTCCGCGCCACCCACCCCGTCCCGCCCGGTACGCCGTACGCCGCCCGTCACCGTCCGTGGGCGTCGAAGCGTCGGACGTCACGGCCGCCCCCGATCGTCCCGGAAAACGGAGATATCACCACAGAGGCCGAGAAGAACATACTTGTAACACGGCGACCCATAATGCAATCACGATAAATGAATGTCTGAATTGCTGAACGACCCTCATTAACTTAGAATGAGCCACCCTCGGCCGCATATCCCTACACGAACGCACAACCGAACATCAGAGGCCGGTTCAACCCCGTTTCCCCCTTCACATCACCATGGCATCACCTCGTCTTCTCGAAGGGAGCGAAGCGGACCACGAATCCTCATTCCGGTAGTCCGCGCACCCGTATGACCACCACCCGAAACGACGGCGAGACCCCCGCGTCCGTCTCCGGTTGCCCTGCCGACATCACCCGCCTGTACGGGAACTCTCCGCCCGGCGGCCGCGACGACCTGTGGAAGCGCCTGCGCGAACGACACGGCCCCGTCGCACCGGTCGAACTCGAACCCGGTGTTCGCGCCTGGCTGCTGCTCGACTACCAGGAGAACCTCACCCTCCTCCAACAGCCGCACCTGTTCTCCCGGGACACCCGCCGTTGGCGCGAGGCCATCGAAGGCCGCGTCGATCTGGCCAAGACCCTCCCGATGATGTCCTGGCTCCCCAACGCCCTCTACGCGGACGGCGCCGAGCACACTCGACTGCGCGCCCCGATCATGGACGGTCTGGCCAAGGTCGACATGACCGCGACGGCCCGCATGGTGCGCCAGATCGCCGACGAACTGGTCGACGCGTTCGTGGCCCGGGGCAGCGCCGACCTGATCGGCGAATACGCCTCCCCACTGCCGACCCTGGTGATCAACCGGCTCTTCGGCCTGCCCGACAGCTACGGGCACATGCTCGGCGACCTCACCACCTCCGTGTTCGGCGAGGACGCCGAACGCGCCGAGGAGGCGGTCGCCCGCATGCAGCAGTACTTCGCCGGTCTGGTGGCGCGCAAGGCCGACAAGCCCGGGCCCGACCTGGCGAGCCGAATGCTCGAACACCCGTCGGGCCTGTCCCCGAACGAGGTCGCCTACCAGGCGGCTCTCATCATCAGCGCGGGCCACATGCCCACCACCCACCTCGTCGGCAACGCCATGCGCACCCTGCTCACCGACGAGGTCATCCGCGCCGCCCACGCCGACGCGCGTCTGCCCACGCACGATCTCCTGGACCACGTGATGTGGACCAACACCCCGCTCCAGGTCCTGGCGGGGCGGATCGCGCTCCGGGACGTGCGGATCGGCGAGACCCAGATCCGCGCGGGCGACGCCCTGCTGCTGGCGATCGACGCGGCGCACCGCGACCTGACCCTGCGACGCGGGCAGACCGCGCCCGACACCGGCCTGGCCGCCGGAAGCCGCGCCCACCTGGCGTTCGGCGCGGGTCCGCACAGTTGCCCCTCGCGCGACCTGGCCAGAATGATGGCCTCGATCGGGGTCTCCGTACTCCAGGAGCGCCTGCACGGCCTGCGGTCGGCGGTGCCCCCGGAGGAGCTGCGCCTGATGCCCTCCCCGTTCCTGAGGGGACTGCGCGAGCTTCCGGTCACCTTCCAGCCCGACACACCGAAGGGCGCTCCCGGGCCCCTGACCCAGGAGATGGAGCCGGTCCAGGCCGTGGCGGAGGAGGAGACCCCTCCGGAGGACCTGCTCGGACGACTGTTGAGCTGGTGGCGCGGCCTGCGCGGCTGACCCCGGCGCCCACCGGCCCTCGAGGACCGGTGCTCACGACGAACGCCCCCGTACCGGGGCCGTGTTCGCGATACGAACGGGGCGAACCGGAAGGATCCCGGTCCCCCGACACCGAACCCTCCTTCGACGAGGGCCCTGACCCACGACGGCCGCGCCGTCCGTGGACCACCGCCGTCCGAGCCGGAGGAAGACCCCGCTCCGAAACCCTCTTCCCCTCCCGTTCCCCGCCGCCGACCGGACATCGAGGACCAGGGTCGACAGACGGGCGCGCACTCGCCGCCCGGGGAGAAGGGAAGAGGGGCCTTTCGGAAGGCCCCACGTGCTCGCCCTGGTGAACGAGGACCCTTGTGAGAGAGGGGAGAATTCGAAAGCCCGGTGTGGAAGGCGTTTCCTTCGGCCTGGAACACGTCCCCGAAGAAACGTGATGACGATCACCACCGCTTTCCCATCCTCCTCCGATCCGCCTTTCGTCACCCCTTTTCCGGAGGATCACGCTCCGACGCTGCACCGACACCTCATCGATGAATGCGGCAAACGCGACATACAACTCTCTGGATAGCTTTTTCTTCTCTTCTGGACACTGTCGTGGCCTCTCGGCACGGGATATCCAGTGCGGGACACCCCAGGACGGAACGGCAGAGAGGACCCGCATGAAGAACCACTCCCTGACCGCGGTCGACCACCGTGCCCCGGTCGAGGCCGCGGACCGACCCCTCACCTTCGGTGTGGAGGAGGAGTTCTTCGTCGTCGATCCGCGCACCCGCCGGATCCTGTCCCGAGCCCCCGACGTCCTGGCCCGCGCACGCGGCCTCACCGACCGGCTGTGCGGGGAGTTCACCGACGCCCAGGTCGAGGCCAACAGCCCCGTGTGCGCCACCGCGGAGGACGCCCGCGACTTCCTGACCGCCGCCCGCGAGGAACTGCGTCGGGCGGCCGACGAGGTCGGGCTGGCCGTGGCCGCCACCGGAACACCGATCCTCGGCGACCCCGCGTCGGCCCGGGTCAGCAAGGGCAGGAGGTACTCCGACATCTCCGCCCGCTTCGGCACCCTGCGCGAATCCCACGTGGTGTGCGGCTGTCATGTTCACGTGGGCATCCCCGACCGGTCCACGGCCGTGTCCGTCAGCGATCACCTGCGCCGTTGGCTCCCGTTCCTGGTGGCGCTCTCCGCCAACTCCCCCTTCCACGACGGCCACGACAGCGGCCACGCCAGCTGGCGAACGGTCACCTGGAACCGGCTCCCCTCGGCCGGACCGCCCCCGCTGTTGCGTTCTCTGAGCGAGCACGAACGCGCGGTCCACGAACTGTCCGACACCGGGGCGATCCTCGACCGCCACATGGTCTACTGGGACATCCGCCTCTCCGACCACCTGCCCACTCTGGAGATCCGGGTCGGCGACGTGGCCGCGACCGCCGAGGAGGCCCTGCTCTTCGCCACCCTCACCCGCGGTCTGGTCGGCCGGGCCCTGATCGAGGTCGGGGACGGTGCCCCGGCCCCCGATATCTCGGGCCAGACCCTGCGCGCCGCCGTCTGGCGGGCCGCCAGGGACGGACTGGAGGGGTTGATCCCCGATCCGTTGACCGGCGAGACCCTCCCCGCCGCCACCGCGATGGAGCGGCTGCGCCGGGCCGCCTTACCCGGTTTGGCTCTCACCGGGGACACCGACCTCGTCTCCGAACTGCTCGAACGGGTTCTGGCCGTGGGTTCGGGCGCCGCCCGCCAGCGTGCCGTGTACGCCGAACGGGGGCGGATGAGCGACGTCGTGGACCATGTGCTCGCCCAGACCCGGGAAGGGCTGGCGGCCGCCCCCCGTCGCGGACGTCCCCTCCTCTGAGCCTCGGGACGCCCGAGGGCCGAAGACCCGCCGGCCCCGGGCTTCGAGGGTCGTCGGCGGCCCGACCCGGGGCGGGCGTCCTCCGCGCCCGCCCCGGGTCCGTCCCTAAGAGGCGACGCCGTTCTCCGAGAGAGCGGCGTCCAGCTCCGCACGAGTGGGCGGGTCGGCCCCTTCACGGGTGACCGTACGCGCCGCCGCCGTGGCGGCGTGGGTCAGCAGGGAGACCAGATCGCCCTCGGTCAGCCCCGAGAGCCGTGCGCGCGGGTCCTCCCCCAGACGTCCGTCCAGGTCGAGGCGGTGCAGCAGGGCGCCCATGAACGAATCGCCGGCGCCCACCGTGTCCACCACGTCCACCACGGGAGCGGGCACCGAGGCCGACACCCCGTGCGAGAGGGCGAAGGCGCCCTTCCCGCCCAGGGTGACCACGACCAGAGCCGGACCCAGGGCCGCCAAGGCCTCGGCCGCCTTCTCCGGGGAGCGGTCCGGGTAGAGGAAGTCCAGGTCCTCGTCGCTGGCCTTGACCACGTGCGCCCGTGCGACGTGCCGCAGGACCAGGGACCTGGCGGTCTCCGGATCGCCGATCACCTCACGCCGGATGTTGGGGTCGAGGGAGACCGTCACCCGTCCCCGAGAGTGCTCCCGGCTCAACAGCCCCTCGATGAGGGCCGCGCCCGGCTCCCGGAACAGGGCGATCGAGGCCGCGTGCAGGGCCACGACCTCGGTGTCCAGTTCCCTCGGCAGTTCCTCGGCGCGCCAACGCCAGTCGGCGGCGTCGTCCATGCGGAAGTCGTACACGGCGGCCCCGTCCGCGCCCAGGGTCGCCAACGCCAACGCCGAGGGCTCCTCGGCGTCGATCAGACCGGCCGGGTCCAGCCCCTCGGACAGCAGTCGCTCACGGATCATGGCGCCGAACCCGTCGGAGCCGATCCGGGCGAGCAGCCGGGTGGGGATCCCCAAGCGGGCCGTGGCGACCGCCGTGTTCGCCGGCCCCCCGCCGGGAGAGGCCTTGAGGGTGCCCGGACCCCGCCCCGCGGGCAGCAGGTCCATGACGTTCTCCCCGATCACCACGAGGCGGGGCGAGGCCCCCTGTCGGTCGCTCATGTGTGCTTCCTGTTCCGTCCGTCGGCCGGCAGCGCGGCCGCGATCGAGGTGGACAGGCCGATCTGCGGCAGGAGAACGGCCTGATAGGGGTGGTAGACGTCGGGTTTGCCCGCCCACACCGAGGCGGCCGGGCTCCCGTCCGGATCCAGTTCGTGTCGCCAGCCGCCGTGTTCACGGTCGACGTGGAACCGGTCGGCGTAGGCCCACCAGCGTTCCAGATGTTCGCCGTAGGAGGCCTTCCCGGTCCTCTGACCCAGGGTCCAGGCGGTCATGGCGGCCTCGGCGATCACCCAGTGCATGCGCTGACGCACCACCGGACGGTCCTCCCAGTCCAGGGTGTAGACGAAGCCGTCGGTGCCGTCGGTGGCCCACCCGCGCCGTACGGCGTTGTCGAAGAGGAGTTCGGCGTCGGTGAGCGCCCAACCCGGCACCGGCTCCCCCGCTCGCTCCAACGCCTTCTCCAGATGGACGAGCAGACGGGCCCATTCCAGCAGGTGGCCGGTGGTGCTGCCGAACGGCCGGAAGGGGTGGTCCGGACGATCGCGGTTGTAGTCCGGAAGCGGTTCCCAGTCGGGGGTGAAGTGCTCGGGAAGCCGCCAGTCGTGGGCGGCGGCGACACCATGGATCAGACGCTCGGCGATGGCGGCGGCCCTGCGGACCCACCGTGTGTCACCGGTGACGTCGGCCGCGGCGAGGAAGGCCTCCACACAGTGCATGGCGCTGTTGGCCCCGCGGTAGGACTCGGTGGTGGTCCAGCCGGCGTCCCAGCTCTCGCGGACGCAGTCGGCCGAGGGCTCCCAGAAGTACTCCTCGATCACCCCGAGGGCCTCGTCGAGCAGCTCCCGGGCCCCCGGACGCCCCGCGTGCGCGGCGCTCGCCGCCGCGAGGACCACGAAGGAGTGCGGGTAGGCGGCCTTCCCCGGAAGGGTTCCGGAGCGCTCTCGTACGCTCGCGGCCCCGCCCTCGGGAACCTCGTCGAACCAGCCCCCCGCCTCGGCGTCGCGTAGCGGCCCGGTCAGGGCGGCCACCCCGTGGTCCGCAAGAGCCGCCGCGTCCGCGTCTCCTCGCAGATGAGCCAGCGAGAACACATGCGTCATCCGAGCGGTGATCCAGGTGGCGGTCGGCCTCCCCGACTCCACCCCGCCCCGCGCGTCCAAGTGGCCGAACCCGTCGGGGACCACGGACCCGGCGGCGAAGCGGACCAGACTCCGCTCCTGCTCCTCCAACCATGCGGCCCCACCCGGAACCGGGCGTGTCGATGCGCTCAAACCAGTGCCTCCTCGGGGGTCGTTCAGCGCGTAACGCTATCCCCCGCCGGCCGCCCCGGGAAAGCCCTCACGGCGCCGTCTCGGATCCCGATCGGGTACACCCTCGAAAAACCGGTCGCCCGACGCCGACCGGGCCGGCAGGATCCTTGCGACCGAGCGGCGCGAACCGAGGAGACCACATGACCCAGCAGGAACGGCCGGACCGGGAGGACACCGCGGCCGCCCCGCCGCTCGCTCGGGATCCGCTCCCCCTTCGAGGAAGGACCGCGCTCGTCACCGGCGCGGGACGGCGCGGCGGTATCGGCTACGCGGTGGCGCGGCGACTGGCCGCCTACGGGGCCTCCGTCATGCTCCACCACTTCCGCCCGCACGACGAGGCACAACCCTGGGGCGGGGACGACATCGACGCGGTGGTCGAGGGGGTACGTTCGGTCCTGGCCTGCCCCGAGACCGGGGTGGAGCAGATCGAGGCCGACATGGCCGACCCCCGGACCCCCGAACGGGTGGTCGAGGCGACCATCGCCGAGTTCGGGCACCTGGACATCCTGGTCGCCAACCACGCGCGCAGCGGAGGGGACGGCTCTCTGGCCGAGGTCACCGCCGAGATGCTCGACGGACACTGGGCCGTGGACGCCCGATCGCCGCTGCTCCTGGCCAAGGCCTTCGCCGAACACCACGACGGTCGCCCGGGTGGCCGGGTGCTGTTCATGACGTCGGGACAGTCGCACGGCCCCATGCCCGGCGAGGTCGCCTACGCCTCCGCCAAGGGCGCTCTGGCGCAGATCACCCCCACCATCGCCGCCGAGTTGGGGCCGAGGGGCATCACCGTCAACACGGTCAACCCCGGACCGGTGCAGACCGGCTACATCGAGGGCGACCTGCTGGAACGGGTGGTGCCCATGTTCGCTCTGGGACGTTTGGGAGAGCCGGACGATCCGGCTCGTCTGCTGTCCTGGCTGGCCACCGACGAGGCCGCGTGGATCACCGGTCAGGTGATCAGCTCCGAGGGCGGCTTCCGGTTCACCTGAGCGGTCGGAGCCACGGGTGTTCGTGCGGTCCCCGGTCGGCGGCGTTGCAGGTCCAACGGATGTGCTCGGCCACGGTGAGGGGGTCGTCCGCCATCGGGATGTGACCGACCCCCAACATCGACACCATGCGCGCGTTGGGCACGCGCTGATGGGCGTGTTCGGCGCTGGAGGGCAACAGGGTCCGGTCGCGGTCGCCCCAGGCGATCGTGACCGGGCAGCCGATCGGGCGGGCGGAGAAGTCGTAGTCGGCGATCTTGGGCACCATGCGCACGTACGGGGCTCCGGGTTCGAGCCCCTGGACACCGAAACGGGTCGCCTTGGCCTCGGGCGAGGAGGGGTCCCCCCGCAACGCGATCCGGGCCGCCGCGCGCGCCGGCGGTGTGTCGGCCAGACGCTCCTTGAGCGGCATGGGAAGCCGGGTCGCCAGGTTGGCGACCATTCCCACGGTGCGCATGCCCCAGCGGGCGAGGGTGTCGGAGAAACCGGCCGGGGAGAAGACCGTGACCGATCCGGCCACCCCTTGGACGCCCAGTTCCAGCGCGATCGAGCCGCCCAGGGAGTTGCCCGCCAGGTGGGGGCGCTCGATGCCGTGCAGTTCGCAGAAGTCGCGCACGACCCGCACGAGGCTGTACACGTCGTAGTGCTCCTTGGGCCCGGGGGCCGGGGACTCCCCGAACCCCGGCAGGTCGAGGGAGAACACCTCGTAGTCGTCGACCAGCCGGGGCGATACCGACCGCCAGCTCTGTCTCCGATCACCGAGCCCGTGCAGCAGAACGACCGGGCGGCCGTTGCCGTGCCGCTCGAAGGCGATGCGTCCGGGGTCCATCAACCCTGTCTACCCCCTGCCGTCCGCAACGCCACTCGACGTTGGGACGAAACTGAACAAAAGGTGACCTTCGCTTGACCCGGGATCACACTCCGAGCGGAACCCGGGCCCGTCGCCGAGGCGCCGCCGTCAGCAGCAGACCCACCACGATGGCCGACAGACCGAACACCGGCGCGGAACCGAAGCCGAGCCCGGTCACCGTCAGGGTCAGCAGTCCCCCGCCGAGCAGCGCGGCCGCGATCAGCACCCTCGGCAGACCCGGGTCCCCGCTGAGCACCCGAGGCGGTTCCTCGAAGCGCACGGCCCAGTGGGCCAGCGGAAGGATCAGGGGCACCAGGACCACCAGTCCCAGCACTCCCCACAGCAGCCACAGGCCGGTCATCGGCTCAGGGGTATCGATACCCAGTCCGAACACCACCACACCGGCGACCACGCTGATCGGCAGCATGTGCCACAGGTACACCGTCATCAACTGAGGACACACACGGTCCAGCATCCGGGCCGGTCCGGGACGATTCGACCAGGCGACGATCAGGTCGCGGAGCAGCACCGCCACCCCGATCTGCACCGCGCCCAGAGCCGCGAGGACCAGGGTCGGCGGGGCCACGTTCGAGGTCTCGGCCGCGAACACCCCGGTCATGTTCAACGAGTAGGGGCCGAACGCGGCCAGGGCCAGAGCGGCCACGGCCCCGGTCGCCGCCAGACCGAGCGCGTGCGGGCGCCCGATCGCACCCGTCACGTAACGGAGACCCAACTGGTGCACGCCCAGCCAGACGAAGGCGATGTTCAGGTAGCCGAACCACTCCACACCGAAGTTGAAGCGGACCGTGTCCACGACCACGGCCCCCGCGAGCAGCGCCGCCGGAACCCACCAACCGAACCGTTCCTGCGCGGCGACCAACAGCGGGGTCGCCATGACCACCAGCACGTACACCGCCAGGAACCACAGCACCATGCCCGCCGCGCCCGCGCCGACCAGGACCGGCTGGGCCGGGGCGCCGCCCAGGACCGCCAGGTGACAGGCGAGGATCCACACCACCGCCAGGGGCACGACCGGCCAGGCCAGCCGGCGCAACCGCTTGGCCCACCAGATCCGGGCCGGAACCCCCCGCTTCGAGGCCGCCCGCCAACTGATCAGATTGGCCGCGCCGCCCACGAAGAAGATCAACGGCATGACCTGGGAGATCCAGGTCAACGCGAACCCGCCGTCGGAGCTGAGCACACTGCCCGCGGCCAGTTCGCCCTGGGTCTGCACGCTCAACACCGGCAACCACCAGTGCTGGACGACCACCAGGGCCATGACGAACAGGCGGAGCACGTCGAGGAAACGGTCCCGGGCGGGCTTCGAGTGGGCGGCGGGCTCCACGGCCGGGGCCGCGGAGGAGGTGGGCGGCCGGTCTCCCACGGGGTCGACGGTCACGGTCATCGGCGGTCGCTCCTTGGTCATCCCGAGAGCGAACGGCCGCGCGAGGGCGCCTTCGGTCACTCCGAACGGGAACAGAAGTGTCGACACGTCCCCGTGTTCCCCGGGGATCGGGACCACGAGTGGCAATCGATGACGCGTCGTCGATCATGACCCTAGGCGTGACGGCCGTTCGGCCGCGATGGCGCAGGATCCCCTCCCGAAGGGTGGCCGGCCCACCTTGGTGGGGTAGTGCCGGCACCACCATCTACTCGGAGGGGCGAGTGACGGGAGGGCTTGGTGTGCAAGGTACCGGATGCGGTACTCCCCCCGGGACCGGGAAGCCGGCACACCCGGCCTCCTACACCGGCCACGGGGGGTTGCCCGTTCGGGCGCCGGCGGGGTTCTGGAGGTGCCGCAGGTGGGGTCGCGAGGAACGAGTGACCACACCGTAGGTGCCGAAGGTTCCCGCCTCCCCTGGCGCCCGAACACGGCCCGAAGCGCCGGCGGAGGGCCAAAGCAAACACTTTCGGACCCCGACCACAGCAGGGAGTAACCCGCACCCGCCATCCCACCTCAACCCCCCGGGGGGGGCACCCGAACCGCTCAGGGCGCGGTGGGCAGGGCCCGCTTGTGGGCGGTGACGCGGTAGCGGTCGATGAGCGCTCGGGCGACCTCGTCGTCGACGGGGCGACCCTCCAGGAAGGCGTCGATCTGGTCGTAGGTGACGCCGAGCGCCTCCTCGTCCGGCTTCTGGGGGCTGAGCGTCTCCAGATCGGCGGTGGGCACCTTGTTCACCAGGTCGTCCGGGGCGCCCAGGGTGGCGGCGACGGCCCGCACCCTGCCCTTGGTGAGGCCGCTCAACGGGATGACGTCCACGCCTCCGTCGCCGTACTTGGTGAAGAAGCCGGTGATCGCCTCGGCGGCGTGGTCGGTGCCGACCACCAGCCCGCGGAACCCGCCGGAGACCGCGTATTGGGCGATCATCCGCTGGCGGGCCTTGACGTTGCCGATGACGAAGTCCTCGGCGGCGTGGTCGGTGTAGGTCATGCCGCCCTCGGTCAGGGCGGCCGCCATGGCGTCGGTGGCGGGGCGCACGTCGACGGTCAGGCACCGGTCGGGGGCGACGAAGTCGACGGAGCGGGCGGCGTCCTCCTCGTCCTTCTGTGTCCCGTAGGGCAGGCGCATGGCCACGAACTCGGCCTCGTATCCGGCCTCGCGGGCCCGGTCGACGGCCAGGCGGCACAGGCGTCCCGCCGTGAGCGAGTCGACGCCGCCGCTGATGCCCAGGACCAGGGCACGGGACCGGGAGGCGACGAGCTGATCGGTGAGGAAGGAGACGCGACGCTCGATCTCCGCGGCGACGTCGAAGTCGGCGGTCACACCGAGGTCGCGGATGATCTCATCGCGGGCCCGGCTCTGTTCGGTGTCGCTCACGTGCGCTCCCTCTGTGTACTGCGTGTGCCCCTCCGATTATCGCCTGCCCTGGTCGGTGGGGTGCTACGGCCGTGTGAACTCTACGCTCCCGCCCCGCCGTCGTCCCGCTCAGGGGTCGGGGCTCCAGCGTCGGACGAAACGTTCGTAGTCGACCACCACCCCGTCCCCGTCGACGGAGATCCGGTACTCGCCGTGGAGGGGGTCGCGGTAGGTGTACAGCTCCAGCCCGTTCTCGGCGTGATGGCGGGTGTAGCGCTGACGGACCCGGCGGATCCGCAATGAGGGGATGTCGATCCACACCACCGCGATATCGCGGTGTTCGCCGGGGCGAAGGCCCAGGCGGCGGATGGGGAGGGTGTTGGTGAGGGGGGTGGCGGCGATGTCGACGTCGAGGCAGCCGACCAGCTCTCTCAGTTCGCCGCCCTTCCCGTCGCTCCAGTGGCCGCCCTGGGCTTGGAGGGTGACCGTCTCGGTGCCCGCCGCGGACAGCACCTCGGCGTGGACCCGTGTGGTCGCCCAGGCCAGGTCGGTCCACACGGTGAAGCGGGTGAGGAAGCGTTCCTCCCGTGCGAAGACGGTCTCCCCCGCCTCCAGCCGGAAACCGTCCGGTTCGGGAAGGAGCGTGCCGATCCCCATCCCTTCCGGAACGTCCGTGCGGGCCCACGCTGTCGGGTGTTGCGGCGGTGACGACATGTCACCGTTCTACCGCTACGGGGCATGCGGGCGCCAGAACGCCTTCCGGGCCCGTGCGTTGACACGCACGGGCCCGGAAGGCGTTGAGCGGCGGGGAGAGGGACTTTCTCCCCACCGACGGGGTCAGACGGCGGCGGTGGGCTTCTCGTCGTGTCCACCGGACTTGAGCTCGGCCTCGACACGGTCGAAGTCGGCCTCCATCTGCTCGCTGACCTTGCCCAGGCCGTTGAAGAGCAGGATGGACAGGAAGCTCAGGGCGACCGCCGGGACCATCGCGTACAGGCCGGTGCCGAGGTAGGCGCTGTCGAGGATGTCCCAGAGGATGGCGGACGAGCCGCCGACGATCATGCCGGCGAGAGCGCCCGCCCAGGTCATGCGCTTCCAGAAGAGGGCGAGCAGCAGGACCGGACCGAAGCCCGCGCCGAAACCGGCCCAGGCGTAGCCGACCAGGTCCATGACCGAGCTGTTGCCGTACAGCGCGACGAGGGCCGCGATGACGGCGACGGCGACGACGGTGCCGCGGCTGATCCACAGCAGCGAGCGGGGCGACGCCTTCTCATCGACGAAGGCCTTGTAGCCGTCCTCGGTGAGCGCGGAGGCCGCGACCAGGAGCTGGGAGTCGGCGGTGCTCATCACGGCGGCGAGGATCGCCGCCAGCAGGACGCCCGCGACCAACGGGTTGGTCAGGGACGCGATGAGGCTGGGGAAGACCTGCTCGGGGTCGCCGAGCGGGGTGTCGAAGTAGGCGATGCCGATGAAGCCGACCAGGACCGCGAGGATCATGGCGCTGACCGCCCAGGCGACGCTGATACCGGCGGCCTTGGGGATGTCCTTCACGGAACGGATGCCCATGTAGCGGGCGAGGATGTGCGGCTGACCGAAGTAGCCGAAGCCCCAGGCCAGGCCGGAGACGATGACGACCGCGCCGAGGGTCTCGGTGGTGAGCCAGGCACCGGTGTCGGCGTCGAGGGAGGTACCGCCGAACGCCGACATCAGCCCTTCGGCCTTGTCGGACACACCATCGGTGAGGCCGCCGAAGCCACCGAGCACGCTGATCGCCATGATGGGCACCACGAGCAGCGCGATCCACATCATCACCGCCTGCACCACATCGGTGTAGGAGACGGCGAGGAACCCGCCGAGCACGGTGTAGAGCACCACGATGGCCACGCCGATGGCGATGGCCGGCGCCGGGTCGAGTCCGAAGACCATGTCGAAGAGCGAGGCCATCGCCACGAGGCCGGAGGCCACGTAGAAGAAGTAGAAGACGATGATGAGGATCGCGGACACGGCGCGCAGCAGGCGCGTGCGGTCGTTGAAACGGTTCTCCAGGAAGGAGGACAGGGTGAGGGAGTCGGATTCGGCTCCGGTGCGGGAGTCGGTGACACGCTCGGTGTAGACGCGCAGGCGCGGGGCGATGATGAGCCAGCTGCCCGCGAAGCCGGAGGCCAGACCGACGGCGATCCAGGCCTCTCCCAGACCCGACACGTAGATGGCGCCGGGAAGCCCCAGCAACAGCCAACCGCTGAAGTCGCTGGCGTTGGCGCTCAGACCGCTCACCCAGCTGTTGAGGCTACGACCGCCGAGTACGAAGTCGGCCTGCGAGACGGTGCGCTTGTAGACCCAGAGCCCGATACCGACCATGCCGGCGAGATATACGCCGAAGATCACGATCGACCCGATCGAGGAGTCTTCCACCCGTCACTCTCCCTTCCCTGACAAGCGCATTCCTGACTCAACGCGCTCTTTACGAACTTTGACCGCGATCATGGAGCCTTGTAGCACCGGACACAATGCCTTGTGTGCGGAACAACATCTGTTCGAGACCCCACCGAGTCATTGACCAGGCATGATTGTTCGGATGGCCAGCGCCTTACACTCCTCTTTGTCGTATCGGACATAAGAGGAGCGGATCGTGACGAGGCGTACGCTCCGCGACAGATCGCGTTCTCGCGCCGGACACCTCCACCGCGCACCCGCCACGCTCCCCGGAACACCCGGCTCCGGACGGCGACGAGAGGGAGCCGAGGATCGATCCACCGCGACGATCCGTACGAGTAGTGGGAAGAGCCCGAGCGGGCTACCGTGGCCGCATGGACGCACAACCCGCCGCCATCCGCGCCCGCAGCATCGGCCCCTCGGGGATCTGCCCCCGGGGCGAGCACGACTGGAAGCCCTCCGCCCCCGGCTCGGCCCGCCACCTGTGCACGAAGTGCAATTCGATGATGACCCGCAACTACGAACCCGAGGTCGCCGAACCCGCCGCGGACTGACGGCGTTCGTCGCCCGGCCGATCCACACGGGCACGGCGGAGACGTGTACGCCCCTCCCGGCTCCGCCGCCCCGTTCCTCCCTCGGCCCTACGCCACGAGCGGTGCCGCCACGGGCCCCGACTCGGAGACGGCCACCCGATCCGCGAGTCGCTCGGACCACTGGCCCCGGTCCACGCCCAACGCCGCCTCGCCCAGCCTGAGCAGCTGCACGTCCGAGGTGCCCGCCGGGGCGAAGATGTGGTGGGCGTCGCGCAGATAGCGCTCGATCGGACGATCCGTGTACAACCCGCGGGCCGCGTGGATCTCCATGGCGTTGCGCGCCGTGTCCAAGGCGTACTCGACGTTGACGAGTTTGGCGTTGATCAGCTCGTGGTCACAGGCCGCGCCCCGGTCAAGCAGGGACACCGCGTGGTACAGCGACAGCGTCGCCATCATCAGTCGGGACTGCATCTGCCCCAGTTTCAACTTCACCGAGGGCACCTCGCACAAGGGCCTGCCGTAGCGGTGCTGTTCGGAGGCGTAGGCGCAGGTCTCCTCCACCAGGGCCCGATGGATGCCCAAGGCCACCGCGGCCAGGTTGGCCCTGCCGTACAGCACGCTGGACGAGTAGGCCACCGCCAGCCCGTCCCCCTCCTCCCCGAGCATGTTGGCGGCGGGGACACGGCAGTCCTCGAAGATCAACTCCCCGAAGCTGAACCCGTGCAACCCCATCGTGCCCTCGTGCGGGCCCAGGGAGAAGCCGGGCCGATCCGACTCGACCAGGAACGCGGACAACCCCCGCGACCCCTCCCCGGTCCGGACCACCACACCGTGCAGATCGCCGACGTGGCTGTTGCCCACGAAGACCTTCCGCCCGTTGAGCACGTAGTCGTCACCATCGCGAACGGCGCCGCCGGTCATCCCCAGGACGTGCCCGCCGGAGCCGTACTCGGTCACCGCGATCGTGGGCAGACACCGCCCCGCCGCGACCCTCGGCAGCCAGGCCGCGCGCTGGGCCGCGTTCCCGAAGTGCACGATCTTGGCCACCCCCAACTGGGAGGCCTGGACCATCGCGCCCATCGCCCCGCTGACACGGGACATCTCCTCGATGATGATCGTCTTGGCCAGATGCCCCGCGCCCATACCGCCGTAGGCCGGGTCCACGGTCACACCGATCCACCCCTGCTCCGCGATGAGCCGGGACAGTTCGTGGTCCACATGGCGGCGCCGCTCCATCTCGGGGATGCGGGGGGCCACCTCGTGCTCGGCGAACTCACGTACTTCAGCACGCAGTCGCCGGTGCCGCTCGTCTCCGAAAACGTGATCCATTGCGGGTTCTCCCTCGGTATGGGGGGACTACCTGGTCGCACCCTGGTCCGATGCCTTCGGAGGGGATTCGTTCACGCTCTGGCCTGCCCCGGCCATGACCTGGCCGGAAGCGGTCGGCACCCCGATATCCATGCGACGGAGGAGTCGGGGGTGGCCGAACGCGAAAGAGGCCCGGGGCGCGCGCCGCCCCGGGCCCCGGCAAGGGAGAGAAGGAGGAAGAGGATCCGTCCTACGGATCACGGCGGAGGCGCCGAACGCCCCCGAAAGGTCAGTCCCAGTCCAGACCGCCACCGGTCTGGTACTCGATCACCCTCGTCTCGAAGAAGTTCTTCTCCTTCTGGAGGTCCATCATCTCCGACATCCACGGGAACGGGTTCTCCGTCTCACCGAAGATCGGGGCCAGACCGATCTGCTCGGCGCGGCGGTCGGTGATGAAGCGCATGTACTGCTCGCACAGGTCGGCGTTGAGCCCCAGGACCCCGCGCGGCATGGTCTCGCGGCCGTAGGCCACCTCCAGCTCGCAGGCCTCCGTCAGCATCCGCCGGACCTCCGCCTGGAACTCCTCGCTCCACAGATGCGGGTTCTCGATCTTGATCTGGTTGATCACGTCGATGCCGAAGTTCAGGTGGATCGACTCGTCGCGCAGGATGTACTGGTACTGCTCGGCGATACCGACCATCTTGTTGCGACGACCCAGCGACAGGATCTGCGCGAAGCCGGTGTAGAACCACATGCCCTCGAAGATCACGTAGAACGCGACCAGGTCCCGGAGGAAGGCCTGGTCGGCCTCGGGCGTGCCGGTGCTGAAGTCCGGGTCCTCCAGGTTCTGGGTGTACTTGAGGGCCCAGGCGTCCTTCGCCGTGATCGAGGGGACCTCCCGGTACATGTTGAACAGCTCGCCCTCGTCCAGGCCGAGGCTCTCGCAGATGTACTGGAAGGTGTGGGTGTGCACGGCCTCCTCGAAGGCCTGACGCAGCAGGTACTGGCGGCACTCGGGGTTGGTGAGCTGACGGTAGACGGCCAGGACGATGTTGTTCGCGACCAGCGACTCCGCCGTCGCGAAGAAACCGAGGTTGCGCTTGAGCATGAGCCGCTCGTCCTCGGTCAGCCCGTCCTTGGACTTCCACAGGGCGATGTCCGCCTGCATGGCCACCTCGGTGGGCATCCAGTGGTTGTTGCAGCCGGCGAGGTACTTCTCCCACGCCCAGGTGTACTTGAGGGGAAGAAGCTGGTTGACGTCCGCGCGGGCGTTGATCATCGCCTTGTCGTCGACGTTCACACGGGCGGCGTCGCGCTCGATCTCGCCGAGGCCGGTCGTGTCGTTGTTCTCGGAAACCGTGGTCATGCTCGGTACTGGTCCGTTCTCCGGTCGAGCCGGGTCTTCTCTGCGGGGGCGGAGTGCGAGGAAGGAGGGGCGTCCGCGTCCGCGCGCGGACGCCCCCGACCGGATTACTGGCAGGCCTCGCACTCGGGGTCGTCGATGGAGCACGCCTGGTCCTCGACGATCTCGAACTCCTCCTCGGCCGCCGTGGGCTCGGCCACCGGCACCGGGGCGGGACTCGGAGAGGGAGCGGGCGCGGGGGCCGGAGCGGGCGCCGGGGTCGCCGACACCGCGTTCAGCCGGCCGTCGGTGCCCTTGAGCGTGCTCTTCTCCACGTGCGTGGCGCTCTGCGCGCGCAGGTAGTACGTGGTCTTGAGCCCCGAACGCCAGGCCTTCCTGTACAGGGCGTCCAGCTTCCTGCCGCTGGGGGCCGCCATGTACAGGTTCAGCGACTGGGCCTGGTCGATCCACTTCTGACGACGCGAACCGGCCTCCACCAGCCAGGACGGGTCGACCTCGAACGAGGTGGCGTACAGGTCCTTCAGGTCGTCCGGCACCCGGTCGATCTCCCCCAGGCTGCCGTCGTGACGCTTCAGCTCCGCGACCATCTCCTCGTCCCACAGGCCGCGCTCCTTGAGGTCGCGGACCAGGTGGTCGTTGACCACGGTGAAGTCGCCGGACATGTTCGACTTGACGTACAGGTTCCGGTAGACCGGCTCGATCGACTGGTTGACGCCCGTGATGTTGGCGATGGTCGCGGTGGGGGCGATCGCCATGACGTTGGAGTTGCGCATCCCCGTGGTGCGCACCCGCTCGCGCAGCGAGTCCCAGTCCAGCGTCTCACCGCGGTCCATGTCCAGGTCGCCGCCGCGGGCCTCGGCCAGCAGCCGCAACGAGTCGATCGGCAGAACGCCGCGGCTCCACAGGGAGCCCTCGAAGGTCTCGTAGGAACCGCGCTCGGCGGCCAGCTCCATGGACGCCTCGATCGCGTAGTAGCCGATCAGCTCCATGCTCTCGTCGGCGAAGCTCACCGCACCTTCGGAACCGTAGGGCGTGCGGAGCTCGAACAGGGCGTCCTGGAACCCCATGAGCCCCAGCCCGACGGGACGGTGACGCATGTTCGCGCGTCGGGCCTCGGGGATCGTGTAGAAGTTCACGTCGATGACGTTGTCGAGCATGCGCACGGCGGTGCGGACGGTACGGCGCAGCCGCTCGACGTCGATGCCCTCGGCGCTCACGTGGCGGGCCAGGTTGACCGAGCCGAGGTTGCAGACCGCGACCTCGTCCTTGTCGGTGTTCAGCGTGATCTCGGTGCACAGGTTGGAGGAGTGCACCACACCGACGTGCTGCTGCGGCGAACGCAGGTTGGACGGGTCCTTGAAGGTGATCCAGGGGTGGCCGGTCTCGAACAGCATGGTGAGCATGCGACGCCACAGGTCGACGGCGGGCAGCGTCCGGTGGACCTTGATCCGCCCGGCCCGCGCCTCGGCCTCGTAGCGCTCGTAGGCCTCGACGAACTCCAGACCGTACTTGTCGTGGAGGTCGGGGACCTCGTCCGGGGAGAACAGGGTCCAGCTCCCCTGCTCCTCCACACGCTTCATGAACAGGTCCGGAACCCAGTTCGCGGTGTTCATGTCGTGGGTGCGGCGGCGCTCGTCGCCGGTGTTCTTGCGAAGGTCGAGGAACTCCTCGATGTCGATGTGCCAGGTCTCCAGGTAGGCACAGACCGCGCCCTTGCGCTTCCCGCCCTGATTGACCGCGACGGCGGTGTCGTTGGCGATCTTCAGGAAGGGGACGACGCCCTGGCTCTTGCCGTTGGTGCCCTTGATGTGGGAGCCCAGGCCGCGGACCGGGGTCCAGTCGTTGCCCAGACCGCCCGAGTACTTCGACAGCATCGCGTTGTTGCCGATGCCGTGGAAGATCTCCTGGAGGTCGTCACCGATCGTGGTGAGGAAGCAGGAGGAGAGCTGCGCGCGGACCGTGCCCGCGTTGAACAGGGTGGGTGTGGAGGCCATGAAGTCGAACGAGGACAGCAGCTCGTAGAACTCGATCGCGCGGGCCTCACGGTCGTCCTCGTTGAGTGCCAGGCCCATGGCGACGCGCATGAAGAAGGCCTGCGGCAGCTCGTAGCGGACGTCGTCGCTGTGCAGGAAGTAGCGGTCGTAGAGGGTCTGGAGGCCCAGGAAGGTGAACTGCTCGTCGCGATCGGCGTGCAGGGCCCGCCCCAGCACGTCCAGGTCGAACCCGGCCAGGGCGGGGTCGAGCTGGCCGAGCTCGACACCCCGGCGCACGTAGGCCGCCAGGTAGCCGGCGTAGCGGTCGCCCATCTCGGTCTGCCCGGCGGTCTCGTGGGCGTCGAAGACGAAGCTCAGCGCCTCGGTGCGGAGCTTGTCGAGCAGCAGACGCGCGGCCACGTAGGAGTAGTCCGGGTCGACCTCGACGAAGCTGCGGGCGGCCATGACCAGGGCGAGCTCGACCTCGGAGTCGGCGATGCCGGGGTAGAAGCCGCGCCGCGCCTCGTCGAGGACCTTCTCCGCCGAAACACCGGTGAGACCCGCGCAGGCCTCGGCCACCACGTGTTCGATCCGGTCGATGGCGGTGCCAGGGCCACCCTCGTGGGTCTGCGTGGGCCGAACGGATACGGGCGCGGCCTCGACGTCAAGGGTCATAAAGCGGCTCCAACCTCGGTAGAAGAGTCCCCGGGGGCACACGAGTGAGCACGCGGCACGCAGCAGTGGAGGTGTACGTCGAACCTGTACGGTCCACCGGTGGGTCGCGGCGGCTCTCCCTCGAAGCCCCGTCGTCGTACGCACCTGAGGTGCGTGCGGGTGGCAGGTCTTCGGACTCGTGGGCTTCCTACTCCACCGTCGCTTCCCAGGGCCTGAACGGCTCCCAGTGCCTATGACGGCTTTCGTTCCCACTCACCGCTGCGGGGCAGTCCCGGATTCGCACCGGGTTCCCTCTTGCCTCACCCGCCCCGGAGGGCCGGTGAACCACCAGCGGGAGCGATACTACATCTAGGGGATGGTGGGTTGGTACACCGCAAGATGATGGCGTGTCGCGGGTTCTTCGGACGTATCGACCGTGGCCGGATCCCGCCGCCGAACATGGTATGAGGGGGGCGAGACGGCCCCGCCCGGGGCCGCTCTCACCCGGCGGGATCGATGCTCCCACAGGGCGCGGGGCGGTCGGGACCACGCCCGAGAACCCGCCGCAGGCCCCCTCCTCCCCCTCGCGTCGCTCGGGGCGGGGAAGGAAAGCTCACACGAAGCCGGCCGCCTCCGGTCGCGGGCCCGGGGTCGTCGACGCTCCGGGCCGCGGATCGGCCGGGTTCACACCTCGTCGAGGATGAGGTCCAGGTCGTCCTCGGGCCTGCCGAGGTCGGATCGGATACGGAACCGGATTCTCAGCAGTTCGAGGAAGAGGTCCTCGACGTAGGGGCTCCGCGAGCATCCGGCGTGGAAGCGCGCGCCCGCGGTGGCCCAGCGTTCGGCCCCCTCCAGGTCGTCGTGCGCGTACAGCGCCTCGGCGACGTGGATGAGGGTGGGCAGCCCGGCGGGACCACCCGACTCCAGGCGTTCCAGGTGGTACTCGGCCTGGCGGCGTTCGTCCAGTTGCAGGAGGGCGCCCGCGCTCAGGGCGTGCGGGTCGATCACGGTGACGCCGCCGTCGTCGATCGCCCGCTGGTAGGCCGAGCAGGCACGCTCGAACTCTTGGGCGATCTCCCACTGTTCGCCCGCGCGCACGAACAGTTCGGCGCGGCCGACCTCGCTTCCCGCGTCGACCCGGTTGGCCAGGTCCAGTAGTTGGGCGGCGATCCGACCGTGCTCACCCGACCGGACGGCGTGGAATTCCAACCGGTCGAGTTCTGCCGTCGTCACGTGGGTCAACCGCATCGCCCCCATCCCCTACTCGCACTCCCGCGCGCCGATCAGGTCCTGGCACGCTCCAGGGCCTGCCAGAACCCTTGGCGCAGTCCGTCACGGACCTCGTCGCGCAACAGGTGGTCGATCGGGAGCGAGGAGCCCTGAAGCAGGCGGGCCTCCAGGTCGGAGGGCATTCGTGGCCGTCTGGCCAGAACCGCCTCCACCCATAGGGCCGGAGCCTCGCGTGCGATCGACTCCGCGAAGTCGTTCCCTTCCCTGTGCGCGACATGCACCGCTTCATCAACGGTATGCGGGGCGGGGCCCGTCTGCTGGGCATATCCAGGACTGGGGGCGGATTCCTGGTGTCCCCTGGGGCCGAATCGGTCGTCGTACTCGGGACCAGTAGGCCGCCGCTCCCCGAAACGGGGGTCGGCGCCACCGCGGCGTGCGGCGTCAGCTTCCGTACTGGTCCCATAGGTAGGGTTTGGGTCCGACCCACCTCCGAAACCCTGGTCCTCGCCGGGGCCGCCCCCGTATCTGGGGTCGGGTGCGGGTGGGGTTCTGCGGGGCGGAGGTCCCTGGGGGGCGTCGGTGGCGAAGGAGACCTGCGGGCCCGTTCCGGGGTCGAAGGCGGCCTGGGGGCCGGTACCTCCGAAGGCCGGTTGGGGTCCGGTGCCACCACCGAACCCGGGCTGGGGTCCGGTGCTGTCGTAGCCGGCAGGGCCCGTACCGAGGCCGGGGGCCGTGCCGTTCGGGGGCGCCGAGGGAAGGCCGTAGCCGTTCGGTTCGGCGCCGCGCATCGACTGGTGGGCGCCGGTGCTCGGGGGCGGGTAGGGGGTCTGGCCGTTCTGGCCCGCGGGGGAGCCCGGGTAGGCGGCGGCGCCGTTGACCGGCTGTCCCCCGGTGGGGAAGCCGTTGGCGTCGATGCCCCCGGAGGCCCTGTTCTCTCCGCCGGAGCCGGCCAGGTGGTCGCCGCGTTGCTGGGCGAGGGAGCGTCGCATGGCGCGCAGTTGCTCCATGGCGCTGCCCTGGGGGACGGACTGTCCGCCGGTGCCGGCGAACATGGCCTCCAGTCCGCCGGTGGAGGTGTCGGCGGGCTGTTCGGGCTGGGCGCGACGCCCTCGTTCCGCGGAGCGGGGGCGGGCGGGCGCCTGCTCGGGGACCGGTGTGGCGCGCCCGTTGGCGAAGGGGGTGGTCGTCTTGGCGGCGTTCTCCTGGGTGGATCCGCCGCCGGAGAGCAGTTCGACGTGGGGGCGCAGGTGGCCCGCGCCGATCTCGATGAGGTCGTCGCACTCCTGGCGCAGGGACCGGGAGATGGTCCAGTTGCCCTCCACCGAGATGTGCACGACGGTGACGCGCACGCCCATCTCCTGGACGTCGGCGACCACCGGGGCCATGTCCTCGTCCCCGCTGACCAGGACCGCGTCGCACAGGACACCGGTCCGGGCGAGTGTGGTCAGGTCGCGTTGGACGTAGCTCTCCACGCCCTCGCGGCGCCCCGGGCGGATCCGGGCGGCTCTGAACTTGATGCCGGGGATGTCGGCGATGCCGTCCTGTTCCTGGGTCCTCCGGTCGTCGGCGATCGCCTCGTACCAGTAGCAGCGCAGGAGCGGCAGCCCCGTGCGGTCTCGCGCGACCTCGTTGAGGAACTGGACGAGACCGGAATAGTCCCAGGCGACGGAATCCCGGTTACGGGTTCCGTGTACGGCCATCGCGCCGTCGGCGAGAAGGTATCCCGCGTCGACGAACAACGCGCAACGGTCCACGTGACACCGCCCCCTTCCCTGTCGATCTCTGGGGCCATATCCATGACCGGGGCACAGCCTAGCCAAATCCGTCTGGTTTTGCGTTCCGCCTGTGAATACCCACGGTTATGGTCTTGCTACTCAACGGCGATTCCCCTGGATGTCCGTGGTTTTCCGAGCGCTGTGAACAGCGCCTCGATAACCGGGATCAGGTGCGCATAGGGGCCGCGAGTGCGATGACCCCCACCAGTAGCGCGTCCTGTTCGGAGAGGATTCGGATTTCCGATTCCCTGCCGAGCACCGCGTCGAATCGCGTCACGTCGGTACCGAAGGTCATCGGATCCCCGTCCGCTCCACGCGCGGAACCCACGAAGGCGTTGTCGACGGTTCCCGGCCCTTCGGAAGGGGCGTGGGGGACACCGTCGATCAGGACACGGTCGCCGCCCAATTCGGCGTCCCCTTCCCAGGCGACCACGTCGACCCCGGTCCGGACCGCCGTCGGGAGCAGCCCCGAGACCGGGAAGGCCGCTCCGTTCGAGTCCTGGAAGACCGCCGAGGTCTCGTCCAGGACCATCGCCTGCTGGTACCCCTCCACGGCGGGGTCCTCCAGGACCAGGACCAGGCTCCAGCCCGCGTAGACGCCGCGCCCCTCTTGGGCGGGGACGTCGGCGACCCACCACTGCCCGCCGCCGGAGGCGCGCACCAGGTCGGTGACGTCGGCGAACGACTGGTAGGCCGAGTAGGCGGGCAGGTCGGCGGAGCGGGTCTCGGTGGCGGTGACGGTGGTGTAGGCGGCCATGCCCGGCCCCTTCACCCGCGCGGTCGGCACGCCCGGGTCCCCCGAGGCGGAGAAGTACAGCCCGGCCCAGCGGACCGAACCGCCCTCGGGAAGGGACCAGGTGGCGGAGCTGGAGGAGGTGGTCGTGGGGTCCTGGTCGCGGTCGAGCGGGGCCATCACCCAATTGTCGTTGTCGATGCCCTCCCCGGAGCGGGCGCGGGCCTGGGCGCAGTCGCCCTCCTCGTGCTCCTCCGGTTCGTCCTCGTCGTCCTCGTCCCGGTGGTCTTCGCCCGGGTCGGTGGGTTCGACGGTCTCCCCGGGAAGCTCGGGGGGGTCGGGTGTCAGGGGAGGTCCGGTCGGAGCGGGGTCCTCGTCCTCGGGGGACGGCGCCTCCGGGGTCGGGTATCCGGGCGGTCCGTCGGGTGTGCCTTCCTCGCCTCCGCCGAGCAGGTCGTCGAGGGCCTCGCCCGCGTCCTCGGGAGAGACGTGGTCGGCGGGGGCCCGCCCGAGGTCGGCGTCCTCCTGTTCGGGGAGCGGGAGGGTGGGCCCGGGGTCCTCCGTCGGGGCGGGAGGGGTCGGCCCGGGAAGGGCCTCGGGGGTCTCCGGGATCCCGGGGGTGCCCCACCAGGGCCACGGCCAGGTGGGCTTTTTCGACTCCTCGGGTTCGGTACAGGTCATGAGGGAGTTGCCGACGGCCTCCGTGCGTACCTGCCCCGCCGTGGCGTACCGGGCGGGGATCCCTTCGGAGGTGACCCCGCGTTCGCCGGTGGCCCGATGGCTCACGTTCCCAGAGGAGATCACGACCCCGGCGGGCACGTCCACGTCGGCGTCGGGGGCCACCCGAACGTCGAGGAAGTGGGTGCTGCTCTCTCCCGCGGCCATGCCCGAACGCACGCATTCACCGCCGCCGCTCCCGGCCGAACAGCCCCAGTCACCGTTACCGGAGGCCATCGGGACCGCGTTGCCGGCTCCGCCGGAGGAGATCATCTCCACTCCGGGAGGGAGGGTGATCTGGGCGAGGACGTCCTCGGCCGTGTCCTGCCCGGTGTTGAGCACGTCGAGGACCATGATCCCCTCGCTGCCCGGCACGAGCGACCCGACCGGGTCGATGCCCACGGCGAACTCGGGCAGCGGTTCCTCGGGGGCCGGTTCGGGTTCGGGCTCCTCGGGGGCGGGCGGCGGGGGCGGCGGGTCCTCCTGGGGGTCCTCCGGTGCCGGGGCGTCCGGTTCCTGGGGCGCGGGCGGGTCCGGGACCTCCTCCGGGGGAACGTCGGCGGGCGGGGCCGGTACCGGAGCGGGCTCGTCCGGCGTGGCGGGCGGCGGGTCGTCGGGGGTGTCCTGGGCCGGGGGCGACGGGTCCTCGGCGGGGGCGTCGATCGGCGGTGCCGCGGCCGGGGACGGCTCCTCGGGGATCGGTGTGTCCCCGCCGACCAGGGCGAAGGCGACGGCGACCGCCATACCGGCGGCCGCCGCGGCTCCGGCCGTGGCCTGCTGCCCTCTTCGGGACATCCGATTCCACCAGGCGCCGCCGGCCGTCGCGCCGGGGACGGAGGCCAGGTAGCCCGTGGCGCCGAAGCCGACCACCAGGGGCAGCATGACCCCGCGCAGTCCGACGTTGACGTCCATCAGCTCCGCGTACACCTCACGGCACTCGCCGCAGTCGTCCATGTGCCGGTCGACCTTGGTGGTGTCGCGTTTGGACAGACCTCCGCGCACGTAGGCGCCCAGAAGGCCGATGGTGGGACGGCAGGCCTCCGCGGTCCCACTGCCCGCCAGGTGCATCTGGAGGTAGGCCTGGCGCAGCCCCTCTCGGGCGCGGTAGGCCAGGGCCGCCACCCCGTTGGGGTTCATGCCGAGGATGGTCGCCGCCTCGGCGGGTTTGACCCCTTCGATCTCGGTGTGCCACAGGACCGACTGCCAACGTTCGGGCAGGGAGAGGAAGGCGCGCGCGATCAGCGAACGTTCCAGCCCCTCCAGTGCCGGGTCGACGAAGGGCTCTCCGGCGTCGAAGCTCTCCATGTCGTCCGTGACGACCTGGCGCTTCTCGCCTCTCCCCCGGTCGTAGGCGGCGTTGCGCACCGCCGTGAGCAGGTAGGGGCGGAAGGCGTCGGTGGGCCCTCCCCCTCGCTGTATGACGCTGAGCACCTTGGTGAACGCCTCGGCGACGGCGTCCTCGACCTCGGCCTCGCCTCTCAGGAGCTGTCTGGCCAGCCCTCGGGCCGCTCCGGCGTGACGCTCGTAGAGGGTTCCGAAGGCCGCGTTGTCACCGGCTTTGACCTGTCGGATGATCTCGGCGTCCCCGAGAAGCGTCTCTGTGTACTCCCCATCGGCGTCGGTCACCCCGCGGCGCCCTTTCAACTCTTGGGCCGCCCCCGCCACACGCCGGAACCGGGTTCGGGGGGCGGGGGTTATCGGCGTCCGAAAACACGTGCTCGAAAAAATATCCCGTATCCGCGTCATGGGCGCCACCGATCTCCGTGATTAGGGGTGAGGGCGAACGGAGACGGCCCGTCGCGGGGGCGCGGGCCGACTTCGTTCACCTGGGAGAACGACGACCGGGAGCGGAAGCAATGGGCGAGACCGAGGTGGGTTCCGGAGCGCGGGACCGAATGCTCCATCGTGCCCGGGAGCTGCGTGCGCCGTGGAGACGTCGATCACGTGAGGTGGGTTGGGGCCGGTTCGAGGACTGGTGGACGCCTTCGGTGGACGCCCTGTGCACGGCTCATGTGGCCGGTGACGACCTGTCCGGTCCCTGCGCCCGTCTCGGAGAGGCGCGGGCCCGGGCAGGGTTCGGTATCGGTCCGTCCTTGGAGGATCTCGACGCCTTCGCCCGGGCCGTCGGCTGGGAGCAGGTGCCGCTCCCCCTGGCCCGTTCGCTGGCGGAGGGCTGGGAGCGGGGCGGCCGTAGCCGGGGCGACTGTCAGGACCCGTTGACCGGTCTGGCCAACAGCGAATACCTGCGCACCCGGGTGGGGGAGCTCTATCGGGGTGTCGAGGACGGGGTCCCGGCCGCGTTCGGGCACCACCTGGTCGTGGTGGCCCTGGACCCGGCGCTCGACCCCTGGCGGCGGACGGCACGGCTGATCGTGCTCGGCCACGAACTACGTCGTTTCTTCACCCGTGGAGAGTCGGTGTGCCTGGTCAATCGGGCGCGGATCGCGGTGATCGCCACCGAGGACCCGGACGCGAACGGCTCCCTGACCCGGTTGAGGGACGAGGTCTGCTGGGAGCACGGGGCCGCGGTGTGGTCGGCTCCGCTCCCCTCGTCCCACCGTGAGGCCTCGGCTCTGCTCGACTCCCTGGACGGCGGGGGTGACCGCGCCGACGTATGACCTTCCGACCGCCGTTCGGCGCGTGAGGGCCCTCCTCGAGGGGGAGGCGCCCGTGCCGAGCGGCACCGCCGACCGCCGCGCGACGCTGAGGGGACGGAGCGTGGCCGGTCGGCGGCCCCGTCCGACGGTGATCCTCGGGTCTTCTGGCCCCCTCGAGAGGGCGGCCCGGGACACCGTCGGACGGTGGGCGCGGACGTCCGCGCCCCAGGGGCGCGTTCGCACAGGGGAGGCGGACGCGCCCCGCCCGTTCACTCGGGCCGAGGCGCTCCCGTGCGGTTCAGCCGACCTTCAGGCGTCCGAGGCTCGCTCGGAAGAGCGTCCTTCCGACGAAGGACGTGGGGACCGGAGGCACGTTCGCCACGCGCTCCTCGAAACCGCCCGGTATCGGCGCGGATCGGTCCGTCTCAGAGGCGGGGCCGGTCCACGACACGAGACCCGGTTCGTGGAAACCCGGGACCGCGGCCTCTCCGTCGGGGGCCGGGGTCCCCTCGACGAACGGGGCCGGAGGCTCCACCGGGGCGGGGGCCGGGGCCGTCTCCGGTGAAGGCGCGGGTGGGGGCGTGACCGTCTCCGGTGCGGGGGACGGCGGAGACGCGAGCTCCTCCCGTGGAGGGGTCGCGGGAGCCGCGTCCGCCTCTCGAGGAGGGGACGGCGGGTCCGTCGGCCGCGGGCCCGCGGGGGTGACGGCCGGCTCCGGTGTTCCCGGCGTGGCCGGAGGGACCGCAGGGCGGGGCGTCTCGGAGGGCCCCGGTGGTGCGGAGGGTGGCGTCACCCCTCTGGGAGGCGTGGGCGGGGGCCCGTGGTGCGGTCGAGGCGTCTGGGGCCCGGTGTCCGGCCGCTGTTCCGGTGGGACGTCCCTCGACGGCCCGGTGGGCGCCGTGGGGGCGACCGGGGTTCCCATGAGGAAGGCCTCGGCCATCGTGTCCAGAGAGAGGTCGCGTGCGGGCCCGGCGGGGCTCTGCGGACCCGACGGGGCCTGGGCCTCGGGCGGCCCGGGAGGTCGCTGCGGCCCGGACGGCGCGGAGCCGGCCCCGGGCGGCCCGGCGAGCGGACGTCGGGGACCCGAGGGCGGCTGCGCGGGGAACCGACCCGGAGGGTTCTGCGGACCGGAGGGCACGGAGGCGGGGCCGGGCGGCCCGGCCTGGGGACGTCGCGGACCTGGCCGAGGAGGTCCTGGAGGGTTCTGCGGACCCGACGGGGCCGAGGCGGGAGGGACCGGCCCGGCCGGAGGACGCTGCGGACCCGACGGGGCGTGCTGCGGACCCGACGGGACGTGCTGAGGGAACCGGCCCGCGGGGTTCTGCGGACCGGACGGCGCGGAGACGGGACCGTGCGGGCCGCCGGGAGGAGGCTGCGGACCCGACGGAGCCGAAGCGGGAGGGACCGGCCCGGCCGGAGGACGCTGCGGACCCGACGGGGCCTGGCCCGGAGGGGGCCCGGGAGGCCGTTGAGGGCCCGAGGGCGCCTGGGCCGGAGATCTCCCCGGAGGGTTCTGCGGACCGGACGGCGCCTGCGAGGACGGAGGACGCTGCGATCCCGAGGGGATCCGAGGGCCGGAGGCCGGTGGGGAAGGGGGCCCGGGGTGCGGTCGAGGACCCGAGGGCGCGCCGGCGGGACCGTGCGGCCGTTGCGGGCCGGACGGCGCCTGCGGCGGCTGAGGTCCCTGCCGTTCGGAGGGGCCCGACGGGGTCCGCCCCGCACCGGGAGAGGCGCTCGGAGGGCGCTGGGGACCCGAGGGTTCCGGTGCGCGCTTCGGTCCCTGCGGCTTCTGCGGTCCGGACAGGGGCAGGGCCGGGCGCTCCATCCGCACGGTGACGTCGTCGGCGTCCGGTTCCTCCGGGGAAGGCGGCGTGGCCGAGGGCTCGGGGTCCCGCTTCGGCCCCCGCGCCTCCCGAGGGTCGGACAGGGGCAGGGCCGGCCTCTTCATGTGGACGGTGGTGTCGTCGGGGTCCGGTCCCTCCACGGGGTCCTGCTCCCCGGAAGGAGCGGAGAAGGAGGTCGGGAACGTGTGCCAGTGCCCTCCCTCCGCGTTCTCGGAGGTGGCCGCCCCCTCTTCGGGGCGGTCGTCCTCGGGCGTGCGCTCGTCCGCGCTCATCGTCCACCCTCCGTGCTCGATCCACCGTCGACGGCCCGGGCCAGCGCCTCTACCGCCACCGCCTGCACCAGCCGGTGCGTACTCTCCGCGATCCGGTCGGGCAGCGCCTCGATCCGCTGCTCCAGATGGCGATCGGGCGGTAGGACGATCACCGCCGCCCCGCTCTCCTCGATGATCCGCGCCGTGCGCGTCACGTCGAGGTCCTGTCCCGTGTCCTGTTCCCGGGCCAGGACCACCACGGTCCGAGCGAGTTCGGCCGCGTTCTCGCCCGAGGCCACATCGTCGAGTTCCCGCCCCAGGCGCACCACCGCCTCGCGGGTCGCCCGCACCACCCGGACCCGGGAGTGCGCGCGGGCCGCCATCGTCTCCAGGAACCCGCCGCCCCGTTCACCGGCCACCAGGGTCACCCCGAAGAACCGGGACACGGGCAACAACCCCGAGGCGTACGTTCCGCCGTCCTCGGGGTCGGTGCGCGCCGTCCACAGCCGATCGGTGACCTGCCCGAGGCCGTCACGGACCGTTTCGAACGCGGCCGCGTCGGTCGCGCCCAGGTCCCCGGGCTCAGAGGCTCCCAGCCGGGTCGCCAACGACGGCTCCCCTGTCTTGGCGTCCACCACCAGCACCCGGTCGTGCCTCAGGTGCGCGAGCGCCCGCGCCATGAGCGCGGCCACCACGGTGGCGTCGGCCCCCGTACCCACGTCGTCCACGGCGATCCGGCGTCCGGTCACCGTGGACCGCTGCAACCCGGATCCGAGTTCGACCGCGCGGGCCACCCCGTCCACCGGCCCCAGCGGCCGGAACAGGAGGCGCCCGACCCGCCGGGCCCACCCGTCTCCGAAGACCGGCCTCACCCTCTGTTCGACATCCATCGTTCCCCCGCTCAGAACGTCTCGAGGAGACGCTGGTAGGTCCCGAAGGCCCCCACCGCCAACGGCACCAGCACGATGACGGCGACCGCCTCGCATCTGCTGGTGATCCCGCGCAGGCGGGCCCGCACGTGTTCGGGCTGTTCGACCGACAGCACCACGGCGGGGATCGCCGCGACCGCGGCGACCGTCCCGAGGGCGGGCCAGATCCCCCACGCGTACGTCTGGGTCAGGGCCAGGAGGAAGGCTCCCGCCACCACCAGGCTCGCCACGACGAGCACGGCCTTCTGCACGGTCAGCGGGAAGAGCCGGGAGCGGCTGGCCACGACCACGGCCAGAGCCACCGCCAGCCCCGCGGTCCACGGGTCGAGCTGCGAGGCCAGCCCGACGCCGGCGGTGACGGCCGCCGCCGCCACGGCCACTGTGGCGATCACGAGACTACGGTGCGCGTCGGCCACGGAGGAGAGCACGTCTCCCCTGGCCACGTCCTCGCCCGCGTTACGCCGATCGTCGAAGACCGCCAGGCCCGAGAACATCAGGGCCAGCCTCAGGATCGTGCTCAGCAGCACCACGCAGGCCACCGTCATGACGGCGGCGACCTGATGGGCCGGAAGGCCGAAGGCCGCCGCGCCCGACCAGACCACGGCCAGGGCTAGCCCGGTCCCACCGCCGATCAGACCGCCCCGGCCCAGGCCGGAGGTGAGCCCGAGCATCAGGACCAGGCCGGCGACCAGAGCGACCGATCCGCCCCAGCGCGCCCACTCCGGCCAGCCGAAGAGATCGCAGGCGAGCCACAGGGTGAGTACACCGACCGCCGCGCCCGCCATGGACAGCGCCGTGCCCAGCGGTTCCCGCCAGAAGGCGCCCAGGGCCGCGCCCGCGACCAGGAGCAGGGCCGCGACCACCGCGAGGCCGGTCATCCCTCCGGTGGAGGGAGAGTGCAGATGACCGAGCCAGGCGCCGAGGACCGCCAACGCCACCAACGCGGCGGTGGCGGTCCAACGGGCCGCCGACGGGGTCCATCGCCCGCTGTGGTCGTCGATGGCCTGGGAGACCGCTTCGGGCACTTCGTGCACGACCGGGGCGGGAACCGGGTCCTCGGCCCGCACCAGCCGCAGCACCGCGCCGTCGGCCACCTCCCGCTCGGCGAGGGTGGTCTCCCCCACCAGGGCGGTCCCCGATGTGGTGACCAGGTGGCGAGACCGGGCCGGGTTCTCCACCGGGTCGCCCAAGAGTTCGAGTACCTCGGGCATGAGGGCGCCCACAGGCTCGTCGGCGGGCAGAACCGCGTCGACCCTGCGCTCCTCGCCCACGAGCGTCACGCGGCTCCAAGCGGTCATGGTCCTCCTATCCTGCGGGATCGTCATGGTCGTGTCGGGGGTCGCGGCTCCGGGGCGGTCCGACCGCGCCGCCCCGGGCCGAGGTCAATCGGGCACTTCGGTGACGGCGACGCGTTCGACGTAGCCGTTCCCGATGAGCCAGCGCAGGGTCGGCGCCGGCGGGGTCTCGCCGAAGCCGGCGGTGTCGAGGGTGAAACGGATGCCGCCCCCGGGCAGGTCGCCCTCGGCGGGCGCCGTCGTGGCGGTCACCTGGAAGGGGTGGATCACCCGGTAGCGGTGGTAGAGGGGTTCGCCGTCGGGGTCGGCCCGCGCGTGCTCGGGAAGGCCGCGCTCGGCGAAGGGCGTGCCGTCCGGGCCGAGGTGACGTCCGCTCTCCTGGCCGAAGGCGTCCACCAGGTCCCCGGGTTCAAGGGTGTGCAGGTAGGAACCGCCGCTGCGCTGCTCCAGCTCGTCGCGGACCTTGTCGGCCAGCGCGGTGCTCGCCGCGGCGGCCTCCGTCTCCTGCGAGGAGGTGAGGGGCGCGGGGTCGGCCTCGACCGTGGCCAGCTCCTGGTGGAGCCAGCGCGCCGTCTCGTCCTCGGTACGGAACTCCGCTCCGGGGCGGCCCTGGTCGTGGTCCATGACGGACACCGAGAGGTAGCCCTCGGAGTCCTCGGTGATCAGGTAGTAGCTGTCCACCGTGCCGGGGTCGGGGCGCGGGTCTCCGGGGAGCACGTAGAGGCTCGGCGCCACCCCGGCCTCGTCGAGTTCGGCGCGCAGTTGGTCGAAGGTGACCTCGCTGCCGACCCAGTTCCCCGGGGTGGGCGGAAGGGCACGGGTGGCCGGGCCGGAGGCGGCCTGCTCCTGCTCGACGCGTTGCGTGCCGAGCCGGTGGTCGATGAAGGACCAGCCGACCGATCCTCCGCAGACCACCGCGGCCAGGCAGACGCTGCCGATCACCTTGGCGATGTTCTCGTCCAGGCGCCGCCGCGTGCGTCCGCCTCCGAAGAGCACGGCCTCGCGCAGGCGTTGTCGGCGTACGGCGACGGACTCGAGCAACTGACTGTCGTAGTCGCGTGCCACCCGTGCTCCTCGCTACCTCTCGTCGCTGAATGCCCTCAGGGGGCGGGGGTCAGATGCTCTGGACCGCGCTGTTGGCCCGGCTCAGTGTCTCCTGGGCGGTGGAGTCGTTGGTCTCCAGGGTCTCGCGGACGAGGCGGATGATCTCCCGAACCTCGTTGGCCGCGTTGTGCCACTTGAGTTCCTTCTCGCTGTACTCCTCGGAGACCCCGGTGGCCTCGAACTCGGACATCGCGGTGCTCACGTCGGTGTCGCGCTCGCCGATGATGCCTTCGAGTCGGTTCATGATGGTGTTGATGTTGCCCTGGGCCTCCTGGGAGGCGCCGAGATCGTAGGCGTTCTTCATCTGGTCTCTCCTGTGGGGGTGAGGATCAGCGGAACTTGGCGCCGTCGAAGTTGGCCGCGCCCATGTTGGCGTTGGCGTCGTCGGCCATGGTGTCGGCACCGCCGACGAAGGCCGCGTTCATACCCTCCTGGCCGACCTGGATGGAACCGAGGCCCGCGCGCAGGTCGGACGCGATGCCGTCGGCCCGCGCCTTGAAGGAGTCGAAGGCGGCCTTGCCCGCGCCGTCGAACTTGCCGGCGAGCGGCTCGGCGGCCTGGACGAGTTGCTGGACGAGCGAGCTGAGTTCGTCACCCGAGCCCGCGGTGTTCTGTCCGAGAGTGGTCAGCGTCGCGTCGCCGACTTCCCAGCGTGACATCCGTTCACCTGTTCTTTCTTCGGGGGGTCTTCGCGAGGCCGTCGCCTCCCGTACCAGGGATGACGCGCGCGAAGCACCGACGGTTCGGAAGAACAACAAAGCCGTACAAGAAACACGATGCCCCAGAGAGGGAGAAACCGCATCCTACAAGTGGGCGGTGACGGAAAAGGAGACGGGCCGGCCCCGTAACTCGGGAGGCCGGACGAGGCCGGTGATCACCGAAGAGACATCCGGCGACTCCTGAGACGAACGAAGAAAGGCGGAGCGAGATGCACGCCACCTCTCCCCTATTCGCGCAGGTAAGAGCGGGTTTTGGAAACTCCCCCCTCGTACCGGCTTCTCCCGTCTTTCCTGGTTGTGCCAACATCGGCGACGAACCTTCCTCCCACTTCGCCCGGATGCCCCTCGAGGACGAGGGAGGAACGAGAACCGATCCGTCCTGTCACACGTCTGAGAGAACATCGTGAAGTTCGAGTTGATCGATCTCCCAGAACCGACGCCCTCCTCATCCGACGAACCCACCGAGCACGAGCCGGGCCTCCCCCCGGTGAGGGTCGTCGCGGAGCGGGCCCGCGGGCGTGTGCGCGCGGAGTCCGAGGCCCTCCGCGTCACCCTCGACCGGATGTGGGAGACCATCGCCTCGACCAGGACGGAGCGCTCCCCCGCGACGACCACCCCCTCGGTGGTACCGACCGGCTTCCGTCCCGAGGCCTTCTCACGCCGCGATGACTGAGGCACCGCCACGTACACGAGAGGAAAGATTCCGTGTCCCAGTGGAACATCCAGCCCGAGGCCGTGGGCGGCGTCCTACAGACCGTCATCGGCCACTTCGGTGAAGAGGGAAGCGGGGAGGGCTTCGTCGGCATCTTCGACAAGCTCCAGGACAACCTCGAGCAGGCCGGCGAGGCCTCCGCCGACGCCGCCGTCAACATGGCCCTGATGGAGTTCGCCGGGCACTACTTCGGCATCCTCGGCGACATGGCGTCCCTGACCATGTCCGCCGTCTCCGGGGCCAGTGAGGCCACCACCCACTACGTCAACGGCAACCTGGAGATGGCCGAGGAGGCTCAGGAGAACGCGGGTGTGATCCCCGACCCCGAGCCCTAGCCGAAACCGCCCCGTCCTCCTCCGGGGTCCCCCACCCCGCCACGAGTCCTCCCTCTCCGGACCGGCCGTCCCGCCCCGTCGGCCGGGCCCCTGTCCCGGGAGCCCCACGGTCCTCCCCTGAACAGATGATGGTGACCCCCTTTGTCCGATCTGATCGATCCGAGCAGCTTCCCCATCCCCGAGACCAAGACCTACACACTCGACTACGTGGCGGGAAAACTCACGCGCCAAGGCGACGAGGTCACCACCGTGACCGGGGACATCACCAGCGCGTGGAGCGGCCTTGAGGACTGCTACTCGGCGCCCGAGAGCGCCGATCTGTACACCGTCCTCAGCCCGCTCACCGGTGACGCCGAAGAGGTCGCCACCGCCCTCTCCACCACGGGCGACGCCCTCAGCACGTTCGCCGAACGCGTCGCCGAGATCAAACGGGACTGGTACGCCCTGCGGACCGAGGCCCGCGAGTTCCTGAGCAGCATCGACTACGGAGAGAAGGAGGGCTGGCGCGACGGCAGTGGGATCTGGTTCTGGAAGGAGGAGAGCCCCGACGTCGTCAAGCACAACGAGCTGATCAAGCGCGGAAACGACCTGGTCGAGGCGTACGAGGAAGCCGCACGCGACTGCGCCAACGCCATCACCTCGCAGTTCGACGGCACCGTGTTCGTCCCCAACTCGGCCGACGGCACCCCGCCCGGAGAAGGCCAGTTCGCCTACGGTTTCGACGGTTCAGTCGACGTACCCACCGAATGGGGAAGCGCGCAGAAGACCGACCACGCCTGGTACAACGACGCCGGCGACGCCGTCGGCGACTTCGTCGTCGGGATCGGAGAGGACCTGGGCGGCGCGATCGGCATCCACAGCGCCACCAACGGCTGGTTCGGCGCCAGCTGGGGGGACAACCTCGCCGAATACTGGGGGGACGCCTTCTACGGCGCGGCCGCCATGGCCGGTTTCAGCCGCGATGAGGAGGGCTGGGGCTGGTCCGGTTCCACGATGAAGGACTCCTGGCGGGACGCCGCGCACGCGATGGTGCCGTGGGAGGAATGGGGCGAGCGGCCCTGGTACACCATCGGCACCGCGGCGCTCAACATCGGCTCGGTCGTGGCCGGTGTCGCCCTCAGCGCCACCGGCGTGGGCGCGGTCGTGGGCGCTCCGTTGCTGGCCTGGCGGGGTTCGAAGGTGCTGAGCTCCGTGGGCGGCGGCCGCACACCGGACCTGGACACCCCGGACACCCCCCGACTCAGTCAGGCCGAACTGGCACGGATACCCCGCTACGGCGACGGGCCCGTCACCCCGGTGGACCTGAGCGGAGTGGACGCCGCCAAACTCGACACCTCCGCGCTCGGCCGGATGAACGAGTCCCTGGAACGGCTCTCCGCCGCCCGCAGCGGTGGCGGCGACGGCAGCGGCTCGGGGAGACCCGGCGGTTCCGAGACCGACACCCAGGGGACCGGCGCCCGCCCCACCACCGCGGGCAACACACCCGACACGGAACGCACCGAGCGACGCTCCCCCACCGGCCGCAAGGACGACGAGACCGAGAACCCCACCGCCGGACAGCTCGAGGACACCCAGGACTTCCTGGACGGCATCGACCAGGAGTCGACCAACTCCGTCCGCGAGGGCGCACAGCGGGAACAGGACAAGTGGGTCGCCGAGCAGACCGTCCCCGACGACGCGTCGAGCCTCTACGACACCCCGGTGCAGCGCTACGAGAGCGAGCCCTCTCGGGTCGAGGCACCGGTTCAGGAGAAGGTCGCCGTCGACAGCGCGGGCAACGAGATCAACGCCCACGACAACAGCCGCGTCACCAACAGCACCGACACCAACGGCTCCCCCATGGACACCCCCCGCACCGGCGGTAGCGGTGGCGGCGGACACCACCTTCTCGGCTCCGACTCCGGCCGCGGCGGCACCCTCGGCGGCAACGGGGGCAACGGAGGAGGCGGCGGTACCGGCGGCCCCGGCAACGGCAACGACGGCGTCCCCGGCGGCCGGCTCCCCGACGACCCCAACTCCTCGGACCGCCCCAACGACCGGTCCGACGCAGAGGACCGACCCAACGACCGGTCCGATGCAGATAAGCCCGGGGATCCAGATCGATCGGAAGCGGGAACAAAGCCATCAGAGTCTAGAGACGGGGATGACTCTGGAAGCGAGGAAGGGTCATCAAACCACAATGACCAGACCAACGACACCAACACATACCAAAGCCCAGAACCAGGAAGCCTCGAATATGAGCACAGAATAAATGAATTGTCAGAAGACCCGGCAAGCGGACCAGCGAACACAGAGCACAAAAAAGCCGCCAACAACAGAGAAGCCGAAGTGGGGCTTGCAGCAGAAAGACAAGGCCTGGTTAAGCCGCCGATCAAAAGAGGAGACGTAGAACACTCCAATGGAATCACAAAAGACAGGGGTGATTTTATTGACGCAGAAGGCCAACCCTGGGACGTCAAGGGATTCAGAGACACAATCCCCCACGGACCCATGGCAGGAAAACCCACAACAGGGAAGAGTGCATTCACGACAGCCAAGGCGGAACAATCGATCAACCGAGAGCTAGAAGGAGGAAAAAATGTGATACTAGACATGAATGCACTCTCCGACCCCACAAACAGGGAAATACTAAAGAACTTCGTTGAATCAAACCCAGACTGGGACGGAAAGGTCATCTTTATCTATGTTTGATTACCACGGAGAGCGACTCCAAAATCCCACCGCATGGCCAACAGACCCCACGGCAAAAGAAATTCTTAGAGAATACGTAGTATTCATAAACAGCAAAGATGGCAGCCATGGAAGTGAACTGAGTGGCCCCTACGATTTTCGCGGTGCAGACCTTCGGAAATTCCAAATGCAGTGGCAGTTTCTCTGGGGATCCAACTTCTCGGGAGTAATACTGGATGGAGCAGATCTCTACAAAGCAGAAATGGTCGAAGTGGTTCTTCGTGAAGCTTCCCTCAAGGATGCAAACCTACATAAGGCAGACATTAGTGCCTGCGAAGCACAGCGGGCATCCTTCGCCGGGGCGAACCTCTTGAACACCGATCTCTCTGAGTCCGATCTCAGAGAAGCAGACTTCAAGGAGGTTTGGGCAGGCGGCACACTGTTCTTTAACTCCGACCTAAGGGGTGCAGATTTCCGGAGGGCGAGGTTCGGCACAGAAAAAGCCGGAGTATGGACAGACTTCAGTGGAGCAAAAATCGGAGGCGCTCTATTTTCAGGGGTGGAGGGGACAGTCCTCGGACCGATCGATGTCGGCGAGAAGAGCAGAAGCATTCTGGACGGCCTCGACCTTGAAAAGTGGTTCGCGGACCAGGGTGCACCCGAAGTGAGAGTCAGAAAACTCAAAAAAAGGATGACTCCCGATCGACATCCCCAAGCATGACACCGGAAAGCCGCATTTCTGGGACTACATGGAGTTCTTTGAAAAAAGGATAGAAAAAAGAGTCTCTTGGCTGATAAATAGCCCAATGATGGCCGGTATGGCCATGGACGCCGTCGGCCTAGAGTCCTTGAATTATCTGTCCGTCGACCGCAGGGCCTCAGAGATTACGACTTGGGAGGCCTGGACCACCTGGATGCAGGTCGCCGAAGCACCCTTCGCCATGTGCACTCTGGAGCCGGGGCAGACCACAGAACGCCTCATCAACCAGAAGACCCGCACCCTGAAATACCTCCCACCCAGCAACGCATGCGATGCCGGAGGTTGGTTGACCGCCTTCTTTCTCGCCGTCACCTGCCGGGATGAAAAGCGCGTCTTCTCCCTTTGCCAGATCTCTCCAGAGTTCCTACGTGAGGCCTCCGAGATCGAGGGAGGAGGTTACGACGATTACATCTATCCCTGGATCGCAGCGGTTCAAGATTTCATCCTCGATCGCCCCACTCTGGGCGAGAACCTCTACCAGGCCATGGATCTTTCCCAGCCGCAGAATGCCACCATCAGCAGGGCCGAGGTTCTGGATTCACTGGTCTTTCCGGTGATGAACGCCTTCTATCGATTTGTCCAACAGGACACCGCTAAGTTCAACGAGGCCATGGAACAAGGCCTACGCCTCTTCCACTCCTACTACACCGCCGATGAGGAACGAGCCGAGAACATCTACGGCACCATCCCGACCCACCTCTTCGGAATCGCCTGCCTGGCCTACGACCTCGCCCAGGTAGTGCCCGACTTCAACCCCGACCTCGACACCCCCTACTTCCCCGTACATATCCTCCACCGAACCCGCCGCAACGACATTCCTATCTGACCCGAAATTCCGAAGGAGTGAAAGCACCGGCCAACACGAATTAGCCCCTATGGCTTGACTGAAATCAACGAAGCCTCAAAATACCCGAGACATCCTTGATGGATGCCTCTCCCACCTCGACCCCGCTCTTTCACCAGAGGAATCGGGAGACGCCTCCTGGTGTCATGCCATGGCATGACACCAGGAGGCGATCATTATTTTCTATTGCCATCGAATCTTTATAATGGGGAGAATACAATGACGAGAGCCCCTCCCCTCCTCTAGGAAGAGACCGAATTGCTAGCCGACATCCCCAAGCGTGACACCGGTATGCCGCACTTCTACCGGCTCATGGAAGGTTTCCCAGAAGAAGCCGAGGGCGAGGTACAGAGCCTGATCGGCAAGCCCTGGCTGGCCGGCATGGCCGGAGACCTACTCCGCTCGAACGCCATGACCTGTCTGGCGATGGACCCCAGGGCTGCGGAGATCCTGACCTGGGAGACCTGGACCACCTGGATGCAGATCGCCGAAGCACCCTTCGCCATGTGCGTCCTGGAACCGGACCAGACCACTGAACGCCTCATCAACCAGAAGACCCGCACCCTGCACCACCTACCCCTCGGCTACACCTGCGGCGCGGGCCCCTGGCTGAACGCCTTCTTCCTCGCCCTCACCTGCCGAGACGAGCAACGCGTCGACTCGCTCTGCCGGATCTCCCCGGAGTTCATCCGTGAGGCCAGTGAGCACAACGGCGGAGCCTATGACGAGTACGTCTATCCCTGGATCGCCGCGTTGCAGGACTTCATCCTCAACAGGCCCACCCTGGGCGAGAACCTCTACCAGGCCATGGACCTGTCCCGACCGGAGAACGCCACCATCAATGACGCCGAAGGCCTGAACTCGCTGGTCTTCCCGGTGATGAACTCCTTCTACCGGCTCGCCCAACAGGACACCGCCAAGTTCGACGAGGCCATGGAACAAGGCCTACGCCTCTTCCACGCCTTCTACACCGCCGACGAAGAACGAGCACGCAAGTCGGAGGGCACCATCCCGCTCGCCCTCTTCGGAATCGCCTGCCTGGCCTACGACATGGCCCAAGGCACCGACTTCGACCCCGACCTCGACACCCCCTACTTCCCGAAACACATCCTGGAACGCTCCCGCCACGGTGAGATGCCCATCTGACCCTTCGGCCACCGATAGCGCACGCGGTCGCCGAGGGCGGAGGGGCAGGCGTTAGCGTGAGCGTTCAGCCCCTGTCCTCCCACCCCGCCGAGCCCTGAGGAGCTCCCTTTGAGCCGTAACGTGGTCGCCTTGGTGCCCACCGCCCCCGACCGACGTGCCCTGATCCACGCGCTCGCCGCCGCCGACCGGGATCTGCGCGTGCGGATGGTCGCCGACGGCGCCCTGGTGGAGCTCCTCGACGAGGAGGGCCGGGTGGTGGCGAGTATGCAGGCCGCCCAGCGGTTGACCCTGGCGACGGAGGCGGATCGTCTGCTCGCCTCGGAGATCGCCGACGATCTGCCCGCGCAGCCGTACTGGGTGGAGGCGCGCGGGACGCATCTTCCCGGGGTGGACCCCACCGGTGTGGTGTCCCGTTTCGCGCGTTCCCTCACCGATCGGCTCGGTGGTGTGGTGTGGACGCCCGAGCCGGCGCTGCCGTCCCCGGCCCCCTTCCTGACCGGCTCTTCCGAGCGGCCGGCGATCGCGGCGGTCACCGAGCGGGCCGCGGTGATGGTGGAGGACCGTCCCCTGGTCCCGCTGTCCCCCTGGGTGGTGGACGCCATGTCCCACCACTCCCAGGAGGAGACGGGGTTCCAGCTCCTCACCCCGCATACCGCCCGTCTCACCCACGCCCTGGCCAGAACCCTGCGTTCGCCCGCCGCCCGTTGGGTGGTCCAGGCCCCCGGGAACCGCTACTACGACGGTTTCTCCGGGCTTCCGCTGCGTTGGGACGAGCGGGAGGCGTTCGTCGTGGACCGGGAGGCGGCGGAGGAGGGCCCGCTCGAGGAGTACCGGCCCGACCGGGCCGATCACGCCTCCCAGCTGCTCGTGGATCTGACCGTGGAGCATCCCGCCGAGAACGGGCTGGTGTTGGGCGAGGCGGTGGAGCTGATCGGCGAGATCCTCGCCGGGGCCGGCCCGGCGGTCTGGGGTACGGCCGAACCGCTCACCCAGGAGTGGCGCCGCGCGGTGTTCACCCGGACCGTCCGGATGAGGGCGCCCCGCCCCACGCTGGCCGTGTTCTCCGGGCTTCGGGGTGAGGGGGTCCGCCCGTTCGAGGGGACGGTTCGGGTCAGCCGGACCGCCTCGGGGGTACGTGAGGCGATCTCGTGCGTGATCGGTTTCCCCGAGGGTGAGGAGCACGACCCGTCCGCGCTTCCCGCTCTGGTCAAGGCGCTCACCGAACGGGAGCTGCTGCGGACCTTGACGGTGCACCGGCTGCACGGCCGGTCCGACCTGACGTACGCGCCGCACTGGGTGGGGCCGCCCATCCCGGTGGGGATCGCGTTGGGGGTGGAGGCGGTGTCCGAGGTCGGCACCGAGCACGCGGTCAAGGCCCCGGTCCGTCCGGTCCCCTTCGGTTCTCCGATGGCCCCGGCGCTCTGGTACTCGGTGGGCACGGGGATCGAGGAGGAGTCCTGGCCGCGGTTCCGGGCTCTGATGACGCATCTGACCCCCGACTCGGTCTCCTCGCCCGGGTCCTCCTCCGAGAACGCACCCGCTCCGGGGGACTGATCCCGGGCGCCGTCGGCCGTGCGTCCGGGAGAACGCTCCGCCCGGCGTCTCCCCTTCCATGACGGAAGGCCCGCGGAGTCCTGTTCGGTAGGGTTCTCACGAACCCCCGGGCGCCGCCCCGTCTCAGCCCGCCCACCCCCGTCAGGCACCGCCGAGAGGAACGCCGATGAGCCTTCGCGTCGTGCACCGCCCAACACGCACCGTGCACCCCGCACCGGCGCAGGAGCCCCACGAGGTCGAGGCCCCGCCGACCCTTCCCGACGGCAAGGCGCAGGGGAATCCGCTGATGACCATCATGCCGGTGGTCGGCATGATGGTGTCGATGACCGTCATGATGGTCATGCGCAACCCGGCGTTCATCGCGCTGGGCGGTGTCATGTTGGTGGTGGCCCTGCTCGCGGCCGCCGCCATGTTGTTCTCGCGCCGTGGACAGGTCGGCCGTCAGCGCCGTCAGCAGCGGGATCTCTATCTTCAGTACCTGGAGGAGCTGCGCGAGGAGCTCACCGGGTGGGAGCGGTCGACCCGTTCGCACGCCCGACTGTTGGATCCGCCGCCGGAGGCCCTGTACGACGTGGTCCGTGATCCCACCCGGTTGTGGGAGCGTCGCCGTAGGCACCGCGACTTCCTGCGCGTGCGAGTGGGGACCGGTCTCACCGAGGGGCGTCCGCTGCGGCTGGCCGAGCAGGGCACCGCGCTCACCCCCACCGACCCGTTCATGCTCTCGGAGGCTCAGACGGCGATCCGGCGGTTCGAGACGATCCCCGACATGCCGCTGACGTTGCCCTTGGACATGGCCGGGGACGTGAGCGTGGTGGGTGAGCGCGAGGACGTCATGCGGCTGGTCCGGGCGCTCATGGCCCAGTTCGGCGCCTTCCACGCGCCCGAGGACGCCGGGCTCGCGGTCTCCTATCCCGAGGAGCGCGCCGAGGACTGGGCGTGGCTGCCCTGGCTGCCTCAGGTGTTGGACCCGCAGCGGCGCGAGGGCGGGGCGGCGGTCCGCCTCATCGCCCCCACCCCGGCCGAGCTGGGCGGTCTGCTCGCCGACGAGCTGCGCGCGCGCACCGACTTCGCGTCCGAGGTGCGACGGGGTATGGGCAAGCGCGAGGCCTATCAGATGATGCGTCGTCTCCTCGTCGTCCACGACACCCACGGCGAGGTCGCCTCCGAACTCGTGCGCCCCGATGAGGCGGTCGACCCCGGTTCGCTCGCGGTCACCGTGCTGCACCTGGTGTCCCGACAGGTGGACGAGCCCGGGGACGTGAACGTGCGGATCACCGTGGAGGGCGACCGGATCCGGATGGAGGAGCTGCGCGGCTCCGACCCCGTGGTGACCGTCGGCACCCTGGACGATGTCTCCGACGCCGTGCTGACCGGTCTGGCGCGCATGCTGGCGCCTCTGAGGCTGTCCCCGGAGTCGGTGGAGGAGACCGCCCAGGAGGGCGGCTCGGTGGACTTCCCCGCGATGATGGGCGTCCAGGATCCGGGTGCGATGGACGTTCCGAGGATGTGGTCGCCGCGGAGCGAGCGGGCCTTCCTGCGGGTGCCCATCGGGATGGACGACATGGGGCGCCCGGTCATCCTGGACCTGAAGGAGTCCGCCCAGTTGGGCATGGGCCCGCACGGGCTGTGCGTGGGCGCGACCGGTTCGGGTAAGAGCGAGATGCTGCGCACCCTGGTGCTGGCGTTGGCGGCCGGGCATTCGCCGGAGCAGGTCAGCATGGTGCTGGTCGACTACAAGGGCGGTGCCACCTTCGCGCCGTTCGAGAGCATGCCGCACGTGGCCGGGGTGATCACCAACCTGGAGGACGACGCGGCCCTCATCGAGAGGGTGTACTCGAGCCTGTCGGGCGAGGTGCAGCGCCGGCAGCAGGTCCTGCGCGACGCCGGGAACGTCCCCAATATCGGCGACTACCTCTACAAGCGCCGGCACGATCCGAGTCTGCCGCCTCTGCCGCATCTGCTGGTGATCATCGACGAGTTCGGTGAGCTGCTGACCGCCAGGCCCGACTTCATCGACCTGTTCCTGTCGATCGGCCGGATCGGCCGCAGCATCGGTGTGCACCTGTTGCTGTCCAGCCAGCGGATCGAGAGCGGGAAGCTGCGCGGTCTGGAGACGTACCTGTCGTACCGGCTGGGGTTGCGCACGTTCTCCGAGGAGGAGAGCCGCACCGTCCTCAACACTCCCGACGCCTTCCATCTGCCCTCACTGCCCGGCTTCGGGTATCTGAAGGTGGACACGAGCGTGTACCAGCGGTTCAAGGCCGGGTACGTGTCGGGGGCCTACCGAGGCCCGGTGGCCGAGGAGGAGCCGGACGAGGGGCGACCGTCGGTGCGCCTCTACACCGCCTACAACGAGGACCCGGAGGAGGCGGTGGACACCGGGGGCGGCGCGCAGGAGGAGAGCCCGATGCCCTCGCGCACCGTCGGCCCGACCCTGCTCGACGTGATGATCTCGCAGTTCGGCCGACACGGGGATCCGGCACGGTCGATCTGGCTGCCGCCGTTGCCTCACGCCGCGGCCCTGGACACGCTCGTGGGGGCTCCCGAGCGCGGCGACTCCGGGCTCCGGCTGCCCGGGGACCGCGAGGCGCTGCACGTGCCGATCGGCCTGTTGGACGACGCCACCAAGCAGTGGCAGGGCGTGTGGGAGCTGGACCTGACCGCCTCGGGCGGGCACGTCGCCGTCATCGGTGGTCCGCAGAGCGGTAAGACGACGTTGCTGCGCACTCTCGTGCTGTCGCTGGCGATGACCCACACCCCGCAGCAGGCCGCGGTGTACTGCCTCGACCTGATGGGCGGCGGTCTCCAGGCGTTGTCGTCCCTGCCGCACGTGGGCGGGGTGGCCGCGCGGACCGACGGCGAGCGGGTGCGGCGGACCGTCGAGGAGGTCCAGGGCATGCTGGAGCACCGTCAGGAGGTGTTCCGGGAGCGGGGCATCGACTCGGTGGCCCAGCTGCGTCGCAGGCACGCGCGCGGTGAGGTGCCCGAGTTGACCAGCGCCGACGTGGTGCTGGTCATCGACGGGTTCGGTGCGCTGCGCAAGGACTTCGAGGACGTCGACACCATCGTCAACGATCTGCTCCAGCGCGGTGGCGGGTACGGGGTGCACGTGGTGGCGGGCATGTTGCGCTGGAACGACGTGCGCATCGCCGTGCAGTCCAACTTCGGGCAGAAGCTGGAGCTGCACCTCAACGACGCCTCCGAGTCCACGATCGACCGCAAGCTCGCCGAGACCATCAGTGCGAAGGCCCCCGGGCGGGCGCTGTCCGACTCGGAGTTGTTCGGTCAGGTGGCGTTGCCCCGCATCGACGGGGTGGACACCGACGACGAGCTGGGCGAGGCCGTGGAGAGCGCCGTCCGGGAGATCGACGGCGCCTGGGCGGGCCGTCGGGCGCAGAGCGTTCGGGTGCTGCCGCACCGTCTGTCGGCGCGGACCCTGCCCACCCCCGAGTCCGAGTCGCGTCTGGTGCCGATCGGGGTGGACGAGCGGGCCCTGGATCCGGTGATGCTGGATCTGTTCGATCGGGATCAGAACCTGCTGGTGCTGGGGGACGGCGAGTGCGGCAAGACCAACCTGCTGCGGCTGATCGCGGAGGGGCTGGTGGCCCGCTACTCGTCGGACGAGGTGGTGTTCGCGGTGATGGATCCGCGGCGGACCCTGCGCGAGGTGGTGCCCGAGCCGTACATGGGCGGGTACGCGAGCAGCCCCAAGGTGTGCGCGGGGCTGGCCGCCGGTGTGGCCAAGGAGGTGGAGGCGCGGGTTCCCGAGGACGGCGACCTGGACGCCTTGGAGCCGGGGTCGATCAAGGGGCCGCGCATCGTGGTCCTGGCCGATGACTACGACGTGCTCACCACGGCCGGTCAGAAGCCGCTGGCCCCGTTCGTGCCGTTCGTGTCCAACGGACGCGACATCGGCCTGCACTTCGTGGTGGCCCGGCGGGTGGCCGGTGCCGGGCGGGGGATGTTCGACCCGCTGGTGCAGGCGGTCCGGGAGATCGGGACGAGCGCGCTGATCATGTCCGGCGACCGTTCCGAGGGCCAGCTCCTGCCCCGGCTGTACGCGAGCGCGCAGCCTCCCGGCCGTGGCCGGTGGGTCCGCCGCGGTGGCAGCCCCCACCTGATCCAGACCGCTCTTCGCGACGAGGACTGAGGAGCGGGTCGACGCCCCGGGTTCAGGCCTGGCCCCCGGGCCTGTCTCCGGGGCCGAAGGTGCGGTAGGGGTCGGTGGCGTAGGAGGGGGCCGGGATGTGGAAGGGGCCGTTCGGCGGCATCGTCGGACGGGCGGGTTCCGGCCGTTCTCGGGGCGCCGAGTCCCACGGGGCGGCGACCGGTCGCTCGCCGTACCGCGTATCGGCTCCGGGGCCGGTGTTCCACCGGTCGGACCGGCCCGCAGTGGGTGCGGGCCGTCCCGGAGGGTTCTCCCCGGGGCGAGGCCGCGCGTTGAGGAAGGCGTCGGCGTAGACGTCGCCGGCGATGACCGGTGGCCGCCGGGGCGGCGTGGGGGCCGATGGCCGGGGAGGCAGAGGTCGTGCCCCCGATACCGAGGGTCCGGTCGGGAACGAGGGGGGTCCCGAGGCCGGAGGGCCCGGCGGGACCGGGGCCGAAGGGCGTGGGGCGGCGGGCGCGCCGGGGTTCCACGCGGGGTGGGCCCCCGTGGGCCCCGTGGGCCTCGGGGGGTGGGGCCGGGGAGGGAGCCGAGGTTCCGGAGGGGGTCCGGGATAGGCCGGCCCGGTCGGAGGAGCGCCGATCCCGGGCCCGTTCTCGAAGGCGACCGGTGGTCGGGGGCCCGGGTCGGCCCGGACGTGCGGAGGCCGGGGTGCCTCATCCGGTTCTCCGGCCCTCGACCCCCGCGTCGCGTGTTCGCTCATGGGCTCTCTCCCTCGTCAGCCCTCACTTCGTGTGAGCCTCCCCAGGAAAGCACACCCGTGTTCGTGTTCGACAGACGGTCGACCTGACCCATAAAAGGATCAAAACGTACATTTCGGGTCGTTATTATCAGTCAATGTTCACACGATTCTCGGGGTTCCTCATCGGGTCGTTCTTCGGCCTGGTGTTCGTTCTGGTCAACGTCGGACCCCCGCTATCCCCCGCCCTGATCTGGGGGATCCGCGTTCTCGCGGTGACCATGGCCGCGGCCGTCATCGTCCTGATCATCCTCATCTCCCGCCGAGAGTCCACTCAGAACGCACAGCCCCCTTCCGACGCCGAACCGGAGGAACCGCGGTTCGGCCCCTTCTTCGGCGTCGTCGTCCTCATCGAGTTCGCCCTGATCTTCGCCGGGGCCACTCTGATCGGCCGTCTCGGTCTCCCTCCCGAGACCGGGGTCGCCTGGGTCGCCCTCGTCGTCGGCCTGCACTTCTTCCCGCTGGCCTGGAAGTGGCGACAGCGTGAGCTCGTCTTCGTCGCCTGGTACGCGACCGTGCTCGGCGCGATCGGGCTGGCCCTGGTCGCCGCCGGTCTCCCCGCCTGGGCCCCGCTCGTCAGCGGCGTGGTGACCGGCTGCGGGATGCTGCTCGGCTGCCTTCTCGGGATCGTCCCCCTCTACCGGCGGGCCCTCGCTCCCTCCGAAGCCTGACGTCCGCCCGCCGGCCCCGTCCTATTCGGGGAGTTCCCCCACCCCGAAGTAGGGCAGGGCCGGCTCCAGTCCTTCGATCTCGACCGGGACCGTGCGGTGCTCCTCCCAGTCCCGCCGGGTCAGCCGGTAGCGCAGTTCTCGGACCCGCCGCCCACGCACCTCGAGGTGGTCGATCCCGTCCGGGCGATAGCCCAGACGCCGGGACACCCCGATGGAGGCCGCCGAGGTGTCGAAGGCCTCGGTGACCGCGTCCAGCGCGCCGAGCCCCTCGAAGGCCAGATGCAGGATCGCCGCCCGCATCTCGGTGCCCAGGCCCCTGCCCTGATACTCCCGGGTCAGCCAGGATCCGCTCCCCACCTGGCGGGTGACCGCGAAGTCCTTCGCGTTCATCTCCTGGAGCCCGATCACCCGCCCCTCGAAGATCACGACGGCGTTGAAGGCCCACCGTTCGGGGGTCCAGGCCGCCATGGTGCTCCAGTTGTGCTGGATCACCGCCCGTCCCAGCCGCTCCGGGCCCTGGTCCGTCCAGGGTTGTCGGAACGGCATGGTCTCCGGGTCGTGGACCCCTCGGAGCGCGGCGTCGGCCAACGCGGAGAGGTCGGCGTCGGTGGGCATGCGCAGACGGAGGCGGGGCGTGCTCAGACCCACTCCGAGCGGCGGGAAATGGTCGCTGATCATGCCCCCGCATTCTTCTGCCCTCCGCCACCGGATGTCACCCGGTTTATCGGTGCTCAGCGAACGAGTTCGTCGATGAGCGCCGCCAGTTCCGCGGCCGTCCGCCCGGGTTCGGCGACCGCGTCCCGTACCGCCCATCCCCGCATCCCCGCCAGATGGGCGGGGTGCGCGTAGGCGGGATCGGTGAGCAGGTAACCGCAGGGCGCGTCCGGCCAGTCCGGGACCGTGGGCAGACGTTCGGTGCGGTAACCGGCGGGTTCGTCCGCACCGGCCGGGATCCCCGTCAGATCCTGGTCTCGGGAGATCTCCTCACGTGTGGGGCTGCCGGGACGCGGCAACGGGGCGTCGACCAGCACGTAGCCGAGGACGGGCCGGTGGGCCGCCCGTTGGGCCGCGCCGACCGCTCCGAGCAGGGGGCCCGAGTCGCCCCGGGCCACCAGGACCGTGGGCTCGTCGGTCGCGACCAGGCGGTTGATCTCCAGGCTCGCCCGGGCCACGTAGCGCGCGGCGTGGGGCGCTGTGAAGTCGTCCGTCACCTCGGGCAGGACCGCCGCGCGGCCGAGCGCGTCGAGGTCCCGGTCGATCCCCGGCGGGGAGAAGGGGGCGCCGAGGGTGGGGGGTAGAAGGACCGTGATCACGCGGGTCCGCCCCCGCGTGTCTCGTCCCGGACCCAGGCGAGGTAGCCGGGGTTGCCCCCGACCACCGGCAGGGCCACGACCTCGGGCACGTCGTAAGGGTGGATCTCGACCAGGTGGGCGACCAGGTCGTCCAAGCGGTCGGACGCGGTCTTGATCACGACCTTCCACTCCTCGTCCGCCCGGACCTCCCCCTCCCAGCGGTAGAAGCTGCGGTGCGGACCGCTGACCTGGGCACAGGCCGCCAGTCGGTTCTCGATGACCGAGCGGGCCAGCGCCTCGGCCCCTTCCCGGTCGTCGATGGTGGTCTCCACCCTGACGACATCGGCACGTTCTGACATGGTCACCCCATCGGGACGGTGTTGTTCCGGGTCGGGCGGGGTCGTGCGAGGTCGCCGGTTCGACGCCCCGCCCCTCGTCGTCCGGTCCGAGGGGCCCCACCCGGTGTTCTAGGCTCACTGATCATGAGCGAACGTGATGAACTCCTGCGTCAGATCAACGATAAGGCGGTCGTGCGCGGGAAGGTGACCCTGTCCTCCGGCCGGGAGGCCGACTACTACGTCGACCTGCGCCGGATCACCCTGGACGGGGAGGCCGCGCCGCTGGTCGGCTCGGTCCTGTTGGACACCGTCGCGGACCTGGAGTTCGACGCGGTGGGCGGTCTGACCCTCGGCGCGGACCCGGTGGCCACCGCGATGCTGCACGCCGCGCACGCGCGGGGACGGCGCCTGGACGCCTTCGTGGTGCGCAAGGCGGGCAAGGCCCACGGGTTGCAGCGCAGGATCGAGGGTCCGGACGTCAAGGGGCGGCGTGTGCTGGCTCTGGAGGACACCTCCACGACCGGTGGCTCGGTGATGACCGCGGTCGAGGCGTTGCGCGAGGCGGGCGCCGAGGTGGTGGCGGTCGCGCTGATCGTGGATCGCGGCGCGCGGGCCCGACTGGAGGAGGAGGGCCTGGAGTACCGGCCGATCTTCGAGGTGTCCGACCTGGACGTGTGAGTCCGGCCTCTCGGTGCGGGCGGGGTCGATGCCGGCCCCGTCCACCGGGGTCCCGGGACTCAGGGGTTCAGGGTGAAGGAGTATCCGGGGTCGCGGTCGGAGACGTCGCGCGGTTCCCCGTTGACGTAGAGCTCGACGGCGGTCGGATCGCCGATGGCGACCTCCAGGCCGTCGGTGTTCTCCCGGTAGTGCACCGAGTCGCCCTGGACGACCTCCTGGTCGAGGAGGACGTCACCACCGGGCACACGGACGAAGACGCTGGTGGACTCGCCCACCACGTCGATGTACAGGGCACCGGTCTCGGTGGTGTCCACCGGTTCGGCGGCGACCTCGGACGCGTTGACGCCCTCGGAGGCACTGCCGGTTCCCGGGATCGAGCGGTACAGGAAGTACCCGCACAACGCCACGAGGGCCACCAGGAGCGCGACGGTCCCGACGATGGCCATCACTTGGCCAACGCCCTTCGGATCATTCCTATGCCGTCCCACGGCGATGAATGTAGCGCGTATCACGGCAAAAAGCGACAGCAGTCGTCCTGAAGACCCGCTTCCACCACTGGAAACCACAAAACGGTAGGTAAACCGCTTTTCTTCCCGACCCCTCCGTCGTCCTCTCCGACACCCCTCGTAAGCTGCGGGTACGTCGACATTCCCGGCCGTTTTGGTCTAGACCTTTCAATCGGCTCCGGGGATTCGAGATACTTGAACGACACCTGGTGGACACCCCGGACGAACGGCCCGCCTCCCGGGCCTCCCCTCACGACCGGTCCCTCCACCGGGGCAACGCACACGGGGTGCCGTCGGCACGCAGAGTAGGCGCCGGCGGACGCTCGCTCCAGGCCGAACCAGGGAGAGTCAAGCCATGCCCATCGCCAGCCCCGAGGTCTACACCGAGATGCTGAGCCGCGCGAAGTCCCAGGGCTTCGCCTACCCGGCGATCAACGTGACCTCCAGCCAGACGCTGCACGCCGCGCTGCGCGGCTTCGCCGAGGCCGAGACCGACGGCATCGTGCAGATCTCCACCGGTGGTGCCGAGTTCCTGTCCGGCGCCTCGGTGAAGGACATGGTCACCGGCTCCGTCGCCTTCGCCGAGTTCGCTCGCGTCGTCGCGGACAAGTACCCGGTGAACGTCGCCCTGCACACCGACCACTGCCCGAAGAACAAGCTCGACGGTTTCGTCCGTCCGCTGCTGGAGATCTCCAAGGAGCGCGTGGCCAAGGGCCGGGAGCCGCTCTTCCAGTCCCACATGTGGGACGGCTCCGCCGTGGAGCTCGAGGAGAACCTCCAGATCGCCGAGGAGCTCCTGGCCGCCTCCAAGGCCGCCCGGACCATCCTGGAGATCGAGGTCGGCGTCGTCGGCGGTGAGGAGGACGGCATCGTCGGCGAGATCAACGAGAAGCTGTACACCACCCCGGAGGACGCCCTGCGCACCGCCGAGGTCCTGGGCCTGGGCGAGAAGGGTTACTACATGACCGCCCTGACCTTCGGCAACGTGCACGGCTCCTACAAGCCCGGCTTCGTGAAGCTGCGCCCCGAGGTGCTCAAGAGCGCCCAGGAGGCCATCGCCGAGCGTTACGGCAGGACCAAGGCCTTCGACTTCGTCTTCCACGGTGGCTCCGGCTCCACCCTGGAGGAGATCCACGAGGCCATCGACTACGGCGTCGTGAAGATGAACATCGACACCGACACCCAGTACGCCTTCACCCGCCCGGTCGTCGACCACATCATGAAGAACTACGACGGTGTGCTCAAGATCGACGGCGAGATCGGCAGCAAGAAGGCCTACGACCCGCGCGCCTACGGCAAGGTCGCCGAGGCCGGCATGGCCGCCCGCGTGGTGGAGGCCGCCCAGCACCTCAAGTCCGCCGGCAACAAGATGAAGTAGGACCCGGAGTCCTTCGCGGTGCCCGGTGGCCTCGGCCGCCGGGCACCGTTCGTCTCCCCCCTTCCCCGGGCGCCGACCGGGCTCCGACGTGGACCGGACCGTCCTCCGGAAGGGTCTCGTCCCGGTGGCAGGATGGAGGCATGAACCTGCACCGGAACCTGCTGAACGAGCCGCCCGAGACGCGCCTGGCCGACGACGCCGAGGCGCGCGAGGCCCTGGCCGCCTCCGACGACCCCACCCCGGTCGCCGGCCGTTTCCCGTCCTACTCCGCCGCGTGGGCCCGTCTGGCCGAACTCGCCCTGGCCGACGGCCGGCCGGTCGCCGCCTACGCCTACGCCCGCACCGGGTACCACCGGGGCCTGGACCAGCTGCGTCGCTCGGGCTGGAAGGGCCACGGCCCGATCCCGTGGGAGCACGAGCCCAACCGGGGCTTCCTGCGCGCCCTGCACTACCTGGGCAAGGCCTCCGAGGCCATCGGCGACACCGAGGAGGCCGAGCGCTGCTCGACCTTCCTGCGTGAGTCCAGCGCCGAGGCCGATCGGGCCCTCAACGGCTGATCCGCTCCGATCCTCGCGTGCCGGGCGTTCCGGGAACGCCCGGCACGGTGTGACACGGGCACCCCACGGCCGCTCTCAACCGAGATGCGCAGGTCGTGTACGCTCAATACGCAACGGCCCCTGTCGCTGCCTTGCGCCAGGGGTTGATCCATGTCCGGGGTGGGAAAAGCCCTGTTCAGGTGTCGAGCGAAGAGGTAGAGACCAATGCCGGCGATCACGCTCGTGGGTGCCCAGTGGGGCGACGAGGGCAAGGGCAAGGCGACCGACCTGGTCGGTGAACAGGTGGACTACGTGGTCCGCTACCAGGGCGGCAACAACGCCGGCCACACGGTGGTCATCGGAGACCAGAAGTACGCCCTGCATCTGCTGCCCTCCGGCATCCTCTCCCCGAACGTCGTTCCGGTCATCGCCAACGGCGTCGTCATCGACCCGGGGGTGCTGTTCGAGGAGCTGCGCGGGCTTCAGGACCGGGGTGTGGACACCTCGCGTCTGCTGGTCTCCGCCAACGCGCACCTGATCATGCCCTACCACCGGGCCCTGGACAAGGTCAGCGAACGCTTCCTCGGCAAGGGCAAGATCGGCACCACCGGTCGCGGCATCGGCCCGGCCTACGCCGACAAGGTCTCCCGCCAGGGCGTGCGCGTTCAGGACATGTTCGACGCCAAGATCCTCACCAAGAAGATCGAGTTGGCGCTGCACGACAAGAACCAGCTCCTCACCAAGGTGTACAACCGGCGCGCCCTGGAGGCCGGGCCCATCATCGAGGAGTACCTGGGCTACGCCGAGCAGCTCCGCCCCTACGTCGCGGACACCTCCCTGATCCTCAACAAGGCGCTGGACGAGGGCAAGACCCTCTACCTGGAGGGGTCGCAGGGCACGCTCCTGGACATCGACCACGGCACCTACCCGTTCGTCACCTCCTCCTCCCCCACCGCCGGCGGCGCCGCCGCGGGCGCGGGCATCGGCCCCAACCGCATCTCCAAGGTCGTGGGCATCCTGAAGGCCTACACCACGCGTGTGGGTTCGGGCCCCTTCCCCACCGAGCTCCTCGACGAGCAGGGCCAGTGGCTGCGCACCCAGGGCGGCGAGTACGGCGTGACCACCGGTCGCGACCGCCGCTGCGGCTGGTTCGACGCCCCGATCGCCCGCTACGCCACCCGGGTCAACGGCGTCACGGACTTCTTCCTGACCAAGCTCGACGTGCTCACCGGCCTGGAGCGGATCCCCGTGTGCGTGGCCTACGACGTCGACGGCGTGCGTCACGACGAGATCCCGATGACGCAGACCGACTTCCACCACGCCACCCCGATCTACGAGTACTTCGACGGTTGGACCGAGGACATCACCGGTGTCCGGGAATTCGACGATCTCCCCGAGAACGCGCGGGCCTACGTGCGTACTCTGGAGGAGATGGCGGGCGCCCCGATCTCCGCCATCGGCGTCGGACCGGGCCGTGAAGAGACCCTCGAACTGCGTCCCCTGGTCTGACCCGGCGACCACCGTCCCTCCAGACAGAAGAAGAGGCCCCCTTCAGTGAAAGCCCTCGTTCTCGGCGGCGGAGGCCGCGAACACGCACTCGTCCGCGCCCTGTCCCTGGATCCGGGCGTCACCGACATCCACTGTGCCCCCGGTAACCCGGGCATCTCGGAGATCGCGGAGAACCACGTCCTGAACGTGACGGACGGGTTGGCCGTGACCGAGCTGGCCGCGCGCATCCGCGCCGAGCTGGTGGTGATCGGTCCGGAGGCCCCGCTGGTGGCGGGCGTGGCCGACGCCCTGCGCGACCGGGGCATCCCGGTGTTCGGCCCGGACCGTGAGGCCGCCCGTCTGGAGGGCTCCAAGGCCTTCGCCAAGGAGATCATGGAGGCGGCCGGGGTCCCCACCGCCAAGGCCCGCGTGTGCCGCACGCCGGGTCAGGTCTCCGACGCCCTGAACGAGTTCGGCGCCCCGTACGTGGTCAAGGACGACGGACTGGCCGCCGGTAAGGGCGTCGTGGTGACCGAGGACCGCGGCGCGGCCGAGAGGCACGCCCGCGAGTGCGGCCGTGTCGTCATCGAGGAGTACCTGGACGGCCCCGAGGTGTCGCTGTTCGTGCTCACCGACGGCGCCCACGCGCTGCCGCTGCTGCCCGCGCAGGACTTCAAGCGCGCCTACGACGGCGACCAGGGCCCCAACACCGGGGGCATGGGCGCCTACGCCCCGCTGCCCTGGGCCCCTCCGGGTCTGGTCGACGAGGTCATGGAGACCGTCGTGCGACCGACCGTCTCGGAGATGAACCGTCGTGGGCTCCGCTACCAGGGCCTGCTCTACGTGGGTCTGGCGCTGACCTCCCAGGGGCCGCGCGTGGTGGAGTTCAACGCTCGGTTCGGCGACCCGGAGACCCAGGTCGTGCTGGACCGTCTGGCCACCCCGATCGGCGCGGTCCTCCAGGCCACCGACACCGGCGGGCTGGGCGCGATCGGCTCGCTCCAGTGGAAGAAGGGCGCGGCGGTGACCGTCGTGGTCGCGGCCGAGAACTACCCCGGTGACCCGACCAAGGGCGACCTCATCGGCGGGCTGGACGCCGCCGGGTCCATGGAGGGCGCCTACGTGCTGCACGCGGGCACCGCCTGGGACGGGGCACGCGAGGTCAAGTCCAACGGCGGCCGCGTGCTGAGCGTGGTGGGTACGGGAGCGGACCTGCGTCAGGCCCGCGAGCGCGCCTACGAGGCGGTCGGGAAGCTGGACCTGCGCGGTTCCTTCCACCGCACCGACATCGCCGAACGCGCCGCCGCCGAGCTCTGACTCGTCGACTCCGACAGGGAGGGCCCGGCCTCGTCGACCCATGGGGCCGGGTCCTCCTTCCAGGCAGAAAGCCGGAAGGAACATCATGAGCGGTTTCGTCACCGTGCCCGAGCCCGTCCAGGTGCCCGGACTGACCCACCTGCACACCGGTAAGGTGCGCGACCTGTACGCGACCGCCTCCGGCGACCTGGTCATGGTGGCCAGCGATCGTATCTCGGCCTTCGACTGGGTCCTGCCCACGGAGATCCCCGGTAAGGGGCGTCTGCTCACCCAACTGTCCCTGTGGTGGTTCGAGCGTCTGGGCGATCTGGTCCCGAACCACGTGGTCTCGGACACGCCGCCCGAGGGCGCCCCGGCCGACTGGGCCGGCCGTACGCTCGTCTGCGAGCGGCTGGACATGGTCCCCGTGGAGTGCGTGGCCCGCGGCTACCTCGCCGGTTCCGGACTCGCCGAGTACTCGGTCGACCGCACGGTCTGCGGGGTTCCGCTCCCCGAGGGGCTGACCGACGGTTCGGAGCTGCCCGAGCCGATCTTCACCCCGGCGGTCAAGGCGGCGGTCGGCGATCACGACGAGAACGTCTCCTTCGACGTCGTGGCGGCCGAGCACGGTGAGAGGCTCGCCACGGAGCTGCGCGAGATCACCCTGCGTGTCTACGGGCGCGGTCGGGACGTCGCCCGGGAGCGAGGGGTGATCCTCGCCGACACCAAGTTCGAGTTCGGACGGGATTCCTCCGGCGCGCTGGTCCTGGCCGACGAGGTGTTCACCCCGGACTCGTCGCGTTACTGGCCGGCCGACGAGTGGAGCCCCGGACACGCTCAGCCCTCGTTCGACAAGCAGGTACTGCGCGACTGGCTGACCTCGGGCGATTCCGGTTGGGACCGGGCTTCGGAGACCCCTCCGCCGGAACTTCCGGACGACGTGGTGGAGCGCACTCTGTCCCGCTACAAAGAGATCCATGAGCGCTTGACCGGGACAAAGCCGGTGCTCTGACACGCGGCGCGCGAGTGATTCAGCGCACGCGGTCACCGAATGGGCCGCGAAAGCGCGTATGGTGGTGGAGTCGTGCGCAATGCCGGAGTAACGGTCAGCCATACGCGCGACCCTTGGTCTCTCCCTCAGGCGTAACGCCACTTTGGTCGTTTGGCGGGACTCTATCCGCGATCTGCGGGTATACCACGTTCTGGGCCGGTATGCGCCGGCGGTTGCTATAGAGTCTTCGCGAACCGAACGGTTCAATGGCCGCGCAGGTCACACGCAAGATGGTCGCAACGTTCCAGGGGAAACCCGCGTCTCAACCTCACATAGGCGAAACCCGACGAGGGTGACCTTTTTTCACATCTGCCTCACAAAGGAGCACATGAGCATGGGCCAGGAGGTTCGTTACCGCGTCCGCGGCGGACGCCCCCTCAGTGGAACGGCGTTCATCCAAGGCGCGAAGAACGCCGTCCTGCCGATGATCGGGGCCGCCCTGCTGGCGGCCAAGGGCCGTACTGTGCTGCGGAACGTTCCGGTCATCGAGGACGTCTACCGCGCACTCGAGCTCGCCGAACACGTGGGCGCCAAGGTCGCCTTCCACGAAGCGGAACGCACCGTCGTCATCGACGCCTCCGGCCTCAACGACCCCGAACTCGCGGTTCTGCCCGCCGAGATCGCGGCCCGCTTCCGCGGCTCCGTGCTCTTCGTTCCGGCCCTGATGCACCGCACCGGCCGTGCGCGCATCGAGGGCGTCGGCGGATGCAACCTGGGCAGCCGGAACCTGGACTTCCACTACCGCGGCTTCGCCCGTCTGGGCGCCGAGGTGACCGAGGACCCCGAGCGCAACCACATCAACGTGGAGGCGAGCAGGCTCCGCGGCGGTCGGCTGTACCTGGACACGCCCTCCCACACGGGCACCGAGAACCTCATCATGGCCGCCGTGCTCGCGCCCGGCACCACCGTGATCGAGCACGCGGCCCTGGAGCCCGAGGTCCTCGACGTCATCGCGTTCCTCAGCGCCATGGGCGCGAAGATCAGCGGTGGCGGCACCGGTCTGATCACCGTCGAGGGCGTCGAAGAGCTCACCGCGGTCGAGCACACGATCATGTCGGACCGCATCGACGCCGGTGTGTTCGCGATGACCGTCGCCGCGACCGGTGGCGAGGTCAGCCTGGTCGGCGCCAACCTGGACCACCTGGGTGTCGCCCGCTGGAAACTGGAGCAGATGGGCGTCGGCTTCTCGCAGGAGGGCGCCGTCCTGCACGTCCAGCGGGACCCGTCCGTGCCGCTGCGGCCGATCAACGCGGTCACCTCGCCCTTCCCGGGCTTCGCCACCGACCTTCAGTCTCCGCTGATGGCCCTGGCCACCCTGGCCGAGGGTGAGAGCTACATCCACGAGGCCATCTACGACGGCCGCTTCGCGCTGGCCGACGAGCTCAACAAGATGGGCGCCAAGATCGAGGTCGAGGGCACCCGCGCCATCGTGCACGGTTCCACGAACCTGCGCGGCGCCGAGGTGATCGCCCACGACCTCCGTACCGGTGCCGCCCTGGTGCTCGCCGGACTGGTCGCCGAAGGTGAGACAATCGTTGCGCCTGGTTATCTGGTGGACCGCGGTCACGCCCAGTTCGCGCAGCGTCTCGCCACGCTAGGCGGCGACGTGGAGCGCGTCACCGTCTCGTAGCTGTCGTAAGCGCAGTTCAAGCCGGGGTGGGAGGCCTCCTCCCACCCGGGCTTTCGGCGTTGATATGGAAAACGATCTTCTTTGGCCCCGCACAATGGGTACGATCTCGGCAATCATGCCGTGACAGAGATCGGGTCGGGAAACCAGTGGGCGCACATAGTGAAGAGCGTGGAATGGTAGCGGGGAGCAACCCGAGGTGAGTGCCCAGCGTACTGGCGATTTGACGATCGGCGTCATAGGACCCCATGAGGTGGTCGAACGGGTCATGCTCATGGGTCCTGGGTCAACAGGACCTCTCAACGCCAGACTCATCGCCGCCGCGTACCGAGATGAGCAAGAGGCGACGGACAAGGTCGTCAGGCTGGGTTCGGCGATCGATGCCTATCTGTTCGCCAGCCCTGTCCCCTACGAGTTCGCACGGAAGGCGGGCGTGTTGACCATGCCCGCGACCTTCGTGCCGCTCGGCGGGGCGAGCCTGCACGAGGCCCTGCTCCGAGCGACCCTCGACGATCGCTACGACCCCACCAGAGCGAGTCTGGACGTGCTCGGCAGGGCCGACGTGGTGGAGGCCTACTCCGAGGTCGACCTGCCGGTGGACGGTATCCACGTGCACGAGGAGCTGACCAACACCGCTCAGCTCACCTCGTTCCACGAGGGGTTGTGGCGGCGCAAGGCCACCAGGATGGCGATCACCTGCGTCCGCGGTGTCGCCGAGCGCCTGGAGGCGATCGGGGTGCCGGTGATCCGGCTGCGCCCCACCAACGCGGGGGTGCGCAGCGCTCTACAGACCGCCGGTCTGCTGGGTGCCCACCACCGCCTGGAGGAGGCCCAGCTGGGCGTCGTCGTGGTCGACGTGCCCACCCTGCGCGACTCCTCTCGCCGCTCCACGCCCCGTTACTGGCGTGAGGAGCTGCGACTGTCCCTGCACCGTCTGCTGCTCCAGGAGGCGCACCGGATCAACGCGACCGCGCACCGCCTGGACGACCACTCGTTCATGATCACGGCCACCCGCGGTTCCCTCGTCACCGCGACCGAGGGGTTCCGGCAGCCGCCGTTCGTGGAGCGGATCAAGGCGGAGCTCGGGATCGCGATCGAGGTCGGCATCGGCATGGGACGCACCACCCAGGACGCGGAGTCGCACGCTCGCGCGGCCCTGAACCGCGCCCAGGCCTCGCGACAGAGCTTCGCGGTGGACCGTGAGGGTCGTTCCCTGGTCCCCGCCCAGCGCGCGCCCGCACGGCAGTCCTCCGAGCCCCTGCGCACCAAGGGACGCGAGACCCTCATCCGTCTCTCGGAGAAGATCGCGGAGGAGGACGGTCCTCTGGTCGTCGACGCGGAGAACGCCGGGCGCATGCTCGGGGTCACCTCCCGGACGGCCCGACGGCTGCTGCGCACCCTGGTGGAGGAGGGGTTGGCCTGGCCGCTGCCGCCCAACCGCACCCTCCAGCCGGGACGCCCGCGGCAGCTCTACCGGCTGATCGTGGAGAAGTTGGACAAGGACGCGGCCGGCAAGTAACCGGTCGACCACGTGGAAGGGCGGTCCCCATCGGGGGCCGCCCTTCGCGCGTCCTCGGGCCGTCGGAAAGAATCGCCTCCATGACGCGACGACGGCTCACCACGCTCGCGATTCTGGAGACCGCCAACGTCTTCTGGTTCGCGCTGCTGTTCTTCGGCCTGCTGGGAACACCGACCACCGGTGCCAACCTGGCGGGTTTCGCCGTGTGCTCGGTGTTGTTGATCCAGGGTTCGGCCTACTGGTACCTGAAGTTGCGGCAGCTGGACCGGGGCGAGCGGCTCCCCGCCGGGATGGCCGTGTTCGGGGTTCTGCGCGTGGTCAACCCGATCCTGCTGCTCGTCTCGGGCGCCTACATCGGATGGACGCTCCTGGGCGGGGTCTCCTGGTGGACCGAGGTGCTCCTCGGGATCGTCCTGTGGGTGCTCGCCGTCCTGGAGCAGGTGAACTACTTCCACGTCCAGTTGTCCTACGACAACCGTGCCGACCTGAGCAGGCTCATGCGGACGCGACGGCTGCGCCGCTCGCACCTGGCCCGTGATCTGGGTCGTGCGCGACGGGCGCCGGAACCGGTCGGTCCTCGGCGCCCGTGACGAGATCCTTCGAGGGGTCAGCGACGGCCGGGGAAGACGGTCGCGACCGCGAGGAAGGCGTCGTTCTCCTCGGGTGAGGCGATGGTGACGCGGGCGCCCTCCCCCTGGAAGGGGCGAACCGCGACACCCACCTCGGCGCAGGCCGCGGCGAAGTCCAGGGTCCGCTCTCCCAGACGCAGCCACACGAAGTTGCCCTCGGTGGGGGGAACCGTCCAGCCGGCGTCCAGAAGGGCGCCACGGACGCGCTCGCGCTCCGCGACGGTGGCCTCCACGCGCTCCAGGAGTTCCTCCTCGGCGTTCAGGGAGGCGATCCCGGCCGCCTGGGCCAGGTGGTTGATCGCGAAGGGCACGAGGGTCTTGCGGACCGCGCCGGTCACCTGCGGGTGCCCGACGAGGAAGCCCAGACGCACGGCGGCCAACCCGTAGGCCTTGGAGAAGGTGCGCAGGACGGCGACGTTGGGCCGGTCCCGGTACAGGGAGATCCCGTCGGGGACCTCCGGGTCGCGCACGTACTCGCGGTAGGCCTCGTCCAGGATCACCAGGACGTGGTCGGGGACCCGGTCGAGGAAGTCGACGAGCTCCGCCTCGCGCACGGTGGTTCCGGTCGGGTTGTTCGGGTTGCAGATCAGCACCATGCGCGTGTTGGCGTTGATCGCCTCCAGCATGGCCTCCAGGTCGTGCCCCTCCTCCTTGAGCGGCACCTTGACCGAGGAGACCCCGGCCAGTTCGACCAGCAGGGGGTAGGCCTCGAAGGAGCGCCAGGCGTAGACGACCTCGGTTCCCGGCTCGCCGACGGCCTCCAGGAGCTGCTGGAGCATGCCGACGGAGCCGGCGCCGAGGGCGACGTGGTCCTCGGGCACGCCCAGACGTTCGGCGAGGCGGGTGACGAGGGCCTCGGCGGCCGGGTCCGGGTAACGGTTCAGGTCGGCCGCCGCCTCGGCGATGGCCTCACGGACGGACGGGAGCGGACCGTAGGGGCTCTCGTTGGAGGACAGCTTGATGGAACGACCGTCGGGCCCGACGATCTTGATCCCCGCCCGGTAGGGAGGGATGGACTCCAGTACCGCCCGCAGATATGGCGATTTCGACTCCGACACCATTGTCCTTCCTCAATACTTTGTGCTAGCCCCGCGACACTCTCAGCTATGACAGGTCCGGGTCGGTCACCGCTCCAAGTGGAAATATCGCACGAACCAGGAGATATCACCATGCCTATGTCCCGCACCGCCCCCACCACGCGAGCCGTGGCCGCGGCCGTCCCCCTGGCGGTCCTCCTGGCCGCCTGCGGCGGTCCGGAACAGGAACAGAACGACGGCCCCGACACGGAGGCCGCCTCGGCACTGCACGAGGCCCAGCCGTTGAACGTCAGGGACGCGACCCCGATGCCCGAGGGCAGCGAGAGCGGCACCTACTCCGACCTTGTCACAGTCCAGTACTCCGAGGAGGTCCGGGCCGCGACGGTGCTGGACAAGCCCGAATGCCTGGACGCCGCCAACCGGTGGGGGGAGTTGGACGCGGTGCGCGAGGCGCCCGCCTCCGTGGCCGCCTACGAGTGGGAACCCGGCACGATCTCGCACATCCTCGTCCAGCTGGACGAGGGGGCCGCGACCGAGGCGCTCGCCACCGAGCCCCCGGAGAGCTGCTCGGAGTACACCGCCACCTACGAGGACGGCACCAGCTCCGATTACGGGGTCGCCGACCTGGACCTGCCCGAGGTGGGCGACGGCTCTCGGGCCTTCACCGTCCAGGTGACCGACGACAGCGGGGAGAACCACATGTACACCGTCATGTACCGCAATGGTGGTCTGCTCGGCACGGTCTCGATCATGGGACAGGGCGACCCCGCCGAGTACGAGCGGATGCTCATGGACTTCAGCGAGGCCGCCATCGACCGACAGGAGCAGATGCTGGGGTGAGGCACCGCCGAGGGCGGGCCCCGCCCCCGCTCAGGCCCCGGCGCCCTGGATCTCCTTCGAGGGGCCGCCCGGCATGCCGCGACCGGCCTCGCCCGGAGGCTCCTCCGCCAGGGTTCCGGGCTTGGGTCCGCCACGCCCCTCGGCCTCGTCCCTCTTGGCCGCCTGACGCGGCTTGGGCAGCCTGCGCGGCGGCCCCTGGAGGTCGAGGGTCGTGACCGCTCCGAAGGTGGCGATCACCGCGCCGCTCTCACGGTCCACCAGGGCCGCGCGCACGCCGGTCCGGCGCGGTCCGCCGATACGGACCGCGTAGACGACGTCCACCCGACGCCCATGACGCATCCCGTCGTAGCGCAGGAATCGCCAACAGCCGTGACGCCAGGTGTCCTCCGGCTCGTCGGCCAGCATCACCTTGGCGTTGGTCCGCCAGACGTCGCTACGGCGCAGACGCCTCAGGGAGCGACGTGGAGACCCCTCCCGCAGTGCGCACGGCTCGCCGGTGGTCGCGCGCGAGAACACCTCGCGCAGCTCGGGGCTGAGCAGCCCCAGCAAGAGCAGCTCCACCCCGAGGACGATCCCGTGGGTCACGGTGGGTTCCGAGGCCGACGTCCATCCGTTGGGACCGAGACCGATCGTGGTCGCCGCGGCCACCGCGAGCAGGGACGCCCGGGAGAGCGTCCGCCACCCGATCGGTTCGCGGCTCAGCCCGCCGAAGCAGCCGCAACCGGCCTCCGGGTCGCGCCGCCGGACCACGAGCAGAACCCCGACGGACACGGCGAAGAGCAGCACGGTGAGGCAGCGGACCACGTCGGCCGCCGGCCCGGTCAGGGTCAACAGACCGACCGCGAGTCCCACCTCCGCCAGACAGGTGGCGAGGGTGACGGGACGGCGCAGTCGCTGTGGAACCAGGAGCGCGGCCCCCGTGCCCGCGGAACGCGGAGAGGCCTTGGCCGCCGCGCCGAGCAGGAGCAGCGCCGCCAACAGGGGCGCCTGCACCTCTCTGATCGCTTCGAGGATCTCCGGGAACATCGATCATCCCTCCTGGTTCGCGACGGTCATGGTCGCGTTGAAGCAGCCGACCTCCAACAGGCCGCCCAGGGCGACGAAGGAGGTCATGGTGAGAGAGGCGATCCGCCCCGCCGCCCGGGTCCCGCAGGCCGGGCACAGGTCGCAGAACCAGCTGTCGGAGGCGGCGCAGTCGATGACGGGCACGACCGCCGTGTCCCGGGTGCAGTCGTTGCGCAGGCTGAGCGTGGCCCCCGTCGACAGCAGCGGCAACGGCAGACACGAGGTCCTCCGGTCGCATCGGCCCTCGTGCCCCGACCGGTCCAGTGCGGGGTAGGCGGCGCCCGGTGCCTGGGCCCGGGGGTCCAGGTGGGACGAGCGGCCCCGGGCCGGGTCGTACCAGCTCACGATCCCCTCGACCGTCGTGGAGTACTCGCGGACCGGCGGTCTACGTGGAGAGGCGTCCAGCGGGTGGGGCGGCTGGGTGGTGGCCGGGCGGGCCGCCCACACGGCGCCGTCCTCCCAGATACCGACCGCGTCGAACAGGTACCCCGGCTCCAGCCTGGGGTGACGGACCGTGATCCGCCCCGAGGTCCGGTAGGGCAGGACCACGGTGGCCCGAGGGCGGCCATGGCCGGGATCGAGGGTGAGCGTGTCCCCCTCCCGTTCCACGATCACCCCGGTGGCGCGGGCCACCCGCGCCCAGACCCGTTCGGCGATCAGGCGGCCGTCCTGCGAGCACCGGACCACAACGTCGTCGCCGGGGCGCAGTTCGGTGGCGAGGATCTCTCCGCCCCGCCAGAAGGTGGTGCTGTTCTCGTAGAGGAAGCGTTCCTCCCCTCGCGGGGTGGCCAGGCAGAACATGTACCGGGTCGCGTCCACGACCACGCCGCGTACGACGCGTTGGTGGATCGGGGTGGGTTCGGGTGCGGCCGCGGCTCCGAGCACCGTCGACGTGAACCGACGGCGTTCCCGACCACTGTCCGTCATCACTGACATGTCCTTCGCGCCCCCTGTCGCCCGACTCGTCCATCAGTGCCCATTGTGACCCTCGATTTCACGAACACTCGCTCACACGCCGTGACGACACGGTTCGTGCCGGTGACATTTCCCGGGTATTGCATGATCGCGCCCTTTTCCCCACATCGCCACCACTCTCGGTGACGACATGAGCATCGCGCACCGACCGAAGAGACTTCGCGAAGGATGTCGCTTAGGAGAGTGTCCAACGCGTTCGCGCGGTTTGTCGGCACGTGGTCGCCAGGTGCCCGGACGTTTGCGTTCGCTGTGTGACAGTGAGAATCAAGGGCGGCGACCGAGGCCGCAGGGAACACGACGATGTCGCGTGACGGGAGTCGGCGCGACCTGTGAAGGTCGGTGGTCGGCGTGACGGGAACCACCCGTACCCCCAACTCCGAGGAGTTCGGCCGCTACGTGGCCGAGCGCGGCCCCGCGCTGCTGCGCATGGCCCGATCCCTCACCAACAGCCACGCCGACGCCGAGGACCTCCTCCAGGCGGCGCTGGTCAAGACCTTCCTCGCCTGGGGCCGCATCGCCAACCCCCGGGCGCGCGACGGCTACGTCCGTCGAGCCATGGTCAACACCCAGATCTCCGAATGGCGCCGCGCCCGACTCGACGTCTACCCCACCGACGAGATCCCCGAGCAGCGCGTGGACGACCCCACCTGGCGCAGCGATCTGGCCGACGTCGTGACGCGGGCCATCGACCGCCTGCCCGACCGTCAGCGCACGACGGTGATCCTGCGCTACTACGAGGACCTCACCGAGGCGCAGATCGCCGAACGCCTCGGCGTGACCATCGGGACCGTGAAGAGCACCCTGTCCCGCTCCGTCGAGAAACTGCGCCGCGACGCCGACCTCATCATCGAACGCACCACCGGCTGACCGACCCGGCCACCAGGCCCCCTCCCCGTTTCGAGGACGCCGACGCGCCGCGGACACCGGACCACCGGCCATCGGCGCCCCACCGCGCACTTCGCGCGGGACCGATTCGCACGGGGAATCGGATCGCGACTATCCCACCGGATTCCCCACCGACATCTCCCACGACCCTCCCAGGGCAGGGCGACCGCATCGAACTGGAGTGCGATCCGGACCGCCCGCAACCCTCCGGCGCCCTTTCGAACGACACCCCTCCCGGTCATCATCGGCCCTTCCGATCCGCCGAGCTCCAGGAGGAACCCCCGTGCGCACCCGCCACGCCGTCAAGGAACCCGCCCCGGACGACGGCCTCGACCTGCCCGAACTCGCCCCGCCCCAGTGGAACCGGCACGGCTCCACGATGCTCGACTCCTCCTGGATCCGGATCGCCCGTCACATGCCCTCGCTCCTCGGCCGGGCCACCACCCTGGCCTGGCGGAGCGGCCCCGGCGACGTCGTCGCGACCGTCCTGTTCAACCTCGGATCCGGCGCCGCCACCGCCTGGGCGCTGGTCGCCACCACGGCGGTGCTCACCGAACTCTTCGCCGAGGTCCCCACCCCGGAGCGGATGGCCTCGGCCCTGCCCTCCCTACTCCTGTTGCTCGCGGCCCTGGTCGCGCGGGGAGGCTGCGGCGCCCTGGCCGGACGTGCCCAGGCCCGACTGGAGCCCAAGGTCGTGCTGACCGCCGAACGGCGCCTGCTGCGCGACGCCACCGCCGTGGAGCTGCGCTCCTTCGACGACAGCGACTTCCACGATCACCTGTTCCGCTCCCGCACCCGCGGCTGTGACGAGGCCGGCGCCCTGGTCCGCCAGAGCGCCGACGTGCTCACCGGACTGGTCGGCATCGTCGCCGCGGCCGGGGTGCTGAGCGCCCTGCACCCCGTCCTCGTCCCGCTGCTCCTCCTGGCGATGGTCCCCCAGTGGTGGGGCGCCTCCGCCTCCGCTCGCATGAGGTACCGGATGCTCCTGGCGTTCACGGAGGGCCACCGCCGCAAGTACATGCTCGAACAGCTCATGACCTCCCGGGACAGCGCCGCCGAGGTCCGGTCCTTCACCATGGAGCGCCGTCTGCTCACCGAGTTCGACCGGGTGGCCCGCCGGGAGCTGGACGTCCACCTGGGCCTGGCCACCCGCCAGTCCATGGTCCGCCTGGCCGGCGACGCCGCCGGAGGTCTGGTGACGGCCGGCGTGTTCGCGGTCCTCGCCCTCCTCCTGACCCAGGGGGTCGTGCCGATCGCGGTCGCCGGGACCGCCGTCGTGGCCGTCCGTGTCGCCCAGGGAGCGCTGGCCAACGCCCTGCACGCCGTGACCCGGGTGTACGAGTCGGGCCTGTACTTCTCCGATCTCGTGGCCTTCCACCGGCAGGCCCGGTCCCTCCTCCCCCGCCCCGGCCTGAAGCCCGCCCCGACCGGGTTCGAACGGATCGAACTGCGCGACGTGACCTTCGGCTACCCCTCCGGAGAGGGGACGGCCCTGAAGGACGTGACGCTCACCCTCCATCGAGGCCGGACGATCGCGCTGGTCGGCGAGAACGGCTCGGGCAAGAGCACCCTCGCCAAACTGCTGTCCGGTCTGTACACGCCGCAGAAGGGCGTCGTGCTCTGGGACGACACCGACCTCTCCGAGGTGGACGGGGTGAGCCTGCGCGAACGGATCTCGGTGATCGCCCAGGACCACACGCACTGGCCGCTGACCGCGCGCGGCAACACCGTCATGAGCAGCCCGAACGACGCCGAACGTCTGACCCGCGCGGCCACGGCCGCCCAGGCCGATCGTGTCGTGGCCCGCTTCGAACACGGCTGGGAGACCCTGCTGGACAAACGCTTCCTCCACGGCGTCGAACCCTCCGGCGGCCAGTGGCAGAGGCTGGCGGCGGCCCGCTCCTTCTACCGGGGCGACGACGGCGACGCGGTTCCGCTGCTGATCGCCGACGAACCCACCGCCGCCATGGACGCCCGCGCCGAGCACGGCTTCTTCGCCTCGGTGCACGACCACGCCCGACGTACCGGCGCCGCCGTCGTGTTGATCACACACCGTCTGGCCTCCGTGCGCATGGCCGACCACATCGTCGTCCTCGAACGCGGACGTGTGATCGCCCAGGGCACGCACGACGAACTCATGGCCGGCGACGGCCTGTACCGGGAACTGTGGGAACTTCAGGCGAGCGCCTACCGGGCTCCGTCGGTCCCCCACCCACGCGAGCCCTGACCTGCGCCGGGAGGGGGCGAGTCCGGTCCGCCCCCTCCCGGCCCACGCCGCCGCGCGAGATTCGTTTTGCGCAGGGACCCCCCGCTCTGTAGGCTGGTCGCAGCCAGGAGGATTCGCCTAGAGGCCTAGGGCGCCGCACTGCTAATGCGGTTGGGGGGCAACCCCCTCATGGGTTCAAATCCCATATCCTCCGCCGGTCAGAAGGGGTTCCTGCCCACGTGGTAGGGGCCCCTTCGTCGTGTCCGGCCCGGCTGCGCGCGAATGAGCGTTCCCGCTCACTCCTCCTCGATGCCCTCCTTGGGCGTACGGAGGCGTGAGGCGAGCCGGTAGTCGACGCGCACGTCCTCGTAGACCACGCCGGTCTCGACGGGGCGGGGCAGACCCGAGCGGTCGCCGCTCACGGTGCCCTCGGCCCCCGGTTCTCCCCCGTAGCGGGACTCGACCTTCGATGTCTCATGGAACGTCAGTTCGTCCGCGGAGAGCGACGCGCCGATCTCGACGTCGTACTCGGACGGCCTTCGGGTGTTCACTTTCCGCTCCCGCTCTTGCCGCCGGAGCGTCCGGTCTTCCGTTTCGCCGTGCTCCCGGCGTTCTTGCCGGCCTCCTCTGCCACACCGCGGGCCGCCTTCGAGGCGTTCTTCGCGGTGTCCCCGGCGCCCTCGCCGACGTCCTTCACCGCGTTCTCGGCACCCTCTCCGACGTCCTCCACCGCGCTCCCTGCGCCTTCGCCGACGTCCTTCACGGCGGTGCCCGCGCCTTCGCCGACGTCCTTCACCGCGCCTCCGGCGCCCTCGCCCACTTCCTTCACCGCGCTTCCGGCGCCCTCACCGACGTCCTCCACGGCGTTCCCGGCACCCTCGCCCAAGGCCCCGACGGCGCGGCCCGTGCCGCCCGCCACCTCTTGGATCCCGGCCCCCACACCCCGGGTCACCTGCTCCAGGATCTGCGGGTTCGCGTCGATGGTCTGGAGAACACGAGCGATGATCTCCCGAACGTTGTCGAGCCTGACCTTCAGCAGCGCCTGGGCCTCGACCCCCTTGATGCCGAGGTGGACACGGCCGAGTCCCACGTCCGCCCCCACCTTCAGGTTGAGCAGGTCCAGCACTTCGGCCTGGAGAGAGACGGAGGCCGCCAGGTTCTCGACCTCCAGCTCGATCTCGTCGACCTTCAGGGTGGGGACGTCGAGGAGGACGTCGGTCTCCCCGCCGTCTCCCGAGGCGCCGACGGGCTCGGGGGCCTTCTCCGGCCTCTCCGGGCGTGTGTTCTCCGGGTTCTCCGTGTTCTGGTCCGGCCCGCGTTCCTTCGCGGAACCCCTGGTTCCCCCGCTCTTGGTCCGGCTTCCGGTCTTACCGGTCTTCGGAGTGTTCTGGTCCACCTTCCCCGCACCCTTCCGCGTGGTCCGACACACCCCGCGGTGTCCACGCCCTCCCGGGAATGTGTCGCGTCCGACCGGCCGCGACCCGGACCCCCGTACCGGATGTCCGGTTCGTAGCCGTTCACGAATATCGAGGGCGTGTCCGCCCCATGTACCCGAGCTCGGCTTCGGGAAACGATCCTGCCTGGTGAGAGCCGGTTTCCAGGGGGCCGTGATTCACCCGGCGCCCGTGGGCAGGGTGTTCATCGAAGGCACTCGCAGTCCACGCACGAGGGGGAACGATGCGCTGCGACGAGTTCCTGGCCGAGGTCCGTGATGTCGGGGAGTACGAGGATCAACGCGAGGCCGAACAGGTGACCCGGGCCGTGTTCTCGGTCCTGGCGGAACGGCTGCCGGGCTCCACTCTCGACCATCTGGCCGCGCAGATCCCGGAGCCGCTGGACGAGGCGCTCGACCCCGGGGACCGGCCGGAGGCCGAGCCGTTCGGGGTGGAGGAGTTCTACGGTCGGGTCGCCGAGGAGACCGGGGCCCTGCCCCTGACCGCGCGCCGGGATTCCGGGGCGGTGCTGAGCACCGTGGCCAAGGCGGTGTCGGGGGGTGAAATGAACCAGGTCCTGAGCCACCTGCCCTCGGGATACGCGGTGATGTTCGGCAAGCCCGATCTGGCCTGAACGGGGAGGCGGTACCCCGGCCGCGAAGGGGCCCTGCCCACGTGGCGTGGGCCCCTCCGTCGTTCTCCGTCACAACCGGACGGGCGACTCGGACGCGAAGGCCTCGTGCAGGAGCTTCGCGAAGGTCGGGTCCTCCGACAGGTTCCGGTCACCGACGCGCGACACCGGGATCGCCGGACTCCAGGAGTTCATGACCACGGCGGCGAGCTCGGCGGAGAGATCCTCCTTGCGCACCTCCCGACGCAGGCGGGGGACGCCCATGGCCTGGAGTCTCCGGTCGAGGATCCTCATGGTGATCCCGGTGAGCATGTCCGCCTCGGGCCAGATGACGGACTCCCCGTCCCAGAACGCCAGGTTCCAGATGGTCGCCTCGCTCAGCCGCCCTTGGCGGTCCTCGAAGGCGGCGTCGTCGAACCCTCGATCGTTCGCCAGCCTCAGGTAGTGGGTCTTGGCGATCTCACCGACGTGCTTGACCTCGGGAACCTCCCGTTCGTGTCGGGCCACGTCCAGAGCGAGCGGGCCCTCGGGCGGTGTCGCCGGGTCCGTGACCTTCACCAGCATGTCCAGCCCCGCGTCGGGGTCGGCCGCCTGGAACTCCCCGGAGCGCGACGTGACGTAGGCGGTCACCGTGGCGTCCGGTGTCGCGTTCTCCACCGCCGAGCGCAGGTATCCGAGCACCGTGTCGTCGGACAGGTGACGGCCGAAGAGCCGGTCGCTGGCCGTACGCAGGCGGTCGAGGTGGAGGTCGAGCCCCCGCACCGCGCCGTCGCGCACCTGCATGGCGGTGAAGTGGACATAGCCTGCGAAGGCCATCGGGGCGAGGTCCTGGGCGGTGGCCTCACGGTCGTTGATTCGCGTGATCGAGTTCGTCATACGGGGACTGTAGGAGTTGACACCAGTGACAAGTGCAAGTCGGGACGAGATGGACCTTCTCCGGGTCGGTGATCTCTCCGAACTGACCGGGGTGAACACCCGCCTGCTCCGCTACTACGAGAACCAGGGGCTCATCCGCGCCGAGCGGTCCACCGGGGGCCATCGGCTCTTCGACCCGGCGGTGGTCGAGCAGGTCCGCAGTGTCCGTCTGCTCTTGGCCGCCGGGCTGCCGACCCGCGTCATCGGCGAGCTCCTGGAGTGCATCAACGACCCGGACCGGCTCGAACCGTGCGCCGTACCCACGCTGATGGAGCACCTGGTGGACTACGACGAGCGGATAGCGAGCCTGGTCGGCACGCGGGACACCCTCCAACGACTGATCGACGCCTCGGTCACCACCTGACGGACGGCCGAGGGCCTCTCACGGCGACACGGGGCTTCGGGGAATCCGGTGACGGACCGTGTGCGCGGCGTAGGTTGACCCCATGCGCGTACTTGTCACCGGCGGGGCCGGGTTCATCGGATCGCGGGTGGCGGAGGAGCTCCGCCTGGCCGGGCACGAGGCGGTCACCCTCGACGCCTATCTGCCCTTGGCGCACGGAGAGCACGACCCTGGCGAGACCGTCGACGTCGTGGTCGACGTCCGGGACGGCGAGGCCGTGGAGCGGGCTCTGCGGGGGGTGGACGCGGTGTGCCACCAGGCCGCGATGGTGGGCCTGGGATCGGCGGACTTCTTGGACGCGCCCGACTACGTGGGCTGCAACGACCTGGGGACGGCGGTCCTACTGGCGGCCATGGCCCGCTCCGGGGTCCACCACATCGTGATGGCCGGCTCCATGGTCGTCTACGGGGAGGGCCGGTACACGTGCCCCGAGCACGGCGACGTCCGGCCCGGGCCGAGGGCGGAGGCGGACCTCGCGGCCGGGATCTTCGACCCTCCGTGCCCCCGCTGCGGCACCGCTCTCCTCCCCGGCCTGGTGCGGGAGGACGCGCCGAGCGATCCCCGCAACGTGTACGCCACGACGAAACTGGCGCAGGAGCACCTGTGCGCCTCCTGGGCCCGCGCGATCGGTGGTCGGGCTCTGTCACTGCGCTATCACAACGTCTACGGGCCGGGCATGCCGCGCGACACCCCCTACGCGGGCGTGGCCTCCTTCTTCCGGTCGGCGTTGGCCCGAGGCGAGGCTCCGCGCGTGTTCGAGGACGGCCGCCAGCGACGCGACTTCGTGCACGTGCGGGACGTGGCCCGGGCCAACGTGGCGGCGCTGGAGGCGCTGCCGGACCGGGAGGAGGGCGGACTGTCCGCGTTGAACACCGGCAGCGGTACACCGCACACCATCGGGGAGATGGCCCTGGCGCTGGCGGACGCGCACGGCGGCCCCGCGCCCGTGGTCACCGGCGAGTACCGGCTCGGGGACGTCCGGCACATCACCGCGTCCTCGGACCGCTTGAAGCGGGAGCTGTCCTGGCGACCGAGGATCGGCTTCGCCGAGGGGATGGCGGAGTTCGCCCGCTCCGACCTGCGTGGATCGGTCGGCGGTGGCGTTCCGGCGGGGTGATGACCGATACGCCCGCGTGTCGTGAGCGCCTTCACAGGCAGTCCCTTTATCGCTTCGTAACGTGATCAGCGTGATCAACGAACCTCACGGTAACGAACAGGCGTGGGAACGCCCGGACACGACCGAGGTCGGTCCGCTCTCGGTCGATGTGGTGCTTCCCTGCCTGGACGAGGCCGCAGCGCTCCCCTGGGTCATGGAACGCGTTCCGCCGGGTTGGCGGGCGATCGTCGTGGACAACGGCTCGACCGACGGCTCGGCGGCCGTCGCCGAGAGTCGGGGGGCCGTCGTCGTCCACGAGCCCCGGAGGGGTTTCGGGGCGGCGTGCCACGCGGGCCTGTCGGCAGCCACCGCCGAGTACGTCTGCTTCTGCGACTGCGACGCCTCCCTGGATCCGGGTCTGCTCCCCAGGCTGGTGGACCGGGTGCGACGAGGGGAGGCGGACCTGGTCATGGGGCGGCGGCGCCCCACCCGGCGGGGCGTCTGGCCGGCGCACGCGCGGGTCGGCAACGCGGCCGTCGCGCGGATGCTGCGCTCCCGAACGGGGGTGCGGGTCCGTGACATCGGTCCGATGCGGGCCGCCCGCAGAACGGGGCTGCTGGGGCTGGGGATGACCGACCGACGCTCGGGCTACCCCTTGGAGACGGTCGTGCGGGCCGCCGACGCGGGCTGGCGCATCGCGGAGGTGGACGTCCCCTACCTGCCGAGGTCCGGGGCGTCCAAGGTGACCGGGACCTGGCGCGGGACCTGGACCGCCGTGCGCGACATGACCGCGGTACTGCGTGAACCACCGACCGGCGCGCACGCCCGCGCGAGGGAGGGGAAGCGATGAACCGTCCCTGTCGGACCGACCCGCGCGCCACGACCCTGCTGGTGATCGCCAAGGAACCCGTCCCCGGCCGGGTCAAGACGAGGCTGACGCCGGGGTACTCGCCGGAGGAGGCGGCCACGATCGCCGAGGCCGCGCTCGCGGACACGCTCGACACGGTGCGCTCGCTTCCGGCGCGTCGGCGTCTGCTGGTCCTGGAGGGGCGGACGGGACCCTGGATGCCGGACTCGGGGTTCGAGGTGGTCCCGCAGTCCGGCGGCGGACTGGACGAGCGGATCGCGAGCGCGTTCTCTCTGTGCTCGGGGCCCGCCCTGCTGATCGGTATGGACACCCCCCAGGTCACCGCTGGACATCTGGCTCCCGCCTTGGCCCCGGACGCCTGGGAGCGCGCCGACGCGTGGTTCGGCGCGAGCGAGGACGGCGGGTTCTGGGCGCTCGGCATGGCCGCCCCCGACCCCGACCTGGTGCGCGGCGTGCCGATGTCCACGTCTCGCACCGGGAGCCTCCAGCGTGCGCGACTGGTGGAGGCCGGGCTGCGGGTGGGCGACCTGGACGTGCTCAGCGACGTGGACACCCCACAGGACGCGGCCGCCGTGGCGCGACTGGTACCGAGGAGCCGCTTCGGCAGGGTCGTCGGGTCGGGGAGAGAGGGGGCCCGGGCATGAGCGCGCCGGAGACGGGTGTGGGCACGCGGGCGACTCCGTGGCTGTGCGACCCGTACTCCCGGGCGCTCGCCGACGGCCACGGCCCCCTGTACCTGCGCAGGACCGACGGGTGGATGCTCCCGCTGGAGGTCGAGCGGTGGTGCGGAGCCACCGACGTCGCCGACGAGAGCGTGCTGGAACGATCCGAGGGCGACGTCCTCGACGTGGGCTGCGGTCCCGGCCGGATGGTCCTCACCCTCACCTCCAGGGGGCACCGGGCACTGGGTGTGGACACGAACCCGGTGGCCGTGGCGCGCGTGGTCGAGGCGGGCGGACGGGCGGTGCGCGCCTCGGTGTTCGCCCCCCTGCCGGAGGAGGGCCGCTGGCACACCGCGTTGTTGATCGACGGCAACATCGGGATCGGCGGGACCCCGTCGGCCCTGCTCTCGCGGATGCGGGAGCTCGTTCGGCCCCGGGGGCTGCTCATCGTCGAGACCGCCGGCCGAGACGTCCACGAGTACGTGACCGTACAGGTCACCGATGGTCGAGGAGAGCCGGGCGCCCCCTTCACGTGGGCGCGGCTCGGGCTCCCGGCCCTGCGCTCCTACGCGGAGGACACGGGGTGGCGGTGGTCGGACTCCTGGCGGACGCGGGGGCGCTGGTTCGCGGCCCTGCGCGCCCCCTGTCGACCCCGGTGACCGTGGTGCGGACCTTCCCGGGCGGTCTCCCGCCCGGGAGAACCCGCCATCAGGCCGGGCCGCGGCGACGCCCGGCCCGCCGGTACCTGACCGCTCCCACCACCGCCGAGGCCGCGAACAGGGCCGCGCCGACCAGGAGCCACCGTGCGGCGAACGGCGACCCGGTCAGGCCCGTCTTCGAGACGTAGGCGGCGGAGGGCCCGAGGATCGACGGAAGGTAGACCAGGAGCAGCAGCCCGGAGGCGACCGAGGGGACCAGTACGAGGTCGGGCAGGCTCGCGTTCCCTCGACGCCCGACCCACCGGATGGCACGTCCCGTCAGTGTGTACGCCGGGACGAACACGAGGTCGTGCAACAGGGCGGCACCGACGAACCAGACCGCGATGCCCCACGGGTCACCGCCTCCGAGCAGCCGCGCGCCCGCGTAGGCGACGACGGCCAGCACGCCGACCATCAGGGTCAGGTGCCATGGCGAGGCGCCGTACACGCGACGCACCGGAGCCGTCACACCGCACCGAAGCCGAGTCGGGTGACCCACTTGGTGTTGTGCACGCCCGGGCAGGCCGGAACGATCACCCGCGCGGGGTAGCCGTGGTCGATCGACAGATCCGCCCCATTGACGCGCAGGGCCAGCAGCGACCGGGGATCCGCGACCTGGTTGTCACGGAGCGAGGCGCTGCCGAAGGAGCCCGAGGTCTGCGCCGACTCCACGAAGACCCCCGGCGGCCCCTGGGCCCCGACCAGGTCGGCGAGGTCCGCCAGGCGCACCCCCTCCCAGTCGAGGTTCCGCGTGGACCATCCCTCCACGCAGGCGATGGGCAGGGAGGAGCGGTGTTGGGGCAGGTCGAGCAGGTCTTGGCGGGTGAGCACGACCTCCCGGCCCTCCCCGCTCACGGTCAGCCGCCAGTCGGGGCCGGTATCGGCCTCGGTGATACCCGCGTAGGCGGCGGTCGTGTTCACCGGAAAACCGTCGACCCCCGACCGCCCGTGCGGTGCCAGGAGCGCCGTCGGCCTCAGAGAGCCGCCCAGGCTCTGCCCGACCGTCGTCAGGAGGAGCGCCAGCGAACCCAGGCCCACCGCGCCCAGGAGGGTGCGGCGCGAGGCCGCCCCCGGGTCCGGATCCGGCGCGACGAGTTCGCCCCGCTCCGTGTCCCGTCCCCGATCGCTCAGGGCCTCGCGGAGTCCGCGTGCGCGCAGCTCCCGCACCATGGTCGGGAGCTTCAGTACGACATGGGAGAACAGGGCCGCGACGAACACCCAGGCGCCGTAGAGGTGCAGAGGGTAGAAGGAGCCGGGGAAGACGTACTCCAACTGGATGTTGAGGATCCCGGTCGCGAAGACGAACAGGGCCCCGCCCACCAGGAACAGGACGGTCAGGCGTTCCAGGGCCCGGGCGACGGAGTCGGCCGCGGGCCGGCGGAAGAGGAGCGGTACGACCGACCACAGCTTGGCCAGGAGCACGGGGACCAGCACGATCCCGAGTGTGACGTGCACGCCCTGGGTGAGGCGGTAGAGCCACGGGGGGTCGGTGGGCCAGGGGAAGAGGTAGAAGCCGAGCAGGCCCTTGTCCGGGGTCTTGTCGTTGGACGCCAGGTCGGGGTTGTAGGCCGCGTAGGAGAGCAGGCCGGTGACGAACAGGACCGGGAGGCCGACGAGCAGGATCGCCCCCAGGAGGGATGTCAGCCAGGGTCCGCGTGCGGGGCTGCGCCAAAAACCCGGCCGGGCGGGTCCGAAGGGCGGCCCGCCTCGCAGTGGTCCCCACGCCCGTGTCCCGGGCCCACCGGCGGCGCCGTCGGGCACCGGAGGCGTCTTCCCGTCCTGATCGTCCTCGTTCACGCGATCGGTCGCCTCTCGGTCCGATGGGCCGGCTCGCGGTCATGCTAGGACGCCCTCCTCCGGTCGGGTCGCACCGTCGCCCCCACGGTGTGTCCCCGAGTCGCCGGTCGGCCCGCTTCCCCCCGGTCCGCGCGACACGCCCCGGCGCGACCGGCCACGGGGGCGCGCCTGACCTACGGTGACGGCGTGACGCAGCCCGAACTCCACAGGAGGGTCCGGGGCGGGACCGACGAGGACCGCGCCCCGATCCGCGCCGACCTGCTCATGGCCGCCCTGGCCGTACTCCTCTTCGCCACCGCCGCCGTGGTCGGTACCCGTATCCAGAACGCCCACGGCGTCCTGTACGTGGCCTGGCCCCCGCTGTACGCCTCCTGGCTCCCGCACGTGGGCCCCGGCACGATCCCCGCCCTCGCCCTGGCGGCGGTGGTGATCCTCCAGGGGCCCGCGGTGACACGGGCCCTGCCCTGGCGTGCCCTGCTGTGGTCCGTCTGGGGCGCCTCCGTCCTGTGGATCACCGCCCTCGCCCTGGTGGACGGCCTACGGCGCGGGATCACCGACCGTCTCCTCTCCCCCCACGAGTACTTGAGCTCGGTCGACCGCTTCCAGGACGTCGGAGCCGCCCTGAGCACGTTCACCCGGCACATCCTGGTGGGGCAGCCGGACAACTGGCCCACCCACGTGGCCGGGCACCCGCCGGGCGCGGTCCTGACGTTCGTCGCCCTCGACCGGATCGGCCTGGGCGGCGGAACGTGGGCCGGGATCTGGTGCATCGTGGTCGGTGCCTCCGCCTCGGCGGCGATCCTGGTGGCGATGCGCGCGCTCGGAGCGGAGGAGTCGGCCCGCCGGGCGGCACCGTTCCTGGTGCTGGTGCCCGCGGCCGTCTGGGTGGGGGTCTCCGCCGACGGCTACTTCGCGGCGGTCACCGCGTGGGGACTGGCCCTGCTCGCCGTCGCGGCCTCCCCCGGGGGCCGCGCGCCGCGTTCCACGGCGCTGGCGTCAGGGGTGCTCCTGGGATGGTCGGTGTACCTGTCGTACGGCCTCGTGCTCATCGGTGTCCTGGCGGTGGCCGTGCTCCTGTGCGCGAGGAACGCGCGCGCACTCCCCTACGCGCTGGTGGGCGCCCTCGCGGTGGCCGCCGCCTTCACCGCCGCCGGCTTCTGGTGGTGGGAGGGGTACCGACTGCTCGTGGAGCGCTACTACCAGGGGGTGGCGGCGGTCCGCCCCTACGGTTACTGGGTCTGGGCGAACCTGGCCACCGTGTGCGTGACGGCCGGGACGGCGGCGGTGGTGGGGGCGCGCCGGGCTCTGGCCCGGATTCCGGACGCCGTGCGCGGGTTGCGACACGGGCCCGCGCGGGAGACCACGACGGTGGCCCTGCTGGTGGCCGCCGCGCTCTGCGCGATCGCCGCCGCGACCCTGTCCGGGATGAGCAAGGGAGAGACCGAGCGCATCTGGCTGCCGTTCGTCCTATGGGTCGTCCCCGCAGCGGCGCTCCTGCCGGCCCGCCACGCGAGGGTGTGGCTCGCCGTACAGGCGGCCACGGCCCTGCTGGTCAACCACCTGCTCCTCACCGGGTGGTGAGCGCTGTGACCGGCGCCCGGGCGTGACGTCCACCCGCTCGGGGCGGGTGGACGTCGGGGAGGGTCAGGGCACGTCGGCGGGGGTGAGCAGGGTCAGGTCCTCGCGCGTGGGATCGGTCAGGGCGATGGTCCGGCCCGCCTGTCGGGTGATCATGCGTTCCAGGACCTGGCGCGCGTACCGGGCGTTACCGAAGGACTCGGTGCGCGGGACCCCGGCGAAGTGCTCGCCCAGCGCGGCGGCGGTCTCGTCCGGGACGGTGAACCCGCCGGCCGCGGCCATACCGCCCACGATGGAGACCAGTTCCTCGTCGGAGTAGTCCTCGAACCGGACGTGGTGGGAGAAGCGCGAGGCGAGTCCCGGGTTGGAGTCGAGGAAGCGTTGCATCTCCGCGTTGTACCCGGCGACGATCACGACCACCTCGTCGCGGTGGTCCTCCATCAACTTGACCAGGGTGTCCACGGCCTCCTGGCCGAAGTCGCCGTTGGCCCCGACCGGGGTGAGGGTGTACGCCTCGTCGATGAACAGGACGCCGCCGCGCGCCTTCTCGAAGGTCTCCAGGGTGAGCTGGGCGGTGTGTCCGATGTAGCGTCCGACCAGGTCGGCGCGGGCGGCCTCGACCACGTGCCCCTGTGGGAGCACGCCCAGGGCGTGCAGCAGTCGACCGTAGAGTCGGGCGACGGTGGTCTTACCGGTACCCGGAGGGCCCGCGAAGACCAGGTGGTGGCTGAGGGTCGGGGCGGGCATCCCGATCGCCCTCCGACGCTCGGCGGCGACCAACACGTTGACCAGGTCGTTGACGGTGGACTTGACGTCGGACAGGCCGGTCAGCGCGTCGAGTTCGGCGCGCAGGCTCGCGACGTCGTCCCCGCCGGGCCCGGACGCCTGCGCGGCGACGGCCCCCAGGTCGTCGGGGGTGAGGATGGTGAGTTCGGCGGGGTCGGCGGGCGGGTCCTCTCCGAGCCGGTGCGCCTGGCGGTCCACCATCTCCTCGAAGACCTTGCGCGCCTCACGGCCGTTACCGAACGCCGGGCCCTTGGGCAGGGCCTCGAAGTGCTGGAGCAGCAGCGGGCGCAGGTCCGGGGAGAGCGTGTACCGGTGGACGGAGCCCAGACGCTCGACGATGCTCACCAGTTCCTCGGCCTGGTAGTTGGGGAAGGTGATGGTCCGCGCGAAACGCGAGGCCAGGCCGGGGTTCGAGGAGAGGAACCCCTCCATCTCGGCCGCGTATCCGGCGACGATCACGACCACCTCGTCGCGGTGGTCCTCCATCAGCTTGACCAGGGTGTCGATGGCCTCTTGGCCGAAGCCCCCGTTGTCCTCGGAGGAGAGCGTGTAGGCCTCGTCGACGAACAGCACGCCGCCGCGGGCCTTCTCGAACACCTCGGTGGTCTTGATGGCGGTGGCGCCCACGTACTGACCGACCAGGTCCGCGCGGGCGGCCTCGACGACGTGCCCGTAGCGCAGGACGTCCAGGTCGGCCAGGACCCGACCGTAGAGGCGGGCCACGGTCGTCTTACCGGTGCCCGGGGGGCCCGCGAAGACCAGGTGGCGGGCGACCGGCGGTGAGGGGAGCCCCATCTCGGCGCGGTGGCGGGCCATCTTGTTCCGGTTGATGAGGGTGGTGACCTCGTCCTTGACGCTGTCCAGACCGATGAGGGCCTGGAGCTCGGCCAGCGGCCCCTTCTCCTCGTCGTCCTCGGGGTCGTCGGTGGCGGCCCCGCCCGATACGGCGTCGGCGGGGACGGCGTCCGGTCCGTACAGGTCCTCGGCCTGGTTGCCCTCGCTGGTCAGCGCGTTCACCTGGATGTCGGCGTCGGCGACGGTCTGGCGCAGCCCCGCTCGGGTGTTGGCGCGCACCGTGCACCCGTCGAGGACGACGTTCTCGCCGCTGCCGACGAGCACTCCGTCTCCGCCGTTGCCCACCAGTTCGCAGGAGCGCAGCACGGCTCGGCCGCCGGCCGCCACCAGGACGCCGTTGCGGGTGTTCTCGTGCGAACGCACGCGCAGTGCGGTGATCTCTCCTTCGGCGTGGACGGCCACACCGTCTCCGCCGCATTCGGAGGCCTCGCTGTCGCGCAGGTCGAGCACGGCGCCTCCGGTGGCGGCGAGGCCGTTCTCCCTGGCGTCGATGACGCGTACCCCGCTCAGGGAGGCCCGGGCCCCGGCCGCCGCGTACACGCCGGTCCGGCGGGGGCGGGAGACCTCGAAGTCCTCGACTCGACCACCGCCTCCCTCCCAGCGCACACCGTGGCCACGTGCCCCGGTGACCGTGCCGTTGCGGAGGAAGGGGGCCGCGCCGGAGAGGATCTCGACACCGGTGCCGGCGGTGCGTTCCACGATGACGCGGTCGAACTCGGCGGTGGAGTCCTCGGTGACGTGGATTCCGGCGGCCTTCGTACCGTGCACGGTCAGACCGCTGAAGAGGGTGGAGGAGCGGCCGGTCACGGCGACCCCTTCGGCTCCGGCGTCCCTGATCTCGCACTCCCGGAGGTGGCCGCGGGCCTTGTCCTCGGCCGCGATACCCGTGCCGCCGCTGCCGGTGACGCGGACCCGCTCCACACGCGGGTCGGTTCCGGCGCGCAGGACCAGGCCGCGGCCGGCGGGCCTCTCGATGACGAGGTCCTCGACGGTCACGGAGGAGCGGGTGGAGATCACGACGCCGTCGTCGGCGACCGAGTGCACGCGCAGGCCGCTCAGGCCGGTGGCCGCGTGCTCGTCGATCACGACGGCGGCCTTGGTGGTCCCCGAGACCGTGCAGTCGCTGATGTGTCCGGCGCCTCCGCCGGCCGCGTAGATCCCGTTGGCTCCGGCGTCGCGAATGGTGCACCGACGGACCTCGGGGGCGCCCTTGTCGTTGATGACGACGCCGCTGGTGCCGACGTCCTCGATCACGCAGTCCTCGATCACGCTGATCTGTTCGGAGGTGACGACGATGCCGGCGCCCTCGCCGCAGCGCACCGTGCAGCCCCGCAGCGCCAGGGCCCCGCTGTCCCGGGCGAGCACCGCCGCCCAGGCGGACCCCTCGACCTCGCAGTCGGCCAGTTCGACCTGTCCGGCGGCGACGTCGACCACCGGGGCCTCCTTGTCGCGGCCGCGCAGGACGAGACCGGTGAGCTTGACCGCCTCGGCCACCGAGGTGACGGCGGTACCGGAGGAGCACAGGATCTCGACGGTCCCGGGGCCGTCGGCCGCCATCAGCGTCACCACGCGTGAGAGCACGAGCTGTTCGTCATAGCGGCCCGGGGCCAGGGACAGGACGGCACCGTCACCGGCGCCGGCGAGGGCTTCGCCGATGGTGCGGAACTCGGCTCCGCCGGAGGGGTCGACCGCGCGCACGTGACGGTTCATCGTCTGTCGTCTTCCTTTCTGTGCCCGCGGGCCGGGGCGGCCCGCGGGCTTTTCCTACTGTGCCGGTCAGGGGTCACCGGCGGCTACTCGTCGGTCAGCGGCACTCGGTCTCGACCACCGAGATGGGCAGCTGCGGGGCCTCGCCTCCCTCGGGGATGGCGCCCCGGTTGCGTGCGCGCAGCGTGAACGAGTTCCCTTCGGGCTGGAACTCGGTCAGCGCCCAGTACCGGCCGCCATCGGGCTTGGTGACCTCGAAGCCGCCACGGAAACCGCCGTCGGTGTTGTCACCGTCGAACAGCTCGTAGTGCATCGGGACGCCGTTGGCCCAGAGCGGTTCGGAACCGTTCTGCACGAGGATCTTGACCGTGCAGGTGGAACCGGGTCGGTTGGGCCAGAACGTCCACTCCGCGGAGGTCCCGCCACCGTCGGGGTCGCCGCTCACGGACATGACATCGTAACCGTCGACACATCCGCGCTCGGTGTAGCCCGAGGGGCCCGAGCGCCAGACGCCATCGCCGTGCACGCGGTAGCGTGCGCCTTCGTTGCTGCAACCGGGGCCGGAGACGGCGAAGAAGGACTCGGGCTCGGGCTCGGGCTCGGGTTCCGGCTCAGGCTCGGGTTCCGGCTCGGGCTCCTGCGGGGGCTCGGGCTCCCGCCGCTGCTGCTCGTCGGCCTTCTCGTTCTCCTGCTCCCGGGCCTCGGTGCCCTCGGCGCCCGGCTCGGTCTTCGATCCGGCCTGCGCGGTGAGCGGCTCGGCGACCACACCGTCGGGCGCCTCGCCCTCGGCGTCGCCCTCGTCCTCCTTCTCGGTCTCCTCGTCGGAGTCGGTCTTCTCGGAGCCGGGCTTCTCGGACTTCTCGGAGTCCTCGCCCCCACCGTTCCGCTCGTTCAGCAGGATGTCGAGCAGCGAGCCCTTCTCGACGGTCACGCCCTGGGGTTCGCCGGTGACACCGCCGCCCTCGCCGTCGAGACCGTCGGTCCCGGCGCCGTCCTCGTCATCGTCGTCGGCGCCTCCGCCCGGAGGAGCACCCTGGGGGCCTCCGGACGAGGGGTCCACGGGACGTTCGGGAAGGCCGCCGCCGCTCGAGCCCTCGGCACCACCGCCCCCACCGGAGGAGGGGTCGGACTCGGTCTCGTCGCCCGCTCCGGGGAGGACCGGGCTGTTCGGCTGTACCTCGGGGACGTACCCCTGCACGCCCGTGCCCGAGGACGAGGCGGAGGCCGAGTCCGAGGCCAGGCCCGAGGCGGAGGAGGAACCGGACGCCTCCGGGAAGGCCCCCGAGGCGAGATCGCCCTGGAGCAGCATCTCGTTCTGGTGTTCCTTGGCGGCGGACAGCCCGAACGGGGCGGCCACCAGCATCAGGCCGGCGATGGCCGCGACCGCGAGGACCGGGCGGCCCGGGCGATAGCGGTCCTCCTCGGCCTTCTCTGCGCCGTCGGCGGCCTTGGCGGCGTTGCCTCTCAGTGTCAGGGCCGAGAGCAGCGCACGACGGCCACGCTCGTTCCCGTCCACCGCGGTCTCACTCGCGGCGGAGGCGGTCGGGGCGGGGGTGGGAGTGGGTGCGGTATAGGGGGCGGTCTGGCCTTGGCCTTGCTCGGCCGGGGCCCCGATGGCGTCCCTGGCCTTGGCCGAGGGCGCCTCCCCCGTCGAGCTCAGCACGGGCCCCGTGCGGTGGGGACCGCGCGGTGCCTCGTTGTTGTCGGTCATTCTTCGTTTCTTCCTTTCGGAAACCGGAAGTGCTCCGGCGTTTCGGGGGCGGCCGCGAAAAGCGACTCGTGTGGAGAGGGTCTGTGGGCCCGTCAACTCGATGAGGACGGGGAGAGGGCCTGCATGAAGTGCTGGAGCATCGCCGGGTCGACGCCGCCGGAGGTGTCCGTGGGCGAGAGGGTCGGGGTGGACGGAGGGACCGTAGGGGCGTAGGCCGGGTGGGTCTTGCGCAGGGCCTCGAAGTAGGTGTCGAGGGTCTCACGGTGTTCGCGCAGTTTGGAGAGCAGGTCGGCGCGGCGCTCGATCAGGCCGCTCAGGGCGTCCACCGTCTCCTTGGAGAGACCGTGGGGGGTCCCCTGGTCTTCTCGGAGCCCCTTCAGCCCCTCCTGCGCCGCCTCGTTCGCCTCCTTGTCCTGGTCCTTCGAACGATCCCAACCGGGACCCTCGGCGCCGAGGCCGAGGTAGTCGCGGATGGCCTCGACCCCGTTGGAGGTGCGATCCGACCAGGCGCTCGGTTTCAGCGAGGGGTCGAAGGACAACAGGTCCATGGCCTTGCGGGCGTTCCTCCGATCCTCCTCCGACCGGTCCAGCCCCAGTTCCTTGTCGACCGCGCCGTTGAGCTCCTTCTCGGATTTGGCCGCAGCGTCCTGGCGGTCGGCGACACCGTCCCACGCCTTGATGGAGTCCGCGCTCACCCCACCGGCGAGCTCCTTGACCTGGTCCAGGCTCAGCCAGACGTCGACGGTGGTCGTGGTCGTCTCGGCCTTCGGGGCGTCGGACCCGGTGTGCTGGGCGACGAGCAGGGCGTCGACGGGGAACCGCACCAGGTATCCGCGTCCCTTGACGGGGGCGTCGGCGACGGTGTGCACGGTGGAGGCCGACTGCTTGCCTCCGCCCGCCGCCGTACTGGCGGAGCCGGCACCGGTCGTACCGCCGCCGATGAGGGCCGACCCCTCCTGGAAGTCGGAGACCGGCTGGTCCACGGCCTTCATGCCCGAGAGGTCCGCCCCATGGGTGAGGGCGGTCGATCCGGAGTGGGACACGGAACGCTCGTCGCGGTGGACCTCCGTGGACTCCTTCCCGGTCGACAGTTCACCGGTGGCCCCGATGATGGTGGCGCCGTCCGGGTCGATCTGGGTGAACAGCTTCGTCTCCAGCCCGGGCACGACGAAGGGCCCGTACGGGTCCTTGCCGACCAGGGTCGCGCCGTCGCCCCCGGACGCGTGGCCGAACAGCCCTCGCAGCACGTGCCCGTCCACGGCGGCCCCGAGCATGGGGCCGCGGGATCCCGCCCCGTTCCGGCGGAGGTGTTCGACGGCGTCGGCCACGTTGTTCTGCCGAGAGGCATCCGGGTTCCAGCCCATCGCCTTCGCCTCGGCGATCAGCGCCGCGTCGGCGATGGGCCCCTGACCCACCGCTTCGACCATGGGCAGGATGGTCTGGTCACGGCCCAGCCCGTTACGCCAGTCGGTGGCGAAGGAGGAGATGTCCTTCGCACCGTCCGTGGTGGGCGTGAACGGCGTGGGTACCCGGGGGGTCTCGGTCTGCGGGGGCGGGGTCGACGCCGAGGGGCCCTTGGGCGGGTCGGGGAGGAAGGTCCCCGTCTGGAACACCTCGGTGCGCGGGCCCACGTTGACCGACGAGCTGAAGGCCGCGCCCCGCGAACCGCTTCCGTACCAGTGGTCCAGGGACAGGGTGAAGTCGATCTTCATCGGCGTGGTGGCGGTGATCCCGGGGGCCTTGATCGTGCGCGAGGTCGTCTTCGTGTCGGTGTCGGAGGTCAGCTCCGTGGAGGTGGTCGCGCTCTCCCAACCGGTGCCGGCGCTCAACGTCTTGGTCTGGTAGCGGTCCTTGGGGAAGGTGGGGGCGCCCTTGTCGTCGGTTCCGGTCGCCGCGACGGGGTTCCATCCCCCGTCCAAACCGGCGGTCACGCCCTTCTTCTTCTGCTTGCCTTTGGACTCGTTGTGCTCGGAGGACTCCGAGACGGAACGTTCCGAGGACAGCCCTGCCTCGACCGAGTGGAGGTCGGAGTCACCGTCCCGGCTCAGCCCCAGGCGCAGCCAGCCGCTACTGCTGAAGCGCTGCCCGCCGAGCGTGCCCTCGCGCACGTTGACCGGCAGGACCAGACCGCCCGTCTGGAGCCGGAGGTTGTCCCCTCGTGTGTAGCCGGCCGAGAGGGCGGCGCGGATGTCGCTCTTGCTCTGTTCGGTGAGTTCGACCCCCTGGTCCTTCACCTGTTGGAGGATCCCGTCCACGGCCGCCTTGGTGTCGATGCCGTTGAGGGCGTATCCGGAGGTCTCGTTCCCGGGGACGAACGTGATGTCCTTCGGGATCTCCCGGGCCTTCCCCAACGCCCCGTCGAGCCCCTCCGGGGAGGGCAGAGCGTTCTTCTGGGCCAGGTCGAGGACGCGGTAGCGCGACTCGGTGGTGCCGGACTCGGTGTCGTCCCGGGTCTGTTCCCGGGTGCCGTCGTCCTGAGTGTTCTCGGACCGATCCCGGTTCTCCCCGTCCCCTTCGTTCTCGGCTCGCTCCCGGTTCTCCCCGTTCCGGTTCCGGTCACCGCCGTTCTCGAGCGGGGTCTTCGAGGTGGACCCGTTCCCCTCCGTCGTGGAGGTGATCGGCACCGAGACGAAGGCGTTCCACTGGGTGCGGATCTTGCTGTGCACCTGGAACTCGTCGGAGGTGGTCACCTTCACGGTGCTACCGCCGAAGGAGAGCTTGTCCTCCCCTCCGAACGAGTTGGTGTCGCCCTTCGTCGTCGTCTGTTTCGAGGCGTAGGGCGTCGCGCCCGCCGAGCCGCGCAGGCGGTTGTTCCTGCTGTCGCCCTGGTTGAGGACCGCCTCGCCCTTCAGGCCGGCCGTGACGTTGTGCCCGGAGCTATCGCTGCTACCGGTGATCCGGTCGGACTCGGACTTGTAGGTGAGGTCGATGCCGCCGTCGAGCACGGCGTCGGAGGTGTGCATCGACTTGCGTTCGGCGCTGATGTCGACGTTGACGTTGGAACGGCGGATCGTACCGTCCTCGAACTGCGCCTTCAGGGGGAGCCCGCCGTCGTGGACGTCCATCGTGTGGGCGGCGAGTGCCTTGGGCGAACTGAGGACGTTCCAGTGGCCCATGACCGCCTCACCGGAACGCGAGGCGGCGGTGTAGCCGGGGGCGGAGCTCACGGCGTTGTGGATACGGTCCTTGAGCCCGGGCGACGTGGAGTGCTTGGGCGCGTGCGGCAGACCGTCGAGGTCGAGGTCGGCCCGAGAGCGGTGCGGCCGGTTCTGGTCCTGGTCCTGACGTTCCTCGTTCCGCTCCGGCGGCGGACGCAGACGGGTGTCGCGGTCTTGAGCGAACCGGTGGTCCTTCTCGCGTCCCTGCGCAGTGGCGGCCTCGTCGTGCCTGAGCCGTTCCTGCTCCCGGGCCCGGGTGAGCCGTTCCTCGCTCCCGGGGATCCTGTCCCGCGCGGCCACCGACTCGTTCCGGTCGTTCCGGGCGGTCTCGACGTCCCGCGCAGCCTGCCGGGCGTCCTCCGCGGATTCGTCCGCCCGCTGTCGTCCGGTGTCGGCCTCACTCCGCGCGCCGGCGGCGCCCTCCTCCTTCGCGGTCGCCTCGTTCTCCTTGCCGGAGGCCTTCTCGCTCTGGGCGTCGGCCTTGTCCTTGAGGTCCCGGGTCTCCCGTGCCGTCTCCTCCGACTTCGTTCGAGCGTCGTAGACCTCGGAGGACTCGGGGGTCGGCCGTGGCGTCGGTGTGCCGGACGCGTCGCCTTCCTTGGAGGAGGGCCCCGTGGCATCGGCGTAGGCCGATTCTGCGTCCCGGACCGCGTCGGCCGCCTGCCGTTCGGCGTCGTTCAGAGCGTTCCAGTTGTCGAGCGCCCTGTTCCAGGCCTGGTCGGCGGCGTTCCGATCGGGGTTCTCGCCGAGCGCGTCCACCCCGGTGTCGAGGAGGTCGGGCAACGGCGGCGGGGTGCGGCGTTCCCCCGGAGGCGGTGTCCCCTCTCCTTCGGGACGGTTACGGGAGTCCGTCTCCGTCTGAAGCGCGTCGACGTAGGCCCACGCGTCCTCGATCGCCTCCCGCCTGCGTTCCGCGGCGTCCTTCAGATCCTGGGCGGCGTCCGCGCGTTCCCGGGTCGCCTCGGTCCTCAGGTCGCCGGCCTGTTTCTCGGCCTCGGCGGCCGTGTCCTCCAGGTTCCGCGCGTTCTCATCGTCCTGGGAGGCCTTCTTCTCCCTGCTCTCCAGCTCCTTCTCGGCCTGGGTCAGGGCGTTCTCCCGCTCTCCGAGCCGGCCGGCGAGATCGTTCAGACGGTTCAGTTCGGCGCGGGCCTCCTCGGTCTGTCGGCGGGCCTCGCGTGCCGTTTCCAGGGCCTCCCGGGCCGCTTCCCGGGCCTGGGTCGCCTCCGCGTCTCGATCGGTCGTCGGGGTGATCGGGGCGCGTTCACCGGACACGGGCACCGTCTTGGGCCCCTCCAACAGGATCCGAGGCCTCTTCGGATCCGTGCCGGAGCTCTCCGGGGTCACGTCGACGAGATCGGAGTCGGTCCCGAGCCTCATCTTGAGTTCGAGCTCGTAGGACCACGTCTCCAGATCCCCCTTGGCGCTGGAGGAGGCCTCGACCCCGGCCTTGCGGTTGCCGGACAGGGGCGTCGCGTTCTCGTTCTCGTAGGAGTATCCGCCTCCGACCTCGAAGATGCCCTTGGGCAGACCGGCGGCCGTCGATCCGACACGGGTCTGGATCATCGCCGTGGCTTCGGCACTGTAGGTGGTGGTGTTCTGCTTGCCCGCCGCCTGCGCCGTCGACGCGTTGAGACCGGTGCTCAGGGATCCACCGCTTCGAGAGCCCTCGAACCGCGCGTCGGTCAGCTTCCCTTCCAGGTGGAGGGTGATGAAGTCGGCGCCGTCCCGGTCGTCCTTCTTGATCGACGACGTTCCGGGCATCTTCTCGACCAGCGAGCGCCACGTTCCGGGGGCGGGCGTCAGGGCGTTGCCCAGGCCACCGGTGCGCAGGTGGATCGGGGTACCGTCACCGATCAGGTTGCCGGTCTCGTCGATCGCCGCGCCGACCATCTCGTAGATCTTCAGCGTGTTCTCGACGCGCAGGTCGGCCCCCTGCCACAGCGTCCTCCAGAAACCCCGACCCTTCGGTTTGGCCCCTGAGGGGTCGGTCACCAGCTCGGGGTGGGCGTCGAAGACCTGCTGGTGGATCTTCTTGGCCGCGACGGTCGAGGGCGATTCACCATTGGAGTCGCGCAGGCGTCCATCGCTCCATTCGGACCGTAGAGGGACCGCCTCGCTCACGTTGTCCACGCGTTCGCCGTTGAGACCGGGTGTGGTGGGCTCGGCGGGGGTGTTCTCCGTGCTCCGGTCCGTGTTGTCCGAGGCCATGGCCAGGGCGTCGGCGGTCGTCACCTGGTCCAGGGTGGTCAGGTCGAACGTGCCCGACCGTACCGTGGGTCGGTCCTTGGACGATCCACCACCGTTCTCGGTGTCGTTCGTACCACCCGTGTTCTCCGAGGCGGCGGTGGTGGTGTTCGTGTTGTTCGTGTTCCCGGTGGTGTTGTTCGTATTCCCAGCGGTGCTCGTGGTGCCCGTGTTCCCCGAGCCACCGGCGGTGGTGTTCGTGTTCCCGGTGGTGTTCCGAGTGGTGGAGGGCTGATCCTCGGTGGTCGTGACCGTGTAGGTGCGGTTCACCCGGTAGAAGGCTGAGTCGCCCTTGCTCCCGGGGCTATAGATGCGCTCACTGCCGTGTTCGACACCGCGCGTGTACTTCTGGGTGCCCTTGACCCCTCCGGTCACCTCGGGCCCCACTCGAAGGATCGACGACCCGTCCCCGGGGATGATCGTGCCGATGAAGGCGGCCCCCGCCTTGAAGTCCTCCTTGTTGGTGCGCCCCGCGCTGTTCTGGGCGTTGTTGGAGAACTTGTCGGTGTCGGAGAAGGAGGAGTCCTTCATCTCCGGCCCGACCCGCTCATAGGAGACCGGGCCGCCGCTGATCTCCACGTACTGGGTGTTGCCCTTGTCGTCCTGGTAGGGGAAGCGCAGGACCTTCCCCTGGTCGGCCTTTCCGAGGTTGTCGCGCAGGGTCCGCATGTCGATCGGAAGGTCCTTGGGAAGACCGCCGTCGAGGATCCCGATGGTGCGCGAGAAACGGGGGGCCTTGACCGGAGCTCCGGTGCCATCATCGGTGCGGAACCGCTCCGGGGGCCTCTGGCGTTCGGGGGTGGGGCTCTGGGCGTCCGTGGAGGACCCCTCGCCGTTGGAGGACTCCGTGGTGGACGGGTCGGCGTCCGCGTCGCGCACATGGCCCGCCAGGACCACGTCGACGACATCGTTCAGTCGGTCGGAGAACTCGACCCGGGTGGGCGGCCCCGCCGGCGGCCCCTCCTGTTCGTCCGTCCCCTGCCTCCGGTCATCGGCCCCCCGCTGATCGGAGGTGGTCGTGGACGGTGAGGGAAGTGGAGAGACCTCCAGGACCGCCGAGACGGTCATGTCACCGGTGAAGCGTGAGGGGTCGTCCCCGTCGACGTCGACCTTGCGCTTGTGACGACGTTCCGCGCTCATCTGGAACTCGTTGCCGCGCTGGCGGACCGCGAAGGACGTCTTCAACTTCGGGGCGACCATGGCCACCTTGCCGAAGATCTCTCCGATGACGGTGATGGGGAGCCCGGGGTTGAAGCTCTTGCGCCCCTGTTGGGCACCGGTGCCGACGTCCTTGGCCCGGTTCTCGGTCGCGTTCCCGGCGTTGAGCCTCCGATCGGGGGAGCCGGTGGTGTCACGCCATTCTCGATCGACGGTCAGCCTCACCTCGCCGCGCGGGGGCGGTGTGGTGCCGTTCCCGTTGACGCTGACGCCGGTGGAGGCGTCGTGGACGGGGATCGTGAACACGTCGTCCGGACGGGCACGTCCGCTACCGATGAGATCGAGGGCGTTGGCGAGGGCCTCGGCGTCCGGCCGCACCCCGTTCTCGGCGAGCTGATGGGTCAGACGCCGGCGCAGTCCCTGAACGTCGACGTCCGGGTTCACGTGCAGGCCGGAGTACCCGTCCCCGTTGGAGATGGGGCCGATGTCGGCGAGCATGTCGAGCATCCGACTCGTCTCCGGGGAGACCGGCTTGGGCGGGGTCTCCTCACCGGTGGTCTCAGCGGTCACCTCAGGAGTGACCTCGGGAGTCACCTCAGGGGTCACCTCAGGAGTGACCTCAGGAGTGACCTCAGGGGTCACCTCGGCGGTGACCTCGTGCGGTGGCCCCTGCGGCTCGGTCGTGCTCCGGTCCTGATTCGCCGGCCTCTCCCTCTGCGGGGTACCGGAGGACTCCCCAGAGGTGTCGTCGGTACCGCGGCCGCGGCCCTTCCAGAGGTCCTTCAGAGGGTGGCTCTCGGGCTTCTTGCCGCTGCCGCCACCGTTGTCCTCTCCGCCCCCGCCCTTCTGCTTGAACAGATCGGAGAAGGGTCCGGCCGCGCGATGGTTCCCACCACTCTCGGTGGTCACCGGGGTGGGACCGTTCGGCATTCGGGACAGCGGGGACTCCATACCGGCCCCGCGCGCCCGGTCGAGGGCGCCGTCCCAACGGCCGTCCGAGGTCCACTCGCCGACGACGCGGTCGAAGTCGCCCTTCAGCCGGTCCGGCAGGTCGGCGCGGACCTGGTCGTCGCCGCGACCTCTCACGCGGTTGTCGTAGGCCGCGCCGAACAGGGCGATGGTGTCGTCCTGGTTCCGTGTCCCATCGGGGTCGAGCAGGGCGGCCAGGTCGCGATGCACGGAGTTCGGAAGATCGCCCAGCCGGGTCGGTCCGTCGTAGCGCGACGCCCCGTTCACCTGGTTCTCGATCTGATCCAGGTAGTGGTTCAGGATCTGCGGGGGCCTGCCGTCGCGTCCGCCGGGGGCGTCCATGTAACCGCCGACCTCGTGGACCGCGCTGGAGTCCGGTGAGGCCCGGAACACGGCCGGGGGGCGGCCGGATCGTTCCTGGGAGGGGTCACGGTACTCATCGTCGAGCCCGACCCTGTGCAGGGCCTCGTGCAACCAGACGTCGACCCCGTCGTCCAGCCGCCAGTTGGCGGTGTCGCTGCGTCCGGGCAGATCCGGGTTGTCGTGGACCCAGGTGACGCCGGAGTGCGGTCGTCCGTCGGGCCCGACCTGCTCCACACGGATGTGGAGCTGGTCGCCGCTGCCGGGCAGCCGGTAGCGCTGGTTGACGACCTCGTCGAGACGGTCCATGAAGTTCCGCCGGGCCGTGTCGGCCTGTTCGGGGGTGACCCCGGGGCCGGTGTCGAAGTTCATCCGGATCGTCAGCTCGGTGACGTGCGTCGGGCCGTCCGGGTCGGGGTTCGGCAGAGGTATACGACGCACGTCGAAGCCGCGTTCGGCGATCGAGACGATCGGATCGTCCTTGCTCGACCCGTGCAGGATCTCGACGCCGTCGGTGTCGACACCGGAGCGGTCCCGGTTCGCGCCGACCCTCGTCGGTTCGACGTCGTCGCGAAGGTTCTGCCAGTCGGTGGGCGGGCGCAGCCCTTCGGAGACGGTGGCGGGGGCGTCCGGGTCGGGGCGCGGCTTCGGTGCCGGCGGGGTGCCGGCCGGTCCGCGCCGTCCGTCCCCGGTGGTCTCGGGGCCGCCCTGCGCGTGGGGGGTGTTCTGGGGGGCCATCACGACGGGCGCGGGCCCGCCTTCGGGGTGCGGGGTCGTCCCGTTCCCACCGTCGTTCTGGTGCGTGGTCGCGCCGGAGTCGTCGTGGGTCGACGCCCCCTGGTCGTCGGGGTGCCGGCTCACGGGGGTGTCGGAGTCCGAGGACCGGGTGTTCTCGTCGCCGGTGTCGTCCTGGAACGGTCGGGTCTCGGGGTCCGTGTTCTCGGAGCCCGTGTTCTCGGGGTTCGCGGTCGCCTCGGAGGCGCCCTCGTTCCCGGTCCCGTTCGGGCGGTGGGTGGACGCGCCGCCGTCGTTCGCGCCCTGCCCGGCCGGGTTCGTCGCGGGCGGGGGTTGCGTGTGGGAACCGGTGTCGTCGTCGCGGCCCCGATCTCCGGTCGTCTCGTCCCGGTCCGGTGTGTTCTGGTTCGGGGGTTCTTGGCCGGGGGCCTCCCGGGAGCCCCGGTCCGGCGTGTTCCCCGCCGTCTCGTTCGCGTCGGGGGTCGCGTTCGGATTCGGGCTCGGGTTCGGGCTCGGGTTCGGGGACCCCTGAACGGCCTCGTTCGGGTTCGGGGACTCCTGTGCCTGCGGCCCCTCGTTCGGGTTCTCCCGGACCGGCGCGTTCCGGTCCGGGGTCCCCTGGTTCGGGGATTCCTGTCCCGCCCCGTTCGGGTTCGGGGTGACGTTCGGGTTCGAGGTCTCCTGATCCGGGACCTCCCGGACCGGCGCGTTCTCGGAACCGTTCGGCTCCCGCACCGCGCCGCCGCCCTCGGACCCCTCCTGAAGCGGGGCGTCCTGGGAGGGGGGCCTCTGGGGGTCCTGGTCCGGAGCCCCCTGGCCCGGGTTCTCCTCGACCGTCGTGTTCGGGTTCGAGGTGTCCTGGTTCGACGGATCCTCGTTCGGAGCCCCCTGAACCGGGGTCGCCGGGTTCGACGTCTCCTCGTTCGAGGGCTCCTGGCCCGGGGTCTCCTGCCCGGTCTCGTTCGGGTTCGAGACGTCCTGGGGCGGCGTCTCTCCGGTCCCGTTCGTGTGACCGGCCCCCTCGGGTCCGCTCGGGTTCGACGAACCCTCACCGTCCCCGTTCTCCTCGGTGGGGCGCTCCCGATCACCGTTGTCCTGGTTCTGGTCACCGATGACGGGGGCGTCGCCGGCACCCTCGTTCTCCGAGGACGTGTTCTCCCGATCGCCCCGGTTCAGGTGGTCGGAGTCGTTCTCGTCCGGGGTGTTGACGGGCCGGTCGGAGGACTGCTCCGAGGTGTCGCCCGTAGTGGAGGACTCGTTCGAGCCGCCGCCGTCGTCGTTCGGAGGCGCGGCGGGGCGATAGGTGCCGTTGTCGGACCGGTCGCTCGTGTCGGAGGACTCGGTGGTGACCTGCTGGGGCGGCGGGGGCGGCGGAGGCGTCGAGGTCTGGTCGGACGAGGCGCCGTCGTTCTGGGAACCGCGCGAGTCTCCCCCGCCCTCGCCGGTCGAGGAGGAATCGTTCGACGAGGTGGAAGTGGACGAGCCGTTCGTCGAGGAACCGGATTCCGACGGCGGTCCACCGGCCGGGTTCGAGGAGCCCGGTCCTTCGCCCGTCCCGACCTCGGGAGCGCCCGTGGTCGGCGGGGGCGGGGTGGGGACGCCGGGCGGCGGGCCGGCGTTCTTCAGTTGGTCGATGAGCAGCAGGCCGCCCTGGGTGAGGCTCTGCTGGACCGCTCCGGAGACCAACCCCGAGACCCCGGAGAGCCACGTGATGGAGAAGGTCTTCTCGTCGCTGAAGAGCAGGTTGAACAGGCCCTCGCTGAGCATCCCCTGGGCCGCGTTGGCGATGCCCCCGCCGCCGAGCTGCGCCAGGAAGTTCTTCCAGTGCGACCCCACGTCGGAGAGACCATTGCGCACCCCGTTGGGCACACCGTTGGTCAGGAAGTCGCTCAGCTTCGGGTCGATGCCGCGGCCGTACTTGCTCACCACGTCGCTCAGTGCGTCGTTGAGCCCGTCCCTCCCCCAGTGGCGGGAGAAGGCGTCGGCGTAGCGTTCACCGAACTCTCGGGCCTGGTCTCGACTCATCGAGTCGCCCAGGGAGTCGGCGAAGCTGTTCCCCATGTCGTTGCGGAAGCGTTCGGCGTCGATCGGACGGTTCCACCCGGGCCGGTTGTCCATGCCGTAGGGGCGCAGCAGATCGTCGCTGTTGCGGCCCATCACGTCGCCGATGCCCTCGGGCAGCCCCTTGCCGGGACCGCCCGTAGGGAAGTGGTCATCGAGTTGTTTGGTGATGGCCGGGCCGGAGGTGTTGTTGAGCAGCTTGTTGAACTGGTTGGACAGCGCGCTACCGCCGAAGGCGGCGGCGGTGCCGAGGAAACCGTCCAGCATGGCGCCCTTGGCGGCGTCCTCGGTGAGCTTGTGGTCCCACTCGTCGCGGTAGCCGTTGTCGATCTGGATGCGCTGGATGAGCGCGTCCAGCGTGAGCGCGAAGAACTGGCTGATCGCCATCTGCTGGAGCAGTTCGGCGAACAGTCGGAACAGGACCCGCCCGATGACGGTCTTGGTGATGGCCTTGAAGATGGGGATCTTGGCCAGGGAGGCGCCGAAGGTGTACGGCGCCATCGCGATCGCCCAGGCGATCTCCAGGGCCAGCTGCACGAGCTGGCCGATGATCATCCACTTCGCGTACTGCACCTGGGTGGCCGCGTTGTGGACGTACTCCTGGAGACCCCGGGCGACCGCCGTGCCCTCGCCGAGGTAGTTGCGCTCCCCCGCCGTGAACTGGTCCACCGACTCGTCGAAGAAGTCCGCCGCCGTGGCGTCGAAGTTCTCCCGCACCTTGTTCTTGATCCGGATGACGAGCTGGGGGAGCTCGACCTCCAGACGGTCCGCGGCGGTGCCGTAGACCTGGGCGAGTTCCCACAGCCGCGTCTCGTCGGCGGTGGGCCACTCCGACCCGGTCAGGACCGAGAACAGGTTGCGGAGTTCGGGGGGCAGTTCCATTCCCATCGGGGTCAGGGCCTCCCGCTGCCGCCGCCGGTCACGCGGGTGTTCTGGGTACCGATCAGACGCGTCGCGCTGTCGATGCCGTACTGCTCGGAGCGTCCGAACTGCTTGGCGGTGTCGATCGTGGCCTCGGCGGTCTTCTCGAAGGCCTTGCCGAGCGTCGTCAGGAAGACCCCGAACCCTTCGCGGTTCGGGACGTAGTTCTTCTCGAACGACTCGGCCACGGCGTCGCCCTCACCCCAGCATTTGCCCAGGGCGTCGACCGAATCGTTGAACCACCGGTCGATCGCGCGTACCTCGGCGGCGAGTTCGTGGATATCGGCGCCGTCCCTGGCGACCGCCTCCGGGTCGATCGAGATGCGATCCGACATGGCCTCTCCTTCCTCCTATGTCGTCGTGGTGTCATCACGGTGTGGGCGGGCGGAGGGGACGTGTCCCCTCCGCCTCGTCGGTCAGGTGGGCGGGTGCACCCTGCCCAGGCCGAGCTCCTCCAGCAGGGCGGTGGGGTCTCCCGCCACCGCCTGTTCCCGGGCGGCGGAGTCGCCCGGGATCAGCCCGCCCATGGCGTCGGAGACCTGTCGGGCCACGTCGCGCCGGGCGCGTTCGACGACCTCGACGATGGCCGAGGCCAGTTCGGCGGGCGCCATCATCCGGTACTTGTCGGTGTGGAACCTCAGCTCAGCGATCTCGCCTCTGGCGTTCACCGTCACGCTGAGCATCCGATCCTTGGACACCGCCTCTGCGGTAACCGACTCCAGGTTTGCGCTTGCCTCCGCCAGGCGCTCCTGGGTCTGGCGAAGTTGTTCGAGGGACCTCTCCATCTGCCCCTGTAGGGACATGTCCAACGCCGCTCACTCCCTTGTCTTTTCGGGTTCCGGGCCGTCCCAACGAGGCGGGTCCGCCCCGTGCGGTGGTGCCCCACACCTTCTCGTCCTCGGCGAGCCAGGTGGTACGGGTGCGTTCCTGCCCGCCGGCGCCACCACCGGCGCCGCCCGCTCCGCCCGGAGGCATCATGGGCATACCGGGGGTGCCCGGGGTACCGGGTGCACCGGGGGTGCCGACCGACCCCGGCGAGAGGGAACCGTCCGTTCCCTGACCTCCACCGAAACCGCCCCAGGGGCTGGTTCCGCCGGGTCCGTTCCCCCGACCGCCTCCGTTGCCCTCGGACGAGCCTCCGACGGAGCCCGAGTCCGGACGGGCGGTCATGCCGCCCCCGTCCGAGCCTCCCAGGGAGCCGCTCCCGGGGGGCGGTGTGAGCACGGATCCGCCGCCGCCTCCTCCGATCGAGGAGCCGCCCGAACCGAATCCGGATCCCGAAGAGGAGTTCAGGTCGCCCGATCCGCCGAGGCCGTTGGATCCGGGGGACGGGTAACCACCGCCTCCACCGCCCGGAGCGTCGAGGACCGGGGGGTCGGGGAGTTTGATACGGTCCCCGCCCAGATCACCGGAGCCTCCCGAGCCGCCGAGGCTCGGGCTGTCGGGAAGCCCCGGACGGTTCGTCCCGCCCGGGCCGCCGAGGCCATCGGAACCGCCCGGGTCGCGGGAGCCGACCGGGGTCTGGGAACCCTCGCCTTCATCGGCGTTCGACCCGCCCGAGGACGGGTCCAGGCCTCCAGGACCCTCCAACCCGGTGGGAACGCGGACCGGAGGAGGCGGGACGGAGCCGAGCCCTTCACCGTCCGTGGAGGATCCGAGGTCCCCGTAACCACCCTGAGGCGGTCCTCCGATGGTGGAGGACGAGCCACCACCCTCGATACGAGAGCCGTCCGGACTCAGGACGGTCCCGTCCGGAAGCCGGGTGCTGCCATCCGGGAACAGGGTGCTGCCGTCCGAAAGCCGAGTGCTGCCATCGGGAAGCACGGTCCCGTCCGGAAGCCGGGTGCTGCCGTCCGGAAGCCGGGTGCTGCCGTCCGAAAGCCGAGTGCTGCCATCGGGAAGCACGGTCCCGTCCGGAAGCCGGGTGCTGCCGTCCGGAAGCCGGGTGCTGCCATCGGGGAGCAGGGTGCTGCCGTCCGAAAGCCGAGTGCTGCCATCGGGAAGCACGGTCCCGTCCGGAAGCCGGGTGCTGCCGTCGGGGAGCAGGGTGCTGCCATCGGGAAGCAGGGTGCCGCCACCGGGGAGCGGAGTTCCCTGGTCCCGTCGCCCGGTGCCGGCAGGCCCACCTCCCGTACCGCCACCGGATCCGCCGGGCCCCATGACACGCATACCCGGGGTGAGCGGCGGAGGGACCAGGCCTCCTCCACCCGACCCTCCCCCTCCGTCTCCCGACGAGGAGAGGTCGCCTCCGAGCCCATCGAACGTCCCCCCGGAGCCGGGCCCTCCGAGGCCGTCCCCCGAACCGCCGAGGTCACCCGAACCGCCGAGGTCGCCCGAGCCGCCCGTGATCTCCTGGCCTCCGGAACCACCGGGGATGTCGCTTCCACCGCTCTCGGGGGTCTGGTTCCCCAGATACTCGTCGATGATGTCCTGAGCCGTACGGTCACCACCGGGGCCGTTTCCACCACCGCCGCCACCGTCGTTACCGCCACCGTCGCCGTTCCCCCCGAGGTCGCCGCTGCCGCCGTCACCGTTGAGGTACTTGTCGAGGAGATCCTGGATCGAGTCTCCGCCACCATCCCCGTCGTTGTCGCCGCCGCCGTTGAGCAGGTCGTCCAGGCGCGTCCTCAGGTCGGTCTCGTCATCGCCGCCGCCGTTGAGCAGCTCATCCAGGCGCGTCCTCAGGTCACCGTCCCCGTCGTTGTCGCCGCCACCGCCGAACAACTCGTCGAGGATCGACTTGAGGTCGTTGTCGCCGGACCCGCCCGGCCCGTTGCCACCGGTCGTGTCGTTGGTGACCGGCGGCGGGACGTAGGGCCTGATGGACGAGGAGGAGCTCGAATAGGCACCGGAGACCGTGGTGATGCCGTCCAACACGACCTTGCGCAGGTCGGCCAGGCTGTTCCACCACCGGTCCTTGATCTCCGTCTCGAAGGTCTTCCACGTGGATTCCTGGTCGGTCGGCAGATCACGGATCCTGATGTTGCTGCCGGTACCGCCCACCGTGGTGACGTGGGGACGCTGCTCCTCCCACCAGGTACGGATGAGTCGTCGAGGACTGTGGTTCGGATCGCCGATCCACTTGTTGTACTCATCGATCACCGCGTCGATGTAGGTGGGGCTGACGGCGGCGCGCGCCGAGCTCACGGCGTCGGCCGCCGGGTCGAGCATGTTGCCGAGGCTCCGGAATTCGAGGGCCAGGCTCCTCATGTACTGGCCCAGGGCGGTGGCCCCCGCGCCCTCGAACTTCTCGTTGCCCGGGTCGAGTTCCTTGTACAGCGTCCAGAGTTCGTCGTAGCGGGCGTTGGCGAAGTCCCGGTAGTCTCCCAGGTCGGTCTGGATCCGGGTGAGAACGCTGTTGTTGTAGCTGGTGCTGCCCCTCTTGGAGTCGGCGGCGGCGTTGAGGATCGTGGGGAACCGGTCGATGAACCTCCCCCACACGGTGTCCCCGCGCTCCTTGATCGCGTCGTTGAGGTGGACGCCCGTGTACACGGCGAAACCCCGCTCGAAGCCGCCGAGCAGGTCGGCGTCGGAGGATCTGCTGTCGAAGCCGAACCACTCGTCCGCGTCCTTGGGGTCACCGACGTCCCAGAAGTAGCTGGCGAACCAGTTGGTGTCCTTCACCGCCTGGGCCGTGCCCATGGGAGGGACCGAACCGTCGCCCTCGAGATCGGCGAAGACGTTGATGGCGTGGGCCAGCTCTTCGCTGTCGGTGACGCCTTCTGCCTCGGGGACAGCGGGATCTGTCCCCTCCTTCTCTGGAAAGTCCTCGTCTGCCATGGAAGTTCCTCGGGGCGGAGTGGTGGAGGGATCCGGACGGTGAGCGGAGGACGGTGACGGGCCGCCTCCGCACGGGGCGTCCCGGGTCTACTTGGTGGGGTCCGTGGTGGTGTCCCCGGTGGTGGAGCCGCCGGTGGTGGAGCCGTTGTTCATGATGGTGTTGACCTTCGAGGCGTCCAGCTCGGCGTCGGACTCCAGCTTCTCGAAGAAGAGGTCACTGTCCTGGATTCCGCTGTGCATCACGAGCAGGCGTTCCTCGAGCCTCGTGATCTCGGCGTGGAACTTCGTCAGGACACCGCTCACCTCGGAGGCGAGCACGGCGGCCGAGCCCATCAGTTCGCCGTTCCCGAAGGGGACGTTGATGGACTCCTTTCCGTAGTGTTCGGCGGAATCGCTCTTCTTCTCCGACACCGCCTGCTGCATCGGTCCGATGCGCTGCGAACCCAGGTTCTGGAGGTAGCCCTTGGTGACCTTGGTCTTCTCTGACACGTCCTGCCCCGTCCTCTCTCGTCCTGTCCGTCGTCGGACCTTCCACCGACCCGTCCCCGGCCGCGGCGCGGCCCGAGCGGACCCTCACCGCGGCCGAGGGAGACGGTCAGCGGCGGGAGTTCCAGTTACCGGCTTCCTGGAGGTCGCCCCGGCGGTAGCGTTCGGTGATGTCGCCCAGGGAGACCTGCGCGTGGCCGAGCAGCGCGCGCATGTCGGCGACGTTGCGGCGCCAGGCCAGCAGGCGCTGGTCGTACTGGTCGGCGGCCTCACCGACCCAGTCGGACTTGACCGCCTGGACCTTGGCGTCCAACTCGTTGATGGCCTGCTCGATGATGTCGGTCTGCTTGCGCAGGTCGATGCCGGCGTCGTCGGCACCGCTGTACTTGATCTCGAATCCGTCCATGGGTATGGCTCCGGTTTCTCTCGATGGTGCGCCCCGGTCGTGGGACGTTCGGGTCGGGTCGGATCGGGTCAGCGGGAGACGTCGGACTGGTTCGGGTTGAGCTGGCTGATCCAGTTGGCGGTCACCATGTTCTCGTCCTCCATGGCGTGGAAGTTGCGCTCGGTGCCGCCGAGGATGCCGATCATGTCGTTCATGTCGTTGGTGATCAGGCGCAGCTCTTCGAGCCACTTGACCAGCGCCGTGTCGTACTGACTGGCGGCGCCGCCCTGCCAGTTGCCGCCGAGCAGGTCCCGGACTCCGTCCACGCTGGTGTAGACGCCGTTGCAGGTGGTGTGGGCCGTCTCCATGGCGTCGCGGCCGGTCCGCATCGCCTGGTCGGTACTGCGCATCATCGACATGGGAGTCTCCTGATTCTGTTGGGGGTCACTGGGAAAGGCACCGGGGCTCCCCCGGTTCCGCGAGGGCACCGGCGGGTTCGGCGGCGTCCTGCGGGGTCAGATCGGGCCCGGTCGGGAGAAGGTCCAGTAGGGCGGTGGAGACCGCGGGGGCCTCACCGGGGGTGTAGCCCAGCATCCCGGCGGCGTCGGCGTCGGGCACCGGGTACTTGCTCCCGGTGTCGGTGATCAGGAAGTACGAGCCGCGCAGCGCCGACCCTCCCGCCGGGGTCGCCCTGACCAGACCGCCCTCCCCGGACGGGATGTCGATGAGGTCGGGGGCGGTGCAGGCGGCGGTGCTGCCCACCGTGGGCCGTGCGGCCCGGCCACCGATATCGGCCGGAGAGGTGAGCGCGAGCGCGAGCGCGCCGTCCCCCTGGTCGATGACGCACAGTGCCGCGCCCTGGGGGTCGGTCAGCGGGGGCGGTGTGGCGGGCAGACCGTCGCCGGTGATCGCGTCCTCGCCGGACAGGTGCGGGCGCAGCTCGTTGACGGTGAGCTCGATCGGTTCGGCTTCGCCGCCCCCGTAGGCCTCCTCCGCCGTGAGCGGGTGTCCCAGCAGCAGACGGGCGTGGGTCGGATCGGTGGGGGTGAGGCCCTCCCCGGTGAGGACGTAGAACTGCTCGGAGCCGCTCTCGTTGGCCGGGACGGTGAAGACCTGTCCGATACGGGTGTCGGCGCCGCCCACACGCGGGCCGTCCTCGCCTCGTCCCTCGACGTCGAGCGCGGTGAGCCCGGGGCCGGCGGGCACGCCGTCCAGGACGGCCGCCGCGACGGGGTGGGGCACGACGGTGCCGTATCCCAGGGATTCCAGGGCGCCGTTCTCCTCGTCGACGGCCAGTCGGGCGCCCTGCCACAGCAGGTGGATCCCACCGCCGGGTCCTCGGACCAGGACACCGTCGTCCTCCCCGACGGGGGAACCGAACGGCGACCGGCCCAGGGTGAGCGAGGTCAGGGTCTCGACCCCTTCTCCGGTGTCGACGGTGGTCGCGCACACCTGCCAGACCATGGATCCCTCGGCGTCCGTGGCGGGAAGCCCGTCGGGCGCGCCGGGGATGCCCAGCGGGGATCCCACCGGGGTGCCTTCCAGGGAGTCGGCGTCGACCCGGACCGGGGTGGGGTTGGACGCCAGCAGCAGGGCCGAGGCCTGGTTGGTCACCGGCCAGAGGACGCCGTCCGAGAAGACGTACCGGCCCGCCCCGTCCTTGACGACGACGAGGGTCCCCTCGTTGCGCCACGAGGTGGCGCCGCCGGGGAAGATCAGGCCGAAGACGAGGAAGCCCACGCACAGCAGCACCGCGAGGATGAGCCCGATGAGGGTGCCGTTGCGGGTACGCCGTAGGGGCGCCTCGACGGCGTTCGGGTCCGCGGCGGCCATGGCCGTGGAGAGCCGGCGCACCATGAACGAGTGCGCCTGTACCTGATCGCGACGGGTCTGCATCAGACCACCCGCCTTCCGGTACGCGTCATCCGCCGATCCCCCTCAGCAACGCCAGCAACCCCAGGTTCGCCGGGACCAGGCACACCAGCACTATCGCGGCGAGGCTCTGGAAGAGTTCCCCGGCCCGTCCCCAGTGCGGGATGGGCCGGTTCCCCGGCACGGACCAGGCGGCGAGGAGCAGCCCGAGCGCCGCGACCAAGAGCAGACCGAACAGGACCATGCGGGCCGTGTCACCGCCGACGAGGCCGCCACCGACCGCCATCGTCACCAGCCCGTACGCGCCGGCGCCCAACAGGCACACCCGGTGCCACAGGCCGCTGAGACCGCGCGCCTGGAGCAGCAGGATCAGCGCGACGCAGACGCCCGCCGTGGAGGCCAGGCCTCCGGGGTGGGCGGCCAGCACGGTCATCGAGGCGGCGCACACCACTCCGACGACGGCCAGAAGGCCACCGAGGTAGTGGTCCGCGCGCTGGGCGCGGGCGCGCACGTCGCGGGCCGGGTGGGGGTCGATGTACTCGCCCAACTGGTCGACACCGTCGGGCAGCGGGGGCAGACGCATCCCCGACAACCGGAAGGCCAGGGCCGGCGCGAACGAGCAGAGCAGCAGGACCAGCGCGGCGGCGGAGACGGCCACGCCCTGCGGCGGGGCGTTGTCCCAGAACATGAGCAGGGCGCCGGCGGCCGCGGTGAACAGGGCCGTGCCGATGATGGCCGTGAAGAAGGGCAGGCAGGCGGCCACGGCGGCGATCGCGAGGACCGCCGCGCCGGTCGCCGTCGACGCCCCCGAGAGCATCCGCGCCCCGATGAGGGCGTTGCCGGGGTCTCCGCCGGGCAGCGTGGCCCCGGCGAAGGCCATGAACAGCACGGCGGAGCCACCGGTGACGGCTCCGGCGACGGGCGCGTCGAAGGCCCGGGCCGCGGCTCCGGCCGCGAGCAGGAGAAGCAGCCCCGTGGCCGCGGCGGTGGAGCCCGCGAGCCAGGTGGGGCCGAGCAGTGTCAGCAGGGCGAGGGCTCCGAGGAAGCCCACGGCGGCGGCGCCGGTCAATACCCGCCTGGAGACGACCGGCCCCCACCCGTCCGAACGCTCGGACAGCGTGTCGGCCACGCCGTCGACGAGGTCGTCGAAGTGGATCTCCGGCATCTGGTCGGCGCGCTCGCGCAGGTAGAGCGTCTCGCCATCGGTCAGGCCGAGCGTCTCGACCGTCTCGGACTCGTCCAAGGGCGGCGACCCCAGTCGCTGGAGCACCCAGCCGCCGTGTTCGAGTCCGCTCTCGTCGAGGTCCTCGGTCTCACCCTCCGCGTAGAGCAGGAACGTGGGCAGCAGCTCGGCCAACGGCAGGTCACAGGGGACCGCGATCTCGAAGGAGGCGTTGGGAGCTCGTACGACCAGACGGCACAGATCGGCGGCGACGACGTCCGACATCGGTCCTCCTCGCTGGACGACGGTGACTGGGCCGGTTTACGGGCATGGATAAACACACCCGTGGAGGGGACTCGACCGGGGGCACCATTCCTTTGCGGAACGGCTTGGGACGGCGCTCCCGTTCGTGAAATGCTGGGCTAGACTAGCACCACTTCCGGAATTCCGGACATGATGTTTCGGAAACTCCACCATCGGGATACCGGCGCTCATTTGAGCATCCGACACTCACCCTCCGGTAACCGAATCCGACTCTAGGGTTCGACCATTCACCCCCGCCGCAATTACACCGGGTCGGTCCGCCCGACACCCCCGCAGCGGACCCCGGCCGTCCTGGGGCAAGAGAAGGGATACGCCGATCAGCACCATCCTCGTCCGCAGGCCGGCCCGTCGCCCGGGCCCCGAACCGCCCGAGGGCGAGCTCTCGCTCCAGGAGCCGCCGGTCCTCCCCGAGCAGGAGAACAGCATCTCGGGGGTCTTCATGTACCTCCCGATGGCGCTGAGCTCCCTCGCCATGGTGATGATGTTCCTCCGACCGTCCGGGGCGGGCGCCCTGGGCACGGCGATGCCCTTCATCGCCGGTGGAATGATGCTCGTCGGGGCGGTGGCGATGGTCGGCGGCCAGATCCTGCGCGTACGGATCGAGCGCAGCCGCCGGATCTCGGGGGATCGCCGGGACTACCTGCGCTACCTCGGCCAGATGCGCCACCGCGTTCGGGACGTCGTGGTCGCCCAACGTGAGGCACGGGCGTGGAACGGCCCCGACCCGGACGCCCTGTGGTCGCTGGTGCGCACCAGCAGACTCTGGGAGCGCCGCGGGGCTCACGACGACTTCGCGGAGATCCGCATCGCCGTGGGCGAGCAGCCCCTCCAGACGCGCATCGCCCCGCTGTCGACCAAGCCGGTGGAGGATCTGGAGCCGCTCTGCGCGCACGCGCTGCGCCGGTTCATCAACGCCTACGGCACCGTCGCGGACTTGCCGGTATCCCTTTACCTCAGGGGGTTCGCACATCTCGGACTGTCCGGGGAAAGCGAATCCATCCGATCAATGGTGCGCGCGCTCGTGGGTCAGGTCACAGTTTTTCACGCGCCGGATGAATTGCGCGTGGTGGCTTGTGTGAACGACGAGCGAATGGCGGACTGGGAATGGATGAAATGGCTCCCGCATTGCATGCACCCGACGGAACGGGATGGAGCCGGTCCCGTCCGTCTGATCGCCTCCGACGCCATTGAGCTGGAAAGACTCGTCGGTCCGGAGCTGGCGGACCGTCCGCCCTTCGACCCTCAGGCGGTACCCGGGCGTGACGAGCCGTTCACGGTCATCATCGTCGACGGCGGAACCGTGCCGCAAGGGTCGAGATTGCTCAGCGGAGGCTTTCGCAACGCGATCGTGATCGAAGTGGGAACCGAGCGCATGTGGGATGGAGCACCCCATACCCTCTCACTCCGGGTCGAAAAGGACTCCATGGAGATGTGCGAGTTGGACCGCTCCGGACGCGAATCCTTCTCACATTTGGGTCGCCCCGACACCCTGGACCTGCACCGGGCACGCGCCCTGGCCCGGATGATGGCGCCCTATCGGGTGAGCGTCTCCGCCGACGTGGTGGAACCACTGACCACGGACTTCGATCTCACCACCCTGCTGGGCATCCCGAACCTGCACACCTGGGACGCCGCCCGCGAGTGGGAGCGCGAACGTCCGGAGAGCCGGCTGCGGGTGCCCATCGGCATCGCGGCCTCGGGCGCCCCCTTGGAGTTGGACCTCAAGGAGTCGGCACTGGGCGGCATGGGCCCGCACGGAATGCTGATCGGCGCCACCGGTTCGGGCAAGAGCGAACTGCTGCGCACGCTCGTGCTGTCCCTGGCGCTCACCCACTCCTCGGAGCGGCTCAACTTCGTCCTGGTGGACTTCAAGGGCGGCGCCACGTTCATCGGTCTGGACGGGCTGTCCCACACCTCGGCGCTGATCACCAACCTGGCCGACGAGACCTCCCTCGTGGAGCGTATGCAGGACGCCCTGCACGGTGAGCTCGTCCGCCGCCAGGAGCTACTGCGTTCGGCGGGCAACTTCAGCTCGGTGCACGAGTACGAGAAGGGCCGCAGGAGCGACCCGACCATGGAGCCCATGCCCACGCTCTTCGTGATCGTGGACGAGTTCAGCGAGCTGCTCGCCGCCCACCGGGACTTCATGGAGCTGTTCGTCATGATCGGCCGCCTCGGCCGAAGCCTGGGCGTGCACCTGCTGTTGGCCTCCCAGCGACTGGACGAGGGGCGCATGCACCAGTTGGAGAGCCACCTCTCCTACCGGATCGCGCTGCGCACCTTCTCGGCGATGGAGAGCCGGGGCGTGCTCGGCGTGGCCGACGCCCACCAGCTCCCGCCGGCGCCCGGTTCGGGCTACCTCAAGTCCGACACCGAGGAGCTGACCCGGTTCAAGGCCGCCTACGTGTCGGGCCCCTACCGCGCCAAGCGCCGCGCGGCCCGATCGTCGACCGCCGCCCGTGAGATCACCCCGTTCCTGCCCGGTTACGTGGCCGGTCCGCCCGCCGTCGTGGCGGAACCCGAGCCGGAACCGGCGGAGGAGACGGACACGACCCTCCTGGAGACGGCGTTGGAGGCGGTGCGCGACGTCGGTCCGCCCGCCCGTCAGGTGTGGCTGCCGCCCCTGGGCCAGGCCCCCACCGTGGCGGAGATGCTGCGTTCCGAAGGGGCGACCGCACTGCCCGCCTGGGGCGCGGAGCCGGTACTGACCGTGCCGGTGGGCCTGGTCGACCGCCCCTTCGAGCAGCTGCGCACCCCGCTCACCGCCGACCTGCGCGGCGCGGGAGGGCACACCGCCGTCATCGGCGGACCGCAGAGCGGCAAGAGCACCCTCCTGGTCTCGCTGATCACCGCGTTGGCGCTCACCAACACGCCGGAACAGGTGCAGTTCTACATCCTGGACTTCGGTGGCGGCACTCTGCGCGGGGTCGCCGACCTGCCGCACGTGGGCGGGATCTGCGGCCGTATGGACGTCGAGAGGGTCACCCGTACCGTCGCGGAGATGACCGCGCTACTGGGTCGCCGCGAACAGTTCTTCGCCGATCACGGCATCGACTCGATCGGCGCCTACCGACGTCGAAGGGCGGCCGGGGAGTTCTCCGACCAGCCCTACGGCGACGTGTTCCTGGTCATCGACGGCTGGGCCACGGTGCGCTCGGACATGATCGACCTCATCGCCGACATCACCCAGATCGCCCAGCGCGGCCTCAACTACGGCATCCATCTGATCGTGGCCTCGCCCCGTTGGGCCGACGTGCAGTCCAGCCTGCGCGACCTGCTGGTCACCCGGTTCGAGCTCCGTCTGGGCGACGCGGTGGACTCGGCGATCAACATGCGCCAGGCCGAGAAGGTCCCCCGGATCCCCGGACGCGGTCTGACCGCCGAGTTCAAGCACTTCCTGTCCGCCCTCCCGCACATGGAGGAGGGGCCGGAGGCGTCGGTGACCGATGTCGTGGAGACGATCAAGGAACGGTGGGACGGGCCGTCCGCGCCCCAGGTGCGGCTGCTGCCCCTGTCCCTTCCGGCGTCGGAGCTGCCCTCCCCCGAGGCCGGCCCGAAGATCGCGCTGGGTCTGGAGGAGCGGCGTCTGGAACCGCTGTGGCACGACTTCTCCGTCCTGCCGCACCTGCTCGTGGTCGGGGACAACGAGAGCGGCAAGACCAACATCCTGCGGCTCGTCACCCGCACCATCCGGGAGCGGTACAGCGCCACCGAGGCGCGCGTGGTCGTGGTGGACCCCCGTCGCGGCCTGTTCAACGCGATCCCCGAGGAACAGCGCCTCGGTTACGCGGTGACCGGCGAGAGCGCCCGCGAGATGATGCAGGCCGCGGCCCAGGCGCTCAAGCCGAGGTTGCCCGGACCGGAGGTCACCCCCGAGCAGCTGCGCGAACGCTCCTGGTGGACCGGTCCGGAACTGTTCGTGATCATCGACGACTACGACCTGTTGAGCTCCGGCGGTGGCGGCCCGCTGACGCCGCTCATGGAGATGCTGCCCCACGGTGCCGACATCGGCTTCCACCTGATCCTGGCGCGCGGCGCCGGTGGTTTCAGCCGCGCCATGGGCGAGCCGGTGCTGCGGATGCTCATCGACGCGAACACGCCCAGCATGGTGCTGTCCTGCCCGCCCTCCGAGGGTGTGCTCTTCGGGTCGCTGCGCCCGCAGCGTCTGCCTCCGGGCCGCGCGCTGCGCTTCGACCGCCGCGATCCGGTGAAGGTGCAGCTGGCGCTGGACCCGGAGACGGAGGAGGCGGCCGCCCGCGACTGACGGACGCGGGCCCGGTGAAGAGGAGACGACCGCTCGAGCGGTCGACGCTGGAGAGGAAGGGAAGGCCCCGTGTCGAACGGAGCGGAACGCGAGCGGCTTCGGTTCGGGGCCGGGATGGGTCTGACGGCCGCGCTGTTCCTGGTGGCGTCCGCACCCGCGGCGGCGGACGAGGTCCCGCCCGCGCTGTCGCAGGTGACACCCGAGCTGCCGGGGGACGCGTGCGCGCCTTCCTCGGAGGAGACGGTGGATCAGGAGCTGTGGACCGAGAACGCCCTGGGGCTGTCCCGAGCCCGTTCCGTCTCCTCCGGGGCCGGTGTCACCGTGGCCGTCGTCGGTTCGGGGGTGGACGATTCCTCGGCCGCGCTCGACGGGGCGGTGGAGGGGGCCGGTGAGGACTGCGTCGGGTTCGGGACCTTCCTCGCCGGGGTCGTCGCCGCCCGTCCTCTCCCGGACAGCGGTCTCGTGGGCGTGGCCCCGGAGGCCCGTGTGCTGGCGGTGCCCATCACCGGCGCCCGGGGCGGTGCCGACGCCGACGCGGTCGCCGAGGGCATCACCGACGCCGTGGACGGCGGGGCGGACATCGTCCTCGTAGGCGTCGCCGTCCCCGTCGGGAGCTCCGCGCTCGAGGCCGCGGTGGACACCGCCGTCGAGGAGGACGTGCTGATCGTGGCCCCCTCCACCGCGCTCGTCCAGCGCGAGGCCTACGCGGCGGTCCCCGCCGCACGCGGCGAGGTCCTGGGGGTGGCCGGTACCGACACGGACGGCTCTCTCCTGGTCGGCGGGGCCTCGGCGCCCGACCTCACCGCCCCCGGACAGTCGGTGCTGAGCCTGGCCCCCGGCGGTGACGGACACGCCGTGAGCGAGGGGGACACGGTCGCGGCGGCGTTCGTGGCCGGTGTGGCGGCGCTGGTGCGCTCGCACGACCCCGAACTGAGCGCGCCGCAGACGGCCGAGCGGCTGGTGCTGTCGGCGTACCCGCGTCCCGGGGCCGGTTTCGTCGACCCCGTGGGCGCTCTGACCAGGTCCCTGGGCCCCCGGTCGGGGGACGGCGTCGAGGAGGAACGGTTCGCGCTGGACCTGCCCATGGAACCCACGAAGGGTCGTGTCATGGCCGTGGTCGGGGCGACCGCCCTGCTGGTGACGGTCTGCGCGGTCGGTGCCGCCGCGGTCCGCCGTCGCAAGGCCAAGGCGGCCGCCGCCCTCTGAGCCCCACGGTCTCCTCCGTCGACAAGGGCCCCGAGCACGTCTCAGGGGCCCTTCCCTCTCTCCCACCCCTGACATTCGTCACGGCGGTTTCATGACTCCTGATCCGGGTCCTCGAGCCGTGTCCGGTCCATCGTGGAGACATGACGACCACTACTCCGGTGATCGAGGTCCGCGCGCTCACCAAACGCTACGGAGAGGTACTCGCCGTCGACGATCTCTCGTTCACGGTGGAGAGCGGCCGTATCACGGGTTTCCTCGGCCCCAACGGCGCGGGCAAGTCGACGACCATGCGCATGCTGCTCGGTCTGCACGCCCCCACCTCGGGTGACGCCTTCATTATGGGAAAGCGTTACCGGGAGCTCCGTGATCCGATGCGCGTCGTCGGCGCCCTGCTCGATCCCAAGTCCGCCCATCCCGGCCGTACCGGGCGCGATCATCTGCGCTGGCTCTGTAGGGGTGGGCGCATCCCACTGAAGCGCGCCGACGAGCTGCTCGGCCGGGTGGGGCTGGAGCACGCGGCCGACCGCAGGGTCGGCGGCTATTCGCTGGGCATGTGCCAGAGGTTGGGCATCGCCGCGATGCTCTTGGGCGACCCGGGCGCGCTCCTGTTGGACGAACCGCTCAACGGCCTGGACCCCCAGGGCATCGTGTGGCTGCGCGGCCTGTTGCGCGGACTGGCCGACGAGGGTCGGACCGTGTTCCTGTCCAGCCACCTGATGAACGAGATGGAGGCCACGGCCGACCACGTCCTCGTCGTACGTTCCGGACGGCTGGTCGCCGACGTCTCCGCGGCCGAACTGTCGCACCGTGCCGGCGGAGAGAGCGTTCGTGTGAGCAGCCCCGACGCCCGCGACCTGGAGACGCTCCTGCCCGCGTCGGCGACGGTCACCTGGAAGGAACCGGACACGTTCACGGTGACCGGCGTGCCCGCCGCGGCCATCGGAGACCTGGCCGCCGCGCGGGGTATCGCCCTGCACGAGCTGGCCACCGATCGTATGCGGCTGGAGGACGCGTTCATGGAACTGACCGCTCGGCCCGAGAAGGAGGGACGGCGATGAGCACGAACGCACGGACCGAACACGTGTCACCGGACACGGGCACCGGTAGGAGCGCGGGTTTCATCACGGCGTTGGCCGCCGAGTGGACCAAGCTGACCACGCTCCGTTCGATGCGTCGGGCTCCCGTGGCGTGCGCGGTGACGGGCGGGCTCGTGGCCGCCCTGTTCCTGCTGACGCTCGAGGCGACCGTGGGTACTCCACTCGCCATGCAGAGCGCGACCGAGGTGGCGAGCACCAGCGCGCTGGGGGCGGACGCCGCCGCGCTGCTGATCATCGTCCTCACCGCGGCCTTCGCCACCTCCGAGCACGGCACCGGGCTGATCGCCTACACGTTGACCGTCACCCCGGGGCGTGGACGGCGGTTGGCCGCCGCCGCGACGGCCGTCGGAGTGTGGGGCCTGCTGTGCGGTGTCCTGGCCGCTCTGACCGCCTACGCGGTCGGACAGGCCGTGGCCCTGGGGGCGGGCGCGCCCGTGGTCGGCCCGACCGACCCCGCGACCGCGAGGATGCTGGCGGGGGCGGCTCTGATGTCCCCGTTCTACGCCGTCGTGGCCCTGGCCGCCGCCGAGGCGACCCGTTCCCTGCCGGGTGGTGTCGCCGGAGCGCTGGCCGTGCTCGTGGCCCCCACCCTGATGTCGTGGGTTCCGAGCGGGGCCCTCGATCCGCTCCTCCCCTTCACCCCCGCCGAGGCCCTGCACGCGGTGGGCGGTGTGGGCGGCCCCGACGCCCTGGGGCCGTTCGCGGGGTCGGCGGTCCTGGGTGTCTGGCTCGTGGTGATCCTGTTCGCCACCCGGTTCGCCGCGAACCGCGACGTCTGATCGGGTCGGCGCCGACCTTCCCGGCGCCGACCCGATCACCCGCTCACAACCAGCCGCGTTCGTCGGCCACCATCGCCGCCTCGGAGCGGCTCCGGGTCCCGGTCTTGCCGATGGCCGAGGACAGGTGGTTGCGAACGGTGCCCTCGCTCAGGCACAACCGGGCGGCCGTCTCCGAGACGACCCGACCGGCCAGGACCTCCCGGAGCACCTCCCGCTCTCGCGGGGTCAGCGGGTTGACGCCGTACGCCAACGACTCGGTGGCCAGCACCGGGTCGACCACCTTGAACCCGGCGCCGACCCTGCGCACCGCCTCGACCAGCTCCTCCGGGGGCGCGTCCTTGACCACGTAGCCTAGAGCGCCCGCCGCCATCGCGCGTGCCAGATAGCCCGGCCGGCCGAACGTGGTGCAGATCAGGACGCGACACTCGGGTACGCGGCTCCTGATCTCGGCGGCGGCCTCCAGCCCGTCCTTGCCCGGCATCTGGATGTCGAGCAGCGCCACGTCGGGCCGGGTCCGGCGGGCCTCGGCCACGGCCTCGTCGCCGGTCCCGGCCTGGGCGACGACGGTGATGTCGGATTCGAGTTCGAGCATGGAGGCGAGCGCGCCGCGCACCAACGCCTGGTCGTCCGCGAGAAGAAGCCTGATCACCGTGTGTCCTCGTCCTTCGCTCCGTCGTCGTGGGCCGCCGGGAGTTCGGCCCTCAGGAGGAAGCCGCCGTCGGGTCCGCGTCCGACGCTCAGCGTCCCGCCCTTCTCGGCCATCCGTTCCTCCAGTCCGCGCAGACCGTTGCCCTTGCGGATCGGCCCCCGGCCGGGGCCGTCGTCCTTCACGACCACCCAGTCCCGGCCCAGGCGCACTTCGAGTTCCCGGGCGCCGGAGTGGCGCACCGCGTTGGTGATCCCCTCCCGCACCACGTATCCGAAGAGCTCCCGCGCCTCGGGGTGGACGTCGTCCACGGCCCGGGGAAGCCGGCCCTCGATCCCGGCCGAACGCAGTACCGTGCCGGCCGCGGCCAGCTCGCCGGCCAGGGTCGTCACGCGGTAGCCCGACACCGTTCCGCGAACGTCCGCGAGCGCCTGCCGGGCGATCAGCTCCACCTCGCGCGCCTCCGCCGCCTCGGCCTCCCTACCGGATTTCTCCAAAATCCTGCGCAGGAGCCCCGTCTTGACCGTGATGGTGGTGAGGCTGTGGCCGAGGATGTCGTGCAGGTCCCGGGCGAACCGCTCGCGCTCCTCGACGACGGCGAAGGCGGCGATCCGGTCGCGGGCCCGGCGCAGCTCGGCGTTGGCCTCGACCAGCCGGATGAAGAGGATCATCGCGACCCCGACCGAGGAGAGCAGCAGCAGCTCGGACAGGGTCTCGCCGATGACGCCGGTCGTGAACGCGGCGACGGCGAGCGCGGCCACCACCACGACGACCACGCTCCCCGCGAACGCGGTCCGGGTGAACGCGATGATCACGCAGAGCGCGAAGACCAGGACCCAGGCGTTCTGGAGCCCCATGAAGAGGACGAGGGCCGCTCCGAGGGCCAGGAGCGTCACGCACATCGACATGCGCGCGATCCACGACCTGGTCTCTCCCAGGGCCACGAAGAGGAGGGAGAAGGCGACGTAGGCGATCCCGATCCCCTGCGCCCAGGCCCGCCGGTCCGGGGCCAGGTCACCGATCACGACGAACGCGTAGGGGAGCATGAGCAGGCCGAACACCAGGCTCAGCCCCGCCGACGCCCAGAGCACACGGCCGCCGCGCAGGTAGGACGGCGGCTCGAAGAGGCGCCGGACGGACCGTACGGCCCGTCGCCCGCCGGCCACGTGGTCCCTCGTTCCGGAACTTGTCATGGGAGGGGTCGTTCAGGTTCGGGCCGGGTCATGGCGGGGACGCCGGACGACGGCCGGGGAGAGTACGACGGCCCATGCTACAAGCACCCCCACCACGAGGATCGTGTCGACGCTCGATGGACCGGCGAGGTCCTTCTCCACCGCGTTCGGAGGCGGCCCCGGCTCCGGGGCCCTTGACCGATGAGACGTGAACCACTACTTTGCGGGGAACGTCGACCCATGGCCATCGAAAGGAGGCGACCCGCCGATGCACACCGGTCAGGATCTCGGTCGCCTCGCCCGGCGCACGGTCTGGGTTCCGGGTCGAATCGCGCACGGCTGCTGAACGCGCCGTCCTGAGGTGTCCCCTCATGGGCACCCGTCTGTTCTCTTCCTTCTTCGCGGCGCCCCGCCGCCGTGTGCCCTTCCGCGCCCGTCCCCCTCCTGTGGCGCGCCCGAACACAGAAAGCCACGTGACAATGGCGAACACGACGTATCGACCGAGCGCTCACCGAAACGACGGCCCGTCATGGTAGCGGCGAGGATCACGGTCAACGGGGAGGAGACACCGCTCTCCCCGGCCCCCGCGCACACGACGGTGTTGGACCTGCTCCGCGAACGCGGTCTCACCGGGACCAAGGAGGGCTGCGCCGAGGGCGAGTGCGGGGCCTGTTCGGTCCTGGTCGCCCGCCCCGGCGTGGACCGGCCCACCGACTGGGTGGCGGTCAACGCCTGTCTGATCCCGGCCGCCGCCCTCGATGGTCAGGAGATCGTCACCTCCGAGGGTCTGGCCACCCCGGGTGAGCCGGGAAGGCCGCCCCGGCTGCATCCGGTCCAGGAGGAGATGGCGGTCCGCGGCGGCTCCCAGTGCGGCTACTGCACGCCTGGCTTCGTATGCAGCATGGCCGCCGAGTACTACCGGCCCGGCCGTTGCGCGCACGCGGACACCTCCACCTCGGACGATGCCGAGCACGGTCCGAACGGTTTCGACCTGCACGCGTTGAGCGGGAACCTGTGCCGTTGCACCGGCTATCGTCCGATCCGCGACGCGGCGTTCGCCGTGGGAGAGCCCGCCGACGAGGACCCTCTGGCGCGCCGCCGGGAAGAGGAGCCTCCCGCTCCGGTCGCCACCGAGTACGTCCGGGAGGGCCGGGAATTCCTGCGTAAGGAGACCCTGGCCGAGACGGTGCGGGCCCTGCGCGAGCTACCCGAGACGGTGCTGGTCGCGGGCAGCACCGACTGGGGTGTGGAGGTGAACATCCGCTCCCGCAGGGCGGACCGCGTGATCGCGATCGACCGGCTGCCCGAGCTGCGGGAACTGCGCGTGGAGTCCGACCACATCGAGATCGGGGCGGCGCTGACGCTCACCGAGGTCGAACGCCGGCTCGACGGCGCCGTCCCGCTGCTGGCGGAACTGTTCCCGCTCTTCGCCTCCCGGCTCATCCGTAACAGCGCGACCCTCGGCGGGAACCTGGGCACCGGCTCCCCCATCGGCGACGCTCCGCCCGCGCTCCTCGCGCTGGAGGCGTCGGTGCTGCTCACCGACGCCGACGGTGAACGCGAGGTGCCCTTGTCCGACTACTTCACCGGCTACCGGCGGAGCGTGCGCCGCCCCGACGAGCTGATCCGCGCGGTGCGCGTCCCTCTTCCGCTGTCGCCGGTCGTGGCCTTCCACAAGATCGCCAAGCGCCGCTTCGACGACATCTCCAGCGTGGCGGTCGCCTTCGCCCTCGACATCGAGGACGGGATCGTCCGCAAGGCGCGGATCGGCCTGGGCGGTGTGGCCGCCACCCCGATCCGGGCCCTGGCCGCCGAGGCCGCTCTGGAGGGCGGGTCCTGGTCGGTGGAGAACGTCGAGGCCGCGGCCCGGGTGCTCCAGGGCGAGGGCACCCCGATGAGCGACCACCGCGCCGGCGCCGAGTACCGCTCGGCGATGCTCGGCCAGAGCCTGCTGAAGCTGTACGCGCGGACCACCGAGGCGGTGTCGTCATGAGTCATCTTTCCGAACGTCCCGAGAACCCCGTCGTCGGTCTCTCGGTGCCCCATGAGAGCGCGACCCTGCACGTCACCGGCGCCGCGCTCTACACCGACGACCTGGTCCACCGGACCAAGGACGTGCTGCACGCGCACCCGGTCCAGGTCATGACCGCCCACGGCCGGATCACCGCTCTGCGCACCGACGCGGCACTGGCCGTGCCCGGGGTGGTCCGGGTGCTGACCGGCGCCGACGTGCCCGGGATCAACGACGCCGGGATGAAGCACGACGAGCCGCTGTTCCCCGACGAGGTCATGTTCCACGGCCACGCGGTGGCCTGGGTGCTCGGCGAGACGCTGGAGGCGGCCCGGCTCGGCGCGGAGGCCGTCGATGTGGAGGTCGAGGAGCTGCCCTCCCTGGTGACGGTGCGGGAGGCGATCGAGGCCGACAGCTTCCACGGTGCCCGTCCCGTCCTCCTGAGCGGCGACGTGGACTCCGGGCTCGCCGACTCCGCCCACGTGTTCTCCGGCGAGTTCTCCTTCTCCGACCAGGAGCACTTCTACCTGGAGACGCACGCGGCGCTGGCGCAGGTCGACGAGGCCGGGCAGGTGTTCGTGCAGAGCAGCACCCAGCACCCCTCGGAGACCCAGGAGATCGTCGCGCACGTGCTCGGGCTGCACAGCCACGAGGTGACCGTGCAGTGTCTGCGCATGGGCGGCGGCTTCGGCGGTAAGGAGATGCAGCCGCACGGGTTCGCGGCGATCGCCGCGCTCGGCGCCGTGCTGACCGGCCGTCCGGTGCGGCTGCGTCTCGACCGGACCCAGGACCTGACCATGTCCGGCAAGCGGCACGGGTTCCACGCCGAGTGGCGGATCGGTTTCGACGACGACGGCCGGATCCGGGCCCTGGACGCCACCCTGACGGCGGACGGCGGTTGGAGTCTGGACCTGTCCGAACCGGTGTTGGCCCGCGCGCTGTGCCACATCGACAACACCTACTGGATCCCCAACGCGCGCGTGGCCGGCCGGATCGCCAGGACCAACAAGGTCTCCAACACGGCCTTCCGCGGTTTCGGCGGCCCTCAGGGCATGTTGGTGATCGAGGACATCATGGGTCGCTGCGCCCCGCTGCTCGGGCTGGACCCGATGGAGCTGCGGGAGCGCAACTTCTACCGGAAGGGGCAGTCGACGCCCTACGGGCAGCCGGTCGTGCGGCCCGAACGGATCACCGCGGTCTGGGATCGGGTCAAGGACGACGCGGACCTCGACGGACGTCGGCGTGAGATCGCCGCCTTCAACGCCGCCCACCCGCACACCAAGAGGGCGATCGCGGTCACCGGCCTGAAGTTCGGGATCTCGTTCAACCTCACCGCCTTCAACCAGGGTGGCGCGCTGGTGTTGATCTACAAGGACGGTTCGGTCCTGATCAACCACGGCGGCACCGAGATGGGGCAGGGCCTGCACACCAAGATGTTGCAGGTCGCCGCGACCTCGCTGGGGGTGCCCCTGGAGAAGGTGCGGCTGGCGCCCACGCGGACCGACAAGGTGCCCAACACCTCCGCCACCGCCGCCAGCTCCGGCACGGACCTCAACGGCGCGGCGGTGAAGAACGCCTGTGAACAGCTCGTCGAACGGCTGTCCCAGGTGGCCGCCACCCGGCTGGGCGTGAACCCGTCGGACGTGCGCATCGTCGACGGAGTCGCCCGGGCCCTGGGTGTCGACGAGGAACTGGCCTGGAACGATCTGGTCCGCACCGCCTACTTCCAGCGGGTGCAGCTGTCGGCGGCCGGTTTCTATCGGACCGAGGGGCTGCACTGGGACGCGAAGACGTTCAAGGGCTCGCCCTTCAAGTACTTCGCCCACGGCGCCGCCGCGACCGAGGTCGAGGTGGACGGTTTCACCGGCGCCTACAGGGTCCGACGGGTCGACATCGTGCACGACGTCGGCGACAGCCTCTCCCCGATGATCGACATCGGGCAGGTCGAGGGTGGCTTCGTGCAGGGCGCGGGCTGGCTGACCTTGGAGGACATGCGTTGGGACACCGGTGACGGACCGAACCGGGGCCGGCTGCTGACCCAGGCGGCGAGCACCTACAAGCTGCCGAGCTTCTCGGAGATGCCCGAGGAGTTCAACGTGGCGCTCTTGGAGGACGCCACCGAGGAGGGCGCGGTCTACGGTTCCAAGGCCGTGGGCGAGCCCCCGCTGATGTTGGCGTTCTCGGTGCGGGAGGCGTTGCGGCAGGCCGCGGCCGAGTTCGGGCCGGGCGGGGTCGGCGTCGAACTGGCGTCGCCCGCGACGCCCGAGGCGGTGTACTGGGCGATCCAGGCGGCCCGCCAGGGCCATGACCTCCTCGCCGACGAGGGCCGTGTCGGCGACGACGTGGAAGCGCTGAGCGGTGCCTGACATGACGTGGATCGCCGCGGTCGCGGGGTTGCGGGAACGCCGGGAGTTCGGCGTGCTCGCGACCGTCGCGACCGTGCGCGGCCACGCCCCGCGCGACGCCGGGGCCAAGCTCGTCGTGGGACGGACTCAGACGTGGGGGTCGATCGGCGGCGGCAACGTCGAGGCGGTCGTGATCGACCGGGCCCGGGAGATGATCGCCGCCTCCGGTTCGGAGCCGGAGCTGATCGACTTCGCCCTGAACGACAAGGTGACCGGCCCGCACGGGGTGCAGTGCTGCGGCGGTACGGTCTCGGTGCTGCTCGAACCGTTGCCGACGGTACGGGCGGTGGCGATCTTCGGTGTCGGTCACGTCGGCCTGGAGCTGGCGCGCGTCCTGGCCCGGCAGGATCTCGACCTGCACCTGGTCGACAGCCGCTCCGAGATGCTGACCGAGGAACGGCTCTCCGTGCTGGCGGACGCGGTGGCGCGGGTCCGCGCGCACCACACGCCGCTGCTCCCCGAGGAGATCCTGGAGGGTCTGCCGCCCGGGACCCACGTCCTGATCATGACCCACGACCACGCCGAGGACGCCGCGCTGTGCGACGCCGCCCTGCGCACGACCCACCTCGGTTCCATCGGGTTGATCGGCTCGTCGGCCAAGTGGGCGCGGTTCCGCCGACGCCTCGCCTCCGAAGGCGGTCATGACGAGGAGGTCATCGATCGGATCAAGACCCCGATCGGGCTGCCCGACGTCACCGGCAAGGATCCGGCGACGATCGCCGTGAGCGTGGCCGCCGACCTGCTGCGGACCTTCGAGGCCGAGACGGACTGAGCCGGATCGAGGAGGGCCCCGCCGCACACCCGTGTGCGCGGCTGACCCACCGTGGAGGTCGCTCTCGGGCCGCCGCTTCGGGGTTCTCGGTGGTCAGGGGCCGCACCCGAGGGGCGATGCCCTTCGGGTGCGGCCCCTGCGGAGGGCCCCGATCGGAGCTGGCGGGTCTCCAGTCCCGCGGCTCCGACATCCAGCCGGCCCTCACGTTCTACGCCGCTCCGCATCCGGGTCTCGGACGTTTCGGGAACGTCACCGCCGATGCGTGCGTGAGCGGCACCGACACCCCCTCGCCGAGGGTGTCCGTTCACGTGGTCATCGTCCGGGCTCGGTGAGCAGGCGTTGCACGTCGGCTTTGAAGTAGCGGCGGTGGCCGCCGAGGGTGCGGACCCAGCGCAGTCTTCCTTCCTGGGCCCACAAGCGAACGGTCTTGGGGTCCACCCGGAAGGCCTGGGCGACCTCTTGGGGGGTGAGCAGGTCCATGGGGTCGACATCCGGCTGCGTCATGTTCTTCTCTCAAAGGGGGTCGTTGTCGGGGGTCGTCGGGGGTCGTGGAAAAACGTGGTCGTTCAGCGTTCTCGTAGTCGTGTCCGGGCAGCGTGCAACGCTGCTAAGACCTGGACCAGGCGTCCTTCGGCGTCGTCCAGCAGGGCATTTCTGCGGGCTTGGCTGTTGCCCGCCCACTGCGCACGGGTGAGGTAGCGGGCGGCATCCTCGGCCGCGCTCGCCCCGGCCAGCAGGGTGGGACCGTAGGCCGGGCGGGCGGCCTGGTCCCACGCGGGACGCGTTCCCTCGACCTGGCGGCGTCGTGTCTGGAGGGGAAGCTGGGCCTGGTCCCAGAGCAGGTAGGCCTGTTCCCGTCCTTCTTGGTCGGCTTCGTAGGCGTCGAGTAGGCGGATCATCAGCTCGTGGGAGGGGCGGATGCGTCCGGTCTCGATCCGCGAGACCGTCGACTGATCCACCCCCGAGAGTCGGTATCCGCTCAGCCCGGCCGCCTTACGCAACCGCTTCAGATGCACCCCCAGCGCCTTCTTGGACTCGGCGCAGAGAGAGTCCGCGTCATGTTCGTTCACTCGAAGACTCCAGATCGGAGAAGGGAGGCGGGTGATCGAGCCAGGCGGGCGGGCCCCGGAAGGGCGCTCATGAGAGCGCCCCTCCGAGACACCGGCCCGGTGTTCCGCGGTCTGCGGCACAGGGCTTTTCCACAGCCGCATCAGCAGGGCCGAGTGGTTCCGGTAAGAATGGTCAGGGCGGCGATCGGCGGCTCTCCCCTGCCCGGATCGTTCGGCGGCGAGACGTGCCACCGCCACCCTGCGGTCTCGAAGACCTTTCGCAGCCCGTCCGGCTCGCGTGCCACCAGCCGGGTATCCGCGCCTTGTTCTTGGGCTTGGCCGGTGTAGATGTCGGCGGCGCCGACCATCCCGGACAGGTGCGTGATCCCCCAGCCGCTCCCCGGAGCCAGCCTCGCGGCGAGCGCCTCCACCAGGCCTGTGACCTCGGAATCCTCCAAGTGGTCCAGGGTCAGGGTGGAGAGCACCCCCACCGGCACCGACAGATCCAGATGCTCGCCCAGTGCCGAAGCGAGGATCTTCGGGTAGCGCAGATCGAGGTTGAGGACGTGCACGTTGCCTCCCCGGACCCGGGCCGGATGCTCCCACCAAGCACGGGCGGCGGCCAGGGCGGCGAGGTCGTGGTCGACATAGACCGTCCTCGCCCGCGACCCCCACAACACCCGACCGCGTTCGTGTGGAGCGCGGCGCATCGTCGGCAACCCGCATCCCAGATCGATCACCTGGGGGAAGGAGTGACAGACCGCGTCGACCACGCCTTCTCGGGCTTTGCGGTGCACCAACATCTGCCCCGCCAGACCGGGTGAGGCTTCGGCCATGCGCACGGCGACATGGCGGTCCTGGCTCCAGGAGTCCTTGCCGTAGTCCAGGTAGTCGAAGGTGCGGGCCGCGTTGGTCAACGCCCATTCCTCACGATCCAACAGGGTTCCACTACGGGCCACGCCCCAAGACGGAGGCTTCTGCGTTTCAGGGAACATCCCGCCTCCTCTGGGTGCGCTCGACCGGCGGGCCGGGCGGCATCCCGTAGTGGGCACGCAGGCGGGACTCCAGCATTTCGGGGGTGGGTTCGATCTGGCTGCGCCACGGGGCGCGAGGGTGATGATGGGTGGCCAACCAGAACCGACCGGTCCAGGCGATCTTGTGCGTACGCCCCCAGCGGGCGGTGAGTTCGGCCAACACCTGGGCGGGAGGGGCCCAGGTGTCGCCGTACTCGTCCATATGGACGCCCTCGTGTGTGCGGGCGCGGACGCAGCGGCGGGTGCGGCCGGCCGAGGTCAGGTGGGCTTCTAAGCAGGACCTGTTCACGAGACGGCCCCCTCGGTTTCGGTGAGCCGGTCGAGCATCGCGAGCGCCGCCGCGAGGTCACCGGAGGAGAGAGCCACCGACAACGCGGCCCGCGCCTGACACACCCGCGCCCGGAGAAGAGCCGGGTGGTGCTCACCCAGATGTACGGCGGGGGCGACGGCCGGGGTGGAGGAGAGAGAGGAAGCGGAGGAGCCGGCGGGCCCGGTACGAGAACGCGAACAGAGGGGCACCGAAGAGCTGGACGACCCGAGTGCGCTGGTCTGCCGGGACGATCCGGAAGTGCCGGCGGACCTGTTGGTCGTGGCGGGAGCGGGGAGGCGGAGCGCGTCGCTCAGGGCGGACAGGAACGCCTCGGTCTGGATATCCATCATCGTCACGCCACCTCCGGCAGGTTCCGCAGCCCGGTCAACACCCGCTCCAACAACGGGACCTCCGTTGTGCTGAGGGCTTCAAGAGGCCGACGCGGCCGAGGCACGAACACCGGAGTCAGAGAGGGAGCACGTGAGGGGGCAGGGGTCGAGGCGAGCAGGTCGAGAACGTAGCTCCTCACCCGCCGCGCCGCACGGCGATGTCGTCGGACGGGGGGCTTCAGGGAACGGGGCGCCATAGCGCACACCTCTTCTCAGGGAGCCGGATGGGAGGTCCGGCAGCTGCATTGGGTGCAACCATCATCACCATTGGCGGCCAAATTTGCAATGCCAATGAGAAGATCCTGTGCACAATGTCTCCTAGAGCCTCCAGAAAATAGATTGGTGGACGGTGAAATGTCCAAGGGTGCGAAGATCGACGTAGGATCTGCTCGTAGGAGTCGACCCCGAAGGAGCCCTGACGTGTCCGGATCACCAACCGTGCGCAGAAGGCGTCTCTCGCACCTCCTGAAAGAACTGAGGGAAGCGAAGGGGTTCACCGCCCAGCACGTGACAGACACTCTCGGCTGGTCACGCGGAAAACTCACCCACATCGAACAAAACCAGTGGAAGCGACCCAACCGGCGAGACATCGAGGACCTACTCGACATCTACGAGGTCACCGACACTGAACGGCGCGACGCAGCGTTGTCCTTGGTTCGCCAATCACGCCAACAGGGCTGGTGGGTCAGTTACAGCGACGTGTGGGGCGGAGGAACGTTCGTCGGGCTAGAGGCTGAGACCCGCAGTATCCGCACCTTCGAAGCGCTGGCCATCCCTGGCCTACTTCAAACCGAGGAGTACGCCCGTACGGTCATCAAATCGGGTGGGTTCACCGACGAAGACGAGATCGATCGTCGCGTCCAAGCTCGTATGATCCGCAAGCAAGTCCTTGCCGGTCCGGATGCGCCGCTGTACTGGGCGGTCATCGATGAAGCCGCGCTCCGCAAGAGCCCTCTCGGGCAACTTGAGCATCTTCTGGATGTGCAGAGCCCTCGGCTAGGGGTACAGGTCCTTCCCGACAGCGCTGGTCCACACGCAGCGCTGACCGCACCGTTCGTGATCCTCGACTTTCCTGAGCCCGACCCCGCAGTGGTGTACGTGGACACTGGAAGTGATGAGCTGTACCTGGAGAAGCCTCCGCATCTTGCACGCTACGAAAGCCTGTGGAGGCACATCCAAGCGACCGCGTTGTCTGTCGAAGACTCTCGGTCGCTCATCCGATCACTGATCGACCTGAAGTAGAGAAGGCAACCCATGAGTGTTTCCCACACCAGCCCCCAAGCTTGGCGCAAGTCCAGCTACAGCAGCTCCCACGGGCAAAACTGCGTCGAGGTCGCCGACTTGCCGTCCGCCGCAGCTGTGCGCGACACCCAGAACCGCGATGCCGGCTATCTGACCTTTGCCGCTTCGGAGTGGACTGCGCTGCTTGGCACCATCCGCTAGTAGGCCCCACAGACACGAAGAGGCCCCCGGTCCTCGGACTGGGGGCCTCCCGTATGCATTACCCAATGCATTTCCCACGACCACTGTACCCGGCTACGTTCACACCGGGGAAGGATCAAGGTCTTCTCAGGCCTCCTTCTCCTGCTGGCCGAGCTAAAGCATCTGGGAAGTCCGGTCGCGACTGTTCTCTATTGTTCCTGGACCAGCGGGTTACCCTGAGGCTCCCCCAGCACCCGACTCAGGAGCGATGGACGATGCCACTCCCCCAGGCCGAAGCCCTTACCTTCCGCAAGTCCAGCTACAGCGACCGGAACAACTGCGTCGAGGTCGCCGACTCCCCCGGCGTCTCCGCCATCCGCGACACCAAGCGAAGGTCGGACGGCCACCTGCCCTTCCCCACCAGCGAGTGGGCAGCCTTCCTCGCCGCCCTCTCCCGATAACCCCCAAAACCAGCCAGGCCCCGGAAGCACCAGCCCCCGGGGCCGCCCCACGCCCAAAAACAACCCCACATGCATGGGGAGCAGGTACCGGATTCCTCTGAGGCGACCAATGAAATGGGTCTACCCCCGCGGCGTGTACGCGTCGGCAACCTGTTCTGGCGTTGCGTGGCCCCAGTCCAACGTGCTTCTCGACCGGAGCCCAGGGGTATGAGGGGGAGTGGTGGATTCACTCCTCTCGTCTTGGGGCGCTCGGGCCGAACGTGATGTCGATGCCACTGCCATCCGGCAACTGCTCGCGCACCGTGCTCCCCGGGGGCAGTGAGCGCGCCATCTGAACCCGCCGCACAAGTCGCTGGTGCTCGATCCACGCTTGAAGGCACTGGCGGACCAGGTACAACACCGGTGCGACCAGCACGGCTCCCACCACCTGTACGAGCTCTACCTGCATCGGACCCTCCCTTGTCGTTCGTTGGGAGGACCTGCTCCGGGGTGACTTCGTGACAGGAAAAGCCCCACAAGAAGAGTGACTCAGGCCACATGAATTCGGTGTCACGGAACACCACAGTCCAGAGTCACCCTTGTGCACCCCGAAATTCGAAAGGAGCTCGCTTATGGGAGCACGATCTCGTCCGTCCCTCGGGGGAAGAGTAGGAGCTCATCCCCCTTAGGGCCGGAATTCCTGGCAACGGTTGACCTCTCCCCGTACCGATGCGGGGTTCGACGTCAGGTTGAGAACAGTCGTGCCCAGAACACGGCGTTCGAGGCAACCGTCAGATTGGAGTTCATCGTGCCCCAGCCCCCCGCCCCCACCTCCTTCTACGCCGAGGTTCAACAGACCTTCGTCGAGTTCGCTCTCCCTATACGACGCTCTCTGATCCACCTGGGGGCCACACCTCAGGAAGCGGAGGACGCGATGCACAACGCCGTGGTCGCTATCTGCGACAACCGCCCTCAGATGGAACGTCCCGCGGCCTACATGATGAAGGCCGCCCGCAACCAGTGGTTGACCATGCTGCGGTCGAGCTCTCGGCTCACCGAGTTGAACGGCGAGGACGTTCCGATGGTCGCCGACTGCACGACGAAGACCCCTGAGAACCAGGCTCTCTCGCACGAGTACCAGCACCGCGTGGTGGTCGCGCTCAAGCGGCTTCCGGTGGCCCAACGGGAGGCCTTCGTACTGCGTGCGGACGAGCGGTTCTCCTACAGCGAGATCGCTGAGATCACCGGCCGTAAGGAGAGCACCGTGCGTCAGCAGTACAAGCGCGCTGTGGCAGAGCTCAGGTCGCTCCTAGAGGAATGAGCGAGGAAATGGCGATGCCAGACCCCGAGGCCTTGTACACACAGGCCGCCCACGAGAGTGAGGACCAGTGGGCCCGCCAGCTCGCAGGGAGCGAGGGCCCTGTTCCTGAACCCGTGAGGCAACAGCTGTTGCGCGAACTCCTCGAACGGTGGACTCGAGAACACCATGAAGGTCGTCCTCCTACGGAGGAGCCGACCATCTGATCCGGAACACCGTGGAAGAGGCGCTTCCTGCTCGAAGACGAGAAAGGCCTCGTCGCTCTGAGGAGAGGACGAGGCCTTCGCGTTCTAGAGCTGCGGCAGACTCTGGATCGCATCCCGGGCTCAGGACTGAGCTCCCTCGGACGCTCCGGCCTGGAGGTCCATCCCCGCGTGCGTGGGGTTCAGGCCCGCGCGTCTCTTTCCCTGGAGCTGGTCGAAGGTCCATCCCCACGTGCGTGGGGCTCAGGGAAAATGACCTGTGAAAACAGAGGCCGTTATCTTCCCGCAACCTTCACCCCGAAGCGACCTTCGTTCCTCGCTCACACCTACCACACCCCATGCGAAGCCGGCTGAAACTCACGAACACCTCAAACGAGCCCGACGCCCGTGGTGGGCTGGAACGACCTCGGTACACGATCGCCTCGGCGAACGGACTCCATACTCACCATGATCACGGAACACCCTGCTCAGCGCACTCCCCAAGAACCGAGCCCTTCGGTCGACGGCCGGAGCCTCGGGCGCCACCCTCCCCCACAGCGAGGGGAGCGAGACCGACCTTAAGCCTTCCTCGGTGCTCAAGGCAGACGATCTCAAGGCGACGGTTCCTCTGTGCGCCATCCCTCTAGACTCGGGCGCATGCCGAGAACCCTGTACCTGGTGTTGTCCGGAGCCCCCGCGCCGGAAGGGATGATCGACCTCGTCCAGGCCCTCCACGGCCACGACTGGCGGGTGACCGTGTTGTCCACCCCGACGGGCACCGACTTCCACGACCAGAACCGGCTCGCGGAGCTGACGGGCGAACCGGTCCGCGTCACCTTCCGTAAGCCCGGGCATGGCAGGTCCCTACCACCCGCCGACGTGGTGTTGGCCTGTCCACTGACCTTCAACTCCACGAACAAGTTCGCCCAAGGCCTGGCGGACAACTTCGCGATCGCCCTGCTGTGCGAGATGGTCGGCTACGGAGTGCCCACCGTGGTCGTGCCGCACTGCAAACCCCAACTCGCCTCCCACCCGGCCTTCGTCCGCTCCCTGGAGACCCTGCGCGGAATCGAGTCGGTCACCGTCCTGCACGACCCCGACGCCCCCTACGAGAACCGTCTTCCCTCCTGGCAACAGGTCATCGACACCCTCAACAGCCTCTGACCGGAAGGCACAACGTGGACCCCACCACCCGAGGCCAGACGATCAAACGTGCCCGACGACGACACGGTTACTCCCAGAGTGTGCTCGCCGGACTGGTGGGGCGCTCCGAGTCCTGGCTCTCCCAGGTCGAACGCGGCATCCTCACGGTGGACTCCCACGGAATCCTCACCCGGTTGGCCCATGTCCTGCGCCTGGATCTGGCCGAGTTGACCGGAACCGAAACCGAGGCGGCCACCGATATGCGCTATGACGCCGCCTCCACCATCGAGCGGGCCATGATGCGTTACTCCACTCTGGAGACCATCGTCGCCGAGACCGGCACCGAACCTCGTGTCGACCCTGCTTCACTCTCGGTCCAAGCACACCAGGCTTACACCGCCTACCAAGCGGCTCGCTATGACGAGGTCGGGCGACGTCTGCCCTGGCTCATTCGAGAGGCCGAAGCCGCCGCGCACACCCCTGGCTCGGACCGGCCCGCCGTGTGCTCTGCCCGAGCCATGGTCTACAACACCACCGCAGCCCTGCTTCGCCGAGTCGGAGAGAAGAATCTGGCCTGGCAGGCCGCCGACCGTGCCATGTCGGCCGCCGAGTGGGCCGACCAGACGCTTCTGTCCGCGGTCGGTGCTTACCGGCTCGCCTATGTGTTCATCTCGCGCGGGCGTCCCGTGGAAGCAGCGGAGCTGGCGATGGGCGCGGCCGGTGCGCTAGAGCTCCGAATGCGCCCAGGAACCCCCGAAGAACTGAGTGTCTACGGCGGACTCCACCTCGCCGCGGCCACGGCCGCCGCTGCGGAGTTCGACCGTGCGGCGATCCCGCGCTTCCTGAACCAGGCACGTCGGGCCGCGACCCGCCTAGGCGGTGACCACAACCTGCACGGGACCGCCTTCGGACCTACGAACGTGGCCATCCACACCATCAGCACCGCCGTGGCAATCGGTGACGCTCGCACCGCAGTGGACACGGGAGAGGCTCTGGACGCCGACACGCTACCTTCGGGGCTGGTCGGCCGACGGGCCCAGGTCTGTCTTGACCTGGCCCGTGCTTACACCCAGCGCCGCCAAGACGCCGCAGCGGTCCACGCCCTCTTGGACGCCGAACGACTCGCTCCTGAACTCATTCGCTACCACTCGGGAACAGCCAGGGTGCTCACCGAACTGCTGCGCAGGGAGCACAAGCGTTCCACTCCGGAGCTACGCCCTCTGGCGAGTAGGGCCGGGGTGGCCTGAGCCGACCCGCAGATTCCTGCGGGTTTTTTACCCTTCCGCAGCTGCGAGAGCGTGCACCGGCTGCGGTTTACGGTCACCACATGTCACTCTCCGACCACGTTCGCTCCGGTGAGCACTCACCGCTACCCTGCCGATCTCCCAGCAGCAACACCTCGGCTGGCACTCGCCTCACCAGGTCGAACCCCATCACCTCCTCGATCGGTCGGACGTGTACCTCCCGTTCGATCCGTGGGAAGTAGGGACGTGACACGGAGGAGCTTGTGAGGAGCGGGAGTGAGACGCTTTCAGGTCTTCGCCCACAGAGCCCTGTTCCCGCTGTTCCTGTCCGACCCCACGCTCGAAGAGCTCCTCCAGCAGGGTCGCGGCGTCGACCATCGGCCGACGTGCCCGACCCTCGCCGCTGTGCACACCTTGGAACCCACGTAAGTCGCCCCGGCGCTCCCGACCACCGACCCGGCCTCGTTCGTCCTGGCCCACCTAGCCGCCCCCTTCGGAGAGAAGGTGCCGTGATAGCCCCCCGCTTCCACTCGGTGATCCTGCAACCCACCACTCTGTGCAACCTCAATTGCTCTTACTGCTACCTGCCGGTCAACGAACGAAGGACCCGTACCGAGATGCCGATCGAGGTCGCCCAAGCCCTCGCCGCCGGCATCGACACACAGAACACGAGCGAGGCCGTGGACGTGGTCTGGCACGGAGGAGAACCCCTCACCACACGCCGTGAGCACTTCCACGACCTCGTGGAAGCGTTCGAGCCTCTGCGCCGAGAAGGCCGGATCCGTCACTGCGTGCAGACCAACGCCACCCTCATCGATGACGCCTGGTGCGACTTCTTCACCGAATACGACTTCCGGGTCGGGGTGAGCATCGACGGCCCGGCGGCGGCGAATCTGTCCAGAGTGGATTGGATGAACCGACCGGTCTTCTCCCGCGTGGAACGCGGCATTTCACGTCTTCGGACCCACAGGATCGACTTCACCGCCATCTGCGTCGTGACCGCGCAGACCATCTCCCGCCCCGATACCCTGCTCGACTTCTTCGAGGATCTGGGGGCCAAGAGCATCGGGTTCAACATCGAGGAACTCGAAGGCGCCAACGACACTCGCCAGAACATCGACCCCGCCCATGTCCGTCGCTTCTGGCGTGCGATGTTCGATCGCGTCGCCAACGGCAGCACCCTCCGCGTTCGTGAGGCCGACCGGCTCCTGGGCTATCTCGCCGACGTCAGAGCCGAGCGCAAAGAGCGGTGGGAGAACGCCCTGATCGATCCCATCCCCACCATCGGCACCAACGGCGACGTGGTCGTGCTGTCTCCGGAGTTACTCGGCGTCAAGGACGCCCGGTACGACGACTTCGTCCTGGGCAACGTCCTGACCGAGCGGCTTCCCGCCATCCTCGCCCGTGCTCCACACACCGCCTACGTCCGCGAGCACTTGGAAGGCGTACGCAGGTGCCGTCGAACCTGCGAGTTCTTCACCTTCTGCCAAGGCGGCCAAGCCTCCAACAAGTACTTCGAGACCGGCAGCTTCGCCACCACCGAAACCACCTATTGCCGCAACGCCAAACAGGAACTCGTCCGCGCCTTGGGCGAGAAGATGGGAGTGTGACCGATGACGACGATCCTGACCGGGCTTGAAGCATCCGATCGGGCCGCCGACCTGATCGACCGGCTCCAGCCGACGACACCCGTGGGGTTGTTCGACAACCGGGACACCTGGGACAACGTCGGCGGAGGGCCCTGGGACAACCGTTCGACGTGGGACAACTGGAAGAAGTAGGGGAACCCTGTGCAGACCGCCGAGATCCGGGGCGCGAAAGTGCTCCTGCCCAGCGATGACGAGCCCGCGGTGCACGCTTGGCCCTACTCCGATCCGTTGGAGGAGGAGAAGGTGGCCAACACCCACTTCACCTCCCTCGATCTGACCTCACATCGCCTGGTGGACATCAACCTGAATCGGTGCCGGTTCACGGGCTCGCGGCTGATGGGGGTGTCCTTGGCGCGGGTTTCGATGTCGGATGTGCTCTTCGAGGGCTGCCAGTTCGACTACGCCACATGGGAGCAGGTCAAGGTCACCGGTGATGTGGCCTTCATCGGTTGTTCCTTCAAGGAGGCCGAGATCATCGGGAGCGATCTGCGGGGTGCGGTCTTCGACGACTGCGCCTTCGCCGCGGACATCAAGAGCACCAAGATGTCCGGTGTCGACCTACGCGGCAGCGACCTGTCGGGCCTGTCCGGGCTGGCCTCGCTCCACGGAGCGCAGGTGACCGAGCTCCAGCTCCGCCAACTGAGCGAGGTCATGATCCGCGACCTCGACCTCACCATCACGGAACTCCCCCTGTAGGAACGATCGACCCGACCGGAGCGAGGGGTCTCGGCCAAAGAGGCAGGACGAGGCCCCTTTTACCGCACGGTGTTCAAGACCGGCACCGTCTCTATGGATGCTCGACCGAGCGCCAAGCCGACCCCCGTTCCACAGACCAGCCCATCCCCACGTGCGCGGGGCTCAGGCCGGCTACACGGTCAAGGAGACCGCCGAGAACGGTCCATCCCCACGTGCGTGGGGCTCAGGGCAAATGAACTGCGGAAACAGAAGCCGTCGTCTTCCCGCAACCTTTGGTTGGAAGCGGCCTCCGCTTCTCACTCATCCTTACCACAGCCCCACAGAGCCGACCAGAACCCACCAACGCCCCACCGACTTCAGCCGATCCCCGCGTCCGCCCCGCCCAGGAACAACGGCCGACGCCCCCAGGCCGAAGCCCTCGCCTTCCGCGAGTCCGACTACAGCCTCCTGCCGAGCGCATCGCCTGGCACGCCGACGATCACTTGGAGCGTTCCAGGCGATGGGCGTTGAACGAGAGCACCAACAGCACCGCCCCCATCACGAGCAGCGCGATCGCCCACGAGGCCACCGGCGCCGTGGCGGTCGCGCATCCGGAGATCCCGAATTCCCTCGGAGGCGTGGAGATCTCGGTGTAGGCGAACCAGCCGAAGGACGCCGCCCCATGGGCTCCGTCCGGGCTCCACCATCCCGCCCCGCACGGCCCACCGGGGACCAGCCCGAGAACGGAACCACCGGCGATCAGCGTGACGGCGGCCGCTCGAACGATCTGGACAGGGGTCATCGGCTCCTCCTCTGGAGGGGACAGGGACGGACGAGAGGTGCGGCGGCGAGCATAGCCTTCGAGAGCGCGATGGCCCCACGTCGAGGACCGGAACGCCCGAGACCCCGTGTCCCGGCCTGCACGAGAAGCCTCGAAAAAAATCTCCTCCCGACCGAACACACACCCCCTCCACCGACATAGAGGGGTGAGAGAACGGGAGGAACGCCGATGCGACGAGGCCGGGCCGGAGACGATCACTCCGACCAACGCGACTTCAACGCCTTGTTCGAAGAGCACTACGACGCCGTCTATCGCTACGCGCGACGGCGTGTGGGGCCCGATCAGGCCGACGACGTCGCCTCAGAGGCTTTCGTGGTGGCCTGGCAACGCCGCGACCGGCTCCCTCCGGGCCGAGAACTGCCCTGGCTGTACGCGTGCGCACGACGTATCGGTCTCGCGCACCACCGTCTGGAGCGGCGCCAGGGATCGATCGCCGCGTCCTTGGAGCGAGAGACCGACACGACCCACCACGACGACACCGATCGGGTCCTCGACCGCGACCGGGCCCTGGCGGCCCTGGCCCGGTTGACGGAGATCGAACGTGAACTCGTGATGCTCGTGACCTGGGAGGGGCTCGACTGTCGGCAGGCCGCGAAGGTGGTCGGCTGCACCCATGTCACCGCTCGCGGACGCCTGCACCGGGCTCGAAGGAAATTGACCGCGTACATGAAGGCGGACGCCCCCGAACCCGCTCGGGTCCGCGTCCCGAAGGAGGTCTCGTGGACGACCTGACCGCTCTGCGCGCCGCGTTCGACGGCACCGACCCCGCCGCGGACGCCCGCCCCACCCCCGAAGCCCGCCAGAGGGCACGCGTCGAAGCCATCGCGAGATTGAAGGAGCACGAGACCATGACCCGCCGCCCCCTGTGGAAGCGCGTCCCCGTCCTGGTCGCCGGAGCGGCCACCGCCGCCCTGGCCGTGGGCGCCGGAGTGATCGTCCTGCCCGGCGACGACCATGTGGGCATCCCGCTCGCGTACGCCGCCCAGCCGGAGCCCATCGAGGTGACCGGAGGCGACCCCGTCGACGGGACGGAACGGCTGACGGAGCTGGCCGACATCGCCGCGGAGCGCGGCGCCGCCCCCGGCGAGGGCGACGTCGCCTTCGTCTCCACCAGCGACGTCCAGCTGCACCGGCTCACCGCCAACGCCGGTGACGAGGACCCGCCGGAGTCCTACGGCTACCGCTTCGTCCCCTACGACCGGACCGGCTGGGAGGCGCCGAACGGCGACGTCCGTCGGGACTCCGACCCGAAGCCGCCGTTGGAGGCCGGTGGCGCGGAGGCCGACCACGAGTGGTTCCTGGAGCAGGGGAGCGAGTCCTACGAGGACACCCTGCACGAGAGCCTGGTGTGGCCCGCCGATCTGCCCACCGACACCGAGGGCATGCTGGAGGTGCTCGCCGACTACGGCGAGGGCCCCGAGGACGAGTCCCTGCCCGCGCTGACCAACGCCGTCGACAGGCTGTACGAGTCGCGTCCCCTCTCCGGTTCCGAGGAGGCCGCCGTGCAGCGTGTGCTCACCGAGGTCGCCGACGTGTCCTACCTGGGCTCGGCGACCGACTCCCTCGGCCGTGAGGGCGAGCTGTTCTCCTTCGAGGTGGAGGACGAGGGTCTGGTGACCGAGGTCCGCTACATGTACGACGCCGAGGACGGCGCGCTGCTGTACCGCGACGCGACCCTGCTGGAGGAGGCCCCCGAGTACGGCGACGCCGCCGACTTCGGGCTGGAGTACCCGCTCCTGACCGAGCAGGTCGGTTTCGTCTGGTCGGGCTGGGTCGGCGCGATCGGCGAGCGCCCCTGACCCCTCCCCTCTCCCCTCCCCCGAGGCCCCGCGCGGTCGACCGCGCGGGGCCTCGCCCTTCCCACCCCGGGAGGGCGGGACGGGGGGACGTGGCAGACTGGGGACCTCGGTCGACGCCTCGGCGCACCGTCCCCGAACACCACAGCCGCAGACGAGAATGGGCCCATGGACAACCTGGAAATCATCGAAAACGCTTCCGATCCCGCGGTGCAGAGGATCCTCGATGTCACCAAGAGCTCCAGGGCCAACATCAAGACCACGCTGATCGAGGACGCCGAGCCGCTCACGCAGTGCATCCGGGCGGGCGTGGAGTTCATCGAGATCTACGGGATCGAAACGCAGCCGCCGTCCGAGGAGCTGCTGGAGCTGTGCCGTGAGCGCCGCATCCCGGTCCGGCTGTTCGCCACCTCGGTCGTCAACCAGGTCTTCAAGGGCGAGCGCAAGCCCAAGACCTTCGGGATCGCCCGGGTGCCGCGCCCCTCGCGGTTGAGCGACATCGCCCGCAGGGGCGGCGACGTCATCGTCCTCGACGGGGTGCGCATCGTCGGCAACATCGGCGCCATCACCCGGTCCGCGCTGGCGCTGGGCGCCTCGGGCATCATCCTCGTCGACAGCGACCTGACCAGCGTCGCCGACCGGCGTCTGATCCGCGCCAGCCGCGGCTACGTCTTCTCGCTGCCCATCGTGCTCGCCGAACGCGAGGAGGCCATCTCCTTCGTGCGTAAGGAGGGCATCCCGCTGCTGGTCCTGGACGCCGACGGCGACGTTCCGCTCAAGTCGCTGGGCGACAACAAGGAGCGGCTGGCCCTGCTGTTCGGAAGCGAGAAGGGCGGCCCGTCGGAGATGTTCGAGGAGGCCTCCTCCGCGTCGATCTCCATCCCGATGATCAGCTCCACCGAGTCCCTCAACGTGTCGGTCTCGGTCGGCATCGTGCTGCACGAGCGGATCGGCCCGAACTTCGAGGCGCGTCGGTCCGACCCGAGGTGAGCCGGGCCCGCCCCGACGGTCGACCGTCGGGGCGGGCGTCGGTCAGTTCAGACCCTTGCGGGCGAGCAGCGGCTCCATGCCGGGCTCGCGCCCGAGGAAGTCGCGGACGGCGTCCATCGAGTCGACGCTGCCCCCGACGGCCAGCACCTTCTGTCGGAAGCGGTCTCCGCTCTCGCGGCGCAGCCCGCCGTTCTCCTTGAACCAGTCGACGCTCTCGGCGTCCAGCACCTCGCTCCACACGTAGGAGTAGTAGCCGGCGCTGTAGTCGTTGGAGAACACGTGCATGAAGTACGAGGTCCGGTAGCGCGGACGCACCAGCGGGTGGAGCGCGCCCACCCGCTCCAGGGCCTCGATCTCGAAGGCCTCCGGGTCCTCGACCACGGTCCCCGGCGCCAGCCGGTGCCAGGACCAGTCGAGCAGGGCGGCCGCCAGGTACTCGAAGGTCCCGAAGCCCTGGTTGAACTTCTCGGCCGCGGCGAGCCGGTCCAGCAGCTCGGTCGGGACCGGCTCGCCGGTCTCGTGGTGCTTGGCGTAGTTGGCGAGGATCTCCGGCCAGGTCGCCCACATCTCGTTGACCTGGGAGGGGAACTCCACGAAGTCGCGCGGCACGCTGGTGCCCTCGACCCGGGGGTAGCGCACCGACGACAGTAGGCCGTGGAGTGCGTGCCCGAACTCGTGGAAGGCCGTCTCGACCTCGTCGAAGGTGAGCAGGGTGGGGCCGGAGACCGGCTTGGTGATGTTGAGGTTGTTCACCACGACCGGCTTCTCGTCGAGCAGGAAGGACTGTTCGACGAGGTTGTGCATCCACGCGCCGCCGCGCTTGGTGGGACGGGCGTAGGGGTCGAGGAGGAACAGCCCCAGGGCGGTGCCGTCGCCGTCGAAGACCTCCCACACCCGCACGTCGTCGTGGTATCCGCGCAGGTCGGAGCGTTCGGTGAAGGTGATCCCGTACAGGCGCGTGGCCGCGTACAGGACGCCGTCCTCGATCACACGTCCCAGCTCGAAGTAGGGGCGCAGCTCGCTCTCGTCGAGGTCGTAGCGGGCCTTGCGGACCTGCTCGGCGTAGTAGGGCCAGTCCCACGGCTCGATGTCGTGGCCGGCGTGCTCGGCGAGCGCCGCGGCCTCGCTCTCGACGTTGCGGCGGGCCGGGCCGACCAGACGTCCCAGACGCTCCTCGACCGCCTCGACGGTCTTGGCGGTCTGGTCGGCGACCTTGAACGAGGCGTGGTCGGGGTAGCCGCGCAGTCGGGCCTGCTCCGAGCGGATCGCGGCGACGCGCACGGCGATCTCCCGGTTGCGCGGGGCGCGCTCCACGCTCAGGGTGTACAGCTTTTCGCGGGTGGCCCGGTCGGTGAGCTGGGCGAGGGCGGGCTGCACGGTGGTGTTGAGCAGCGGGAGCACGTACTTCCCGTCGCTCTCGATCGCCTGGATCTGCGCCTCGTCGAGCCCGTCGAGGTCGGAGACGTCCTCGGTGACCAGCGCGGACTCGGTCGAGGCCCGGACCAGGTTTCGGGAGAACTCGGTGCCGAGCTCGGCCAGTTCGGCGTTGAGTTCGCGCATGCGCTCCTGGCCGGCCTCGTCGAGGTCGGCACCGGCCTTGATGTAGTCGAGCCGGTAGCGCTCCAGGAGCGTGGCCTCCTCGGGGTCGGAGGTGGTGACCCGCTTGATGCGGTCCCACAGGCCCCGGTCGAGGTAGATCGCGTCCCGGTGCCGGGTCCCCTTGGGCGAGAGTTCGCGCTCCAGTTCCTGGACGGCCTCGGTGGCGTCGGAGCCCGCGAGGGTGTGCAGGACGGTCTCCACCCGGTTCAGGGTCCGACCGGAGCGCTCCAGGGCGGCGATCGTGTTCTCGAAGGTGGGGGGTTCGGGGTCGGCGACGATGGCCGCGACCTCGGCGAGGTGTTCGGCCACGCCCTGATCGAAGGCGGGCCGGAAGTGCTCCTCGCGAATCGCCGCGAAGTCGGGGAGACCGTAGGGCAGTTCGCTGGGCGTCAGGAACGGGTTGTCGGTCAAGGATCGTGCTCCTCGTTCGTCGGCGCGGACCCGGCCCCACCACGCTGTTCTCGTGGCGAGGGCCCCGTGGCGGGTCCGTCTATGGTGCGCGTCGGTGGCGCGTGCCCGGTGCGTGGAGTGATCCGCCGGGACGGGTCCACGGTGTCCGGGGTGCTCGTGCTGTTCTACCGTGCGCCCCGTCACCTGTCACCCGCCCGCCCCCCGTTCTCCGTTCGGGTCGTCCCTACTCGTCACCGATGACGTGCGGGTCCGGGGCCGGGGCGTCGCCCGGCTCCAGGGGCATCTCGACGATGGGGACGAAGCGTCCGGTGGCCTCGCCCGCGCCCTCCGGGCTGTAGCCGAGGGTGCCGCCGCCGGCCCGGACCTCGTGGGCGGTGTTGAGCAGTGTCATACGGGCGCGGACCTCGTGGGCGGTCGGCGGTCCGTCCGCGTCCCCCAGTTCGTTGGTCATCCTGATGGCCTGCGCGGCGACGGCCACGGCGTCGTGGTTGACCAGCGCGTACCCGTTGCGCAGCCCTTCGGGGTCGTGTTCGGTGGAGGGGAAGTGCTCGATGTAGGCCTCGCGAAAGGCCCGGTAGCCCTCGGGGGCGTCGGCGGAGCCCTGGGGGACGAGGTTCCATCGTGTGTCGATGCCCGAGGCGTAGACCAGGGTGAGGTCGTTGTCGGCGAGGAAGGCCATCCGCCCCTCCTCGTTGAGCACGCTCAGTCCGGTGGCGACGAACATGATGCGCATCGGCCGGTCGCAGGTGGAGGCGGCCAGGCTCTCCATGAACTCGTCGAGGTCGGGGGCGCGTCCGGCGAAGAGGACCGTGTCGGCCCCGGAGACGCAGACGTTCATGGTGACCTCGGCGAACAGCCCTCGCACCGGGTCGTCGCCGACCGTGGTCCCCTCGTACTCCTGGACGGGTCGACCGTCGATGTAGGGGTCGAGGTGTTCGGTGTAGGCCTGTTTCAGGGAGGCGACGAAGAGGTCGGGTTCGGTGCGGTCGTAGACGATGATGGCCCGCGCCCGTTCGTCGAGACCGTCGAGGTGGCCTCGGAGCGCCTTGATGTACTCGGTGTTGCTCGGGGCCACGCGGAGCACGCCGGGCAGTGTCGGGTTCTCCTCGTCTCCGGCGTCGTCGATCCCTCCGGGGCCGTGCGCGAGTCCGTCCGCGGTGAGCGCGGTGGAGACCATGGGGATGCCCTGAGCGTCGAGGGTCCGGGCGATGTCCCTGGCCGAGGCGATGCTGACGCCCATGCCGGTGACGGCGACGAGGGGGCGTTCCTCGTCGCGGGCCATGTCGACCAGGTCGTCCACCACGGGTTCCCACTGGTGTTGGCGGCTGCCCATGTTGGCGACGACGAGCTGGATCCGCGGCGTCCGATCTCCGAAGTCGTGGGTGTCGTTGGCGCGTTTTTGAGCCGTATAGGCGCCTTCCAGGGACCTGAGCATCCGTCCGGGGTCCATGGGGCTGACGGGGTCGAAGGTGAAGGTTCCCAGAAGGGCGACCCGCACGACGGGAAGGTCGTCCCCGAGCGCGGTGACGCGTTCGTTCTCCTCCCGGATGAGTTCCTGCACCCGGGTGAAGTCGTCGTGGAAGACGTAATCGCCCTCGGTGACGCCGACGCATTCGTCGGCGATCTCGCGGACCCCGTTGTTCGGGCCGCCGCAGGTGAACCGGTCCCACATCAGGAGGGTGGTGGCCACGACGGCGAGGACGAGTGCGGCGGCGGTGCCCAAGAGCAGGCTCCTCTTCCGGTCCGCACCTCTCCAGCCGGCCGGATCGGCCATCCCGTCACCTCTCTCGCTCGGCGGCCCGTCTCTGGGTGATGCGCGTTCTCCCCCGTTCTATGAGCGTGCTCGCCATTCGCAACAGATGCGTTATAAGAATTCCGCGAGGAATATCCCTGAAAATCACCTGAATCACTTTTGAACCCTTAAGTAATGTTCCGAGATCACCAAGCGTGCCCTTCCCGCTCGCTCTCCGCACTCCCCCGAAACCCGCTGGAGACCGGGCCGCTCTCCCTGCTCTCATGAAGGGGAGAAGAGACCTTGGGAGGCCTCGCTTGGTTCAGACGTCGGATGTCCCCGGCCCCTGGGGGACACGCCCCCTTCCGCGTTCGGCCCTACCGCCCACCGGCTCGCCCGATACGCGCGGTCCGCTCCGCTTCGTGTGGTGGCTCATCACCCGGCAACCGGGACGGATCCTGACCGGCACCCTCTACGGGACCCTGTGGATGACCACCGTCATGGTCCCGCCCTATCTGATGGCCCGCGCCATCGACGACGGGCTACGAGCCGGACGGCCGGGCGCGCTCGTCCTGTGGGTGGCGGCCATGGCCGCGGTGCTCCTGTTCAACGTGGCCGTGTCGGTCCTGCGGCACCGCACGATGACACAGGTGCGCATGGACGCGGCGCACCGGACCATGCGCGTGGTCAACGGACACTCCACCGTGCTCGGATCATCCCTGGCCCGTCGGGTCTCCTCCGGCGAACTGTCCACCGTCCAGGCCGCCGACGTCATGCTCATCGCGCACATCCTCACCATGACCGGGCCCGGGGTGGGCGCGGTCATCGCCTACGTCGGCGTCGCGGTGCTCCTGGTGGGCATCTCCCCCTTGCTGGGCGCGATCGTGGTGATCGGCGTCCCGGTCCTGGCGGTGGTGATCGGCCCGCTGCTCGGCCGGCTCCAGGATCGGGAGCGGAGCTACCGCGAGCACCAGGGCGAGACGACGGCGCTGGCCGCGGACATCGTGTCCGGGCTGCGGGTGCTGTGCGGGATCGGCGGCAAGGACCACTTCGCGCGACGGTACCGGGACCGCTCCGGGGAGCTGCTCCACCAGGGCTACCGGGTCAGTGAGACCACGAGCTGGTTCCAGGCGGTGACCTACTGCCTGCCCGTGATCTTCCTCGGCGCGGTCACCTGGGTGGCGGCCCGGTTGACGCTGGACGGACAGATCACCGTCGGCGAGGCCGTCGCGGTCTACGGGTACGTGGCCCTCCTGATCATCCCGATCCTCTTCCTCATCGAGGGCGCCACCGGGCTCGTCCAGGGCCTGGTCTCGGTCCGCCGGGTGCTGCGGGTGTTGACCCTGGAGCCCCCGCTCGCCGGCAGCGGGATGAACCGCCCCGGTCCCGAGGAGGACGCGGAGCTGGTCGACCCGGCCTCCGGTGTGACCGTGCCCCCGGGACGGTGCACCGCGCTCGTGTCCGCCTCTCCGGAGGAGGCCGCCGCCGTCGCCGACCGGTTGTGCCGCCACACCGACTCCGACGTCCTCTGGGGCGGGATCCCCCTGCGCGACGTGGGGCTGAACGAGGTGCGCGAGCGTCTGCTGCTCTGTGACAACGAGTCGTACCTGTTCGCCGGCTCCCTGCGCGAGGTCCTCGACCCGCACGGCCGGTTCCCCGACGAGGAACTACGTGCCGCGCTGCGCACGGCCGGGGCGGTCGACGTCCTCACCTCGCTGCCCGACGGGTTGGACTCACGAGTGGAGCCCCAAGGGCGCAACCTCTCCGGAGGGCAGCGTCAGCGGGTCCGGCTGGCCCGCGCCGTACTCGCCTCGCCCGAGGTCCTGGCGCTGGTGGAACCCACCTCGGCGGTGGACGCGCACACCGAGGCGGCGATCGCCGAACGGCTGGTCGAGACCCGCATCGGACGGACCACCGTGGTCGTGGGCACCTCACCCCTGCTGTTGGACCGCGCCGACCGGATCGTCCTCCTGGTGGACGGGACGGCCGTCGCCGTCGGCACCCACGGCGAGCTGATCGCCTCTCGAAGGGACTATCGCGCGCTGGTCCTGCGCGGCGCGGACGAGGAGGGGGAACGAGCATGAGCGAACGTCTTCCGGTGGCCGACCGGGCCCGGGTCCGCCGCGACCTCGGTCGCGTCCTGAGCGACGAGCGCGGACGTGTGGCCCGGTTGGTGACGCTGACCCTGATCTCCGGGGCGGCCGGGCTGGTCGGCCCGTACCTGCTGGGCCGGATCATCGACATGGTGGAGGCCGGCACCGCCACGGCCGGAGCGATCGACCTGATGGCCGCCGGCGTGGTGATCGCGGCCTGCGCCCAGTTCGTGTCGACCCGGTACGCGCGGCGGGCCACGTACCGCTTCGGCGAACACGTACTGCTCCGTCTGCGCGAGGACTTCGTGGGCCGGGTGCTGTCGCTGCCCACCCGGGTGGTGGAGCGTTCGGGGACCGGCGACCTCACCACGCGCGCCTCGGCGGACGTGGCGACGGTGGGACAGACCCTGCGGAGTTCGGTCCCCGACATCGCCCTGTACGGCCTTCAGGTCGTGGTGCTGTTCGCGGCGATCTTCTGGATCGACCCCCGTCTGGGGCTGTGCGCCGTGGTCTCGTTCCCGCTGATGTACCCGGTGACCCGCTGGTATCTGCGCCGTTCCCGTGAGGCCTATCTGGCCGAGGGTTCGGCCCTGTCCGGGGCCTTGGAGAACGTATCGGCGACGGCGGAGGGCGGCCGCACGGTCGAGGGTCTGGGGATCCAACGGGATCGGATCGAGGCCACGGAGCGGGACGTGGAGCTCCTGTACCGCGCGCGGCGCGGCACACTGCGGCTGCGCTCGGTGCTGTTCCCCTTCACCGAGGCCGTCTTCCTGCTGCCGACCGCCGTCGCCCTGCTGGTGGGCGGCCTGCTCTACCTCGACGGCGGGATCGCCCTGGGTGCTCTGGTGACCTGCCTGCTCTACCTCGAGCAGGCGTCGAGCCCGCTGATCCGGCTGACCCAATGGTTGGAGGACATCCAACGCGCGGGGGCGTCGTTCGCCCGCCTGCGCGGGGTGCAGGAGCTGCCCGAGGAGTCCGCGGAACCCGGCCCGGAACCGGCGGACGACCGGATCGAGTTCGTGGACGTCCACTACGCGTACGTGCCCGGCCACGACGTGCTGCGCGGGGTCGACCTGGAGGTGCGGCCCGGAGAACGGTTGGCTGTGGTGGGCCCCTCCGGCGCGGGCAAGACCACGATCGGTCGGCTGTTGTCCGGAGCCGACGTGCCCGGTTCGGGACGGGTGCTGGTGGGCGGGGTCCCGATCGGCGCTCTGGCGCCGGAGGCCCTGCGCGAACGGGTGGTCCTGGTCGACCAGGAGCACCACGTGTTCACCGGGACCTTGCGGGAGAACCTGGAGCTCGCCGCCCCGGGCGCCGACGACGAACGGCTGACCGCCGCCCTGGAGTCGGTGGGCGCCGATTGGCTCCGTGACCTGCCCGAGGGGCTGGACACCGCCGTGGGATCGGGCGGGGCCGCGTTGGATCCGGCACGGGCCCAGCAGGTGGCGTTGGCCCGGGTGGTGCTGCTCGATCCGCGCACGGTGGTGTTGGACGAGGCCACCTCGCTGCTGGACCCGCGTACGGCGCGCGCCGCCGAACGTTCCCTGGCGGCCGTGCTGGAGGGCCGGACGGTGATCGCGATCGCGCACCGTCTGCACACGGCGCACGACGCGGACCGGGTCGCGGTGGTGGAGGACGGCCGGATCGTCGAGCTCGGTCCGCACGAGAAGCTCATCGACGCGGACGGCGCCTACGCCGCGCTGTGGGCCTCCTGGCACGGGACCGACTGAACGGAAGGGGCGGGGCGTGGTCTTCCCGCCCTCGCCCCTTCCGGACCGTCGAACGGCTACTCGCCCGACGGGCTGAGGAACTCCAGGCGGTTGCCGTTGTTGTCGAAGAGGTGGAAGCGGCGGTATCCGGGGAGGTTCTCGTCCCAGACGAGTTCGTGTCCGGCCGCGATGATCCGTTCGGCGAGAACGTCGATCTCGCGGACGAGGATGCCGGGGTGCGCCTTGCGCTGCGGCACGAACCCCTCCTCCACCCCGAGGTGGAGTTCCAGGTCGTCGGCGCGGACCCACAGTCCGCCGCGGGCGGCCAGGGCCGGAGGCTTGGGGACCTCCACGAAACCGAGGACGTCGACGTAGAAGGCCCGGCAGGCGTCCTCTCCCCCCGGCGGCAGGGGGATCAGTACGTGGTGGAGACCGAACCCGAGGTCGGTGGTGGTCTCGGTGGGGTGGGGGGTGGTCATGGCTCCTCTTTCAACGTCGTCGTGGAACCGGCCCGGGCCCGGGGTCGGGCGCACCGGGCCGATATCTCGATGTCGAGGTACTTGAGGAAGACTACTCGCCCGACGGTGCGGGCGAAGGGCGTTCGTAGATGTGCTCCAGACCGTCGCGCTCGTCCCACTTCTCGCCGACGCGCTCGAAGCCGAAGCCCGCGATGGTCGCCAGCGACCCGACGTTGTCCGGGCGGATCGAGGCGAGCACCGCCGCGACCTCCGGAGAGGCGTCGGCCTTGCGGAGCAGCTCGGTGAGGGTTGCCCGCGCGTACCCTCGACGGCGCTCCTCCGGGGCCACGGAGTAGCCGACCTCCACACGGTGATCGCCGTCCGGAGGTCCGTGGAAGCCGGCGAACCCGACCACCCGGCCGTCGTCGGCGTCCACCGTCACGTTCGTGAGCCAGCCCGCGCACGCCGGATCGGCTCGGAGCTGCCCGAGGCGGTGGTCGGTGACCCAGCGGACCTCCTCGGAATCGAAGTGATCCCCCAACTCCAGGTCCAAGAGGCGGCCGGCCGCCGCGACGTCCCCCTCGCTCAAGGCGACGAGGACGGGTTCGGTCATCTCCACCAGACGCACCCGAGGCGCCCGGCGTCGGTCCTGTTCGAAGTCCGTGTTCGTGTCCGTCACCGCCCCATCCTTTCTCCGGGGCGGTCGGGGGGACAAGGGGTTTTCACACGCCGCGACACGGCCTTCACGGTGAGGTCTCCGGATCGTCGCCGGCGTCGGGGACGATGGACGGGACCCCCTGCCACGGCTTCGAGGAGACCCATGTCCGACGACGACCGCCGCTGCTCCTGGGCCCGGAACGCCTCCGAGCCCATGACCGCCTACCACGACACCGAGTGGGGCCGCCCCTCGCACGAGGAGCGGTACCTGTTCGAGATGCTGATCCTGGAGGGGGCCCAGGCCGGCCTGTCCTGGTCCACCGTGCTGCACAAACGGGAGAACTACCGGCGGGCGATGGACGGTTTCGACTACGACCGCGTCGCCGAGTACGGGCCGGAGGACACCGAACGCCTGCTCGCCGACCCCGGGATCATCCGCAACCGCCTCAAGATCGCCTCCGTGGTGCGCAACGCCCGCGCCTTCCGGAAAGTGCGCGAGGAGTTCGGGAGCTTCGACGCCTACCTGTGGGACCGGGTGGACGGGACCCCGGTGGTCGGCCACTGGACCTCGCCCGACCAGGTGCCCGTCACCACGGACCTGGCGGACCGGCTGAGCCGGGACCTCAAACGGCGGGGCTTCGGTTTCGTGGGAGGCACGATCGCCTACTCCTACCTCCAGGCCACCGGCGTGGTCGAGGACCATCTGGTGACCTGCCCGGCCAAACCGTCCTGACCCCGGGGCCGCCCTCCGTCTCCGATGGGACGGCCCCGGGCCCGGGTCAGCCTCCCTCGACCGGTGGCCGGCCCCGTTCCAGGGACCACCGGCGGGTCGCCCCGATCTCCTCCAGGAACCGGTGGTCGTGCGAGACCACCAGCAACGCGCCCCGATAGGCGTTCAGGGCCTCGACGAGCCGGTCCCGGCCGTCCAGGTCGAGGTTGTTGGTCGGCTCGTCCAGGATCAGCAATCGCGGAGGAAGGTCGGCGAGCAGGAGGCGGGCCAACGCCACCCGGAACCGCTCCCCTCCGGAAAGGTCGGCCGCCCTCTGGTCCACCCGGTGCCCTCGGATCAGGAAGCGCGCCAGCCCGGCCCGGAGGGTCCGTGTTCCGGCCGAGGGCGCGGCCGCGCGCAGGTTGTCGAGGACGCTCGCCTCCTCGTCCAGGACGTCCAGCCGTTGGGGCAGGTAGCCGACCCGGCCGGTGACGTGCGCGACCCGGACCGGAGGGCCGTGGCCCGTCTCCGCGGCCGGTTCCCCCGAGGCCCGGGCGACGATCGCCCGGAGCAGCGTGGTCTTGCCCGAACCGTTGGGTCCGGTCAGGGCCACGCGTTCGGGGCCTCGCAGGTAGAGCGCCCCGGCCTCCGGCCCCGGCACGGTGTCGCGCAGTTCGAGGACGTCGTGACCCGCGGGGACCTCGGTACCGGGCAGCGTGATGCGGATGGTGTCGTCGTCCCGTACCGCCTCCTCGGCCCGTTCCAGCCCTTCGCGCGCGGCCTCGAGCCTCTCCTCCTGGGTGATGCGGTGGAGGCCGGCCGAGACCTGGGCCTCGCGTTTGCGCTGGTTCATGATCACGCGCGGTTCGCGCTTGGTGTCGTACTTCTTCTGTCCGAAGCGGACCCTGCGGGCGAGCTTGATCCGTGCCTCGGCGAGTTGGCGGCTCTCCCTGCGCACGTCGGCCTCGGCGGAGCGCACCGTCCTGCGCGCGGCCTCCTGTTCGACGGCGAGCCGTTCGGTGTAGGCGGTGTGGTTCCCTCCCCAGGTACGGACGCGTCCGTGACGGAGCTCGGCGATGCGGTCGACCCGGTCCAGGAGCTCCCGGTCGTGGGAGACGACGATGAGCACCCCGTGCCAGTGTTCGACCGCCTCATAGAACCGTTCCCTGGCGTCGCGGTCGAGGTTGTCGGTGGGTTCGTCCAACAAGGTGACGTCGGGGCGACGCAGGGCGATCCCGGCCAGGGCGGTCAGCACGGTCTCGCCCCCGGACAGGGTGGCGACCCGCCGGTCCAACGGGTGCCCTTCCGAGGCGGAGAGGTCGACGCCGAAGCGTTCCAGTCGGGCCAGGGCCCGTTCCTCGATGTCCCAGTCGGAGCCCACGGCGGTGAAGTCGGCCTCCTCGCCCCGCCCGGCCTCGATGGCGAGGAGGGCGTCGCGGATCCGATCGACCCCGAGCAGTGCGGCGACGGTGGTGTCGGTGGCGAGGGGGAGCGCCTGGTCGAGGAGCCCCACCTCCCCGTCGACCGCGACGGTGCCGGAGGTCGGGGTGAGCCGTCCCGCGATCAGGGAGAGCAGGGTGGACTTACCGCTTCCGTTGCGGCCGATCAGTCCGGTGCGTCCGGCACCGAAGGCGGTGGTCAGGTCGGCGAGCGGCGTGGTGCCGTCAGGCCAGGAGTAGGTGAGTCGGTCGCAGACGACGGCGAAGGTCACAGGGCCTCCCGAGAAGGTGGGTGAACGGTCGGGAACGCGGGGTCCTGCGCTGTTCGCCCATGATGATCTCCTCCTCGGGTCGACTATTGCGACTGTTGTCGCATGAACAGCATCGCACAAGAATGCAGGCAAATGCAACTACAGTTGCGTTATGACTTCTCAGCACCCCACTCCGGGAGACGCCCGCCCCGGAGGCCGCACCGCCCGCAACACCGCCGCCGTCCTCCAGGCCACCCTGGACGAACTGGGAGAACGCGGCTACGGAGCGATCACCGTCGACTCCGTGGCCGCCCGATCGGGGGTGCACAAGGCCACCGTCTACCGCCGGTGGGGCGGAGTGGACGGACTGGTGCGCGCCGCCTTGGAGCACTCCACCGAACGCCACTGGGAACCCGAACTCACCGGCTCCCTGTACACCGATCTACTGAGGCTCGTGGAGACGGTGACGTCGGGCTTCACCGAGGCCCCCGAACGCGAGGTGTCGGCCGCGGCGGTCGCGGCGGCCTTCGAGTCCGAGGAGGTCGCCGAGGCGCTGCGCCGCTTCATGTCCGACCGACACCGGCGTGCCGCCGTGATCGTGACCGAGGCGATCGCCAGGGGCGAGGCCCCTCGGGACACCGATGCCGAGGAGGTGATCCGTTCGGCGATCGCCCCGGTGTACTACCGACTCCTCATCAGCCGTGAACCCGTCACCGCCGACGACCTCCGCCGGGCCGCCTCGATCACCGCCGCCGCGGCGGCGGCCGGGACCTTCACGGGAACGCCGGGACCGCCCACCCCCTGACCCCTCGAACCCCGACGCCACCACATCCCCCCTCCGACCAGGCACGACGATGGCGAAGAAAATTCTTTATGGCATAAGGAAATAACTCCGAGGGGTGGGCCGTTCCCAGTTCCGTACGCCGTACTGTACGTAGTACGCCAACTGGGAGGGATCCATGCCCACACCACGGAGAGCGATCACCGTCCGAGGACTCGGCCGAAGGTTCAAGGACCGTTGGGCCCTGCGCGGACTCGACCTGGAGGTCGATCGGGGCACCGTGCACGGCCTCCTCGGGCCCAACGGGGCCGGTAAGTCGACGACCGTCCGCGTCCTCACCACCCTGCTCCGCCACCACGAGGGCACCGCCGAGGTCGCCGGCCACGACCTGGCCACCGAGGGCGCCCTGATCCGGCACCGGATCGGGCTGGTCGGCCAGAACGCCGCCGTCGACGAGGTGCTCGGCGGCCGTCAGAACCTGGAACTCTTCGCCCGACTGCACCACCTGGGCCGCCGGGACGCCCGCCGAAGGGCCGACGAGCTCCTGGAACGCTTCGACCTCGCCGACACCGGCCGGCGGCCGGTCTCCACCTACTCGGGAGGGATGCGTCGCCGTCTCGACCTGGCCGCCGGGATGATCCTCGCCCCGCCCCTGCTGTTCCTCGACGAGCCCACGGTCGGCCTCGACCCCCGCGGACGCGAAGAGGTGTGGTCGGCGGTCCGCGGGCTGGTCGACGACGGCACCACCGTCCTGCTCACCACCCAGTACCTGGAGGAGGCGGACCGGCTGGCCTCGCGGATCTCGGTGATCGACCACGGCCGGGTGATCGCCGAGGGGAGCCCGAGCGGTCTCAAGTCGCGGATCGGCGGGGACCGGATCGACGTGGTCCTCACCGACGAGGAATCCCTGGAACGCGCCGCCGCGCTGGTGGAGCGGGCCACCGGCTCCCCCGTGCGCACGCTCCGAGAGGAGCACCGGATCAGCGCCGAGGTGGAGGACCGCGCGGCCGCCCTGACCCGTGTGGTCCGGGCCCTGGACGACGAGGGACTGCGCGTGGCCGACGTCCTCCTGCGCCGTCCCACCCTGGACGAGGTCTTCCTCCATCTGACCGGCACCGAGGAACACTCCCACCACGGAACGGAGGTCGGCCGATGACCGCGACCGACACGCACACCGGTGACCGCCCGTCGCCTCTCCTCGCGCCCGCTCCTCCGTCGGGCCCCCTCCCCCGCCTGGGGTGGGCCCTCGCCGATGGCTGGACGGTGGCCCGTCGCGATCTCCTCCATTGGGCCCGCGGCCCTTGGGAACTCGGCTTCGGTCTGCTGTTCCCCGTGCTCATGGTGCTGATGTTCGTCTACCTGCTGGGCGGATCCATGTCGGTGCCCGGCGGCGGGGACTACACCGAGTACCTCATGCCCGGCATGTTCGCCATGGTCATGGTGTTCGGGCTCGGGGAGACCGTGACGGCGGTGAGCACCGACGCGAACCGGGGCATCACCGACCGGTTCCGCTCGATGCCCATGGCCTCCTCGGCCGTGGTCGTCGGTCGCTGTCTGGCCGACATGATCCGTTCGACGCTCACCCTGATCGTGCTCATCGGTTTCGGCCTGGTCGTCGGCTGGCAGTGGCACGGCCCGTTCGACCGGGCGCTGCTCGGCTTCGGGCTCCTGCTCCTCTTCCGTTTCGCGCTCGTGTGGATCGGTATCTACGTCGGACTCGTCGTCCGAGGTCAGGGCGGCATGGCCGTCATCCAGACCCTGGAGTTCCCGTTCGGTTTCCTCTCGAACGCCTTCGTGGCCACCGCGACCATGCCGGTGTGGCTCGGGACCGTCGCCGACTGGAACCCACTGTCGTCCACCGTGGCGGCCGCGCGGGAGCTGTTCGGCGGCCCGAGTGTGATCGGTGAGGGGTGGATCGCCCAGAACGCCCTTCTCATGGCGGTGGTCTGGCCGCTGCTCCTGGTGGCGGTGTTCGCCCCGCTGAGCGTGCGCCGCTATCGAGGTCTCGGCGGCTGAACCCGAGCGGGCCGTGGCCCCGCCCGCTCCCCTCTCCCCCACGTGAAGGTCATGGGGCGTGACCGTCGACGGGCGTACACTGACCCGTACGCTCTACGGACCGGGGAGTGTTTTCTGGATGCTTTCGCCTGGCATCGGCGGAGCCGATCCTCGGCGAGCGGCCGCCGGGCGATCTCTCGCCAGACGACGAGCGAAGGTTCCCCTACTGTGCCCTGCTACGCAGGCTCCGCAGGATCGCACAGCGGGGGCCCGCCCGGGTTTGGCTGTCCGAGCGACGTCGGCGCCGCGAGAGGAAGCCCGGCCACGCGAGCGAGGAATGATCCACGAAAGCACGACCCGGCAGTACCAGGACGGACCGATGCCCCCGCAGCCCAGCAAGAGCGGTGATCCCGCGCGCAGCCTGTCCCTCCTGTGGCGCACTCAGGAGCCCGCGCCACGTCGTCGGGGCGGACCCGGCCTGAGCGTCGACCGGATCGTGGCGGCCGCCACCGAGATCGCCGACTCCGAGGGGTTGACCGCGCTGTCCATGCGCAGGGTCGCCGAGTCCCTCGAGGTCGGCACGATGTCGCTCTACACCTATGTCCCCGGCAAGGGCGAACTCATCGACCTCATGGTCGACGCCGCCTACGGGGACCTGGACACCCGGGACCGGACCGGGCACTGGCGTGAGCGGCTGCGCGGGATCGCGTACGCCAATCGGGAGTTGTACGTCCGCCATCCGTGGATGTTGCAGGTGGTGACCATCCGCCTGTTGGGGCCCAACCTCATCGCCAAGTACGACCACGAACTGTCCGCCGTGGACGGGCTGGGGCTGAGCGAGGTCGAGATGGACTCCACCGTCAACCTGATCGACGGCTATGTGGAGAGCGCCGTCCGACAGGCCCTGGGCGCCGAACAGGTGGCCCGCGAGTCGGGCATGGACGACGCGCAGTGGTGGCGTACCTACGACCCGCTGCTGACCGCGCTGGTCGACGAGTCCGCCTACCCGACGGCCTCTCGTGTCGGCACCGCCGTGGGCCGGGCCCACCAGGCCGTCCACGACCCGGAACACGAGTTCTCCTTCGGGCTGGAGCGGGTCCTGGACGGCGTGCAGGTCCTCGTGGACTCTCGTTCCACGAACACCGGCTGAGCGGCCCGGGACCCGCTTCGGGCCCGGGTCCTCACTCGAGCTCTTGGGCGATGGTCTCGTCCAGTTCGGAGACGGTCATGGCCCCGGAGACGGTCGTGTGGGTGCCGTCCGAGCGCAGGAAGACGAACGAGGGCGGGCTGATCACCTCGAAACCGCCCCAGATGGTCCCGTACTCGTCGATCAGGGTGGTCATGTCCTCCAGCCCGTTCTGCGCCTCGAAGGCCTGGATCTCCTCCAGTTCCGCGCGTCCGGCGACACCGTGGAAGTCGATGTTCTCGTAGGCCTGGTCCGTCGCCGCGACGACGGAGGCCAGTCCGGAGCACTCGCCACAGTCGGGGGTCCAGAACCACAGGACGGCGGTCGCCTCCGCGAGGGTCTCTCCGTCGAACTGCTCGCCGTCGGTGGTCTGGGCCTGGAAACGGAGGGCACGGTGTACCTCCGGGGAGGGCTCGGTCTCGGCCTGAGCGGGGCTCACGGCCTCCTCCGGCTCGCTCGCGCAGGCCGTGAGCGTCAGGCTCAGGGTCGCCGCTATGGTCATCAAGGTTCCACGACTCGCGGTCGCGCCCATGTCTGCACCTCATTGTGGGGGGTATGCGGGGGGTGATCACAGAAGCGCACGTGTGCGACCACTGTGACGACAGTGCAGTATGCCCGCTAAGAGCTCCAAGGTCACCCCTTTCGGACGCCCCGAGCACTTTCGGCTTCACCCTCCCGATTATGGCGCATGTCACATGGGGTTCAGGTGCGCAGGGAGGAGGCCTCCCGGGCGAGGCCGGTGATCTCCTCCCAACGCCCGGAGGCGATCAGGGCGGCCGGAACCGGCCAGCTCCCGCCCACACAGCCCACGTTCGGCAGGGCCAGGTAATCGGGGGCGTTCCGTCGGGTGATGCCCCCGGTCGGGCAGAGTCGGGCCTGCGGCAGCGGGCCGGCGAGGGACTTCAGGAACGCGGTCCCGCCCGCGGCCTCCGCCGGGAAGAACTTCATCGAGGTCGTCCCCCACTCCATGAGGGCCATCGCCTCCGACACCGTGGCGACCCCGGGCAGGCACGGCAGACCGGTGTCGAACATGGCCCGGAGCAGGTCGGGGGTACTGCCCGGGCTCACCAGGAAACGCGCCCCCGCCTCGGTGGCCGCCTCGACCTGCTCGGCGTTGACGATGGTGCCGGCGCCGACCACGGCCTCCGGCACCTCGGCCGCGATCCGCTCGATCCCCGACAGGGCGGCCGGGGTCCGCAGGGTCACCTCGATCCCGGGCAGGCCGCCCGCCACCAGGGCACGGGCCAGGGGAACGGCGTCCTCGGCCTCCTCCAGTACGACCACCGGCATGACCGGGGCCAGGGCGAACAGGTCCTCACCGGAGCGGGGGACGGTCCTCATGATGTCGTCTCCAAGATTCGTGCCGTATCGATGGACGCGTGGGGGCGGCGCGCGGAACGCCGCCCCGTGACGCGGTGGTTCACAGGCCGAAGACGCCGGCCCCGGCCTCCGCCGGCCCGACCGCCCCGCGCAGGACGGAGAAGAGCTCGCGTCCGGTCCCCGCGGCGGAGGAGACCGACGGGCGGGCGTCCTCGCGTCCGTCGAGATCGGCCAGGACCTCCAGTGTGCCCCGGTTCGCGTCCAGCCGAACGATGTCGCCGTCGCGCACCCGGGCCAGCGGACCGCCCGCCTCGGCCTCGGGAGAGACGTGGATGGCGGCGGGCACCTTGCCCGAGGCCCCGGACATCCGTCCGTCGGTCACCAGGGCCACCTTCTGGCCCCGGTCCTGGAGCACTGCCAGCGGAGGGGTGAGCTTGTGCAGTTCGGGCATCCCGTTGGCCCTGGGGCCCTGGAAACGCACCACCGCGACGAAGTCTCCGGTCAGCTCTCCGGCGGCGAAGGCCTCCTGGAGCTCGGCCTGGTCGCCGAAGACCCGCGCCGGCGCCTCCACCACGTGGCGTTCGGTCGCCACGGCCGACACCTTGACGACGGCGCGACCGAGGTTGCCGGAGAGCATGCGCAGTCCCCCGTCGGGGGCGAAGGGCTCCTCCACCCCGCGCAGCACCGTCGTGTCGGCGCTCTCCTTCGGCCCTTCCGTCCAGACCGGCGCCGAACCCTCCAGACGGGGCACGCGACGGTAGCGGTCCAGCCCCCGACCGACCAGGGTCCGCACGTCCTCGTGGAGCAGCCCGGCGTCGAGCAGGGTGGAGATCAGGAAGGCCATGCCGCCCACCTCGTGGAAGCGGTTCACGTCGGCGGCGCCGTTGGGGTACATCCGGGTGAGCAGCGGCACCACCGCGGACAGGTCGGCGAAGTCGTCCCAGGTGAGGTGGATGCCCGCCGCGCGGGCGATCGCCACCAGGTGGAGCGTGTGGTTGGTGGAGCCGCCGGTCGCCAGCAGCGCGACGACCGCGTTGACGATCGCCCGTTCGTCGATCTGCTCGCCGAGCGGAACGTGGTCCTCGCCCAGGGCGGTGTTGCCGAGCACGCGCCGGGCGGTCTCGGCCGTCAGCGCGTCCCGGAGGGGGCTCCCCGGCTGCTCGAAGGTGGCGCCGGGCAGGTGAAGGCCCATGACCTCCATGAGCACCTGGTTGGAGTTGGCGGTGCCGTAGAAGGTGCAGGTCCCGGGCGCGTGGTAGGCGGCGGACTCCGCTTGGAGGAGCTCCGTACGGCCGACCTCGCCGGCCGCGAAGCGCTGTCGGACCCGTGCCTTCTCCTTGTTGGGCAGACCGGAGGGCATCGGCCCGGCGGGGACGAAGGCCACCGGCAGATGCCCGAACGACAGCGCGCCGATGAGCAGGCCGGGCACGATCTTGTCGCAGACCCCGAGCATGAGGGCGCCGTCGAACATGTCGTGCGAGAGGGCCACGGCGGTGGCCATCGCGATCACGTCCCGGCTGAACAGGGACAGCTCCATGCCCTCACGACCCTGGGTGATGCCGTCGCACATGGCGGGCACCCCGCCGGCGAACTGGGCGACGCCCCCGGCCTCGGACACCGCGGCCTTGATGATCTCCGGGTAGGCGCCGAGCGGCTGGTGCGCGGAGAGCATGTCGTTGTAGGCGGAGACGATCGCCACGTTGGGGGTGACGTCTCCGGACAGGGCGAGCTTGTCCCCGACCCCGCAGGCGGCGAAGCCGTGGGCGAGGTTGGCGCAGCCCAGCGAGGTGCGGGCGGGCCCTCGTCGCACCGCCTCCCGGATCCGCTCCAGGTAGGCCGATCGGGTCGGGGCGCTGCGTTCGGCGAGACGCCGGGTGACCTCGTCGACGACGGGATGGACGTCGGGGTGTCGTTCGCTCATCGGGGGTTCTCCTCTTCGTGCCAGGTACGACCGGTGGAGCCGACGAGCCGTCGCGCGCCCTCGGGCCCGGGGCCACCGGCGGGGTAGGGCTCCGGGGCGGGACCGAGCTCGTCCCAGGCCCGGATGATCGGGTCCACCCAGTTCCACGCGGCCTCGACCTCGTCGCGGCGGATGAACAGGGTGGGGTCGCCGGCCAGCACGTCCCGGAGGAGCCGTTCGTAGGCCTCGGGCGAGCGGGTGGCGAAGGTGTCGGCGAAGCTGAGCTCCAGGGGGACCGGGCGCAGCCGCAGCGTCCCGGCTCCGGGGACCTTGGCGGGCATGGTGAGGTGGATGCCCTCGTCCGGCTGGAGTCGTATGACGAGGGCGCCGGCGCCCGGCAGCGAGGCGGCCCCGGGGAAGATCGTGTGCGGGACGTCCTTGAACCGGACGACGATCTCCGAGCGGGCGTGCGACATGCGTTTTCCGGTGCGCAGGTAGAAGGGCACCCCGGACCATCGCCAGTTGGCCACCTCGGCCTTCAGGGCCACGAAGGTCTCGGTGTCGCTGACGGCGGGACCGCCCGCCTCGTCCAGGTAACCGAGGACCTCCTCGCCACGGACGGTGCCGCTCGTGTACCGGCCTCGGACGGTGTGCTCGGCCACGTTCTCCCCGGTGAGCGGCCTCAGGGCCCTCAGGACCTTGAGCTTCTCGTCCCGGACGGCGTCACGGTCGTAGGCCGACGGCGGTTCCATCGCGGTGAGGCACAGAAGCTGGAGCAGATGGTTCTGGACCATGTCGCGCATGGCCCCGGAGGTCTCGTAGTAGCCGCGCCGGCCGCCCACCCCGACGGTCTCGGCCACGGTGATCTGCACGTGGTCGATCCAGCGGGAGTTCCACAGGGGTTCGAGCAGGACGTTGGCGAACCGCAGGACGAGCAGGTTCTGCACGGTCTCCTTCCCCAGGTAGTGGTCGATCCGGTAGATCCGGGACTCGTCGAAGACCGCTCCGACCTCGTCGTTGATCTCCTGTGAGGAGGCCAGGTCCCGCCCCAGGGGCTTCTCCATGACCACGCGGGACTCGGGGGTGACCAGGTCGGCGTCGCGCAGCCCTCGGCACAGGGCGCCCGAGATCATCGGCGGCACGGCGAGGTAGAAGACGCGGTCGTGTCCGGGGGTGAGGGCGTCCGCCAGGTCGGCCCAGCCGGTGGGGTCTCCGCCGACGTCGATGTTCACGTGGGAGAGGCGGCCGAGGAAACGGCGCATGACCTCGGGTTCGACCACCTGGACGGCGTTGTGTCCGCGGATCGCGGCGTCCGCCTTGTCCCTCAGGTCGGCGTCGGTGAGGCCGTTCCGGGAGGCCGCGACGACGCGTGTCCTCTCCTCCAGGTGACCGTCGCGGTCCAGGAGGTAGAGGGAGGGGAGGAGTTTGCGCATGGACAGGTCGCCGGTTCCACCGAAGATCACCAGGTCGGTGGGGTGGGGCGGGGGCTGCGACTGCATTCGGTCGGCTCCTGCGGGGAGGGGAGGGGAAAAGGGGAGGAGAGGGTGGGTCGCACCGTCTCGGAGGTGGGGTGGGGGAGGCAGGCCCGCTGGACTCGTTTCGAGAGTAAGCCCGATATGGTCAAAAACCAAGCACACTTTAGAACATAACTTTACAGAAGTGCACGATCTTCGCTCCGCGCGATCGGACGAATGGTTCAATGAGGCATGGCCAGAACCCCAGGACGCCTGTCCTCCACCTCCACCAGCGGCCACATCCTGGAGATGATCCGCACCGGTACCGCCACCAACCGGTCGGAGATCGCCCGGGAGACCGGCCTCTCCCGCCCCTCCGTCGCCCTGCGCATCACCGAGCTGATCGAGAGCGGTCTGGTCACCGAGGGCACGAGGGCCGCCTCCAGCGGAGGCCGACCTCCCACGCTGCTGGAGTTCAACGCCTCCTGCGGCCTGGTGCTCACCGGAGCCCTGGGTATGGCCCGCAGCCAGGCCGCGGTGTGCGATCTCGACGGCCGGGTCCTCACGCGCACCCCCGGCTCCCCCGACATGGAGCAGGGCCCCGACACCACCGTCCCCTGGCTCCTGGAGACCTGGAGCGAACAGATCGCCTCCCTGGACCGCTCCCCCGACGAGGTCCGCGGCGTGGGGATCGGCCTGCCCGGAACGGTGGAGTTCCACGCCGGCCGGGCCGAGGACCGACCCGTCCTGGGCCGCTGGGCCGGGGTCGCCCTGGCCCCCCTGATCACCGAACGCTTCCCCGTGCCGGTGATGGTGGACAACGACGTGAACGTGATGGCCCTGGGCGAGCACATCGCCGGAGGCCACGGCCACACCGACGACATGGTGTTCGTGAAGGTCTCCACCGGCATCGGCGCGGGTCTGGTCTCCGGGGGCAACCTGCTGCGCGGCGCCCTGGGCGCGGCCGGGGAGATCGGACACATCCCGGTGAGCGACGGGGGCGGTCTGCCCTGCCGTTGCGGCAACACCGACTGCCTGGAGGCGGTGGCGGGCGGACGTCGCCTCCTCGCCCTCGCGGCGGAGGAGGGGCACGAGGTCTCCGGACTCCAAGAGCTGGTGCGCCTGGCCACGGAGGGGGACCCGGTGGCCGTCACCCTGGTCAGGGGCGCCGGCCGCCGTCTGGGCGAGGCCCTCGCCGGAGCGGTCAACCTGCTCAACCCCGAGGTGATCGTGCTCGGGGGAGACCTGTCCGAGGCCTACGACCACCTGGTCGCGGGGGTGCGCGAGGTGGTCTTCCAACAGTGCACGGCGCTGTCGACCCGGCAGTTGAGGATCGTTCCGAGCCGCCTGTGGGACGACGCGGGCGTGCGCGGCTGCGCGGCCATGGTCACCGAGAGGGTGCTCTCCCCGGACGCCGTGAACAGGCTGTTGGCCGAATAGGTCGCGGAGGTCGATCGCACCCGTCGTCCACAGCCTGTGGACGACGGACGTTCATTCGACGTTCCCCGAAAGGGCGGGACTCGCCCCCTCGTACTCCACCGTCGCCGACACGCCTTTGAGCTGCGCCGACGCCCTCCGGCGCGATGTCGGCCATGTCGTGACACTTGACAAGAAGCACCCTTCTACCGAATAGTCACGCACCCGAGTCCACCCCGCACACCCCCGTCACCCCGTGACCCTGCCCCGTGCGGTCTCCCGCCCGGAAAGGTCTCCCGTGGATTTCTTCGAGAACCCCGTCGTGCTCGTCCTGCTGGGCGCCGGCGTCAGCCTGGTCACCAGCGTCGTCGTCACCGCCCTGCACGCCCGTCAGATCCGCCGCGCCGAGCTGCGCACCGCCACGCGCGCCGCCGCCCGGACTCTCACCAGCGCGTTCATAGCCGAACGCGACGGCCACGGGGACAAGACCGAGTTCCTGCGCGAGGCCGAGCTGACCGTCATGTCGATGACCGACCGCAGGACACGCGAGCGTCTGGCCGACGTGGTCCGTCTCCTGCGCGAGCACGAACTCCCCGAGGTCGAGCAGTTGAGCGGGGTCGGCGCCGCCACCGCCAAACGTCTCCTGTGCGACCACGCCCTGGAGGTCCTGGGCTCCCACCTGCGCGCGGAGCGGCTGCCCGAGGTCCCCGCCCTCATGCGCAAGATGCTGAGCGTGGAGGAGGAGGCGCTGAGCATCCACTCGGGCGAGTCCGCGCCCCGCCCCTCGGAGCCGATCGAGAAGAGCTCGGTGACCCCGCGCCCCCGGCACACCGGAGGCGGTACGACGACCAAGGGCACCGGGGCCCGCAAGAGCACGAAGACGACCAAGAGCGCCGCCCCCAAGGCGACCGGCAAGAGCGGCCGGAACGCGAGCGCCCCCGCGGAGAAGCGGGACGCCGAGAAGGAGAGCGCCTTCTGGGACGACTGATCCCGCCGTCCGCTCCCGGCGGAACGGGTATTCGCAGAAGGGCGGAACGCCCCTCTCACGACCTACGACCCCACGGCGGGTCAGAAGTGATTTCCGAGGTCACACGTGAGAAAGTCGGGCGGGATGGCGCTCACGGGCGCGCATCCGGCGAAGGAATTGTGCGGCGCAATTGTGGTCAGGAACCTCGCGCATGGACAACCCGAACGCGCACTCGATGCGAACTTCACTTAGGATCACTGCCACACGCGGGTTCCGGCATCTTCGGCACCCCTTGTCCTGTGGTGTCCCCACCTCCCCCAAGGGCGACTCGGACCCCTTCGACGTCTTTTCGGCCAAGATTCCGGACAGCCTGCGTACAACCCCCCGCGCGACCTCCGACCTGCCCCGGACCCGGACGCGTGACCCTCTCGGGTCGGTGTCCGACGTTGGTACGCCCAGCCGTCCGCACTCACCGAGATTGTCACGATGACCGCTGACGAGAACTCCACCGAACCCGACGAGGGCCGGACGCCGGACGAGACTCCGGAGACCGGTTCCGAAACCGAGCCCCACGGCCGGGGGGATTCGGGGGATCCCGCCCCCGGAGCCGACGAGGCGGGCTCCGACCCGGTCGACGACCCGGACGGCACCGACCCCGAAGGGACCTCCGACGAGGCGGCGCCCCGTGACGGGGACTCGGAGGAGGACCCGGAGACCGTCGTCATCGATGTCGACCGACCGGTCACCACCTCCGAGGACACCGCCCGGGAGAGATCCGACGCGGATGACGACGCTCCCGAGGAAGAGGCCGGAACGGCCGAGGCCGACGACGCCTCCGCATCGGTCGAGGCCGCCTCCGCGCCCGGAGACGACGAGGGCTCCGATACGGAGAAACCGGCCGCCGAGAGCCCCGAGCGGTCCGGCGAAGCGGAGGAGACCGCCGAGGAGACCGAGACGCCCGTGGCCGGCGCCGCGGCGCCCGCGACCTCAGGAACCGGCCGCCGGAACCGCCGACGTCGTCTGCGCCGGGCCGCCGTCTGGACCGCGGCGTCCCTGACGGTCCTCATGTGCCTGGGCGCCGCGACCGCCTACGGCTACTACCGCTATCTGCGTTCGGACATGGTCCAGCACGACATCGGATCGGTGCTCAGCGACGAAGAGCGGCCGGACAAGATCAACGACGCGGTCAACATCCTCTTCATCGGATCCGACGGGTACGAGGAGGACAGCCCCGCCTACAGCCAGGAGTTCGAGGGCGAACGCTCCGACTCCCTGATGCTCGCGCACATCTCCCCCGAGAACCGGGTGTCGGTGGTCAGCTTCCCGCGCGACTCGCTCGTGCAGCTCCCCCAGTGCGACCCCTACGCCAAGACCGAGGGCACCTACGGCTACTTCGGCATGATCAACGCCGCGATGTACCACGGCGGACCGCCCTGTGTGGTGCGGACCATCGAGTCGCTCACCGACATCAGGATCGACCACTTCGTCCACCTGAGCTTCGCCAGCTTCCGCGACGTCGTCGACTCCATCGGCGGGGTGGACATCTGCATCCCCGAGCCGATGCAGGACCGGCGCTCCAAGCTCGATCTCGACGCCGGGGATCAGACCCTCGACGGCGAACAGGCCCTGTCCTTCGTACGGGCCCGCTACGACATCGGCGACGGCGGGGACATCGGACGCATCGACCGACAGCAGATGTTCATGGCCGCGCTCGCCGACCAGGTGACCGACAGCGACGTCCTGACCAGCCCGAGCAAGCTCAACGGCATCCTCCAGGCCGTGGCCCGGCACAGCGCCACCGACCGTGAGCTCTCCCTGGACCGCATGCTGTCCATCGCGGTCACCATGGCCGACGTGGACCTGTCCGACATCGAGTTCCACACCGTGCCCTGGTACCAGGCGCCCTACGACCCCAACCGGGTCATGTGGTACGAGGAGGAGGCGGCCGAGCTGTTCGAGGCGATCCGGGAGGACCGCCCGCTCCCCGCCCTGCTCGCCGCCGACGACGGCCCCACCCCTCAGGAGCCTCCGACGGCCTCTCCGACCCCGGCGGACTCCTCCGCCCTGGAGGAGGCCGAGGCGGACGTGGACCCCGACGAGTCCTCGCAGGACGTCGCCCGCCCCGGCGAGGGGCGCAACGCCACGTCCAACCCGTGCCAGGACGGCCTCGGATTCGGGACCGGCGAGGAGCACTGACACGAAAAGGTCCGGCCCCCTCCGCACCATGCGAGCGGAGGGGGCCGGACCATGAGCGACGCGGCCCCGGAACCCCCTCCGGGGCCGCGTCGTCGTCCCGGGCGGCGGGGACTCGACCCGAACCGCCGGTACACGCCGGGAACCCCCACAGTCCCCATTGGCGTCCCGATCGACGGGGGTGGTCACGCGCGCACCGCCCAGGACGGTGCGCCCACCGTGAACGGCGGGCGCACGTTCGGATCAGAGCAGGGGCAGGCCCAGCCCTTCGAGCAGGTTCAGGTCACCGGGCAGCGCGTCGGTGACCCCGCCGACCCCGGTGGCCTCGGTGGCCTCGGGGAGGGCGGCCGGCCCGCCGCCGATCTCGGGCTCGCCCAGCTCGGGCAGGCCCTGGACGCCGACCAGGTCGCCGCCGACGTCGGACGGGATCAGGTCGGTGGTGCCGTCGGCCAGGGGCAGGGTCTCGCCCTCCACGGGGACGACGGAGCCCGGCCCGGACTCGACCAGGGAACCGACCGTGTCGGCGACCCCGGCGACGTCGATGTCGCCACTACCGCTCATCGGCAGGGTCTCGTCGACGTCCGAGGGCAGAAGCGTGGTGATCCCACCGGTCAGGTCGGCGTTCTCACCGGCGTCGAGGCCGACCGGGCCGCTCATGGGAACGACCTCGCCGACCTGGGACAGGTCGGGGGCGTCCGTGCCGGTCAGGTGCGAGGAGGTGTCCTGGACGCCTCGGCCGACACCGTCGCCCAGTTCGGTGACGGTGTCGCCGACGTAGGGGAGCTTGGTGTCGGTGTCGCTCATCGGCAGGATGTCGCCGCCGCCGACCCGCGACAGGGCGTCCACGAGGGAGGAGACGGGGCTGATGGAACCCCCGCTGAGGGGCAGGGTCTCGCCGGCGCCGTTCAGCGGCAGGCTCTCGGTGGTCTCACCGAGGTCGAGGGGGCCGACACCGGTGGAGTTGTCCTTCCCGGTCTCCACCGGGGCCTGGGCGGAGACGCCGTCGCCGACGACGTGTCCGATCGCGTCCGTGGGGCTGCCCGACTGGTGCCGGACATCGGGCTGTGCGGAGATGTCGCCGGGCTCGACCTGGATCAGATCGCCGACAGGGGTACCGACGCCTTCGGTCAGGGCGGTGGGGACCTGGGATCCCAGGTCTCCCAGGGGGAGGCCGTCCGTGACACCGCCGAGCGTGTCGGCTCCCGCGATCCCGGCCCCGAGGGCGACGAATCCGGCGGCGCCGGCGGCCACCAGCATGGTCCGGGCGGAGGTACGGGCGGTGTGGAACATGAGAGTCCTTCCGGAGTGTGTTTCGTGTCCGTGTCGCTGATTCCGACGGGGCGGTCTCCCGCTCCGTCGCCGGGGTCCGTCCCCCTGGCCAGGGGTTCGGGATCCGGTCGTGCTCTGGTGGAGCTCCTCCGGTCGACTCCCCGTCGCGTCTCTGGAAGAGGCGGTGCGGGTCGGACCGGACACAGTCGGTAGGTCTGGCGGACCACCGGCTGACGTGAACCTCGTCGATGAGGTACGGGGCTCACGTCAACCCCCAGCTCCCGGCTGGGAAGGCGTGCCAGGGGACCGGTCGCGCGGAGGCGGGCCGTCGAGGGCCCGGCGCGGTACCGGTGGGTGGTCCGTTAGTCCGGAGAGAAGGTGGGCTCGTCCGTGGACTCGGCGGGAGCCGAGCGCAGGACGTGCCGGGCGGCCTCGAACAGGCCGGGCATGGGCGCCGGGGCGGAGACGGCGTTGAGGAAGCCGGCGACGGCGGGGCCGGTCGCGGTTCCGCCCGAGGCGGGGGCCGGTGCGGTGGCGGGAGCGCCGGCACCGGCGGAGATACGGTCGAGACCGTCCTCGACGACCTCGCGGGCATCGTCGCCCTCGTCGTGGACGACGTTCTCACCGGTGGGCGCGACCGCGGCCACCAGGGCCTCGGGCGGCTCGGGCGCTTCGGTCGTCGCGGGGTCGGTGGTCCCCTCGTCGGGGAGGGTCCTCTCCTCGGTCTCGGTGGGCTTCTCCACCTCGACCGGGCTCTCGCTCCACGCCGGGGCCGGGTCGGAGACCGGGCCGGTGAGCGGTGCGAGAGACTCGGGGAGTCCTTCGACGGACGGCGTGGAGGCCGCCCGCACGGTGTCGTGCACGGTCCGGACGGGCTCGGAGGCCTCGTTCTCGACCGCGCGAGCGGTCTTGGAGGCGTCCTCGACGGTCCGGGTCGCCCGCTCCCCCACGGCGGTGACGGTGTCACCGATCGAGCCGCCCAGCGTCTCGGCGCCCTCCACGACGGAGGGCCCGGTGGGCAGGGCGGGTTCGGTGAGCACGAGCTCCTCGGCCTGGGCCGAGCCGGAGGTCAGCCACACGGTGAACAGGATCCCCATGACCAGACCGGCGAACAGGAGGGCCCTACGGAGTGGTTCCGGGCACACGGAGGGACGGACGCCGGTGGCGCCGACCGTACCGTGGTATCCAGACACCGGGGGTTTCCTTCCGCCGTGCTGTGGGTCCTCCCCCGACGAACGAGGGGCCGACAACTTGTGGGGGTTCATGTGAATGGCACCGGAAACATGATCTTCCGGGCGTTCGGCACCAGGTCGCAGAGGCCTTCGTGTGCCGACTGACCGCGACGTTAGCATGAATTACCGGCCCCCCGTCCCCGTTTCCGAAGGAATTGATCCGCCCTCCCTGCCGACTTCTGAGCACCCAGATGTGGCAAAACGGGAAAAAACCAACGACAATTCAACTATTAGCCCTCAACCCCTCAACGGCTCTGCGGAGGTTGACCCACACATGACCGAGATCCCTCAGAGCCACCGGTTGTCCCCACGGCCCCTGGTGTCCCCACAACCCCTGGGCGAGCTTCTCGCCGAGATGCGTTCCCGAACGAACCCGGGACTGTCCGCCCAAGGACGGGTGGACTCCCTGCTCCAGGCGGTACTGACCATCGGTGGCGACCTGGACCTGGCCACCGTCCTGCGCAGGTTGACGGAGGCCGCCGCCCACCTCGCGGGCGCCAGGTTCGCCGGACTCGGCGTGATCGGCGAGGACGGCGGCTTCACCGAGTTCATCGCCGTCGGACTGAGCCGGGAACAGGCCGAACGGATCGGCCGCGCCCCGAACGTGCCGAGCGCGCCCTCCCACGGGGGTTCGGCGCTCCACTACTCCGACCTTCCCGACCATTCGGACCTGGGACACCTCTCCGACGACCTCCCCGGAAGGGCGGGGTTCCTCGGGGTACCGATCCAGGTCCGCGACGAGGTGTTCGGCAACCTCTACCTGTCCGAGAAGGAGAACGGCGGCGACTTCGACCGGGAGGACGAGGCGATGGTCACCGCGCTGGCGACCGCCGCCGGCGTGGCCATCGAGAACGCCCGCCTGTACGAGGAGACCCGGCTGCGCGAACGATGGCTGGGCGCCTCCACCGAGATCACCACCCGGCTGCTGTCGGGGGCCGACACCAACGAGGTGTTGGCCTACATGGCGGCCCAGGCCCGGGAGATCGCCGGGGCGGACACCGCCGTGGTGATGCTGCCGGACCCGCACGCGCGGGGGCACCTGTTCGCCGAGATCGCCGACGGGCCCATCGCCCAGGAGATCCTCGGGACCCCCGTGGACATCCACGACTCCGCCTGCGGCCGGGTGTACGAGACCGGCGAGGCCATGGCCATCCCCGATCTGCACCAGGCCAACTGCCCGATGCTGACGCACCGGGGCTACGGCCCGGGGCTGCTCGTGCCGTTGGGCACGCCCGGTAACACGCGCGGGGTCCTGCTGTTGGGCAAACTGACCGAGCGGGCCCCGTTCGACTCCAACATCCGACGGATGCTGCACTCGTTCTCGGCCCAGGCCGGGGTGGCGTTGGAGCTGGCCGAGGCGCGTCGGGACACCGAGCGGCTCGTGGTGCTGGAGGAGCGCGACCGCATCGCCAAGGACCTGCACGACGTGGTCATCCAGCGTCTGTTCGCCTCGGCGATGACCCTGATGAGCACGGTCCGCCTGATCGGCTCCTCCGAAGCGGAGGAACGGGTCCAGCGCACCATCGACGAGCTGGACGGCACCATCAGGGAGATCCGCTCGACCATCTTCGACCTCCAGAATCCGCCGAGCCGACGGGACACCTCCCTGCGCGGACGGATCCTGAGGTTGGCGGAGAACACCGCGCACAGCCTCGGCTGCCATCCGGGGGTGAGCCTGGACGGGCCGATCGACGCACTGGTCCCGGACGAGGTCGGCGAGCAGTTGTTGGCGGTGCTGGGCGAGGGGCTGACCAACGTGGCCCGGCACGCCCACGCCACGGAGGTGCACGTCTCGGTCGTCGTGGAGGAGATGGCGGTGACCGGGAGACCCACCGCGTTGACACTGACGATCACGGACAACGGTGTGGGGCTGCCCGAGGAGGGGCGCCGCAGTGGTCTGCGCAATCTGGACGAGCGTGCCCGGGCGCTGGGCGGCGGCTTCACCGCGCGGCGCGGCGAGCTCACAGGCACGGTGCTGACCTGGCGGGTCCCCGTTCCGGACCCGGAGCCCGGTGTGAGCACCCTCTGAGCGTTCCATCGCCGAGCGGGAGCGGACCCTTTCCGGGCCCGATCCGTTCGTTTCGTCACCCTGGGCGGAATGGCCACGATCGCCCCGGGGACGACGAAACGGCACGCACGTATCGTCCGTGACGCGACTCCGTCGTGACGGAACAACGCAACGAAAACGCGTTCGGCCCGAGAGGGGCGGGCCGGGCGCGACACCGCCCGGCCCGCCGGGCCGGCCCTCAGGAGGCGAGGGCGCCCCGTTCGGGGGCCGCGCCCCGGTAGAGGGCCGATACGACCGTCTCGATGTCGGGTTCGCGGAGGGTCAGATCGACCACCTCGTGGTCCCGCGCCACCCTCTCGATCACCCGGGCCGGGTTGTCGGCCAGTTCCAGCCACTGCCGCGGCCCCTCGACCCGAACGGTACGGGCCCCCTCCACCTCGATCTCCGGGACCGGCGCGACCAGGTCGACCACCAGGACCCGCGGGGTGGGGACGGTGGCGCGCAGCTCCGAGAGCCCTCCGTCGAAGGCCAGCCGTCCGTGGTCGATCACCATCACCCGATCGCAGAGACGCTCCACGTCGCCCAGGTCGTGGGTGGTGATGAGGATGGTGGTGCCGCGCTCGGCGTTGATCCTCAGCAGGAACTCGCGGATGGTCGACTTGCTCACCACGTCCAGGCCGATGGTCGGCTCGTCCAGGACCAACAGGCTCGGGGCGTGCAGGAGGGCCGCGGTGAGGTCGCCCCGCATGCGCTGACCGAGGCTGAGCTGCCGCACCGGGGTGTCCAGGAAGGGGCCGAGTTCGAGGAGTTCGGTGAGCTCGGCCAGACGCTCGGCGTGGAGGTCGGCGGGGACCCGGTACAGGTGTCGGGTCAACGTCAGGCTCTCGCGCAGCGGAAGGTCCCACCACAGGGTGGTGCGCTGGCCGAACACGACGCCGATCTCCCGGGCCAGCCGGGTCCGGTGGCGCGAGGGCTCCATCCCGGCGACCCGCACCGTGCCCGAGGTGGGGGTGAGGATGCCGGTGAGCATCTTCATCGTGCTCGACTTACCGGCGCCGTTGGGTCCCAGATAGCCCACGATCTCTCCGGGACGGACCGTGAAGGTGACGTCCTCGACCGCGGCGATCCTGCGTCGGGTCCTGCGCAGGAAGGGGCCTTCGGAGCGCACGTAGTCGCGCCCCAGACCGACCGCCTCGATGATCGGCCCCCGTTCGGGCGCCCGGTTCGTGTTCTCGTTCGAGGTCATGGCTCAACTCCCGGTGGATCGGTAGTGGCGCAGTCCGAACCGCCAGGCCAGGGCGGCGCAGACGCAGAGGAGGACGGCGACGAAGGGACCCGCGTAACGCAGGCCCTCGGGCATGCCGAGCGGATCCGACCGGTCCAGGACGAACAGCGCCGGCTGCCAACTGATGAAGGCGAGAGGGACCACGTAGGTGACCGACCGGACGATCTCGGCCCCGTAGATCGCCAGGGGGTACTCGGAGAGGGCCTGTCCGCCGTAGGTGAGCGTGTTCGCGGCCTCCCGGGCGTCGGCGACGAAGAACTGGAGACAGGCGGTGATCACCCAGATCGCCCCGCAGATCAGGACCCCGGAGAGCAGCATCGTCGGTAGCAGCAGCGCCTTGGCCACCGTCCACTCGATGTCGGCGCCGGCCAGGGAGACGCCCAGGAGCACCAGGGCGGGGACGACCTTGCCGAGCCTGCGCGGGGAGAACTCGTCCGCCGCCAGTTGGATCAGCGGGGAGACCGGGCGGATGAGCATGGCGTCGAGGGAGCCGGTGCGGATGTGCCGGCCGAGACGTTCCACCGAGCCGATGAACAGGTCCGCGATCCCGAAGGCGCTCGCCGCCAGGGCGAACACCATCAACCCCTCGTACACGGTGAACCCGGAGAGGGAGCCCGCGTGGCCGAACAGGATGATCACCGCGCCGGCCTGGGTGAGGACGCTCACCGCGACGGCCAGCGACATGAGGATCATGGAGAGCGGGTACTGGGCCGCGGAGCGCACCCACGTCCAGGCCAGCAGCCGGTAGTCCCGGAACGGGCGGAGGAGGTCCCCGACACGAGGACGCTCCGGGCCCGACCGGGCGGGGACGTTCGTGTCAGCCACCCTGGACCACCACCCTGCGCGTGGCGACGGTGCTGAGCCACGCGCCCAGAGCGAGCAGGACGACCGCCCAGAAGGCCTGGAGCGCCAGCCCGCCGAACGCGCCACCGCCCGGCAGGGTGTCCTTGCCCAGGAGGATCTCGGTGGGGATCTGCACCATCGACGCCCAGGGCAGCAGACGGAGCGTGTCGCCGATCGCCGTGGGGAACAGCGCCAGCGGCAACAGCATCCCGGCGGCGATGGGGCCGATCAGGCCGGTCACCATCCACACCCCGCGGGTGTCGAGGATCCAGAACCCGCTGAGCGAGTACAGATAGCGCAGACCGAAGCCGACCAGGGCGGCGAGCGCCACCGATACGAGGAAGGCCAGGGCGTCGCCCACCCCGCCGGGGAGGGTCGCGTCGAACAGGATCAGGCCGACCGCGAAGACCGGGGCCCCTCGGAAGAGGAGGCCGAACGTGGCCCTTCCCAGGTCCTGGGAGAGCCACCACCCCTGGAGGGAGAGCGGACGGAGCAGATCGGTGGCGATCTCACCGGTACGGATGTGCTCCGCGAGGTCGAGGGAGGGGGCGACGCTGATGACCATCGTGACGGTCAGGAGCATCTGCCCCACGAAGACCTGGGTGACGGCGTCACCGGCGTCGTAGCCGTTGATCTGTGGGCGCGCCTCGAACACGGCGAGCAGCACCATCGCGTTGATGGCGCCGAAGACGGCGTTGGTGAGGGCACCGGCCGCGGTGGCGGCGCGATAGGTGGAATGGCGGCGTAGCCCTCGGGCGTACACCGCGAGGTGGACACGCATGGACGCGGCTCCCCTTGGCGGATCGAGAACGTGCATTCGGCACGTCCCTGGGCCGAGGGGCCAGGTCCGGGTCGCCGCGAAGAAGCGACGTTAGCACGGCTCGGGCGGGGATGGTGGGGTGCTCGTCCCACCACCCCCGCCGGCTCACCCGCGTCCGGCGAAGGGCATCTCCCTGGCCATGACCGTGAGGGAGGGGACGTTGACGTCCAACGGCAGGGACACGATGTGCGCGATCGTGTCGGCGACGTGACCCGCGTCGATGGTGGGTTCGGGCCGGACCGAACCGTCCGCCTGGCGGGCGTTGGCGCCGATCCCCGCGGTCATGGCGGTGGCGGCGTTGCCGATGTCGATCTGGGTACAGGCGATGCCGTGGGCGCGCAGGTCCAGGTTCATGGAGGCGGTGAGGCCGCTGATCGCGTGCTTGCTCACCGTGTAGGCCACGCTGGAGGGGCGGGGCACGTGCGCGGAGACGGAACCGTTGTTGATGATCCGTCCGCCGCCGGGCTCCTGCTCCCGCATCATCGCGGCGGCCTCGCGCGCGCAGTACAGGGATCCGGTGACGTTGGTGTCGAGGGCCTCTCGCCAGGCCTCGTCGGTGATCTCGTCCACCGAGGCGGTCGCGCCGAACACCCCGGCGTTGTTGAACAGCACGTCCACCCGCCCGTACCGTTCGCGCACCGCGCGGAACAGCGCCCGGACCGACTCCGAGGAGGTCACGTCGGTCTCGACCACGCTCGCGCCGGGGCGCCCGTCCGCGGTCTCCTCCAACGTCTCGCGTCGACGGCCGGCCAGCACCACGGAGTGGCCGTCGTCGAGCAGACGGCGAGCGGTGACCCGCCCGATCCCCGCCCCGGCCCCGGTGATCACGACGACCTTGTGGTCGTTCACGGTCCTGCCCTCGGTACCCACGTCGGCCCCCTCGTTCGCTCTTTCGAACGGGAGCCTACCGAGCCGGTCCGCCCGGGGGTCCACGGGCCTCCGCGCTCCCCCGGGCGTCGTCGTTCACACGTCCTCGGCCGCCTCGAAGAACCAGGCCACGGCCACCGCCCCGGGGTCCAGCACGTCCTGGGCCCGCTCGCCCAGATAGCTGGCCCGGCCCCTGCGGGCGATCATCCCGCCGGTGGAGTCGGCCCCCGCGCGGGCGGCGCGGGCCGCCTCCGCCACGGCCTCGCGCCAGGTGTCCGAGGTACCGGAGGTGAGCACGTCGGTGGCCGGCACCATCGCGTCGACCATGGTCTTGTGGCCCACCTCGGCCCCGCCGAGTCGTCGGACCGCCTCGGTGGCCGTGCCGAAGGCCGCTCCCAGATCGACGACGGACCAGGGCCTCTCGGGCCCCGCGCCCAGTCGACCGAACCACAGGCCGAACAGCGGGCCGCTCGTTCCGCCCGAGGCCAGGAAGGCGTCGGACACGGTCTGGAACACCCGGGCCGGGTTCTCCCCGGTCCGGTCGTCACCGTCCAACCCCGCACGGGCGCGTTCGAGCGCGGAACCGATGTTCCATCCGAAGTCGCCGTCCCCCGCTCTGCGGTCCAGGTCGGTCAGCTCGTCCACACCGGCGGCCACCCGGTCGGAGAACACGGTCAGCCACGCCTTGGCCGCCTCGCCGCTCAGTTCGGCCTCGGCCCTCGTTCCCTCGGTCATCTCCACCGCTCCCCTCACCAGACCAGCGCCGGGGTCCGTACCGGCGCGTCCCACAACTCCACGAGCCCGTCGGTCATCGCGGTGAGCGTGATCGACAGCCCCTTCATGTCCAACGAGGTCACGTACGGGCCGACCAGGGAGCGGGCGACGCGGACGCCCCGGCCCCCGAGGACCCGGCGCGCCTCACGCGCCGCCACCCCCAACTCCAGGCCGTGGGTGGCGCCCAGGCCGTTGACGATCATCGACACCACGTCCCCCTGACGGACGCCCAGCCGCTCCATCAGGGGCGTGACGAGGGCTTCGACCATCGAGGCCGCCTCGGTGACCGGCCGGGTCTCGATCCCCCGCTCACCGTGGATCCCCACCCCGAACTCCATCTCCCCCGGTTCCAGGTCGAAGGAACGGAGCCCGCTCATGGGGTGGGTGCACGCCTCGAACGCGATGCCGAGGGTCGCCGACCGCGACACCACCTCCCGGCCCAGGTCGCGGACCTCGGTGATCGGCGCTCCGGCCTCGGCGGCGGCCCCGCAGATCTTCTCCACCGCGACGACCGCCGCGGTCCCCCGACGACCGGGGCCTCCGTCGTCCTCGCTCTGGGTGGCGAGATCGTCGTCGACCAGTACCCGTTCGACCCGGTGCGTCTCCGCGAGGAGTTCGGCGGCGATGGAGAAGTTGAGGACGTCACCGGTGTAGTTCTTGACGATCATCACGGTGCCCTCGCCGGAGTCGGCGGCCCGGATCGCCGCGCGCACCTGGAGGGCCGTGGGGCTGGCGAACACCTCGCCGGGTACGGCCGCGTCGAGCATGCCGTACCCCACGAACCCGGTGTGCAGGGGTTCGTGACCGGACCCGCCGCCCGAGATCAGGGCGACCTTCCCGGCGGCCGGTTCGCGTCGTGTGACGAACAGGGGGTCCGTATGCGCGTCGACCAGGTCGCCGTGGGTCTCGACGAGGCCCTCCACCGCCTGTCGTACCAGGGTCTCGCGCTCGTTCATGAAGAACCGGCTCATGCCGCCTCCCGGGTCGTCGGGGATCCCTCGGACCGGCGCTCGGTTGGCCGGACGCCGTTCCCTCGATCTACCCGCTTTCCACCGATCGCCCCACCCGTCTCCTCCGAACCGTCCTCACCGCTCCGACCGGCCGTCCCCCGTGGCCGAACGACCGACCCGCGCGCCCGTCGAACCGGTCGAAGAGCCGGCCGGTCGACCGATGCCTCCGAAGCGCCCCCGTCGGGACACTGGAGCTCCGGTGGAGACCGCCGCGCGCCCGCCCCTCGGGCCCCTCCGCCGGAACGCGAAGACAGGGTGCGGTACCCGCCACGAGAGAGGAAAGTCGACATGTCGATACAAGCGGGCGGTCCGGTCGACCCCGGGCTCCCACCCGCCTCGCCCCGTCGCCTGGCCCCGGACCTCGCGCGCGGGGCCATGCTCCTGCTCATCGCCATGGCCTACGCCGGTGTGTACGCGGGCGGTGGTTTCGGCACGGACGTGTCCGCCGACCCCATTCAGGACCGGATCGCGACCCTGTTCACCACGCTCTTCCTGGACAATCGGGCCTTCCCGATGTTCGCGATCCTCTTCGGCTACGGGATGGCCTGGATGGTCGCCCGACAGAGAGCCCGGGACACCTCCGAGCGGGAGATCCGCCGTCTGCTCCGCCGCCGGGGATTCTTCCTCCTGCTCTTCGGTGCCGTCCACGCCTTCCTCGTCTTCCCCGGCGAGATCCTCGCCTCCTACGGGCTGGCCGCGTTGGTGACCGGCCGGCTGCTGTTGCATTCGAACCGGACGATCGTGCGGGCGGCGGTGGTGTTCGCGGTGTTCTACGTCGTCACCGTGCCGCTCGCGTTCATCGGTATGAACATGGGCGAGTCGCAGGGCGGCGAGGTGGAGTTCGCCCTGCCCGGTTACCTGACCGCCGGGGACTGGATCGAACGCCTGGTCTTCCTGCCGTTCGGCCCCCTGTTCATCGCGGTCGCCTTCCCGCTGTTGCTGCTGGTGGTCCTCGGTTACCTGGCCGGGCGCGCGGGTCTGTTGGACGACCCGGCCGCGCACCGGGGCCTGCTCGTCAAGGTCGCCGTGTTCGGCGTCGGCCTGTCCGTGCTGGGCGCGGTGCCCTCCGCGCTCACCTCCCTCGGATACCTGTCCCCGGACACGGTCACCGGTGGGCTGTTCATGGGGGCGCAGGTGCTCACCGGTGTCCTGGGCGGCGCGGGCTACGCGGCCCTGTTCGCCCTCTGGGGGACCCGGCTGGAGGCGGACCCGGGGCCGGCGGTCCGGGCCGTCGCGGCGATGGGCAAGCGCTCGCTCACCTTCTACCTGTTGAATTCGGTGCTGGTCGCGATCCTCCTCCACCCGGACCTGGTCGGTCTGGGCTCCGAGGTGGGGTCCGCCGGTGCCCTCCTGGTGGCCGCTCTCGTCTGGTCGATCTCCCTCGTGCTGGCCGCCCTCCTCGCGGCCCGGGGCCGACCCGGCCCTCTGGACCTGTTGATGCGCCGCTGCGTCCACGGCGGCCGTGCGAAGAGCGAGGCACGGGCCTGACCTGCGCCGAGGGATCCGGAGCCTCTCGAGGCTCCGGATCCCTCGCTCCGCCGGGTGTTCCGCCTCTCACGGATTCGGGGGTCGAGGGGGCGAGAGAACGGGTTCTGTGGGTAAATGGAACGTATGGTCTCCCCCCGAACCCCCTTCAGACGGAACGCCGCCCGAACGACCCTTCTCCTCGGCCCGGCCTGCGCCCTGGCCCTGAGCGGAGCGCTGCTCGCCTCCCCCGCGCACGCCGCCCCGACCGCCCCCGCCTCCTCCCCCGTCGCCGAGAGCGCCTCGGCCATCACCTCGGACCTGCGCACCGGTGACACCGGCGACCAGGTGACCGCCCTTCAGGAGCGCCTGAGCGAACTCGGCTACTGGATCGACGGCGTGGACGGCCAGTTCGGCATGCACACAGAGCACGCCGTCATCGCCCTCCAGAAGGCCGCCGGCATCGACCGGGACGGCATCGTGGGTCCGGCCACCCGCGCCGCGCTCGCCGAGGGCACCGTCCCCACCCCCACCTCCTCGGGAACGGCGGTGGAGATCGACCTCGAGCGCCAGCTCCTGCTGGTGGTCGTCGACGGTGAACTGAACAGTGTCATCCACACGTCGACCGGTTCCGGACAGCCCTATGAGGGCTCCGACGGCGATGAGCGGATCGCCACCACCCCGGAGGGCACCTTCGCCGTCTTCCGCGGCGTCGACTCCTGGGACCCGGGGCCCTACGGTGCGCTGTACCGGCCCAAGTACTTCAACGGCGGCATCGCCGTGCACGGCTACCCCAGCGTCCCCGCCCAGCCGGCCTCCAAGGGCTGCGCACGGGTGAGCCTGGCCGCCATGGACTGGCTCTGGGAGCAGGGCCACCTGGAAGAGCACGCCACCGTGGTGGTGCGCTGACCCTCGACCCCGGGCCGTCCCTCCCTCGCCGGGAGGGGCGGCCCTCGTTGTGCGCGGTGCTCGCATCGCCCGTGTCGAAGGCGATGTGAGCCGGACGACCCCCTTCGGGGAGAGTGCGATCCCTCCCCTCGGGTAGGACGTGGCCCGTGCCCTTCCTCCTCGCCACCGAAGCCGCCTCCCCCGACCGCCCCAACGAGGACTTCGCCGCGGTGACCGCCTCCGCGGCGGTACTGCTCGACGGTGTCAGCGCTCCGACGGACATCGAGAACGGCTGCTCCCACGGGGTGGCCTGGCACGTTCGCAGACTCGGGGCGCTGCTGTTGGCCGGGATCGACGCGGGTCTCTACCTGCGGGACGCGTTGGCGGAGGCGATCACCACGGTGTCCGCGTCGCACGAGGGGATCTGCGACCTCGGGAACCGGGAGACCCCCTCCGCGACGGTGATCGCCGTCCGGATCGACGGGGACGAACTGGAGTACCTGGTGCTGTCCGACTCGGTGCTGCTGGCCGAGGAGCGGGGCGGACTCAGGCTGGTGGCCGATACCCGGTTGGACGATCTGCGGCCCCGTGTGGAGCCCGGAACCGCGATCCGCGCGTGGCGGAACGTCCCCGGGGGCTTCTGGACCGCCGGGGCCGACCCTCGCGCGGCGGAGGAGGCCCTGACCGGAACCCTCCCCCGAGGTCCCTTTCTCGCGATGTCCGACGGGGCGAGTCGCTCGGTGGAGGTCTTCGGGGACCTGTCCTGGCGTGAGGCCTTCGCCATGGCCCGTGACCTGGGGCCCCGGGCTCTGGTGGAGCGGGTCCGCGCCTTGGAGTCGGACGATCCGACGTGTCGTCGCTTCCCCCGGGGCAAGGTCCGGGACGACGCCACCGCGCTCTGGTGGACCCCCTAGTTTCGGTCGTCCTTAATTAATAGTTTCGGTCAACCTTTTCTAGAGTTCAGAAAGATCGTCTTTCCCGACACGCCCGAGCGGGACGGGTAAATGAATACACTCGGCTTTGTGATCACTTTCCGTGGCACCCCAGGTCACCTTTGGTGTTCTTTCCCGAAAAAAGATCGAGAGAGGGCCCCCTAGCGGACCGTAGGGCCCAAGCGAAAGAGACCAACGCCTCTCACAGACCCGGACACCAGGCGCTTTCGTGTGTCGCCTTCATCCGGTAGATTTCCCTGTAACCGATCGGTCGGTGTTCACGCCACAACATCCCCATCCGCCGATCGGTGATCACAGAACCCCCTTTGTCCCCACCCGTGTATCACGGGTGCGGGTGAGTGTATTTCCATGTCCTCGGCCGTCGTGGTGACCGCCGAAAAGGAGACCGAGTGAGTGTCCCTGGCGTCCTCGAACCGACCGGTCCCAACCGAGCGTTCTCCCGGGACGGTCGGCCCCAGCGTGCCCATATCGAACCCGTGAGATCGGAACCGGAACCCGAGACCCCCGAAGCGGACGACCGCCCCAACCCGGCGGACGCCCGTACTCCGGAGGAGTTCCTGCTGACCATGCGCCGCTATCTCGCCTGGGCGGGCGGCTGGTCCTATCTCGAACTGGAGTACAAGTGCGGCGGCGTGGTCGCCGCCGACAAGTTCCAGCGCGCCCTGGAGGGCACCGAGCTGCCCGGCTACGTGTTCCTCATGGCCTTCGTGACCGCCTGCGTCGGCACCGACGAGGGCGAACGTCTGCGCTGGGCCACCTCCTGGCATCGGCTGCGCCGCGCGGCCCGTGCCGCCGAGCCCGCCAGACCCCACCTGCACGGGCTGCCCGGAAACCGGACCGACCCCCGCTGATCCCTCCCGCCCCGGGCCTCGACGGCCCGGGGCGGGCCTTCTCACCACGGCCCCGCCCACGTGACCTTCGGGCCCGGCCCCCTCACCGACGTGCGCCCGATCCACCCACAGCCAGCTATACATGATGTGTATAGACGTTGTGTATAGTCACGATCATGTCCCTGGGAACCACCCTCCTCGGCCTGTTGGAGCGCAGCCCCCAACACGGCTACGACCTCAAGAACGCCTACGACGAACGCTTCGCCACCAGGCGCCCCCTCGCCTACGGGCAGGTGTACGCCACCCTCTCCCGCCTACTGAAGAACGGTCTGGTGGAGATCGAATCGGTCGAGGCCGGCTCGGGCCCCGAACGCAAGCGCTACGCGGTCACCGACGCGGGGGTCACCGACGTCGAACGGTGGCTGTCCCGACCCGAGAGCCCCGAGCCCTACCTCCAGAGCACCCTCTACACGAAGGTCGTGCTCGCCCTGCTCACCGGCCGCCCGGCCGACGAGATCCTCGACGTCCAACGCGTCGAGCACCTGCGCCGGATGCGGGAGTTCACCCGCCGCAAGAGCGAGGGCGACCTCGCCGAGCAGCTCATCTGCGACCACGCCCTCTTCCATCTGGAGGCCGACCTGCGCTGGCTGGAGCTCACCGCCGCCCGGCTGAACGACCTCGCGAAGGAGGTCCGCCGGTGACCACCGACCTCTCCCCCCACCCCGGTGGAACCCCTTCCTCCTCCGCCGTCCCCCTGCTCACCGCCTCCGGGGTGAGCCGCTCCTTCGGCCCCACACCCGCCCTGCTGGACGCCTCCCTCACCCTCTACCCCGGAGAGATCGTGGCCGTCATGGGCCCTTCGGGCTCCGGAAAGTCCACGCTGCTGCACTGTCTCGCCGGTGTGGTGCGCCCCGACGAAGGCCGGATCGAATACGACGGCACCGACCTCACGACCGCCTCCGACACCGAACTGAGCGCCCTGCGTCGGACCGAGTTCGGCTTCCTCTTCCAGTTCGGTCAGCTCGTCCCCGAACTCTCCTGCCTGGAGAACGTCGCGCTCCCCCTGCGCCTGGACGGGGAGTCCCGACGCCGGGCCGAGCGCACCGCCGCCCACTGGCTGGACCGCCTGGACGTGGGCGACCTCGCCGCGAAGACCCCGGGCGAGTGCTCGGGCGGCGAGGGCCAGCGGGTCGCGGTGGCCCGGGCCCTGGTCACCCGCCCCCGGGTGGTCTTCGCCGACGAGCCCACCGGCGCACTCGACTCCCTGAACGGCGAACGGGTGATCCGCCTGCTCACCGACGCCGCCCGGGAGAGCGGGGCCGCCGTGGTCGTGGTGACGCACGAGGCCCGGGTCGCCGCCTACGCCGACCGGGAGGTCGTCGTGCGCGACGGCCGTACCCGGGACCTCGGAGGGGTCGGATGAGCCCGCGCGAGGACCCGCCCCCCGGGACCCGACGCGGACGGTCCCGATCGTCCTTCCTCAAGGACCTCCGGCTGGGCGCGCGGCTCTCGCTGCGCGGAGGCCGTGAGGTCGTGGCCAGGACCCTGCTGACGGCGCTCGGGGTGGGCATCGCCACCGCCGCCCTCCTCCTGGCCGCCTCCCTTCCGGTCATCCTGGACAACCTGGGGGAACGGAACGCCGAGCGTATGGACTACCAGGTGGCGGAGTACCCGCCGCCTCCCCCGGGCGACGACACCCTGCTGTTCAAGGTCACCGACACCGAGTACGAGGGCTCGATGATCCGCGGGCGACTCCTCAGGGCGGAGGGGGACGACCCGCCGCTCCCGCCCGGGGTGGAAACGTTCCCCGGCCCCGGAGAGATCGTGCTCTCCCCGGCCCTGGCCGAACTCCTCGACGACCCGGAACGGTCGGCGCTCCGACGCGGGTACGACCACACCGTCATCGGAGAGATCGGCCCCGAAGGCCTCATAGGGCCGCACGAACTCGCCTACTACCTCGGCGACGACGACCTGACCCTGGACGACGGCGCCGGCCGGCTCCCCGGTTTCGGCGGTGAACAAGGATCCAGCGACGAACCCGTCATCCTGCTGCTAGGCGTGGTGGGCGTGGTCGTCATGCTCACCCCCGTGGTGGTCTTCCTCGGAGCGGCGGTGCGCTTCGGCGGTGAGAAGCGCGACCGTCGCCTGGCCGCGTTGCGGTTGATGGGGGCCGACCGCGGCGCCACCCGGCGCATCGCCGCGGGCGAGACCCTCCCCGGGATGGCGCTCGGTCTGGTGCTGGGCGCCGGGCTCTTCCTCGCCGGTCGCCCGATCGTGGAGGCGGTGCCGGTCTCGAGCGGCCTGTACACCGCCGACGTGGTCCCGCATCCCGTGCTCGCCCTCCTGGTCCTTCTCGGGGTGCCCCTGCTGGCCCTGTGGGTGGTGCTCGTCTCCCTGAGCCGTGTGGTGATCGAACCGCTGGGCACCGTTCGCCGTGCCGAGCGACGCCGCCCTCGACTGTGGTGGCGGCTCCTCCTGTTCGTGGCGGGCATCGCCCTCATCCTCCTGAGCATGCGGATCGACCTGGGCGGGGTCGGATGGGCGCCGCTGATGGCGACCGGCCTGTTGGCCGCGCTGTTCGGCACGACGGCCGTGCTCCCCTGGCTGCTCGACCGGCTCTTCGGCCGGGCCTCGGGCGGCCCGCTCTCCCTCCAGCTGGCCCTGCGCCGTCTGGCCGCGGCGGGCGACGGCCCCGTCCGCGCCGTCGCCGGGATCGTGGTGACCGTCGCGGGCGCCATCGCGTTGCAGAGCCTGTACGCCGGCGCCTGGCAACAGCTGACGGTGTTCCAGGCGGAGTCCGTCGAGGAGGCGTACGAGGAGATGGAGTTCGGAGCGGCCGGGTACCAACTCCAGGCCGATCTGCGCGAGGTCCCCACCTCAGCCGAGATCGACGCCCTCGTGGCGGAGGTCCCCGGGCTGGAGAAGGCCCTGGCCTACGAGGAGACGTGGGGCGTCACCGCCGAGGGCTCCGACGTCCGGATCGTGATCGCCGACTGCCCCTCCCTCCGACAGATGGCCGAGCTGCCGGGATGTTCCCCCGGAGACGTCTTCGGCGACGTGGCGGGGGTGGAGGCCGGCGACACGCTGCTGGTCGGCGCCGGGGAGGAGGTGGAGCCCGCCGAGTGGACGGTGCCACGATGGTCCACGTTCGAGGGACCTCCGCTCGACCACCCCTGGTACTCGGAGACCTCCGTGTCGGACGCCGTCCTCGCCACCCCGGAGGCCATGAGGCTGCCGGAGGGCGTCTCCGTCCGGGGCGAAGTGTGGCTTCGGAGCGACCCGTCCGTACCCGAGATGCGGGAGGAGCTCCAGGGTTCCATCAGGGCCCTGGACCCCGCCTCCAGCCTGATCTTCCCGGTCGCCTTCGTCGCCGATCCCGACATGATCGACATGCGTGACGCGCTCATCGCCGGCGCCCTCGCCTGTCTGGCGATGATCGCCGCCGGACTGGTGGTGGGCACGATCGAGCAGGTCAGGGAACGCAAGAGGGTGCACGCGGTACTGACCGCCTTCGGCACACGGCGACGCACCCTGATCGCCTCGGTGCTGTGGCAGACCACGCTCCCCGTGCTCTTGGGCATCGTCTTGGCCGCGGTGGCCGGGACCACCCTGGGGGCGCTGGCCCTGATCGCGGTCGACCTCCCCGTGACCTTCGCCCCGGTCGACATCCTCATCATCACCGGCGCGGGTGTGGTGGTCGCGATGCTGACCACGCTCCTGGCGGTCCCGGCCCTGCTGCGGACCATGAGCCCGGAGGGGCTGCGCTCGGAGTGAGCGGGAGGGCCGGGGCCGCCGAGGAGGCGGTCCCGGCCTGGCTAGTCTGGGGGGATGTCGCAGACCGGGGAACCGACCGCGGCCGGACCGTCACCGGGCACGGCCCCGCTGAGCGGCGCCTTCTGGCCGGGCGAACCCCGCCCGTACCAGAACGACGCGCTCGCCCGGGTGGACGAACGTTGGGCCGAGGGCGACCGGCGGACCTGGATCGTGCTGCCGCCCGGTGCCGGCAAGACCCTGGTGGGGTTGGAGGCCGCGCGCCGGCTGGGGCGCCGCACCGTGGTGCTGGTCCCCAACACCGCCATCCAGGGCCAATGGATCCGCCACTGGAGGGCCTTCGAGCGCCCCGAAGGGTGCGACGCGGGCGGCGATCGGGCTCTCGGCGACGCCGTCAACGTGCTCACCTACCAGTCTCTGGCGGTCTTCGACCCCGACGCCGAGACCGACGAGGAGGGACGCTCCGCCACCCCCGTCCGCGACAGGCTGCACGCCAACGGGCGGGCCCTGGTGGCCGCCCTGCACGGCGCGGGCCCGCTGACCCTGCTGCTCGACGAATGCCACCACCTGCTCCAGGTCTGGGGGCGTCTGCTCGCGGAGATCCTCGACGAACTGCCCGACGCCCACGTGATCGGGCTGACCGGCACCCCGGCGGGAAGTCTCACCGCCGCCGAACGCGACCTGGTCGACCGGCTGTTCGGGCCGCCGATCGTCGGCGCCTCCCTGCCCGCCCTGGTGCGCGACGGATATCTGGCGCCCTTCGCCGAACTGGTGCACGTCACCGAGCCCACCCTGACCGAGCACGAATACCTCGCCGGGCAGGGCGCCCGCTTCGCGGCCCTCTGCACCGATCTGCTCGAACCCGGGTTCGCGGACACCGATCTCCTCCCATGGTTGGACGCCCGCTTCGTCTCGCGGGACGCGGAGGAGGGCGGCGGTGTGGCCTGGGGGACGCTCGCCGCACGCGACCCCGCGCTCACCGACGCGGTACTCCGCCTGCACCATCAGGGCCTCATCGCGCTGCCCGACGGGGCCCGCCTCCATGAGCGGCACCGGCATCCGCCGAGGGCCGAGGACTGGACCGCGCTGATCGGCGACTACGCGCGGCACTGTCTGGACCCCGACTCCCCTCGGGACCGTGAGGCGCGCGAACGCATCCGCGCCGCGCTGCCGTCCGTGGGCCACCACCTCACCCGTAAGGGGGTCCGCAAGGGCGCCTCACCGGTGGACCGGGTCCTGGCCCGCAGCGCCGCGAAGTCCCTGGCCACGGTGGACATCCTCGCGGCGGAGTGGGAGGCCATCGGACCGCGGTTGCGAGCCCTGGTGCTGTGCGACCACGAACGCGCCTCCTCCCGCGCCCCGGCGGCGTTGCGCGGGGTGATCCCCGACGACGCCGGTTCGGCCTGGCTCCAGGTGGTCCGGCTCGCCGCCGATCCCCGCACGAGCGTTCTGGAGCCGGTGCTGGTCACGGGTCGGACCGTGGCGACCGGACCGGCGACCTCGGCGGCGCTGGTGGAGTTCGTCCGTTCGGAACTCCCCTCGGTGGACCCGGTCGCCCGCGAGGTCGACGGGCTGCACGTGTTGGAGGGGGCGTGGACCTCGCGTTCCTGGGTGGGCGCGGTGACGCGCTTCCTGGAGAGCGGCCGGTCGCACGTGCTGGTGGGCACGCGCGCCCTGCTCGGGGAGGGGTGGGACGCCCGCGGGGTCAACACGGTGGTGGACCTGACCACCGCGACCACCCCGACGGCGGTCGTCCAGAGCCGGGGGCGGGCCCTGCGGCTGGATCCCACGTGGCCGGAGAAGGTGGCGCACACCTGGACGGTGGTGTGCGTGAGCCGTGAGCATCCGCGCGGGGCGGCCGACTGGGACCGCTTCGTCCGCAAGCACGAGGGCTATCTGGGGGTGGACGCGGACGGCGGGATCATGAGCGGGATCGCGCACGTGGATCCGGAGCTCTCCCCCTACGAACCGCCCGAGGACCCGGGCCGGGTCAACCTCCGAATGATCGAACGCGCGGCCGACCGGGAGGGGACCCGCGCGCGTTGGCGCCTGGGTGCGGGCTACGAGGACGTGCTGCTGCCCACGCTCCGGGTGCGCGGCCCGCGTTCGGCCCCGGTCGACCACGGACCCGACGGGGTGGTGGCCCGTCCGGAGCAACCCGAGGTGACGGTCGGCGAGGGCGGGCTCGTGCCCGTTCCGAGAAGGCTGCCGGCCGCGCGCGACCTGGGGCTCGTCTGGATCGCGGGTCCCGTCATGGCGGTGTTCCTCGTGGCCGGCCTCCTCCTGCCCTGGCTGTGGGCTCCGGCCCTGGCCGCCGCCGTGCTCGCCGGGGCCTCGTGGTGGCGGGCGTTCGGGCGTACCGCCCGGGAGGCCGAGAGGCTCCGCGCCCTGGCCCGCGCTCCGGTCGAGACGGCCCGTTACGCCTGTGCCGTGGCCGACGCGCTGCGCTCGGTCGGTCTCTCCGGCACGGGGGCGCGAGGGGTGCGGATCCATGTGGACGGCGATGGCGTCTACCGGTTCACCCTCGACGACCCTGAGGCGGCGGCGCTGTTCACCGAGGCCCTCGACGAGGTCCTGGGGCCGTTGGTCGGCGAACCGCGCTATCTGGTCCCCCGTTACGTGCTCACCGGTTCCGATGAGGAGACGGTGGCCGTCTTCCACGCGGTGCCGTCGGCCTCGGGGCGGAACCGGAAACACGCGCTCGCCTTCGAGCGGGCGTGGAACCGGTGGGTCGGTCCGGGCGAGGTGGTCCACACCCGTTCCGACGCGGGCCGCGCCCTGCTGTCCGCCCACCGAGGGAGCGCCCCGCTGGAGGTGTCGACCGCCCACCGCCTGACCTGGGAGTGAATCGGACAGCACATCGAGGGGTATCGGGTACGCCCCTTCACCCGAAGGTCATCGGATGTTCGGGTTCCCCTCGTCCCGAGATGGTTGGGTTCGTGAGCATCCCCCTCTCACGAACCTCAGGAAACACCATGCGCAGATCCCTCACCGCCGCGGCCGCCCTCGCGTTCGGCCTCACCCTGGCCTCCCCGGTCCAGGCCGACGAGGCCCCCTCCTACGGAGCCCCCGAGGCCACCGAGGCCATCGGCCTCTCCGTGCTGGGCACCTACAACACCGACGTCTTCGACTCCTCCGGGGCCGAGATCGTCGCCCACGACCCGCGCACCCAGCGCCTGTTCGTGGTCAACGCCGCCGCGGCCGTGGTCGAGGTCCTGGACGTGTCCGACCCCGAGAACCCCGAGAAGCTCTTCGACCTGGAGACGGCCGGGGTCCGGGCGGCCGACGGTTCCGTGGTGGAGCGGGGCGGGGCCGCCAACTCCGTCGCGGTCCACGGGAACGTGGTGGCCGTGGCGGTGGAGGCCGCCGACCGCACCGACGACGGCTGGGTGGTCCTCTTCGACACCTCCGGCCGGTCGGTGAACGCGCTCCGCGTGGGTGCCCTGCCGGACATGTTGACCTTCACCCCCGAGGGACGCACCCTGCTGGTGGCCAACGAGGGCGAGCCGAACGACGAGGTCACGGTCGACCCCGAGGGTTCGGTCAGCGTGATCGCGGTGAACCGCAGGCCCGCCTCGCTCACCCAGGACGACGTGCGCACCGCCGACTTCCGCGCCTGGGACGAAGGCCGCGAGCTCCACCCGGACGTGCGGGTCTACGGCCCGGACCTGTCCACCGGCGAGCCCGGGACCCCGGGGCGGGTCGCCCGGAACCTGGAGCCGGAGTACATCGTCGCGGACAGCCCCCACACCGCCCACGTGATGCTCCAGGAGGCCAACGCCTTCGGCGTGCTCGACCTGCGCACCGCCGAGATCACCGACATCGTCCCCCTCGGCGTCAAGGACCACATGGAGCCGGGGAACGGGTTCGACGCCTCCGATCGGGACGGCGAGATCGCCATCGAGAACTGGCCGGTCCTCGGCATGTACCAGCCCGACGGCTTCGACGGCTACCGGTGGCGGGGACGGACCCTCCTGGTGACCGCCAACGAGGGCGACGCCCGTGACTGGGACGGCTACTCGGAGGAGAGCCGGCTCAAGAACCTGGACGTGTGCGAGGACTCCCCGCGCGTCCAGGAGTTCCTGGAGAACAACGATCAGGGGATCGAGAGCGTCGAGGAACTGACCGCCGACGAGAACCTGGGCCGACTCTCGGTCAGCGCCGCCGAGGGTCTGCGCGAGGACGGTTCCTGCTACGAGGAGATCCACTCCTTCGGCGGCCGTTCCTTCTCGATCTTCGGGGACGACGGCGAGCTGCTGTTCGACTCGGGCTCCGACTTCGAGCGGATCACCGCCGAGGCGGCCCCCGAGTTCTTCAACTCCAACCACCGCGAGAACAACTTCGACGGCCGCAGCGACGACAAGGGCCCCGAGCCCGAGGGCCTCGTCCTGGGCAAGGTGAAGGGCCGTACCTACGCGTTCATCGGCCTGGAGCGTGTGGGCGGGGTGATGATCTATGACGTCACCGACCCGCGGAACGTGACCTTCACCGATTACGTCAACAACCGTGACTTCGGCGCCGACCCGAGCAGCCGTGAGGCCGGTGACCTGGGCGCCGAGGGTCTGACCTTCATCAGCGGCGGCGACTCACCGATCCCGGGCGTCCCGGTGCTCGCCGTGGCCAACGAGGTCTCCGGCACCACCACGCTGTTCCGCATCGACTCCTAGAACCGGCATCGACCGCCGACGGGGCGGGTGCGTCACCTGTGACGCGCCCGCCCCGTCGGCGTTCCCGAGGTTCGCGCGCTGGGAGAGGTGGGCGGGTGTGCCCATGTGCGCGGGGACGTGAGATGTCGAGGGCGGCCGGGCGGCCCCGTCGGCGTTCTCAGTGTTCGGCGCCCATCTGGTGCAGCAAGGCGTGCACCGTGGTGTCGACCAGCGTGTAGCGCACGGTGCGCCCGTCCCTCTCGTCCTGCACCCATCCCTGAAGACGCAGGGTCCTCAGGGCCTGGGACGCGGCGACGTCGGTGATCCCGGCCATCTCGGCGAGCTCGCCGACCGAGGCCTTGGCCGGTCCGGCGTGGTGCATCGCGGCCAGCAGGCGCAACCGGGTCGGGTCTCCGAGCAGGCGGAACCGGTCCGCCCAGGCTCCGATGTCGATCTGGGCATCCGTAGGAGGTCGTTCACTGCGGGAGGTCATCGGGTCCATTATCCCCGATCCGGGCCGAAGGGTGACAGTCGTCTCCGATCCCCCCGAAAGGGGCGCGCCGTGACCGGGATCGAGGGCCCTGTGGTCGACCGCGTGGCCGGCGCGAACGGGACATACCTTATCATCTGATCAGATGGTCAACTATTCGCCATCGAAAGACCACGACTCCGACAAGGAAGCAGTGAATGACCGGAACCGTCCCTACACGTGCCCTCCTCGCGACCGCTCTCGTACCGACCCTTCTCCTGACCGCCTGCTCCGGCGCCGCCGAGACCGAGGCCTCCGGAACCCCCACCCGCATCGTCCTCGCCGACGCCCAACCCGTCGGTGAGTTCGACCCCGTCAACGGCTACGGCGAACTCGGCGTCTCCCCGATCTTCGAGGGCCTCCTGCGCCCCGAGTCCACCGGCGACGACGCGCTCCCCGAACTCGTACCGGCCCTCGCCGCCGCCCCTCCCGAACCCAACGACGACAACACCGTCTGGGACGTGGAGCTGCGCACCGACGTCACCTTCTCCGACGGCTCGGCCTTCGACGCCGAGGACGTGGTGGCCACCTACTCCGCCGTGCTCGACCCCGACACCGCCTCGGAGGTCGCCGGTTCCTACTCGATGATCGAGTCGGTCACCGCCCTCGACGACCACAACGTGCGCTTCACCTTGAACGCCCCCTACTACGCGATGCCCGCGCGGCTGACCCTGGGCATCACCTCGTCGGAGGAGATCACCTCCGGGCCGGCGGCTGACTCCGGGCGCGACCGGAACCCGATCGGCACCGGCCCCTACGTGCTGGCCGACCTGAGCGCCGACCAGGCCGTCTTCGAGGTCAACCCCGAGTACCACGGCCCGGAGCCCGAGGTCACCGAGATGGTCGTCCTCTCCATCCCGGACGACAACACCCGGGCCCAGCGCATGCGCGCCGGTAACATCGACGGCACCGTCCTCCCACCGGTGACCGCCGCGACCTTCGCCGACGTCGACGGCTCCGAGGTCCTCCCGGTCCGCACCGCCGAGTGGCGCGGTCTCTCCCTTCCCTCGGACAACCCCTTCACCTCCGACCCCGACGCCAGGCTCGCGATGAACCTGGCCGTGGACCGCGACGGTGTCGTGGAGAACGTGCTCGCCGGGCACGGGCGCCCCTCCCACACGCCGATCCCCGACGTCTACGGTGAGGCGCACGACCCGGACGCCGTCTTCGAGTACGACCCCGAGACCGCCGCCGACCTCCTCGACGAGGCCGGCTGGGAGGAGGGATCCGACGGGATCCGGGTCCGCGACGGCGACCGCGCCGAGTTCACCCTCTACTACCTCGCCTCGGACAACCTGCGCCGCGACCTGGCCACGGCCTTCGCCGCCGAGATGCTGCCCCTGGGCATCGAGGTGGACATCCAGGGCGCCTCCTGGGACGAGATGGAGAAGAACACCACCGAGGCGGGCATCCTCCTCGGCGGCGGGGACAAGCCCTACGACCTGGACACCCAGGTCTACGCCACCCTGCACAGCCGCGAGGACGGCACCTCCACCTACGAGAACCCGGGCGACTTCTCCATCCCGGGGGTCGACGAGGCCCTCGAAGAGGCCCGGGCCACCCTGGACCCCGACGAGCGCGTCGAGGCCTACCGCAAGGTCCAGCGGGCCTACATCGAGAACCCGACCTACGTGTTCATGGCGTTCGTCGACCACACCTACATCGCCGCCGAGGACGACTGGGATCGCGGCCCGCTCGTGCTCGAACCCCACGCCCACGGGGTCTCCTGGGGCCCCTGGTGGAACCTCGCCACATGGCGTCGATGAGCTCCGATCCCGCCCACCGGGTACAGGACCGGCGTCGCCGGACCCGGTGGCGGGATCGCCGCCGCGAGCTGGCGGGACTGGTGGCGCGCCGCGTCGCCATCGGACTCCCGATGCTCGTGGGACTGAGCGCGCTGGTGTTCCTGCTCGCCGCGCGCTCCCCGTTCAACCCTCTCGCCGCCTACCTGGGCGCGGGCTATCAGTGGACCACCGCCGAGCAGCGTGAGTCCCTCGGCCGGGCCCTGGGGTTCGACGTTCCCTGGTGGCAGGCCTGGTGGTCCTGGGCCGGCGACCTGCTCCGAGGCGACCTCGGCTGGTCACGGGGGTATTCGATGCCGGTCTCGGAGGTGTTCGCCGAACGTCTCCCCTGGACCCTGCTGCTCTCCGGCACGGCCCTCGTCCTGGCCATCATCCTCGCCCTGTTCTGGGGCACGGTCGCCGGTCTGCGCCCGGGGTCGTGGTCCGACCGGATCATCACCCGCCTCGGCGTACTGGTGCAGGCTGTGCCCCCGTTCGTCCTCGCCCTGGGCTCGGTCACCACGTTCGCGGTGATCCTGCGCTGGGCCCCGGTCGCGGGGGCCGCCGAGCCCGGCGAGCCCTACACGCTCGGCGGGGTGGCGACCCACCTGGTGCTGCCGGCCTGCACCCTCGCCCTCACCCAGCTCCCCTGGCTCCTGTTGGCGGTGCGCACCGCCGTGGCCCGGGCCCGCGGCTCCGAACCGGTCCGCGCCGCCCGGGCGCGCGGGGTGCCCCCGGCCACGGTGGTCACCGCGCACGTGCTGCCCGTCTCGCTCGCCCCCCTCGTGACGATCGTGGGCGCCCGGTTGCCCGAGCTCGTGGTGGGAGCGGTCCTGGTGGAGGAGATCTTCGCCTGGCCCGGGATCGCCGCCGCCCTGGTGGCCTCGGCCCAGTCGCTCGACTTCCCCCTGCTGGCCGCCCTCACCGTGGCCACCACCGCCGTGGTGCTGCTCGGTTCCCTGCTCGCCGACTCCGCCTACCTCTTCCTGGATCCGAGGGTGAGCGCCGATGTCTGAACCGACCACGCGGCCTCGCCGACGCCGGGCCCTGCGTCCTCTGCCGGTGGCGACGCTGCTCGTCCTCATCGGCTACGCCGTCCTCACACCCTGGTGGGCGGGAACCCAAACCGCCGACTTTTCCCAGGCCCTGCTCCCGCCGGGCCCCGGACAGTGGTTCGGCACCGACCACTCCGGCTACGACCTCTTCGTACGCTCCGCCGAGGGGCTACGGGTGTCGCTCCTGATCGCCCTGGTCTGCGCCGTGGTGGCCACGGTCCTCGGTGTGGCCGTGGGGGCCGTCGCCGCCACCGTCGGCGGCCGGATCGACCGATTCCTCATGCGCGCCACCGACGGGGTGAACGCCCTGCCCCACCTTCTGATCGGTGTGGTCATCGTGGCGCTCTACCCCGGGTCGCTGACGGCGATCATCGCCTCGATCTCGCTCACCCACTGGCCGCAGATCGCCCGTGTCGTCCGCGCCGAGATGCTCTCGGTGCGCTCCTCCGAGTACGTCGAGGCCGCCTATCTGTGGGGTGCCTCCCGTGGTCAGGTGCTGTACCGGCACCTGCTGCCCGCGGCGCTCCCCCAGGCCGCGGTGGGTCTGGTCATGCTCGTTCCGCACGCCGTCTGGCACGAGTCCACGCTCAGCTTCCTCGGTCTGGGGCTCTCCCCCGACGAGGCCAGCCTGGGAACCCTCCTCGAAGTGGCGCGCGGAGACGTGTTCACCGGGGCCTGGTGGACTCTGGCCGCCCCGGCCGGGGTGCTGGTGGCCACCACGTTGTCCGTGGCCGGGCTGAGCAACGCGCTCGGCGGCCGAAGCCGATCCGCCCTCGGTCGCGGGCGTGGCCGGGACCCGCTGGCCGGGATCGTGACGGAGGGGTCCGACCGGGACGGCGAGGGCACGGGGGCGACCTCCACCGCCCCACCGCTCGTCCGAGTGCGCTCCCTGACCCTGCGGCTGCCCACCGAGGACGATCGTTGGGTGCACGCGGCCACCGGGGTCGACCTGGACCTGCGCGCGGGCGAACTGACCGCCCTCGTCGGCGAGTCCGGTTCCGGGAAGTCCACCCTCGCCTCGGCCCTGTGCGGGCTGTCGCCCGCCGGCACCCGCTCGTCGGGAAGCGTGTCGATCGACGGCCGGGAGATGCTCGACGCCGACGAACGCGCCTGGCGCGGACTCCGAGGCCGGACGATCGGCCTGGCCGCCCAGTCCGGGGCCGAGACGTTCACACCCGTGCGACGGGTGGGACCGCAGATCGCCGAGGTGATCGACGCCCTGGGCACCGAGGTCTCCGTCCCCGAACTCCTGGAACGGGTCGGTCTGGCCGCCGACACCGCGGACAAGTTCCCGCACGAGCTCTCCGGCGGAATGGCCGTGCGGGCCGTGACCGCCGCCGCGCTCGCGGGCGAACCGGCCGTACTCGTGGCCGACGAACCCACCGCCGGGCTCGACCCGGAGCTCGCCGCGCAGATCCTGCTCCTGCTCCGCCGGGTCGCCGACGCGGGCACCGCCGTCCTCGTCATCACCCACGACCTCCAGGTCCTGGAGACCACGGACGTCGCCGACCGGATGGCGATCATGTACGCGGGACGGATCGTCGAACAGGGTCCCGCGCGCGACGTGCTCACCGCTCCCGAACACCCCTACGGTCGGGCGCTGATGGCGGCGCTTCCCGCGCACGGACTGCACCCGCTCCCGGGGCTGCCGCCGGAACTGACCGACCTGCCCGACGACCACTCCTTCGCCGACCGGACGGGAGGAACCGATGTCGCTGACCGCTGACCGCGTCACCTGCCGCTACGGGGATCACGTGGTCCTCGAAGAGGCGAGCCTGACCCTCGAACCCGGCCGCGTCCTGGGGCTCACCGGCCCCTCCGGCAGCGGCAAGTCCTCCCTGGCCCGGATCCTCACCGGGCTGCGTCCCCCCGACGGGGGGACGGTGCTGGTCGACGGCGAACCGGTGACCACCCGACGAGGGCGGATGGACGGCCGCGTCGGGCTGCTGCACCAGTCGCCCCGGGCCGCCACGGACCCGAGGATGCGGCTGCGGAGGATCATCGCGGAACCGTTCTCGGCCCGAGGTCGCTCCGGGCCACGCGGGTCGGAGGCCGACGACCGGGTCGCCGAACTGGCCCGGAAGGTCGGCCTGACCCCGGACCTGCTCGACCGTCACGGTGATCGGGTCTCGGCCGGCCAGCTCCAACGGGCGTGCGTGGCACGGGCGCTGGCGGCCTCACCGCGCTACCTGATCTGCGACGAGCCCACCGCCATGCTCGACGCCGCCTCCACCGCGACCATCGCGCACCTGCTGTCCGAACTCGCCGCCGAAGGGGTCGGCCTCCTCGCGATCAGCCACGACCACGCGTTGTTGAACGCCTGGGCCGACGAGGTGGTGGACCTGAAGGAGACCACCTCCCGCACGGCCGAACCGCTCGCCGATCACACCGTGCGGTGACACGACGAAGGGCCGGGGAGCGCGCTCCTCGGCCCTCGGCGATCTCGACGAGGCTCAGGCCGCCTCGTCCTCGTTCTCCTCTTCATAACCGACCGGGTCGGCGAACCCCGACCGCCATCTCCCCCAGGAGTCGGCGACCGCGGCCTCGGCCTCGTGTGCCTGGCCGGCCACGGCCCGGGACAGCGCCCCCGGACCGTGCAACAGGGTCTCCTGCACGCCCACCGACCGTTCCGGTCGGGCTCCGAGCAGGAAGGTCGAGGTCATGACACGGTTGCCGCCCATGACCCCGGGGGCCCCGGCCAGCACCGGATCGCGCAGATCCAGGTCCTCGACCAGCAGCGGCCGTCCGTCGACGTCCGCCCGGGTGAGCGAGCGCAACGGCCCCCCGGACGACTCGTAACTACGGCCCATCACCAGGGTCTCGTGCACCAACGCCCGACCGGAGCCGGACAGGTGGACGTTCATGTTCCGGGTGATGTCCGCGCCCGAGGTCACCACGAACGGGGCGCTGCGCCACACCAGACAGCCGCCGTCGGCCACCCGCAGATCGGCCCGCCAACTCGCGGAGCCGCCACGGGCGTCGTAGGCGACCATCCCCGACGGTTCCACCAGCTCCAGCCACACGCCGGGGCCGACGGAGACCTCCATCCGCAGGTCATCGCCGGCCAACAGCAGGGCGTAGGTCCCGAGCAGGGCCACCCGAGCGGCCCCGCCCCGAACACCCAGGGGCTGGGCCCTCAGATACGTTCCACCGACCAGGTCGGTCATGCGTACACGACCGCCGACCCGCTCGACGGTGATCCGAGCCGCCACGGTCCCGCTCATGCGTGCTCGTGGCCGTCCTCGCCACCCTCGTGGGTGTGCGTGGTGCCGTCGGCGTGGCTGTGCGGGGCCATCGGGCCCGGGTCGCGGGGCACGTGGGTGCCGGAACGGTAGTCCGCCAGCACCTGGTGCACCCACCCGGCCAGAGCCTTGATGGAGACCTCGTCGTGCTGGCTCAGAGCCAGCACCGGAAGCCCGCCGCGAGAGGCCTTGGCGTCGGTGACCATCTGCTCGGCGTCGACCCCCACGTGCGGGGCCAGGTCGGTCTTGTTGACCACGAGCAGGTCGGCGCGCTCGATGCCCGGGCCGCCCTTACGGGCCACGTCGCCGCCACCGGCGACGTCCAGGCAGAAGATCTGCGCGTCGGCCAGCGCCGGACTGAACGTCGCGGTGAGGTTGTCGCCACCGCTCTCCACGACGACCAGGTCCAACGGAGCGAACTCCGCCTCCAGGTCCTCCACGGCGAGCAGGTTCGGCGTGACGTCGTCACGGATGGCCGTGTGCGGGCACGCGCCGGTCTCCACAGCGTGGATCCGCTCGATCGGCAGGACCCCGGCCGCGCGCAGCAGACGGGCGTCCTCGTCGGTGTAGATGTCATTGGTGACCACGGCCATGCTCAGCTCGTCGGCGAGCTCGCGGCACAGGGTCGCGATCAGCGTGCTCTTACCGGTACCGACCGGCCCGGCCACACCCAGGCGCATGGCGCGGCGGGTGCCGGTGGTCGCGTTTCCTTCGGTCTGCTCAGGCAACGAAGATCCTCCTGGTCTTGACTTGATGTTCGAGAGACCACCCCTCGATCTGAGGAGCGGTACGGGCCGGCAGGTCGTCGATCCCCTCCACCGCGAGCGCCTCGGCGACCACGGAGGAGATCACCCCCTCGGCCCCGAGAACCCACCCGGCGGCGTCGACCGGGTCGACGGGTGCGAGCTTCAGCGCGGCGGAGGCCACCGTCTGGGCGTCGTCGTACAGACTCACCCGGGCGACCTCGGCCTCCTCCGACCCCATGACGGCGGCCACCACCCCGAGGGCGATCGGCCGTTGCGGGGCCCGTCCCAACGTGCGCAGCGCCTTCACCGCCGGATGTTCCGGCCACAGACGGTCGGCCAGACGGACCAGCCCGCGGCCGAGAAGCCCCGAGATCTCCCGGAGCGGAGCGCTCGGCGAACGGGCCAACAACGCCTCGTGCACGTCGGCCAGCGCCTCGGCGTCCACGCCGAGCCCCTCCGGTCCCGCCTCGATCCGGCCGGGGACGAACGCGCCCCCGACCGCTCGATACGCCAGGACCGAGGCCGCCGCCTCCGCCAGACCCACCGTGCGCATCCGGGCCTCGATGTAGGCGGGGATGCGCTCCACCGGCAGGCCGTCGAGGAGCGCGGGTTCGAGTCCGGCCGAATAGGTGTGACCGCCCACCGGCAGTCGGGCGTCGGCCAGCAGCAGTGTGCCCAGTCCCGTGCTCACACGAGGACCTAGAACATCGTGTACCGCTGCGCGAGCGGTACGACGTCCACGGGCTGCGGCTTCACGAACTCGCCGTTGATACTGATCGCGAACGTCTCCGGGTCCACGTCGATATCGGGCAGAGCCGTGTTGTTCGGCATGTCCGCCTTGGTGATGTCGCGGGTGGGCTTCACGCCCACCAGCTCGCGCTGGAGCCCCAGCCGCTCGGCCAACCCGTCCTCGATCGCCATCGGGGACACGAAGGTCACCGCCAGGTCGGCCGCCGACGTGGCCTGCGCGGCCAGGGTCGGCCGCACCAGCACCGGCTGCGGAAGGGGGACCGCGCCGTTGGGGTCGCCCAACGGGGCCGCGACGATCGCCCCGGACTTGATCACCGCGGTCGGCCGGATACCGAAGAACGCCGGGTCCCACAGCACCAGGTCGGCCATCTTCCCGGGCTCGATGGAGCCGATCACGTGATCGACGCCGTGGGCCACCGACGGACAGATGGTGTACTTGGCCACGTACCGGCGGGCACGGGCGTTGTCGGCGGGCAGCTCCGAGGGGAGCGGACCGAACTTGTTCTTCATCACGTGCGCCACCTGCCACGTGCGGGAGATCAGCTCACCGATACGCCCCATCGCCTGGGCGTCGGTCGAGGTGATCGCGATCGCGCCCATGTCCAGCAGGACGTCCTCGGCCGCCATCGTGGACGCGCGGATCCGGGACTCGGCGAACGCCAGATCCTCCGGAACACGCGGATTCAGGTGGTGCACCACCAGCAGCATGTCCAGGTGCTCGTCGACGGTGTTGACCGTGAACGGCAGCGTGGGGTTGGTGGAGGCGGGCAGGACGTTCGACTCACCGGCGGTGATGATGATGTCCGGCGCGTGACCACCGCCCGCGCCCTCCGAGTGGAAGACGTGGATACCGCGGCCGGCGATCGCCTCCAGCGTGTGCTGGACGTAACCGGTCTCGTTCAGCGAGTCCGCGTGCAGGGCCACCTGGAGACCGAACTCGTCGGCGCCGCGCAGCGCGGCGTCGATCGCGGCGGGGGTCGCGCCCCAGTCCTCGTGGACCTTGTAGCCGCCGGCCCCGGCCAGGGCGTCCTCGGCGAGCGCCTCCATCGACACCGTGCTGCCCTTGCTGAACAGCAGGATGTTGAGCGGGAACTTGTCCAGGGCGCGGTGCATCATCCGCAGCGCGTGCGCGCCCGGGGTCACCGTGGTGGCCTTCGAACCCTCGGTCGGCCCGGTACCGCCACCGATCAGTGTGGTCGTGCCCGTCGTGAGCGCCTCGTGCATCTCGATCTCGCTGAGGAAGTGCACGTGGGTATCGACCGCGCCCGCCGTGAGGATCTTGCCCTCACCGGCGATCACGTCGGTGCCCGGACCGATCAGCAGATCCGGGTGCACACCGTCCATGACGTCCGGGTTACCGGCCTTGCCGATCGCCACGATACGACCGTCGCGGATACCCACGTCACCTCGGACGATCCCCCAGTGGTCCAGGACCACCACGTTGGTGATCACCAGGTCCAGGGCGCCCTCGGAACGCAGGGTCATGCCCTGCCCCATCGACTCACGGATGGTCTTACCGCCACCGAAGACGACCTCGTCTCCACCCGCGGTGCGATCCTCCTCGACCTCGATCCACAGATCGGTGTCGCCCAGGCGGATCTGGTCCCCGACCGTGGGTCCGTACAGCTGCGCGTACTCACGGCGGTCGATGCGGCTCACGGCTGCTGCTCCTCTGTGTCCTCTGTCGCTTCCTCGGCGTCCGCTTCCTGATCGGCGTTCTCGGCGGGCGGGGCCTCGGTGGGTACCACCTCGGCCGGGTCACCGTCGTGCGCGTCCACCTCACCGACGCGCATCGCGGTACCGGAGGCGCGCTCCGGCTCGGGCACGTCGACGCCCGGGGTACCGAACGGGACCACCGGACGCGGGGTACGCTCCCCGGTCTCGGGCTGCTTGCTCAGGTCGTGGATCTGTAGACCCGGGACGTACCGTCGGCCGCCGAAGGCGACCAGTTCGACGGTGCGGCTCACGCCGGGCTCCAGACGGACCGAGGTACCGGCGGGAACGTCCAGACGGAACCCCTGGGACTGTTCGCGATCGAAGCGCAGAGCCGGGTTGGCGTCCGGGAAGTGCAGGTGAGAGCCCACCTGAATGGGGCGGTCACCGGTGTTGACGACGACGAGGGACAACCGTTCGCGGTCGTCGTTCAGGTCGAGGGGGGTGGAGCGGGTACGAATCTCACCGGGAATCATTGGATCGGCTCCGTGATCGTGACGAGCTTGCGTCCATCGGGGAAGGTGGCCTCGACCTGGACGTTGGGGATCATCTCCGGGACCCCGTCCATGACCTCGTCCCTGGTGAGGACGTTGCGACCCTCGCTCATCAGCTCGGCGACCCTGGCACCTTCTCGTGCCCGCTCGATCACCCAGCAGGACAGCAGCGCTACCGATTCCGGTTGGTTGAGCTTGACGCCCCGTTCCCGTCGATCCCGGGCGATCATGCCCGCGACGGCCAGGAGCAGCTTCTCGGTATCGGAGGGAAGTAGATGCATGAACCACCTCTCAACGATTCGTTATGGGTTTGGTAGCAAAAACCAACCCATCTAGGTTTTAGCACGTGAGAGGCGCGTGGCAAGCCCACCCCTCGCCAGAGAGACGCCTCAGAGTGCCTCCCGGTGTACCGGGAAGCCCTGTCGGACAAGGGAAAACACGGCGGCCGAGGTGCGACAAACACTGGTACATTTTTTGGTGAGATGACCCCCTCCGCCCCGCTCCGACGGAGTGATCGGGACGCCTCCGGAACGAACGCGCGTTCGCGTTCTTTCGAAGGCTCCGACGGGGTCGTTCGGCGTCCCCTCCGACGGCCCGGTCACCCCCTTCGACGTTCCACGGCATCGGGCCCGCGAGGCCTCCTCCCCCGCTCCGGCGACCCGCCCGGAACCCGACGGCCGGAGCGACGCGTCCGCGGACGGACCACACGAGGTCCTTTCGAGAACACACGACAGCACCCCGATTTCACGCCGATCAATCCGCCGTTACACCCGCGTGAAGAGATCCCGGAAAGGGAATTCCGGCACGCGAGGAGAGACCGATCCCGCCCTTCGCCGGAGGCTTCCGGTGGGCGGACGCCCCTCCCCCGAGCGTCCTTCTCCGAACCCCGAACCCGCACTCCACCAGGCGCTCAGCCCCGGCACCTCATCACCCCGTCAGGTTCGGGAACAGCGCCGATGGCGGAAAAACGCACCCCGCCGACACCACGGAGAACCACCGCCCCGGAACGAAGCGAAAGCGCCCCGGAGAAGCCCTCGCACAATTCCCTGATTCCCGACCTGACATGTATTGAATTCCTCATGGAGGGCCACCTCACCACCGCGCATGATCCCCCCGGACGCCTGAGCGGACCATTCCGTTGCCTCCATGGCTGAAATCGGTCACCAGCCCACAAATCAGCACATAGACAACAGTAGAGCCCTACAGTCCAGAGGAGATCGACGACAAGGAGCATCCCCCATGCGTTCCTCCTCCATCGCCGCCTGCGCGGCGCTTCTGCTCACCCTCACCGCCTGTGGCCCGGCCGACGCGGGTGACGACACCACGGACACGGCCACGGACCGGACGGCATCGAGCCCGGAATCCGCCCCCACCCCCGCGACCACACGCGAGGCCGCCGAACAGGCGATGGAGGGCGACCCCTGGTACGAGGGCCTCACCGACGAACAACTCGACCTCGTCCACAGTGGCTCCGCGGACCTGTGCTCCGTCGCCGACGAGGAGATCACCTACGGCGAGGTCGAAGACGGCGCGCAGTCCATGTCCTACACCCGGACCCTGGTGATGCAGATCGGCCTGGCCGGCGCTCTCGCGGCCGTGAACAAGGGCGAGGAGGTGGAGGAGTCCGCGCGTCGATTCCTGATGACCTACATCGGCGAGGACTGCCCCGAGCACACCGACGCGATGATGGTGATCCTCGACGAACAGCGCGACGTCCTCTTCGGCTCGTAGCCGGAAACCCCCGAGCGGCCCGCCATCACCGTCGGGCCGCCCCTCCCTTTTCAGAGAAGGCCACCCGGCGAACACCCGCACCATCCGAGCCATCTGCTTCGGCGATCGCAGCGTCCTCGAACGAGGACGGGGTGATCACGATGGTCGAAGAGTTCACTCTGACAGGGTGGTCCAAGCTGGGCGGTCTGGTCAGAGATACCCGACTCTCCAAAGGCCTCAGCCAAGCGACCGTGGCCTCACAGGCCGGTGTCGCCCGCTCCTGGCTGTCCCGGGTCGAGGCGGGGCACCGCGGTGTCGAGCTGGAACCCCTGCTCCGATTGCTCGGCGCCTTGGACCTGACGCTGATCCTGAGATCGACCGCCGAGAACGATCAGGCGACGGACCCGCCACCCGACCAGGCCTCCACAGGGACAGCGGTCCCCCCACGGAAACCACCGCAGGACCGGGCCCACACCGAGCTACGCTCCGTCTCGGAAGCCCGCCGAGCATCGTGGGGTCTACCCATCGGCGACGGGGACGATGATGCCTGAACGTCTGTACGTCCTGCTGTCGGGCGAGATCGTAGGCCACTTGGACCGCGAATCCCCTGATCAGGCACCTTCCTTCCTGCCCAACGTGTCCTCACGTGCTCTCGTTCGAGCTGCTCGAACCTCTATGTAGGGCCCTGGCAGGCCTGATGACAGGTCCAGGTGAACACCTCGTCGAGAATCGTCGGAACGGTCTCATCCGGATCCAGAAACTCACCGTCATAGCCGATCCCGTCCACCCCCGAAAAGACCTCCGAAAGATGGTCGAACAGACTCTCGGGCACCGCGGCCTGGTCATTCTCGTCGACCTCGGGTTCAGCGTGGGCGCGGGTCACCACACCTGGCCGAGGGGTGATCCAGTCCCCCGCAGCGTCCTTCCCGAAAATCCTCACGTAAAGGCGATGTGGGTGTGGTTCCCCTCGCTCCGGAGGAGACAGAGTCTCGTCCACCAGAACTTCCAGAACGGCGCCCTCGAACCTTCGCTCCATCGGTGCTCTTCTCCCTATCGACCGGCACGGCCCGACCACCCTCCCCGGATCACCGCGAACGCGAAGGCCGCTCGAAACGGTGTTCCGGGAGACGATGATCGGCGCGCTCACCCTGCCACAACAGTCCGGCGCCCGTAGAGGAATCCGGGAAACGCTCTCGGCCTGCGCGCCTATCGCAGGTGTCTTCCGTTAAGCGGTGGGCCGGCCCTCTCCTTCGGAAGAGGTGGCCACTCCGCGGGGACGTACACCGGCGTGCGGCTATATCGCCGACTCTCCTTCTGCCGAGGAGGTGAGCCGATGGGAGTCCGCGGCGTGTCGGCGCCTCTCCCGGGCGACCCATATGAACATCGGGGTGTACCAGAGCAGCAGTGCCGCGAGGGCGTAAGCCCATCCTGCGTAGGAGAGCAGAAGAAAGACGGCCAGGTTGGGCACTCCATGCCTGAGGACCATCCAGCGATCCACTGATCCGGTGTCGTTCATCGGGTGGGGGCTCCCGCTCTGTGGCCGTGGGGGTGACGCTGATGCCGCCCCCTACCGGTAAGACAACCCGGGCCGGACCACTCGCGCAAGCCCCCGGCCCGAGAGGCGGAGCGGACCATCCCTGCGTTAGAGGCCCACTCCCGACAGATCCTGAACCGCTTGAGCGGCTGAACCGTCAAGGCCCCGTTGCGGCGGCTACGACGTGGGGTCCTTGTCAGAGGCGTCCGCTCCACGGACCAGGACATCACTGAGATGGCCGGCGGCTACACATCGGGTTCTGTACCGGCAGGAGAGGCGGCCTGGCGGTGGCGGTGAGCAACCCATTTGCGGCAGTAATCGAAGATCGCCAGGACCAGGCACACCGACCACGTGATGAGTACGTCCCAAGCCACGAAGGCCGAGTAACCGTCGATCTCTCGTCCGTGAACAAGCCAGAGGGACGCTGCGACGACAAGGACCACACTGACCAGCAAGAACCACGGTCGTGGTGGATGAGTGCGCACTTCTTCGGGGCTCCCGCTCTGTGGCCGTGGGGGTGACGCTGATGCCGCCCCCTACCGGTAAAACAACCCGGGCCGAACCACTCGCGCAAGCCCCCGGCCAGGGAGGTGACCGAACAGGTCACCACCGACCATGGTGAGAGTTCCGGCAGTAGAAAAGAGACCGCCGGGCCTGTGTGGTGTGCAGGTCCGGCGGTCTTCTCCACTGTCTCAAGGTGGCGCACTCGGGAGGACTCGAACCCCCAACCTTCTGATCCGTAGTCAGATGCTCTATCCATTGAGCTACGAGTGCAGGTATTCGGTTGTGTGTCGCCCGGGCGGGCTCTGCGCTCTCCCTTGCGACGTCTCCGACTCTATCACGGTGTCGGAGTGCCTTTGCGCCATTTTCCGGTGTGACCCGGACCATGGGTGCGCCGCCACCTCGGACGGCGCCCCCATGGGGTCCTGGTCGCTAGGAGACGGTCTCCTCGACGGAGGCCGCCCACAGTTCGAGGGCGGTGTCGACCTGGTCGCCATCGACGATGAGCGGCGGGATGAAGCGGACGACGTTGCCGGCGGGGCCGCAGGTCAGCAGGAGCAGGCCGTTCTGCGCGGCCGCCTGCTGGGCCTTCTGCGCGGACTGGCCGTCGGGGGTTCCGTCGGCCTTGACGAACTCGCAGGCCCGCATGAGGCCCCGGCCCCGGACGTCGCCGATGGCGGGGTGGGCCTCGGCGATCTTGGCCAGCCCCTGGTGGAGGCGCTCGCCCTGGCGGGCGGAGTTCTCCACCAGACCCTCCTCCTGGATGACCTCCAGGGTGGCGAGGGCGCCGGCGCAGGCGACGGCGTTGCCGCCGTAGGTGCCGCCCTGGGAGCCCGGCCAGGCCTTGTCCATGATCGCGGCGGGGGCGGCGATGGCGGAGATCGGGAAGCCGCTGGCCAGCCCCTTGGCGGTGATGACGATGTCCGGACGCACACCGGAGGGCTCGTGCCCCCAGAAGGTGCCGGTGCGGCCGAAGCCGGTCTGCACCTCGTCGAGGACCAGCAGGAACCCGTGCTGGTCGGCGCGCTCGCGCAGCCCCTGAAGGAAGGCGTCGGGGACCGGAACGTAGCCGCCCTCGCCGAGGACGGGCTCGATGAAGACGGCCGCGGTGTCCTTCGGGGAGGTCACCGTGGCGAACTGGTAGTCGAGCTCGCGCAGCGCGTAGGCGACGGCCTCCTCCTCGGACATGCCGAGCCGGTAGGCGTACGGGAAGGGCGTGACCACGACGCCGGGGACGAGCGGGCCGATGCCGGCGCGGATCTTGGTCCCGGAGGTGGTGAGGGAGGCGGCGCCCATGGTGCGTCCGTGGAAGGAGCCCTGGAAGACGACGGCGTTCTGACGCCCGGTGGCCTGGCGTGCCAGGCGCAGGGCGGCTTCGACGGCCTCGCTGCCGGAGTTGACGTAGAACAGGCGGTCGAGCCCTTCGGGCAGGACCTCGCCGAGACGTTCGGTGAGTCGCAGCAGGGGCCGGTGCATCACGGTGGTGTACTGGCCGTGGATCAGGGTCGCGACCTGCTCCTGGGCGGCGGCGACCACCTTGGGGTGGCAGTGGCCCGTGCTGGTCACCCCGATGCCGGCGGTGAAGTCGAGGAAACGGCGGTCGTCCTCGTCGTACAGGTAGACACCCTCGCCTCGTGCGGCGATGACCGGTGTCGCCTGCTTGAGAACCGGGGAGAGTTCCGCCATGCGATGGCCTCAATTCCTTGTATCGGGTTCCGTAGGATTGTTGACAATCGACGCTGCTATGGAAACATCCGGGAGCGGCGGTGTCCAGAGGACGCACGCCGGGCAGTTCTGACACCACAGGCCGTCCCGTCGGGTCGGCCCGTCGACTGAGGAGCGAAACATGTCGGATCGGGAAGTACGGGTCGTCGAACAGGTGAACAAGGCGCTCTTCCTCGGCGGGAAGTGGCGTGAACCCGCCTCGGGTGCCTCCTTCGCCGTCGAGGACCCCTCGACCCGAAAGGTGCTGTGCGAGGTCTCGGACGCGGGCGAGCGGGACGCCATGGAGGCCCTCGACATCGCCGCCAAGGCCCAGCCGGGCTGGCAGCGGACCGCTCCGCGCGAGCGCGGCGAGATCCTGTACCGGGCCTACGCCCTGCTCATGGAGCGCCAGGAGGATCTGGCGACCCTCATGACGTTGGAGATGGGCAAGCCCCTCGCCGAGGCGCGTGGGGAGATCGCCTACGCGGCCGAGTTCTTCCGCTGGTTCTCCGAGGAGGCGGTGCGGATCGAGGGCGGGTTCTCCCTCTCGCCGGACGGGAAGTCGCGCTTCCTGATCATGAAGCAGGCGGTCGGGCCCTGCATGCTCATCACCCCGTGGAACTTCCCCATGGCGATGGGGACCCGCAAGATCGGCCCGGCCATCGCCGCGGGTTGCACGATGATCCTCAAGCCGGCCCACCAGACCCCGCTGTCCGCGCTGGCGCTGGCCGGGATCCTCACGGAGGCGGGGCTGCCCGAGGGTGTGCTCAGTGTCCTGCCGACCACGGACCCGGGTGGGATCACCGAGCCGCTGCTCACCGACGGGCGGATCCGCAAGCTCTCCTTCACCGGTTCGACGGCGGTCGGCCGCAGGCTGCTGGAGCAGAGTTCGGGTCAGGTGCTGCGCACCTCCATGGAGCTGGGCGGCAACGCGCCGTTCCTGGTGTTCGACGACGCCGACCTGGACGCCGCGGTGGACGGGGCGATGCTCGCCAAGATGCGCAACATCGGTGAGGCGTGCACGGCCGCGAACCGCATCTACGCCCAGTCGGGTATCGCGGAGGAGTTCTCCCGCAGGCTCAGCGAGCGCATGGGCGCGCTCCGCCTGGGCCGGGGGCTGGAGGACAACGTCGACGTGGGCCCGCTCATCGACGACAAGGCTCGGAAGAAGGTGCAGGACCTGGTCGACGACGCCGTGAACCTCGGCGCGAACGTGCTGGTGGGCGGCGGACCGGGCGACGGTCCGGGACACTTCTACCGGCCGACGGTGTTGGCGAACGTGCCCTTCGCGGCGGAGCTGTCCCGCACCGAGATCTTCGGTCCGGTGGCCCCGGTGATGCCCTTCGAGACGGAGGAGGAGGTGCTGCGGGCCTCCAACGACACCGAGTTCGGGCTGGTCAGCTACGTGTACACCCGTGACCTGAACCGGGCGCTCCGGGTGGCCGAGGCGCTCGAGACCGGCATGGTGGGGTTGAACCAGGGTGTCGTGTCCAACCCGGCGGCCCCGTTCGGCGGGGTGAAGCACTCCGGCCTGGGCCGTGAGGGCGGTCGGGTCGGCATCGACGAGTTCCTGGAGTCGAAGTACGTCGGCATCGGCGGGCTCTAGAGGGCGCGAAGACGGGCCCCGACCGCGACGGACCGTGGTCGGGGCCCGTCGGGTTCGTCGTTCCGGTCAGTCCGAGGTCTCGTCCTCGGCCGTCGCCTCGTCGGCCGTCTCGCCGTTGATCCGGTCGACGGTGTCGAGCATGTGGGTCTCGATCAGGCCGAGTAGACGGTTCTCCTCGCCCTCGACGATCGCGTCCAGGATCCTGCGATGTTCCTCCAGGAGCTCCTCGGGTTCGGGGTAGACGTCCTGCATCACGGTGAGGCACATACGGGTCTCGACCAGCAGTGTTCGCGCCATGCGCTCCAGACGCGAGTTGCCCGAACAGCTCACGAGGGTCTCGTGGAACTCCTGGTCGGCCTCGCTCATCGCGTGGCGGTCCGCGGCCGCGGCGGCCCGGGCCAGCCGGTCCAGGGCCGGGGTGAGGCGGGCCACGGCCTCACCCCTGTTGCCCCGCATGATCAGCTCGCAGGCGGTCCTCTCCACCGCGAGCCGGGCGACGTAGACGTCCCGGACGTCGTCGGGTGTCAGCTCGCGCACGAACAGGCCCCTGTGCCGTTCACTGCGGAGCAGCCCTTCTTGGACCAGGCGTTGCATCGCCTCACGGAGCGGACCCCGGCTCACTCCCAACCGTCCGGCCAGGTCGGCCTCGCCGAGCTGGTCCCCCGGTGAGAGGGAGCCGTACATGATCGCGGCGCGGAGCTGGTCGGCGATCAGCTCGGCGGTGGACCGCCGTGGGACGGGACGAAGTTGGCCGGGGGCCGACATGGGACTTCCCTTCTCGGGACGTGGTCTGAACTCGATCGAGAATACGGGGACGTGCCGGACATCAATGGACGAATCGGCACGGATGGGTCCCCGAGGTCATCGCCGTTCGAAGGCGTCGCGGACCGTGGAGGTTCCGGAGCGGAACAGGTTCCCGGGCCCCGGACGCGACTCGCAGCGGCCGACCAGACGCAGCCCCTCCCAGACGCTGACCTGGTTGGCTGTGAGCACCGTCTTGCCCAGCAAGGCCTCCATCGGGTCGATGAGGTCGGCGCTGTGCAGGGCGGTGTCCGGGACCAGCACGGCGTCGGCGCCCGGGTGGTCGTTGGAGATGACGAAGTCGAGCGCCTCGTCGGGGTCGAGCCGCCCCACCTCCGCGGCGGTGACGATGCCGTGGCTGGCCAGGGACAGGACGGTGACGCCGGCCTCGGTGAGGAACCGTTCGAAGCGTCGGGCGACGTCGTCGGGGTAGGTCGCGGCGATCGCGACCCGGGAGAGGCGCAGTTGTCGTAGGGCGTGCACGAAGGCGAAGGAGGTGCTGGAGGCGGGGACGCCGACGACGTCGCGCACCCCCTGGACCTGCCGACGCGCCCCGTCCCAGCCGAAGACGAAGCTTCCGCTGGTGCACGCCCAGATGGCGGAGTCGATCTCCATCGCGGAGAGCTCCTCGGCCCCCTTCGAGAGCACCTCCTCGCTGCCGACGTCCAGTAGGGCGTCGACCCGGTGGGCGTCCTCGCGCATGAGCGTGTGTACAAGGGGCAGTTCGACGTCGTCGATCTGCGAGGCGAAGGTCTGGTAGTCGTCCTCGGCGCTGAAGCCGGGGTAGAGGATTCCGACGCGGGTCATGCTTCTCCTCAAGGTCTGTGGGGCCCACCGGGGCGGCCGGCCGTCGAGGTCGGGACCGCCCCGGTGGGTCGTTGGTCGAACGGTCGGTTCAGCCGACCCCGGTGGGAGCCATGCCGATCAGGCTCTGTCCGTGGGCGACCGCCCGGTGGCCGGCGGCCCGCATGACCGCCCACATGGTGACCTGGTTGGCCGCGATGACGGGTTTGCCCAGCTCGCGTTCCAAGGGCGCGATGATGTCGTAGGTGAGGACGTTGGTGCAGCTGATGAAGACGGCCTGGGCGTCCGGTCGGTCGGCCTCGTGCACCGCGCGGGCGACCTCGGAGTAGGTGACCTTCCAGATGTGGCTGAGCAACCCCAGCCCGACGCTGGAGGTGACCCCGACGCCGTGTTCGGCCAGATAGGCCAGGAGCCGGTCGGTCACACTGTCCACGTACGGGGTGACCACCGCGATCCGGTCGGTGCCCAGGGTCTCCAGGGCGCTGATCAGCGCCCCCGACGTGGTGACGGCCTCGGGCGCCCCGGCCGTCAGCATGGTGTGGCGCAGCGTGCGCTCCCCGTGGGCTCCGTGGACGAAGCTTCCGGACGCGCAGGCGTAGCCGATGGCCAGGGGCTCGGGCGCCATGAGCTCGCGTACCGCCTTGCCCACCCTCTTGCCCTTGCTGAGCGCGGCGGCCTGGTCGACCGTCACCGGAACGCGCACGTAGGGCAGGCGGGTGATGAAGAGCGAGACGTCGTCGGGCGTCCACCGCCATAGTTCGCGGTCGAGAGCGAAGTCGTAGGGCGCGATGACGCCCACCCCTGCCTGCCAGGGTGTCGTCGTCGACGCCGACAGTTCGACGATCTCGGACGTCTCCGGCTGTACGGGGACGGCCGGGGTCATGGGGTCGAAGCCGCCCGCGGGGTTCGGTCCGTTTCCCTCGGTTCGCATCGGTCACTCACCTCCCGTTGATGTGCTCTGTGGTGATCGTTCGGGTGTGTCGGTCGATTCGTCGGTCTCGTGCCGTCTCGGCGCCACGGGGCCGGTCAGCGTTCCAGCCGTTCGTACAGGAGACGCTCACCGACGCTGCCGGAGCGCCAGACGTCGTTGCAGGCCTCGGCCATGGCGGGCAGGTTCTCCACGACGGTGGCGAACACGTTGCCCGGCACCCAGCCCACGTCGCCGTTGAGCAGCAGGTTGTTACGTCCGTAGAAGAGGGCCAGATCGATCACTCCGGGAAGGTGGCCGATGCCCTTGTCCTCCTTGAAGGAGCGGTCGAGCATGCCGGAGTCGAAGGAGAAGTAGACGATGTCCCCGGGGATGGGTGTGACGGTGGGGTTCTCCTGGCCCGGTTCCGGATCGGCGAACCTCGGGACCATCGTGTAGACCTCGTTGCGCGCGTACTTGGCGTGTTGGACCGCGTCCCCTTGCGGGAGGGCGTTCCATACCGCCTCGCAGGTGCGGGGCGCGTCCTCGTCGAGGAGTTCGGCGACGCAGGAGACCCCGCGTCGGGCGAGCGTGACTGTCATGTACCTGGGCAAGTGGGATCCCTTCGGCGGGGCCTACGTGCTTCCTTTGTGGGACGGTCGGCCCGGGGTCCTGTTCCGGGCCTGCGGGGTCACGGCACTGTTGATTGTCGACAATCTTATGATCAACCCTCCGAATGCGGCAATAGACCCGTCTAGTACGGGTATCCCCAGATCGCCGACCGGGTATGAGGTGGAGCTTTGTCGTACGACAGTCCTTTTGTGGATTGTTGACAATCCTATGCGGGCTCCCTAGCGTTCTCCGTGCAGGGCGAACCCTCACCCCGACGGCACCAGTCCAGAACCCGTCAACCGGAAAGCTCACGCCAGTGAACCGTCCGCCCAGTACCGCCACCGTCTCCGCACCCGAACGGCCCAGGCTCCTCGTCCTCCACGGAGAGGAGACCCCGTCGGGGCTCGAACGTCTCCACGACCACCCCGGACTCGGCGAGGTCGTCCACACCACCGCCGACGGACTCGCAGGAGCGCTCCCCGGAACGGACGCGCTCCTCGTCTGGGACCTGTTCACCGAGGCCCTGTCCGCCGCCTGGCCCAAGGCCGACTCGCTGCGGTGGGTGCACGCGGCCACCACCGGTGTGGACAACCTGATGTTCCCCGGGCTCGTGAACAGCGACGTCGTCGTCACCAACTCGCGCGGTGTCTTCGACGAGCACATCGCCGAATACGTCCTCGGGCTGATCATCTCCTTCGCCAAGGACTTCCCGCGCTCCTGGGAGCTCCAGCGAGAACGGCACTGGCTGCACCGCGAGACCGAACGCGTCACCGGCAAACGGGCCTTGGTCGTCGGCACCGGCCCGATCGGCCGCGCGATCGGCCGCAAGCTCACCGCCATCGGGATGCGGGTCGAGGCCTCGGGCAGCCACGCCCGGGAGGGCGACCCCGACTTCGGCCGTGTGTACGCCTCCCACCTCGACCCGGATCACGGCCCCGGCCTGCGCGAAGCGCTCCCCGAGGCCGACTACGTGGTCGTCGCGGCGCCGCTCACCGACTCCACACGAGGTCTGGTCGACCGGCCCTTCCTCGACCTGATGAAACCCACCGCGCGGCTGATCAACGTGGCCCGCGGCCCCATCGTCGTCCAGTCCGACCTGGTCCGAGCCCTGGAGGCGAACTCGATCGCCGGGGCGGCCCTGGACGTCTTCGAACGGGAACCGCTCAAGGCGATCAATCCGCTGTGGGGCCTGCCCGGGTCCGTCGTCTCACCGCACATGTCGGGTGACGTGATCGGTTGGCGCGACGACCTGTGGGAGCTGTTCCTGGACAATCTCGACCGCTACCTGGGCGGGCGGGAACTGCGCAATGCCGTGGACAAGGACCGGGGTTACGTACCCGGCTGACCCCTCGCGTGACTTGGGAGGCTGTAGTGACGATCCGTTCCGACCGAGCCGGGGCCGACGACACCGGCTCGGGCCTCGGTGCGGCCCCGACCGGAACCGAGCCGGGGGCCGCCCACACCGTCCCCAGGGCGCGTTCCGGCGACCGCACACCGGCCGACCTGTCCGCCGAGCAACTGTTGAGCGCCTACTCCACCGGGGAGCTGTCCCCGGTGGAGGCGGTCGCCTCGGTGCTCGCGCGTATCGAGCAGGACGATCCGGCGCTCAACGCGTTCTGCCTGGTCCGCCCGGAGGAGGCCTTGGAGGCCGCCCGCGCCTCCGCCGAACGGTGGCGACGGGGCGAGCCCGCGGGACGGCTCGACGGAGTGCCCACCTCGGTCAAGGACATCCACCTGACCAAGGGGTGGCCGACCCGCAAGGGGTCGAGGGCCTCCTCCGCGGAGGGGCCGTGGGAGGAGGACTCCCCCGTGGTGGCCCGCCTGCGCGAGCAGGGCGCCGTGTTCGTCGGCAAGACCACCACCCCCGAGCTCGCCTGGAAGGGGGTCACGGACAACCCGCTCACCGGTATCACCCGCAATCCGTGGGACCCGTCCACGACCCCGGGAGGGTCGAGCGGAGGTTCGGCCGCCGCCGTCGCCGCCGGCATGGGTCCGCTGGCCACCGGCACCGACGGAGGCGGTTCCATCCGGATCCCGGCGAGCTTCAGCGGGATCTGCGGCATCAAGCCCACCTGGGGGCTGGTCCCGCACTACCCGGCCAGCCCGTTCGGTTCGCTGGCGCACACCGGGCCGATGACGCGGACCGTCGGCGACCTGGCGCTCATGCTCGACGTGATCTCCGGCTTCGACTCCCGGGACTGGATGGCCATGCCCACCCCGCCCCCGGGGCTGGCCGAAGCGGGGCGCGGCGAGGACCCGAGGGCGCTGGTCCAGGGCATGCGGATCGCCTACAGCCCGACCCTGGGCGGCCAGTACGTGGACCCGGAGGTGGCCCGGGTGGTCGCCGACGCGGTGCGCGTGTTCGAGGAGCTGGGCGCCGAGGTGGAGGAGGTCGACCCGGGGCTGCCGGACTCCAGGCACGAGTTCCACGTGCTCTGGTACACGGGGGCCGCGAAGGCCACGGAGGCGCTCACCGACGCCCAGCGCGAACTCCAGGATCCGGGGCTGCGGGAGATCATCGAGGAGGGTCTGACCTACTCGGCTCAGGACTATCTGACGGCGATGGCGTTGAGGATGGCCATGGGCGCCCGGATGGGGCGCTTCCACGAGACCTACGACCTGCTGCTGACGCCGAGCATGCCGATCGTGGCCTTCGAGGCGGGCCTGGAGTCGCCTCCGGGGTCGGACGACCGCAGGTGGACGTCCTGGGCCGGGTTCAGTTACCCGTTCAACATGACGCAGCAGCCGGCCGCGAGCGTTCCCTGCGGGTTCGGCGGCTCGGGACTGCCGATCGGACTCCAGGTGGTGGGTCCCCGCCACTCGGACGCCCGGGTGTTGCGCGCCTGCCGCGCCTTCGAGCTGGCCCGCCCGTGGGCCGGCCTCAGGCCCTGATCCTCACCGCCGCCGCCCGTCCCGGATCCGCTCCGGGGCGGGCGTTTTCGCGACCGGATGCGGTCGGCCGGGCCGAGGGGCGATAGGTTGACTTCGGCACCGCGGCCACCACGTCCGAACCGTGGGTGAACAGGGGCTTTGAACGGTCGCTATGCACTTTGTCCTGAAATAGGACTTTTGGCAGGTCACTTCGATGCCCTAAGACCCCCGCTGGACCTCGTCCACGTATTAACGTCTTTCTCGGAGTGATGTCGCGAGCCTCAGGAGACGGGAAGAGGGAGAACCGATGGCGGGCGGTGGGACCGAAAGGCCTCAGAAGCGGATCAGGGTCTTCCTCGTCGACGACCACGAGGTCGTTCGACGCGGTGTCGCCTCGCTCTTGGAGACCGAGGACGATATGACCGTGGTCGGCGAGGCGGGGACCGCCGAGCAGGCCCTGTCGCGCATCCCCGTCGTCCTGCCCGACGTCGCCGTGCTCGACGTCCGCCTCCCCGGCGGCTCCGGGGTCCAGGTGTGTCGTGAGATCCGCTCCGACCACCCCGAGATCGCCTGCCTCATGCTCACCTCCTTCGCCGACGAGGACGCCCTCTACGACGCCGTCATGGCCGGTGCCGCCGGCTACGTGCTCAAGCAGATCCACGGCGCCGATCTGGTGGGCGCGGTGCGCACCGTCGCCTCCGGTGGCTCGCTGCTGGACTCCGGGAGCACCGGAGCGATGCTGGAGCGCCTGCGCGGCGCCCAGGCCGAGCCCGACCCGCTGGCCGAACTCACCCCGCAGGAGCGTCAGATCCTCGACCTCATCGGCGAGGGCATGACCAACCGGCAGATCGGCGAACGCCTCTACCTCGCCGAGAAGACCGTGAAGAACTACGTCTCGGCCCTACTGGCCAAGCTGGACCTCAAGCGCCGTACCCAGGCCGCGGTCCTGGTCGCCGAGCTGCGCGGCCGCCGCTACTGACGGTCCGCCCCTCGCCCCTTCCACGCGAGGGCCTTCGCGCACACGCCGGAAAACCCCTTGAAGTCGGCCCCGGAGCCTCGTAGGTTGCCCGGGACCGTTCATCGTGAAGACAGGGGAAGTACCCGCGTGACCCCGCCTGCCCTTTGACCTGACACCTTTCGCTCAACGTGAGGCCGACCATGCCGTCGGCTCCGCCGGGCTGCCTTCGAGCGCCCGGTAGTACAGCGTTCGAGGCCGCGCGTAATCGGCCTCGTGTCAGGTTCGAGAGCACTCATGTCTTCACAACCTCATACCGTGCCGTCCTGGACCGTCCGTCGGACCGGGCTGCCCCTGCTGTCGCTGCGCTGCGTGGACTGCCGATCGGAATCGGCCACCACCGGCGAGGGCAGGTTCCGCGTCAACGCCAACGGCGGACGACTGGACGTGTGGCTACTGGTCCGCTGCGTGGACTGCGACCGCACGAACAAGCTGACCGTGCACGAGCGCGCGGCGGTGGGTTCCTTCGACCCGGCCGTGCTGGACGGATACCACGCCAACGACCTGGAGCTCGTGACGTCCCGGCTGTTGGATCCGGCTCTGGCACGGCGCCACCACTTCACCCTGGACTGGCGTGACGCCTGGCGGCTGGACGCCCCGACGGTGCCGATCGACCATGCGTGGCCGATCGGGTCGAAGGTCGTCTTCGACGCTCCGGTGCCGCTGCGTCCCGATCGGCTCCTCGCCCGAGGTCTGGGCCTGAGCCGGAGCGAGGTGGCGCGCCGGATCAAGGCCGACGTCTCACTGCGCCGTCCGAGGAACACAGATTTCGCGTTCACACTGATGCCCGTCTGAGGACGGGACCCGTCCCGCCCGGGGAGGCCCGTCGACACGGGTCGCCCCGGGCGGGCCCTCCGGAGCGGAGGGGCCTCCCCTCCCCCCCGCGCGACCTGGGAACATGAAGATCTCCTCATCTTCGTTTCATGAGGACTTCGTGTGGATCGGGCAGGCTCGGCGAATATGAGATCACCTTTGATGCCACTGGTCACAGGGGCGTTGACGGTCGTCCTCGTGGCCTCCGCGGCTCTGGTCTGGGTGCTGTTCCTGCGCGCTCCGGAGTCGACACCCGTCTCCGAGGTGGTGATCGGGACCTCGCCCGAGGACGCGTCGCCCGACCCCACGGACGAGGGCGTGGTGTCGCCTCCCTCGACCGTCACCGGCGAGGAGGAGCCCGCGGCGAGCGAACGACCGTCGGAGCCCGGGGAGACGGAACCTCCCCCATCGCCGACCGGTTTCCCCGTCGACTGCCTCGACGGCGCCTCCGGCCACGAGAACTGGGGAGAGGACCAATGGGAGAGCTGGTGGGACGCCTGCCTGGAAGCACGGTTCGAGGACGACGATGACGACTGACCCCGACGAATCCCCCGACTCCACCACCGTGCGGATACCCCCCGGAGGCAGACCCGGGGGCGGGTCCGGCGCGACCTCGCTCTTCCCGACGATGGTCATCCGCGGACCTCAGCCCGAACTCCCCCAACGGCGGCGGATCCCCGCTCGCCTGCTCATCATGGCGTGGCTGGTCCTGCTGATGACCGCCGTCCTGGTCCTGGTCAACGTCGTGACCTGGAGCGCCCTGACCACCCGAGGCGAGGAACGGGTCGACCGGGCGTTGAGCCAGGAGACCGCGGAGTTCGAGGAGTTCGCCTCGATCGGGGTCGACCCCCGCACCGGCGAGCCCTTCACCGACGTCTCCTCGCTCATCCGGGTCTACCTGGAGCGTCAGTACCCGGACGACGCCGAGATCCTCTTCGGCTGGGTCGACGAGAGCACGGGCGAGTCCTCACGGCAGCGCGGCGGTGCCCCCGGCGGCGAGGCCCCGCCCGCCGACTCCGGGCGGCTCCGGCACGGCCAGGAGCCTCCGCACGACCTGTCGGCCGACCCCGAGGCGGTCGGGGAGATCCTGGACTCCCCCGACGCCCGCGGCTCCCTGGACACCCCGGCGGGCCCGGTCCGCTGGGAGAAGGTGCGCGTGCTGCCGCCGGACGGGCGGGACGGCCCGGCCGGATGGTTCGTGATCGGCTACTTCACCGCCGAGGAACAGGACACCATCGGTTCCACGATGGGCACGATCGCCCTGGTGAGCGGGCTCGGCCTGCTCGCGGCGGCCACCGCGGCATGGTGGGTGGCCGGGCGCATCCTCGCCCCGGTGCGGCTGGTCCGCCAGACCGCCGCGGCCATCGGCGAGGAGGATCTGACCCAGCGCATCGAGGTGTCCGGGCGGGACGACATCGCGGCCCTGGCCGAGCAGTTCAACAGCATGCTGGACCGGCTGGAGGGCGCGTTCACCGCCCAACGTCGGTTCGTCGACGACGCCGGACACGAACTGCGCACCCCCATCACGATCGTGCGCGGCCACCTGGAGCTCATGGGCGACGATCCGGAGGAGCGTCGTGAGGTGGTCCGGCTGGTCACCGACGAGCTGGACCGGATGGGCCGTATCGTCGAGGACCTGTTGCTGTTGGCCAAGGCGCAGCAGCCCGACTTCGTCCGCCCCGAACCCGTCTCCCTGGCCGAGCTGACCAGCGACATCGACGCCAAGGTCCGTCCTCTGGGAGACCGGTCGTGGCGGCTGGAGGCGATCGCCGACGGCACCGCGAGGCTGGACCCGCAGCGCGTCACCCAGGCGATGGTGCAGTTGGCGGCCAACGCGGTCCGCTACTCTCCCGCCGGTTCGACCGTCCGGATCGGTTCGGCCCTGGTCGGCTCGGACGTGCGTCTGTGGGTGTCCGACCAGGGGTCGGGGATCCCCGCCGAGGACCATGGTCGCGTGTTCGAGCGCTTCTCCCGGGGCCGCCGCACGGAACGCGGCGAAGGGGGCGCCGGGCTGGGGCTGGCGATCGTACGGGCCATCGCCGAGGCCCACCACGGCCGGGTCGATCTGCGTTCGGCCCCCGGTCAGGGGTCCACGTTCACTCTGGTCCTGCCGGTCGATCGGCCCGCGGGAGGAAGCATCGGAAGGGAACAGGCTTGAGTCGCGTACTCATCGTCGAGGACGAGGAACGGATCGCCTCGTTCGTCCGCAAGGGGCTGACCGCCAACGGGTTCACCACCACCGTGGTGGGGACCGGGGCCGACGCGGTCGACTACGCCGTCACCGGCGGCTTCGACCTGATGTTGTTGGACCTGGGGCTGCCGGACACCGATGGTTTCGACGTCCTGCGTCGGCTCCGGGCCATGGGGGTGGATCTGCCCGTGGTGATCCTGACCGCCCGGGACGGGGTGCGCGACACCGTGACCGGGTTGGAGATCGGGGCGGACGACTACGTCACCAAACCGTTCCGCTTCGAGGAGCTGCTGGCGCGGGTCCGGCTGCGGATGCGCAACGAGCGCACGGCCGACCTGACGGTACTGCGCGTCGGAGACCTGTCACTGGACCTGAGGACCCGTCGGGTGTCGGTGGAGGAGGCCACGGTGGACCTGACCGCGCGCGAGTTCGCTCTGTTGGAACTGCTCATGCGCCATCCGGGGCAGGTGATGACCCGACAGCAGATGTTGTCGCACGTGTGGGGCTACGACTACGACCCCGGTTCCAACGTGGTGGACGTGTTCGTGCGCGCCCTGCGTCGCAAGGTGGGCGCGGAGCGGATCGTGACGGTGCGGGGCATGGGGTACCGGCTGACCGGCTGATCCGCGGGTGCCGGAGCGCCTCGAGGGTTCGTTCCGGGGTCGTGCGGCGTTCATGAGGATTTCCTCATCCGAGGCTCATGGACGTCTCACGACCGCCCCACAGGATGATGGCCATGATCTGGTTCGCTCTCGCGGTCGACCTGGCCGCCATCACCGTGTTGTCCTACGTCCTCTACTTCCGTCGGCACGGCCGTCGTGATCTGGTGCTGGCCTACGTGGCCCTCAACGTCGGCATCTTCGCTGTGGTCGCGATGATGGCCCGCCAGGAGGTGGGGCTCGCGGTCGGGTTCGGCCTGTTCGGTGTCCTGTCGATCCTGCGGCTGCGCTCGGATCTGATCAGCCAGGGCGAGATCGGCTACTACTTCGTGGCGATCTCCCTGGGCCTGGTGAACGCGATCGCGCCGCCTCTGGTGATGGTGGGTCTGAACGTCCTGCTGCTGGGGGTGCTGTACGTGGCCGGACACCCGAGGCTGTTGCCGCGCACCCAGCGTCGGATCATGACGTTGGACGTCGTGCACGAGGACCCCCTGGCGCTCCGCCAGGACCTGGAGGGTCGCCTTCGCGGCAAGGTCCGGCACGTGGAGGTCACCGAGGTGGACTACGTGCGCGACCTCATGGTGCTGGACGTCCGCTTCCAGGTGCCCCCTCCCGAGTCGGTCCCCCGTACCGGGCAGCGGACCCGCCCCCTCGCGACGCTGTGGGGTGGCCGGTGAGCGTCCGCCCCTCCCCCGCCCCGACGGGGTCCCTCGCCGCCGGGAACGACCTCGACCCCTCCCCGCTCGGGCCGATGCCGCCCGGACTGGAGCGGCTGCGCCCCCTGTCCCTGGCCGAGACCAACGAACGCGCCTCCCTGGTCACCCGCACCTGCCGCAAGTACCTGGTGCCCGTGAGCTCGATGTCCGACCTCTTCGCGGGGGCCGAGCGCGACTTCGGGGTGCTGGAGATCGGCGGTCGGACCTCCTTCCTGTACTCGTCGACCTACCTGGACACACCGGACCTGAGGACCTTCCACGACCACCGGCAGGGGCGCCGACTCCGGTACAAGGTGCGCACCCGCACCTACCTGGACACGGGCACGAGGATGTTCGAGGTGAAGACGAAGGGCGCGCGGGGGATCACCGACAAGGTACGGATCGAGCTGCCGATGGAGACGCCGGAGGACCGGCTCACCCCGCGGACCCGGCGGTTCCTCGATCGGACCCTCGACCGGTGCCGGCTGGGATCCCCGGACACGTTGACCGCGTCGGCGGTGACCGACTACCGCCGGAGCACGGTGGTCTCCCTCTCCGGGCTGGAGCGGGTGACCGTCGACACCGGGCTGGTGGGGTACCGCGGGGATCGCATGGTGCGCATGCGGCCGGACGTGGTGCTGCTGGAGATCAAGACCCGGGGTGGCCTGACCCCGACCGAGCGTCGTCTGCACGAACTCGGGTTCCGTGAGGCCCGTTTCAGCAAGTACGCCGCGGCGCTGGCCGCGCTCGAGCCGGGACTGCGCGGCAACCGTTGGCTGCGGGCGATGGGGCTCTGCCTGGACCACCCCGAACCACGCCGCGATCTCCTCGCCGAGAGGCGTGGGGCATAGGAGGAGGTCACGGACGCGCGTGATGTTTCACGTGGAACATCCGCCGCTCTCCGGCTCCTTCTCGAAGAGAGCCGCCGCCTCGTAACCGGTCGAGGCGGCGGCCCCATCGCGTGCCCCTCCCGCTACAAGAGGGCGATCACGACCTCACCATGGTCGCAGTCGCGGTGACGCGGGTCCAGACCACCGACGAAGGTGGAACCGGAAAGTCATACGAACCCGGGATCGGTGAGGGCCCGCGCGACCCGACGCCAGTCCACGTCGCCGAGACCGCCCCACCGGAGGTCCTCCACCACCGCCTTCAGGGTGCGCAGATCCCAGTCGTCGGTGATGGGTATGTGGCCGTCGCGATGGTCGCGCACCAGCTCGGTCACATAGTTCCGCAGGTGGTCGGAGCCCCTGTGGGCGTGCCGACGCGCCTGGGCGTGCCATCGGGCGTCGTGCGGGATCCAGGCCTCGATGACCTCGGTGGGGTCGGGGGTGGCAGGGGGCACTAGGACCGCCCGTTCCCCGCCGATGTTCCGGAACGAACACCGAGTGGGCGTTGACAGTTCCTGCACTTCTGGTTCACTCCGCCGTTCCAGCTTCCGCAGTAGTCGCAGTACATGAGAGCTCCTCCCCGCCTTGTTCGTGCCGAGACTAAGGCCATTCCGGAGTCGGGAGGTGTGGAACGGGACAAGTGACCGCTCTGAGGTGGGTGTTCACAAAGTGCCCTCTGTGACGGCAGGGACTCATGTGAACTTTTCGTGGGCGAGGAGACGATCACCGCCTTCGGCACCGGGTGGGGCGTCGGGTCGGGATCGTGCCCTCCCTGGGCGAAGCGGATGGAGGGGCGCGACGATCCCGCCGCCGGCCGTGAATCACGTCCGACGGGATCCGTCGCGCCCCTCCCGTGGAGAGAGCGTCCCTCAGTCGGCCGGCCTCAGGTCGAGCCGCCGCAGAAGCTGGGCGTTGAGCGCCACGATGATCGTCGACAGGCTCATCAGCACCGCGCCGACCGCGGGCGCCAGCACGATCCCGATCGGGGCCAGGACACCGGCGGCCAACGGCACCGCGACCACGTTGTAGCCGGCCGCCCAGGCCAGGTTCTGGATCATCTTCCGGTAGCCCGCCTCCGAGAGCCGACGGACCGAGAGCACCCCGCGCGGATCGTCGGAGGCCAGCACCACTCCGGCGGACTCGATGGCCACGTCGGTGCCCGCGCCGATGGCGATCCCCACGTCCGCCCGGGCCAGCGCCGGAGCGTCGTTGACCCCGTCTCCGACCATGGCGACCCGGTGCCCCCGTTCCTGGAGGTCGCGGACGACCGCGTCCTTCTGGTCGGGCAGGACCTGGGCGAAGACCTCGTCCAGACCGAGACGATCGGCCACCGTGTCGGCGACGTTGCGGGCGTCGCCGGTCACCATCGCCACCCGAACGCCCTGTGCCTGGAGGTCGCGTGTCGCGGCGGCGGACTCCGGACGGATCTCGTCGGCCAGCGCCAGAGCGCCGACCACCTCTCCGTCGGAGACCACGTGCAGGACGGTCGCCCCCTGGTCCCGCCAGGTCCGGGCGCCCTCCACCAGCTCGGAGGGCTCGTCGAGCCCCAGGGACTCCAGCAGCGCCGGCCCGCCCACGTAGGCCTCGGCCCCGTCCACGGTGGCCCGGACCCCGCGTCCGGTGAGGGAACGGAGGTCGGTGGCGGTCGGCACCGCCCCCCGTTCCTCCGCCGCCCGGACGATCGCCCTGGCCAGCGGATGTTCGGACTCGGACTCCACCGCGCCGGCCAGGGCCAGGACGTCCTCGCTCCGGCGTCCCGTGGCGGCGATCGTCCCCGAGAGCGCCGGCGTGCCCTTGGTCAGGGTCCCGGTCTTGTCGAACAGCACCGTGTCGATCAGACGGGTGCGTTCCAGGGCCAACCGGTCCTTGACCAGGATGCCGTTGCGCGCGGACAGGGTCGTGGAGATCGCGATGACCAGGGGGATCGCCAGACCGAGGGCGTGCGGGCAGGCGATGACCAGCACGGTGACGGTCCGTTCGACGGCCTGGCCGCTCTCGCCGAGCAGCACTCCCCACACGAACGCGGTGATCACGGCGGCGGACAGGGCGAACCAGAACAGCAGCGCCGCGGCCCGGTCGGCCAGGGCCTGGGACCGGGACCTGGAGGCCTGCGCCTCGCTCACCAGGCGTTGGATCCCGGCGAGGGTGGTGTCGTCGCCGACGGCGTCCACCCGGACCCGGATCGAGGAGTCGGTGGCGACGGTGCCCGCCACCACCCGATCCCCTTCGGACCGGGTGACGGTGCGGGACTCACCGGTGATCATCGACTCGTCGACGGCCGCGCTCCCCCGGACCACGTTCCCGTCCGCGGGCACCCGTCCTCCGGAACGGACCAGGACGGTGTCCCCGAGCCGCAGGTCGGAGACGGCGACCTCCTCGATCCGCTCCTGATCGTCGACCCGCTCGGCCCGATCGGGCAGCAGGGCGGCGAGGGCCTCCAGGGCTCCGGAGGCCTGCCCGAGGGCGCGCATCTCCAACCAGTGCCCGAGGAGCATCACCACGATCAGGAGGACGAGCTCCCACCAGAAGTCCAGACGCATGCCGACCACCCCGAGGGTGGCGAGCATGCTGGAGACGAAGGCGACGGTGATCGCCATCGCGACCAGGGTCATCATGCCGGGGCGCCGATCGCGCAGCTCGGCGGGGAGCCCGGACAGGAACGGCCATCCTCCATAGAGGAAGATCACGGTCCCCAGGATCGGGGGGATCCAGGTGAGGGCCTCGGGGACCTCATAGCCGAGCCAGGTGGAGATCATGTGGCTGGTGAACACCACCGGGACGCTCAGCAGCAGGCTCCACCAGAAGCGTCGGCGGAACATCGCGGCGTGGTCGCCGTGCCCCGCGTGGCCGCCATGGTCACCGTGGCCCGCGTGTTCCTCTTCCTCTTCCCCGTGCCCGTGTTCGTCGTGTGCGCCGTGATCCATGTGTCGCGGGTCCGAGCCTGTCGTCGCGCCGTACCTCGCCCGGCCCTTCCTCCCCACCCATCCAGTACCCGACCGGGGTATCCGTTACGGGGATGTCCGCGAGTTCCGCGTGTCACACGCCTCGTCCGGACACGAGAAGGGGCGCCCGTCGATCTTCGACGAGCGCCCCTCTTCGCGCGGTCCGTTCAGGTCTTGAGCTCCGACTCCTTGCCGTACCAGGGCCACCACTGCACGGTGTGCCCGTGCGGGATCATCCGGTCCAGGCGGATCGTGAGCCGCAGCGCGAAACCCCCCGCGATCATCCCCGCCACCAGGTCCGTGAACCAGTGGAAGTGCAGGTAGATCGAGACGGTGGACTGCAACAGGGCGATGCCCACGATGCAGTACCCCAGGCGTTTGATGATGTGCGGCCGGGCCGCCCCGAACCTGATGATCAGGAACAGCACCAGCCCGTAGATGAGGATCGCGTTGGCCCCGTGCCCCGAGGGGAAGGCCACGTTCCCCATCCCGGCGAAGAAGTCGGGGTCGAAGTACTTGGCGTGCCCCCGGTTGAAGAACAGCTTCATCACCGAGACCATCGACATCATCCCGAAGACGCCGCCCGCCCCCAGGATGATGGGCCGCCAACTTCGATGCCAGTAGGCCAGTTGGAGCGTGGTCACCCCCAGGACCGGAAGCGCCACGTAACGGGAGGCCACGTTGTCGGGCCAGAAGATCAGTGGTTCGCGCAGCGTGTCCCAGTAGGGCCGCGGCAGTTCGTTGAGGAAGTTGTCGACCGGGTGGAGGGGCCCCGCCGCGAGCATCGTCACCACGATGAGGGCGACGAAGAGGATGATCGCGATCCGATCCGAGGCGAGCCCCCAGGCGATCTCGCTCACACTCGGCCACTTCACCGCGCGCACGACGGGCGGCCCCGGAGCGTACTCCTTGGCTCTCACCACGGGGATGGGACCGCTGTAGGGACCGGGCACGGGTCTGCTCCGTTCCGGTTCGTGATGCTCGGTCGTCTGTCCGGACCTTGCGTGCCTGGTCCTCGAAGAATGCGTCATGTGCTCAGTGCTGTCTCACACGTCGTGGGCTTGCCTGTGGCACTGCTTCAGGCGTGGGGGACGGGCTAGCCGCGGTTGTCGGGACTGGTTCTGACGTCCTCGGGGTCGACACCGGGTGTCGGTAGGGTGCCGAGGGGACTCTCCCCTCCACCCTGGTTCGACGGCCGAACCTTCCGACCGGTTCGCGTGGTTCGCGACCGGGCGTTCGCAGGTCCGGCTTCCGAGGGACGGAACCGGCAGTCGAGCGGCGCCGCACCGGCACTCGCTCCCACTCCGATTCTGTTCGCGCAGGTCAGGTCGGCCCTCTCGGGCCTGGACCGTGACGTGGACTACACTCCGTACGGCCTTGTCTGGATATCGCCGACAGACGAGCCTACCCGGACACACCCCTCCATTGGTGGTCTCGGGGGCCGAGTGTGACCCTTCTGCCTCGGACTTTGCCCGAGGCATCCCTCCCGGATCCCTCCGCTTCACCGGGGCGCGATCCGTTCGTGAGTGTTTCGTTAGTGGCCCGTGGCCGTTCGTCCGGGCGACCCGTCCGCATGTGGCACTCTTCAAAGAGCTTGTCAGACAAGAGAGTGCGTCGACCCGTGTGCCACTCGCGTACGGGACGGAGAACGGAAGGGCCCTGGATGGTCGACCTCCCGCGGTTGCCGGACGACCCCTCGAAACTGGCCCGAGAACCACTGAGGGAACAGATCCGGCAGGTACTGGTCGAAGGCCTGCTGTCCGGCCGATGGCAGCCCGGCGAGCGCATCGTCGAACGGCGGATCGCCACGGAGCTCAACGTGAGCCAGGCTCCGGTCCGCGAGGCTCTGCGCGAACTGGAGACCCTGCGTCTCATCGAGACGGTGCCGAACAAGGGTGCCAGGGTCAGGGCCTTCGGTGTACAGGACATGGCCGAGATCTACCCCGTTCGCGCGGGCCTCGAGCTCGTCGCCGCGCAGTTGGCCGCTCCTCGCCTGGCCAAGGACCCCTCCGCCCTGGAACACGAGGTGGAGGCGCTCAAGGACGCCACCGCCCGCGGGGACGTCACCGAGCAGATCCGCCACAGTGTGGAGTTCCACCGCGAGATCGTGAAGGCCGCCGACAACAGCGTGCTCCTGCACACGTGGGAGTCGTTGGGCGTGGAGGTGTGGACCGCGCTGTCGGTGCGCTGGCTCGACATGGAGCTGCACGCCAAGGCCGCCGACCACGCACAGATCACACGGGCCTTCCGCGAGGGGGATCCGGCCGTGGGTCAGATGCTCAGCGAGCATGTCCTGAACTACGTCGAGGCGGCCCTCAGAACCCACGGGGGCGGGCGCTAGGAGCGGTGGGGCGGACCCCCGTCCCACTCGATCCGCGCTCTGACCTGCCGACACCCCTTCCCTCACCGATCGTCATCACCTGACCCTCCACACAAAAAAACGGGCATCTGACGTAAAGTTGTATTGATCGATCATCGATCAGACCGTAGAGTGTGCGCGACGCACGTCACATCCATGCGCGCGTGCCCCCTGGTGGTACGGGATCGTTCATCCGGCTGGTGAGCGAGACCGGACATGCTTACCGCTCTCCGCAACGGGAAGCAATGCCCTCAAGGGTCGCGGCGCCACAACTGCACACGCGACCCGATTCGCTTCGCGTCCGTCCCCGGTCCCCGCCACGGCCCGAACGGACGCGCCCCGCAACAGCCACAGGTGTCGTCGCCGAATGAGCCCGGCGGCGACACACGCCAGGGCCACGCCTGACAGCGGGCCCGGGCAGGCCTCGCCACCCGTCCCACAGGCCGGAACGCGGGCCTTCTCGCACGTAGAAAGGCACACCATGGCTGACACGGCCAAGCCGAAGGGCGGCAGCGCCCGGGCCTCCGGGTCCAGGCGCCGGAGCCGCAAGGACACCAACGGCCTCGGCAACGAGACGCCGGAGACCCTTCTCGACTACTACCGCCAGATGCTGTTCATCCGGCGCTTCGAGGAGCGCACCGGCCAGGCCTACACTCAGGCCCGCATCGGCGGCTACTGCCACCTCAACCTCGGCGAGGAGGCCACCGTCGTCGGTCTGATGACGGCCCTCCAGGAGCGCGACTACCTGTTCACGAACTACCGTGACCACGGTTACGCCATCGGCAAGGGCATGGACCCCAAGCGGGTCATGGCCGAGCTCTACGGACGCGTCGACGGCGTGTCCAAGGGCTGGGGCGGCTCCATGCACATGTACGACACCGAGACCCGCATGCTCGGTGGCTACGGCATCGTCGGCGGCCAGCTCCCCCTGGCCACGGGCGCGGCCCTGGCCGTCACCTACCGCGGTGGCGACGAGGTCGTCATGTGCCAGATGGGCGACGGCACCACCAACATCGGCGCCTGGCACGAGTCCCTCAACATCGCCAAGCTGTGGAACCTGCCGATCGTCTTCGTGGTGATCAACAACTTCACCGGCATGGGCACCACCGTGGAGATGTCCTCCGCCGAGCCCGACCTGTACAAGCGCGGCTCCGCCTACCGCATCGAGGGCGAGCGCGTCGACGGCCGTGACGTCCTGGCCGTCCGCGACACCGCCTCCCGCCTGATCGAGCGCGCCCGCGAGGAGCAGACCCCCTTCATCCTGGAGGCCTGGAGCTACCGGAAGAAGGGCCACTCGGTCGTCGACCCGGCCAAGTACCGCACCGACGAGCAGCGCGAGCTGGCCTCGGCCGACGAGAACGACCCGGTCCTGACCTTCGGCGACCAGCTCGCCAAGGCCGGCATCCTCACGGACGAGCTCCGCGAGGAGATCGCCGCCTCCGTCAAGGCCGAGGTGGCCGAGGCCGCCGACTTCGCGGAGAACAGCGCGAAGCCGGACCCGTCCACGCTCTTCGACTACACATACGCCACCCCGGTCCCCAACGAGTCGCGGCGCATGCCCGCCGACCCGGTGTTCGCGGAGTAGGGAAGGAACCAGTCACATGTCCGTGATCACATACCGCCAGGCTCTGCGGGACACCCTGCGCGCCGAGATGGTGCGCGACGAGAACGTCCTCGTCATCGGCGAGGAGATCGGAGTCTTCGAGGGCTCCTACAAGATCACCGAGGGGCTCCTCAAGGAGTTCGGGCCCCGCCGCGTCAAGGACACCCCGATCGCCGAGGAGGGCTTCGTCGGCGCCGCCATCGGTGCCGCGATGCTGGGCCTTCGCCCGGTCGTCGAGCTGATGACGATCAACTTCTCGCTGATCGCCATCGACCAGATCATCAACCACGCCGCCAAGATCTACGGCATGTTCGGTGGTCAGACCAGCGTTCCCCTGGTCATCCGGACCCCCGGCGGCGGTGGCCAGCAGCTCGGCGCGACGCACTCGCAGAACATCGAGCTGTTCTACTCCTTCATCCCCGGCCTCAAGGTGATGGCTCCCAGCACCCCGGCCGAGGCCTCCTCCATGCTGCGCGCGGCCATCCGCGACGACGACCCGGTCCTGTTCCTGGAGAACCTGGGTCTGTACAACTCCAAGGGCGAGGTCCCCGACGACTACGCCGAGCCGAAGAACGACAACGTCGCGACCATCGGCCGCGCCGCCGTCACCCGCGAGGGCAGCGACATCACGCTGATCGGCTACTCCCGGATGGCCATGGTCGCCGGCCAGGTCGCCGAGAAGCTGGCCGACGAGGGCATCAGCGTCGAGGTCGTCGACCTGCGCAGCCTGCGTCCGCTCGACCGCCAGACCTTCGTGGACTCGGTCAAGAAGACCGGCGCCGCGGTGATCTGCGAGGACGACTGGCTCACCTACGGCATCGGCGCGGAGATCGCCGCCTCCATCCAGGAGGGGGCCTTCGACTACCTCGACGCCCCGGTCCGCCGGGTGGCCATGGCGGAGGTTCCCATGCCCTACGCCAAGCCGCTGGAGACCGCGGCCCTGCCGTCGGTCGAGTCGATCACCACCGCGATCAAGGAGACCCTGAGCGCCGTCGGCAAACGGGTCGGGTAGAGGAGTTTCAATGAGCGAGATCCACATGCCGCGCCTCTCCGACACCATGGAGGAGGGCGTCATCTCCACCTGGGTCAAGAAGGTGGGGGACAAGGTCGCGGCCGGTGACGTGCTGGTCGAGATCGAGACCGACAAGGCCGTCATGGAGTTCGAGGCCTACGAGGACGGCTACCTCGTCAAGCAGAACGTCTCCGAGGGCGACACCGTACCGATCGGCGAGGTCATCGGCCTCATCGCCGACTCCCCGGACGCCGTACCCGAGGAGAGCCCCGCCCCGGCCGCCCCCGCGGCCGAGGAGAAGGCCGAGGAGCCCGCCGCCGAGGAGAAGCCCGCCCCCGCCGCTCCGGCCGAGACCGCCCCCGCGGCCTCGTCGGACGAGGCTCCGGCGGACCGTCCCCGTACCTCCCCGCTGGCCCGCCGGCTGGCCAAGGAGTACGGCCTGGACATCACCAAGATCAAGGGCTCCGGACCCAAGGGTCGGATCGTCCGCGCCGACATCGAGGCCGCCGCCAAGGACGGCTCCGCCGAGCACGCCGCCCCGGCCCCCGAGCCGGCCGCGGCGAAGTCCGCTCCGGCCCCGGCCGCTCAGGCCTTCGACGATGGTCGCGACTCCGAAGAGCTCAAGATCAACAACGTGCGCAAGGTGATCGCGCGCCGTCTGACCGAGAGCAAGCAGACGGTCCCGCACTTCTACCTGCGCCGGACGATCGACGCCGAGGCCCTCAAGGCCTTCCGCGGCCAGATCAACGAGCAGCTGTCCAGTACCGGCGTCAAGATCAGCTTCAACGACCTGATCGTGAAGGCCTGTGCCACCGCGCTCAAGCTGCACCCGGCCGTCAACACCTCCTGGGTCGACGAGAAGCTGCTCCAGCACCACCGGGTCAACGTCGGTGTCGCGGTCGCAGTGGACGCCGGCCTGGTCGTTCCGGTGCTGCACGACACCGACAAGGCCACGCTGTCGGAGATCTCCACCCGCACGCGTGAGCTGGCCGGCAAGGCCCGCGACAACAAGCTCAAGCCGCAGGAGATGAGCGGCGGCACGTTCAGCGTGTCCAACCTGGGCATGTTCGGCGTGGACAGCTTCTCCGCGGTGATCAACCCGCCGGAGGCCGCCATCCTCGCGGTCGGCGCCATGCGCCAGGAGCCCGTGGTCGTCGACGGTGAGGTGCGGGTGCGCAACCGCATCTCGCTGGAGCTGTCCGTGGACCACCGCGCGGTGGACGGTGCCGTCGGCGCCGCCTTCCTCAAGGACCTCGCGGAGATCCTCGAAGAGCCGATGCGCATCATCCTGTAGGGATGTCGTGACGTCGTAGCACGTCGCGGCGTTCGGACGCCCCGGCCGGAACCTTCCGGTCGGGGCGTCCGTCGTCATGTCGGGCCCGCTCCCCGATTCCTCAAGGCGTTCTCGTCCCCTGCCCCTGGCAGGATCTTCTCGTCACCGAAAGGAACGGACACCCATGACGAACACCCTCTGGCCGGCCGACCGGGTCGCCGAACTCGCCGTCCTCCTCCGAGGGTTCCGCCCGGGCAAGTGGACCGAGGCGGACCTGTCCCAAGGGGCGGTCGCCCAGGGCTGGGAGTGGAGCGCGGGAGAGCTCGGACCGATCCTGCACACGGGCCGACCGTTCGGCGAGGGGCAGCTGCTGCCCGTCGAAGACCACATGGACATCCACGTGACCACCGAGGAGTACACGGGGCTGCACTTCCCGCTGGGACGGGTCGAGGGCGGTGTCCGGAAACAGGTCGAGGCCTTCCGAGAGATGGGTCGGGCCCTCCGCGAGCGGCTCGGCGAGCCGAACGTCATCGGCTCGGACGACCCCGACGATCCTCTGCACGGTTCGGCCCCGGAGTGGGGCGCGCCCTTCCTGCGCTGGAGGGATCGGGCCAACAGTCTGGAGCTGCGGGTCTCCGGAAGGGGAGACCCCGTGCTGTCACTGCTGCCCACCTCTCCCGCCGAGGGCCGGTACCGGTACGACCGCGAACACGGGGCGGGCCTCGTGGGCGGGTTCCTCGGGGTCTCCCTCACCGGGGACATCGCCGGTATGACCATCGCCGGGATCACCAGGGGAGACGACTGGAAGGGCTACGCGCGCCGGCTGGTCGACGTCCTGCGCACCATGCCCGCCGAGCTGACCGCCCTGGGGTTCGAACGCTCCTTCGGCCTGCACGGTGACATCCCCGGTGAAGGAGGGCCCTGGGTCTTCCAACTGGCGCTCGGGCAAGACGTGGAGCTGGGGCTGGACGAGGCCGCGGCCGACATCATGAAGCGCTCCCCCGAGATGCCCGATCCCGAGGAGCTGGGCTGGACCGAGGCCACCGAGGCACGTCACCTCCAGGAGGAGATCGCCTACCTCGCGCCGAGCTACCGGTACGACGAGGTCAACGCGGTGCGGCTGGCCATGCTGGTCCTGGAGACCGCCGAGGCTCTGGGCATCGCCTCTCCGGAGGGCCTGTCGCTGACCGACAACGGCGGTCGTATCCCCAACCCCGGCGGAGACGGCCCGCACACGGACTACCGGATCAGCGACTACGGCCTCGCCGTCACCGAGAACCCCTGACCGGAACCGGAAGGACCGCCATGGTCCGCGCTCGGAGGTGCGTCCCTCCCCCGCGTCCGTGGGCCGATCCCTCCACCGGCCACCACCGCCCCGGCCACCGATAGCGGCCGGGGCCTGGCCGTTCGGCGGCCGCCCTCGTGGGTCCGCGGGTCAACCGGCGAAGCGCGGACGCCGTACGGGGACCACGCCCGCGTCCCGCAGTTCCATCTCGGCCTCCTGCCTCGTGATACCGCGCAACGTGGCGATGGCCTGTACCGACAGGACGCCTTCGGCGTAGGCGTTGACGGCCCGGCCGAGGAGTCGTTGCGGTGCCCGGCGCCGGGCGGACTCTTCCCGCAGGGCACGGTATTGATCGCTCCACCCGAACCGCGTCGCCAACTGCGGCGTGGTGGGCGACAGCCACGCCCGTTTGGTGGCGTCGTCGATGTAGCCGGCCTGGCACAACGCGATCGCGGCGATCGGCGGTGCGACCAGGAAGCGCTGGACGACCTCGGAGAGTTCGGAGAGTTCGGCCTTGGCCGGTGATCCTCGTTCACCGAGGAACTCGCGCAGGCCGTCGAGGGGGACGAGCAGATGCCGTGCGAAGGCGTCGGCCCGGCTCTCCTCGAAAGGGGGGTGACCCCAGGCGCCCGCCGGACCGCCCATCGCGTCCCCGAACAGGACATGGCCCAGTTCGTGGGCGAGTGTCTTGCGTTGCCGCATGGGGCGACGAGTGGACGCGACACCGATGAACATGACGTCTCGTTGCCGGTCCCGCACCATCATGCCGTGATGGTCCTGGTCCGCTTCGAGCGCGGCCACGTTGATCCCCGTGGCCCGCTCGATGATCGCGATGAGGTCGCCCAAGGGCTGCACACCGAGATTCCGTTCCTCCCGGAACCGTTCGGCCGCGGTGCGGCCTTCGACTTCTGCGCTCACGTTTCGACCGTCCGGTTTCAGGTTGTGGCGGAGACGGCCTGGTCGTCCAGGTAGGCGTCCAGTTCCAGGAAGTCCAGCAGTGTCTGGCGCATGCCGCTCATCGCGGAGCCGGTGGTGAGGAGGGGCACGCACTGAACCCGCTCGGCCACCGTCCCGACCCCGGTGAGCTGGGTGACCGTACACCCGGTCTCCCAGGCGATCGCCGCGATCTCGGCCGTCTTCGCCTCCCGATTCCCGGAGATGATCCGCGACAGGGTGGACTGTGAGATGCCCGTGGCATCGGCGAGAGCACGCTGGCTCAGACCCGCCGCCGCCCGGGCTCGCTCGATCCGTGCACCGATATCCGTCAACGACATTGCCACCGACCTACCAATGTGAATCATTACCAACGGCCATCAGATCAGTAGAGGAATCACGAATTTCCCGATTCCGGAAAAGAGCGGAATCAACCGGAGACCGTGTCATGCGCGTCGCCCTCACGAAAACGTTCGATCTGCTCGACGTGCGAGGCCCGGAACTCGGGAGCGTCGATTCCCAGACCCGGCCGGGGTGCCAGGGCCAGCACACCGACCTTGCCGCTGTGCTCGTTCTGGTGCACCCGACGAGCGGCCAGTCCCACGTCGTCCAATCCGTACACCGCGGAAAGGGTCGGGTGGACCACGCCCTTGGCGATGAGTCGGTTGGCCTCCCACGCCTCGCGGTAGTTCGCGAAGTGCGTACCGACGATCCGCTTCAACCCCATCCACAGATAACGGTTGTCGTACTGGTGCTGATAACCGGAGGTGGACGCGCAGGTGACGATGGTGCCGCCGCGCCGCGCCACGTACACGCTGGCGCCCATCGTCTCCCGCCCCGGGTGCTCGAACACCACATCGGGGTCGTCGCCGCCGGTCAGGTCGCGGATCCGGGCACCGAAACGCTTCCACTCCTTGGGGTCCGGTGTGTCCGGGTCGCTCCAGAACCTGTAGCCCTCGGCCGCCCGGTCGATGATCAGCTCCGCGCCCTGGGACCGCACCAGGTCGGCCTTGGCCCGGCTGGAGACGACGCACACGGGGGTGGCCCCGGCGCGCAGCGCCAACTGGGTGGCGTACGAGCCGAGTCCACCCGCGGCCCCCCAGATGAGGACCACGTCTCCGAGCTTCACACGCGCCCCGTTGCGGGAGATGAGCTGACGATAGGCGGTCGAGTGCACCAGCCCTGAGACCGCCGACTCCTCCCAGGTCAGGTGGGCGGGCTTGGGCATCAACTGGTTCGCTTTGACCAGGCTGAGCTGAGCGAGCCCACCGTAGTTGGTCTCGTATCCCCAGATGCGCTGCTCAGGGTCGAGCATGCTGTCGTCATGACCGTCCGCTTCGGACAGTTCGACCGACAGGCAGTGCGCGACCACCTTGTCACCGGGCTTCCATCGCCGTACGCCCGCTCCGACCCTCAACACGACACCGGACATGTCCGAACCGAGCACGTGGAACGGCTGATCGTGGATCCCCGCGGAGGGGACCTGACTCGCGTACCGCCGGAGGAAGCCGAACGTGGGAACCGGTTCGAAGATCGAACTCCAGACGGTGTTGTAGTTGATGCTGCTCGCCATGACCGCGACGAGTACCTCCCCCACACCGGGCTCGGGTGTGGGCACTTCGCGGAGGGTCAGCGACTTGGCCGGGTCCCGGCTCTGCGACGGCAGACCGGAGAACATCTCCGTGTCCTCCCGCAGAACGACCGCCCCCTTGTAGCTCTCCGGGACGCCCATGCCGGCGACCGTGTCGGCGTCGATGTCACCTGAGGCAAGATAATCCGCGATTTCCCGCATTCGACCTGTCCCTTTCACGATTTCCGGCATTGGGGGCGTTCTCCTTTGTTCTCCGAGCCACGAGGGCCCGCGGCCCGGGGTCAGGGAACGGCGGTGTCGATCCTTTCGAGCAGTTCGGTCTCCTCCACCGAGGTCAGACCGGCCTGCCGTTCACGATCGAGCCCGGCCTCCTTTTCGTACGCCAGGGTCGCTTCGGCGGTTTCGGCGAGAGGACGGACGGACAGCCCCGCCTCCAGGGCGGGGGCGGTGTCCCGGTCGACCACTCCGTGATGGCTCTCGGGGAGCCAGAGCGGCAGCGAGTGCGGCCCCTGCCAGGGCATCACGCCCGCTTCGAAGAGCCGGTCCGGTGACACCGGAACCGGTTCCAGGTCGGAGGCGCCGACCGCGTCCGCTATCCCCTCCAGCACCGACCCCAGCGTCGTCCGCGGACCGGACGCGTCGAAGGTTCCGGTGAGTCCGCGCTCTCCGGAGAGCACGATCCACTCCGCGAGGTCGCGCACGTCGATCAGTTGGCACGGCTGGTCGGGTGCGTCGGGAACCAGCGCCCGCCCGCCGCGGGAGAACCGGGCCGGCCAGTACCCGAACCGGTCGTACGGGTCGCCGGGGCCGCAGACGAGACCGGGCCGCACCACCAGGGCGCGGTCGCCGACCGTCTCGACGACCGCCTTCTCGGAGGCGACCTTGATGGACCCGTAGGCGCCGAAGTCCTCGGGGCCCTCCGGGTCCGCGTAACGCGGTTCCAACAGGGGGTCGTCCACACCGCCGCCACGCCGGGACAGGTCGGAGTACACGTTCATCGTGGAGACGAACGTCCAGTGCCCGGCCGTATCCGCGAACTCGGCGAGGGCCTCGCGCACCCACCGGTAGGAGATGATCGCCGTATCGACCACGGCGTCGAACCTCTCGCCGCGCAGCGGGGCCAGTCCGTCCTCGTCGTCACGATCCACTCTCACCAGTCGGGCGCCCTCGGGGACGGGCCCGGACCGACCTCTCGCCGCGCAGACCACCTCGTGTCCGCGGGCCACCGCGGCGGCCGCCACCTCTCGGGACAGGAACTGAGTACCGCCCAGTACCAACCAACGACTCATTTCGTCACTCCTAACCACGTCGGATCACGGCGCGAACACTGATGATCAGCCCCAGCAGGCACCACACGATGAGCACCACCAGGCCCTGGCCGCTGGGCTCGAACCTGTCCGAGAGCAGACCGGCGCGCAGCAGGTCGGCCGCGGCCTGGAAGGGAAGGACGCTGTGAACGGCCTGGAACCATTCGGGCAGCTGCTCCTTCGGGAAGGTGACGGGCGAGAAGAGCATCACGAAGAACACCATCACCTGGCTGACCAGCTGCGACATCATCGGTGACAGCAGCATCGCCGTCGCGTAGCCCACCGAGACGGCCATGATCGTGGCGAGCACGAACGCCCCCACCAGCAGCGGCCAGTCGATCGAGTACTCGATCCCGTAGCGCAGGCGGGCCACCAGCACCGTCACCGGAATGCTGGGCAGGGCGATGACCAGCCAGACCACCAGATCGGCCACCAGCAGCAGCGGACGCGGAACGGGCAGCGCCCGCTGATAGGTCAAGGTGCCGCTGGTCCGGGCACCGGCCACCCCCCACGGGCACAGGACCAACCCGATGACGAGGATCAGGATCGTGGGAGCGCCCGTGGACAGCAGCTCGGCGGTGGGGGCGTCGATATCGGGGACGAGGAGCCCGAACCCGACGACGACCGCTCCCGCGATGGCCGCCTGGACCACGATGAACAACGGCATCATCGCCCCGGTCTGGGCCATCGTCCAGCGCAACAGGGTCCAGACCGTCATCCCCAGGTGGGCGCGCTCGGGGATCGGTGGGAGCGCTTGACCCTCACGGCGCTCGCGCGTGATCGCTTCAGACATGGGCGGACTCCTCGTGGATAGATTCGGCGTCGGCCGTGGCTGCGAGGTAGGCGTCCTCGAGCGTGGTGGGTGTGAGCGTGTATCCCTCGACCCGACCGGAGGCACGGAGCGCGGTCGCCCAGGCGACCGCGGTCGCGGCGTCGGACTCGGCGAGGCTCAACAGCACCCGACGCCCGTTACGGACTCGGCGGACGAACCGGAAGGGCGGTTCCTGGGAGGACGGGTCCTGGGCGTCCAGGGGCAGGGAGAGCTCGAGACGCATTTCGTCTCCCTCGGCTCCGCGCAACTGGCTCGGCGACCCGGAGGCCACCGCTCGACCGCGGTCGAGCACCACCAGCTCGTCCATCACGTGTTCGGCCTCGGCGACGTTGTGCGTGACCAGCAGGACCCCCGCGCCCTCGTCGCCGAGCCGGCGGACCATGTTCCACAGCCGCCTGCGGCGGGCCGCGTCCACGTCATTGGTCGGCTCGTCGAGGATGATCAGCGGCACCGGTGCGACCGCGGCCATCGCGAACGCGGTCAGACGGCGCACCCCGCCGGAGATCCCCCCGCCGTCGGGGGTGGCCCGCCGATCGATCCATTCCCGGATGTCCAGCTCATCGGCCATGCGCTCGGCGGCGTCCCGAGAGGCCGAACGGGACATGCCGCGCAGCCGCCCGGCGATCACGATCGCCTCCTTGGGCGTCAGCCCGTCCAGTGGTGCCTGGGCCTGGGCCTGAAGAGCCACACAGCGACGCGCCGTACCGGGGTCGGCGACGGCGTCGACCCCCACCACCCGGATGGACCCGCCGTGGGGTCGGAGCAGCCCTACGACCTGGGAGACCAGGGTGGTCTTGCCGGCACCGTTGTGCCCCAGCAGACCGACCACCTCTCCGGGTCTGACCCGCAGGCCGACCTCGTCGTTCGCCACGACCGAACCGAATCGCCGAGTCAAGCCCTCGATCTCGAGTATCGCGTCACCCACGCGTCACCTCCGTAGCTTCCTCGCGGCTCACAAACCATCAGACTTGAAATACCGCTGGTATCTTCGTAACAACAGTAGGAGCGTACCGATGGAACGTCAAGACTGCTACCGTTGAATGAGAGGTGACCCGAGAGTGACCGGCGGAGGGCGCTCTCCAGGGGGCGTCGGACAGGAGGAGACCCCGTGGCCGGACGAACTTCCATGAGCCCTCGGGCGGCGTGCCGCGCACGGCACGTGATCGCGCCAGATCCACGACGACCCTCCGGGCTTTCAGGATGAGCTCCGAACGGGATTACGCCAAGGGCTACAATAAGAACATGGATCAAAATCGGCTGACGCCCGTTCGAAGGAAACGAAAAACGCGGGCCGAGCAGAAGCAGGAAACCCGCAATGCTCTGATCGAGGCGGGTCTTTTGACCTTCAGCCGTGACGGTTACCATGGCGCTTCATTGGAGGAGATCGCCGATACCGCAGGATTCTCCAAAGGGGCGGTCTACTCGAATTTCGGAGGCAAATCCGAACTCTTTCTCGCGGTCCTGGACTACAATCTCAGCATCTTGCGCGGGGAACAATGGGACCCTCTCTCCCTCGCCGGTTCCACCGGGGAGGCCCTCCCCGGCCAGATCTTCGACGACCGGGACCAGGCCGAGAAGCTGGTGCGCGGATTCGAGCTCGCGACGCTGGAATTCATCACCACCGCCGCCCGGGACGACGCGCTCGTCCCGGCTCTGCGCACCCGGATCCAGGCTCTGCTCGATGCCTACCAGCGCGTCGTGGTCACCCACCGGGCACCCGACGAGGAGCTCGAGGTCGACGAGATCGCCCGGCTCATGGCCGCTCTCGAGCAGGGTGTGTCCGTCCTCGCCCTCAGCGGCATCTCCTCGATCGACGGTTCTCTGCTGCGCCTGGGGATGCGGCGACTGCTCGGCGACTCGGGCGGCTCCACCGACCGGTCCGATCACACCTCGATCCTGCCCACCGTCGAGCAGGTGCAACGGCTGATCAACGACGGCACGTCGGAGTCGGACACCTCCGATTAGGCCCGATCTCCGGCCGTGCCCACCGATCGGCGGGCACGGCCGGAGACCCGTACGACGGGCTCCGCGCGTGCGGGTCAGTGCCGTTGGAACTCGAACATGGTGAAGTCCACGTGGACGACGCCCTGTTCGTCGGCGGCGGCGGTGGCGGCGGGCGGAGACCCCATGAGCACCGCGGGGATCCCGATCGACTCACTGCGGTACACCCGGCCCGAGAAACCGGCGTCGGCCGCCAGTGTCCGCAGCCCCGCGGGGTCGCCCAGCGTCTCACTGGTCAACATGTAGATCCGCCCTCCGTCGGCCAGGTGCGGCCTGACCTCCTGGAAGAAGCGCCGGTGCAGCGCGTACCCGGGGTCGAAGACCGACCGCTCCACCTCGGTGGCGTGTCGACGCGATTCCGGCGCCCTGACCAGCGGGGGGTTCGAGCAGACCAGGTCGAACTCGTCGTCCGGGTCCAGTTCGGCGAACAGGTCGCTGGTCAACGCCTCCACCCGGCCGGCCAGACCGTGCCGGGCCGCGTTGCGCCTCGTGTTCTCCGTCGCGGCGGGGACCACGTCCAGGCCCACCACCCGCGTGCAGCCGCTCTTGGCCGCGACCACACAGGTGACGCCGGCGGCACAGCCGACCTCCAGGAACCGGGAGCCCTCGGCGAGTGGCAACCACGAGGTGAACAGGCGTGTCCCCGGATTGGGCTTCCAGACCCCGGGCAGCACGTCCCACCGCATCCCCATCAGGGTCGTGGTCGACCTCGCGCCGTCCGAACCCTCCGTTCGCGACAGCAGCCAATCGCCCACCTCGGCCGCAAGGGCGTTCTCCATGTTCCGTCCCTCCGTCGCCCGCGCTCGAACCATCAGAGAACCTCTCCCCCCGGGCGCGCAGGCGCGCCCACGGCCGTACGCGTCTCCCTCAGCTGCCACGCCAACTGGAGCCTCGACTCCATCAGCGCCACCATCGACTCACGGTGTCGATCCAGGAAGAAGTGCCCGCCCTCGTATTCGTTGACCTCGAGCGAGTGATCTGTGTAGTGCTCCCACTGATCGGGGGTCACCGTGTCGCCGCGCCCCAGCATCAGCACGAGGGGGCAGCGCAGGGGCACGCGCCCGGTGTCCTGATAAGCGCTCAAAAGGCGCAGGTCCGCCTTGATCGCGGGCGCGAAGTACGTCATGAAGTCCGCGTCCCGCAGGTACTCCTCCGGCACTCCGCCGTAGCGCAGCAACACGTCCCGGAAGCCCTCGGGCGTGTCCAGGTTCCCGACCCTCCTGAACCGGGCCCGGCACGGCGCCGAGGAGCCGGAGCTGAAAAACGTCAACGGCGCGTTTCCCAGCCGATCCTGGCACAGTTTCGCCACCTCGTAACCGAGGACGCCGCCCATGCTGTGACCCCAGATCGCGTAAGGACCGCGAAGCACGTCTTCGAACTCTTCGAAAATGTCTTCCGCGAGTTCACCGACCGATTCGGGCATCGGGGTGTTCAACCGGTTCTCGCGCAAGGGGTATTGGACGATGTTCAGGTCCACGATTCCACTGAACGCCTGCTGCCACCGGCTGTAGTAGAACCTGCCGGCGCCCGCGTGCGGAAAACACACCATCGAAATACTGTCCATAAGGATTACCGGGCACCTTCCGATTCGACGTTCACGTCCGACTCCCCGGACTCGGCCGCGGCCCTCCGCGCCAGGTACTCGACCTCCTCGTCGAGGATGGAGACCACCTCGGCGGGGTCCTCGACCCACGTGGACAGGATCACGATGTCCTGTCGGGTCCCGCTGACCTTGGACACGCAGTAGCAGTCGGCGTAGTCGAGCGTGTCCTGGTCCTCGGTGAGCAGTTCGAGGGTCATGTCCCAGATGGCGTCGTACTCGGCCTCGGTGCTGCCCGCGAAGTTGAGCATGCACGACGGTCGGAACCCGGTCCCCCGGGCCTCCTTGGTCGTCTGGAAGACCTTCCCGTACTTGAGCGCCGTCAGCGGGCCCGTGACGAGGTTCGAGAAGTTGACGTTGAACTTGTTCATCGATTGGAACTTCTGCTGGATGAGCACCTCCAGGTCCTCACGAACGCCCTGCTCTCCGGACACCACCAGGGGCAGGACGTCCGCCACCATCCCCATCACCCCGGAGTAGTCCACGTCCTCGTACACACGAGAGTTGAAGACCAGGTCGAGCGCGACCTTGTCGACGCCGAGCAGTCGGGCCACCAGACGCGCGTAGAGGTACAGGACCAGGGAGAACGGCTCGACGTCCTCTCCGTCACCGCTCTGTAGGCGCCGTAGGTCGACCGAGTAGCGGACGTCGCACATCCGACCGGTCCCCCGGCCCTCCGACGCGGCGAGGATCTCCTTGCCGTACCGCCCCCACGCTTCGAGATCGAACCTCTCGATGATCTCGTCGGCGCCGATACCCACCGGGCCCTTGCCCGTCTGCTCCTTCAGGTGCCGGAAGCTACGCGTGCGGGGCAGCGCCCGGGTCGTCCCCTCCGCCAGTTCCTGATAGCGCTTCACCAGGTCGGCGCGGAAGGCCTGACCGGACGCACCGTCGAAGATCGAGTGGTCGAACTGGAAGATCATGTCGTAGCTGCGTTCGTTGTACTTGACCAGCACCGCCTGGTACAGGATCGTGTCGGTCTTGAGGTCGACGTTCCATTCACGTTTGACCAGCTCCGCCCGTACTTCCTCCTGACGTCGCAGCGGGAGCGCCGAGAGGTCGATCCGGGGCAGCGTGAACGTCATCGGGGGCTCGTGCTCCTTCCACATCCTCCGTCCGAGGGATCTGACGAGGACACTGCGCATGAGCCCGTGGCGTCCGACGACGTCGCCCAGCGCACGCTCCAGCACGTCGACGTCGATCAGCTCACGGAACTGCACCAGGTACAGCTGCGGGCGCGCCCCGCGTGAGAAGTAGTGCTTCTGGGTCCCGCTGATGGGATAGGTCCATCGCACCGGCCGGGACAGGATCGAGCGCCGCATGTCCTCCTGTCGCCGGTCGATCTCGCCGAACAGCCGGTCCAGGCCTCCCTCCCGGGTCGGATCGCCGCCGAGCCGCAGGGAGGCGAAGTCCCGTCCGGCCAGGAAGTCCCGCTCGGCCTCCCTCGGCAGGATGTAGTGCGGTGTGAAGGCCTGTGGCAATCGCAGTTCGTTGATCCTCCTGACGATCGACACCCGGTCCTCCTCGCGGAAGCCGTCGACGAACAGGACGACCGACTCCTCCTCGTCGGCTCCGGCGGTGATCTCATAGAGGGCGCATCCGCTCTCCAGGCGCTCTCCGAGCAGGGCCGCCGCGCTCTCCAGCGAGTCGCACTCCTGATTGACCTGCTTGTCCGATCGGGCGAGCAGCCCGGCCAGCTCGCCGATGGTCGGATGGCTGTGCACGTCGCTGGCCAGAACGGTGTAACCGTGCCGCTCCAGGGCGCTGGTGAACTGGATCAGCTTCAGTGAGTCGAGCCCTGTGTCGAACAGATCGGCGCGCGCGTCGATCCCCTCCAGGCCGAGCAGGTCGGCCATCTCCCGCTCGATCACCGCCGCGACGGAGCTCCGTTCGTCGACCGCGCCGGACTCCTCCGGCTCCCCGATCGCCTTCCGTGTCGCCGCCGTCTCCAGCAGGTCCAGCCCGTGGTAGCCCGTCCGCATGCCGGAGACACGCATCTCGTACAGCAGGTCCAGCACCGACGGGTCCCCGTCATCGAGCCGCCCGAACGAGTACAGTCGCACGCCGTCGGCCTCCGCGTCGGTCACCGCGTTCCGGGCGAACCGGGCGGTGACGTCCGCGTTCCACTCGAACCGGTCGAGGTCGGCACGCGACACCACGCCGTACGAGGTTCCCAGTTCGTCCCCGGCCTCGCGGAGGCGGCGCGACAGCGTCCCCGGGTCCGGAGCGTCCGAGGCGTCGGAGCCGGTACGGGCGGCGTCCCGCAACGACGTGTCCCAGAGCACCAGGTGCGTCGTCCCCTTCAGAGCGCGGAGCCGGGAGATCAGACCTTCCGTGGTGTCCGCCCCCGTACGTCCGGTGACGGCGGCCATGACGGTGCTCCGTCCCTCCGTCCGGGCCCCGGCCTCCGTCGGCCCGTCCGCGCCGACGGCGAAGGGCAGGACGTCGACGCTGCGTTCGGGGCCGGTCGCCGAGAGCACGTCGTCGACCGCGTCGACCGGGCACACGACCACCGTCCGGCCGGAACGGGCCGCGGACCGACCACGATGACCGTGCAGCGGCACCATCGCGGGAACGAACCGGCCGCCGTCCCGGTAACGAGCGGCGACGGCCTCCTCCCTCTCCGCCTCCAGCTCCCTGCGCAGGCTCTCGCTCCAGGCCCTCGGGCCGCCGGGAGCGGTCAGCGCGGTGTCGCATCCGAGCGCCCGGACCCGCAGGTGCGGGTACTCCAGGTTCAGGCCGATCATCTCCGGCAACGATGATCCCTCGGGGCCGGCGGGGGCGACGGTCTCCAAGAGCACCAGATCGCGCACCGGCCTGTCCCGCAGACCGGATACGACGTCGCACAGCCGCCGCACCAGCACCGACGCGTCCGCGCCCGGCCGATGGTGGACCACCACGGTGTCCCCGACCAGCGCGTGTTCCTCCAGGTCCGCGGCCAACCTCCGCAGATCGTCCTCATGGCCTCGACGAACGCGGGCGCCGACCGCCCCGTCGAACCGGTACTCCCCACCGAACTCGACGTAGAGCGGCGTCCAGTACGGCACCTCGTCCATCACGCGCCGGATCCGCGACCGGTCCTCGGTGAACACGAGGAGCACCCTGTGCCTGCCGCTCTCACCCGAGTCCGGGAGCAGAGCGGAGGACCAGGTCAGCTGGAGCGCGTGCCGCGGTGCTCCGGTGGCGGGAACGGACACCGGCCGCCGTTCGACGACGGGGCGCGGCCGGTCGTCGGCCGTGGAGAGGAGCTGTTGGAACTCGCCGATGTCGATCGGGTACTCGGTCCGGTCGAAGGCGTAGAGCGGGAGCCGCACCTTGCTCGGCGCTCGGCCCTTGTGGAACGCCGGCCAATCCAGCGCGACGCCCGCCTCCCACAGCTTCCTGATCGCGGTGGCCAGGTGCTCGCCGTCGTCGACCTCCTCCAACCGGTGGCGCAGCATATTGATCGCACCGGTCCGCGTGCCCCGGGCGGTACCGCGTACGAACGACGACAGTGACTTCCCCGGCCCGACCTCGACGAACAGGGCGTCGCCCCGCTCCATGATCGTCTCCACGCCGTCCTTGAACCGGACCGTGCGTCGGATGTGCTCGCAGTAGTAGTCGGGATCGGTGGCCTGTTCCGGTGTCACCCACGTACCCGTCACGTTCGAGACGTAGGGGATCTCGGGCGCTCTGAGGTCCACCGACGAGGCGATCTCCCGGTACTCCTCCAGGATCGGCTCCATGTACTGCGAGTGGTACGCGTGGGCCGCCTCGACGTGGGTGAAGGTGATCCCCTGCTCGGCGCACCGCTCCTCGAACGCGGCGATCGCGGCGGAGGCGCCGCTGACGGTGCAGTCCTCCGGCGCGTTCACCGCCGCTATGGAGAGCTCGTCGGTCAGCATCGGCCGGATCGTGTCCTCGGACGCCTTCACCGAGGTCACCGCGCCCTCGGGGGTGGTGTCCACCAGAGAGCCCCGGGTCAGCACCAGCCGGAGCCCGTCCTCCAGGGAGAACACCCCGGCCACGCACGCGGCCACCAGTTCGCCGGTGCTGTGCCCGATCATCCCGCGCGGCCGGATCCCCCAGTCGAGGAGCGTGCGCGCCATCGAGTACTCGACGACGAACAGCAGGACCAGGCTGACCGCGATGTTGTTCAGCTGCTTCTCCTGCGCCACCGTCTCGCCGAAGAAGACCTCCCGCACCACCGGGCTTCCGAGTTCGTCGGTGATGGCCAGGCAGTCGTCCACACGGGCCCGGAAGACGCTCTCGGTCTCGTAGAGGCCGCGGGCCATACGCAGGTGCTGCGCGCCCGCCCCGCTGAAGAGGAGGTAGACGTCGCGCCGCCCGTTCCTGGGCAGGTGCGCCGGTTCGTCTCCGGCGTCCAACGACTCCTGTAGGCGCTCCCTCAGCCGACCGATCCCCCCGAAACCGACGGCGTAGCGATACGGCAGGTCGCGCTGGCGATTCTGGAGGGTCCAGGCGAGATCGGCGCCGTCGATGTCCGGGTTCGCGGCCAGATGGTCGACGAAGTCCCGCTTCATCCGCGTGATCGCCTCGGCGGAGGCCGCCGACAGCACGAACGTGTTGTGGGCGCGGCCGTCGGAGGCCGGACGCCGGGGTTCCGGGGCCTCCTCCAGCACCAGGTGGGCGTTGGTCCCGCCGATGCCGAACGCGCTGACGCCCGCCCGTAGCGGGAGCTCCCGCCCCGACTCGGACCGTTTGCGCCGCATCTCCTGTCGCTCCCCGGCGATGTAGAAGGGAGTGCCGTCGAGCCTGATCCCCGGGTTGAGCGTGTCGAAGTGCAGGCTCTGCGGGATGGTGCGTTCCTTGAGCACCTTGCAGGCCTTGATGAACGAGGCGACCCCCGCAGCGGTGTCGAGGTGCCCGATGCTCGCCTTGAGCGAGCCGACGCCGCACGAGTCCGGTTCACCGGGGCCGAACGCCTTGGACAGCGCCTCCATCTCCACCGGGTCGCCGAGGGCGGTGCCGGTGCCGTGCGCCTCCACGTAGGAGATCTCGGAGGGTTTCACCCCGGCGACGCGATGGGCCTTGCGGATGACCTCCGCCTGCCCCTCGATGCTGGGCGCGGTGTAGCCGACCTTGCGGGTGCCGTCGTTGTTGACCGCGGAGCCCTTGATCACCGCGTAGACGCGGTCTCCGTCGCGCAGCGCGGCCTCCAGCCGCTTGAGGACCACGATCCCGACGCCGTTGCCCTCGACGGTGCCGCCGGCCGCCGCGTCGAACGCCCGGCAGTGCCCGTCCGGGGAGTGCACCATGTTGGGCCGGTGCTGGTAGCCGTTCTTGTGGGGCAGGCTCAGACCGCTCCCGCCGGCCAGCGCGATCTGGCACGAGCCGGTCCAGACGTTGCGGCACGCCACGTCGATGGCGACGAGGGAGCTGGAACAGGCGGTGTGCAGAGTGAAGGCCGGACCCCTCAGACCGAGGGAGTGGGAGATCCGGGTCGCGGCGAAGTCCTTGTCGTTGAGCTGCATGCCGGAGAAGGCCGAGCCCGCGTCCTCGTTGAACCTCCGCTGGGTGTCGACCTCCCAGGGCATGTTGTTCGTCGCGCCCAGGAACAGGCCGATGGCCTCCTTACGTCCCTCGGCGGAGTAACCGGCGTCCTCGAGCGCGTGGTAGACCTCCTCGTGCAGGGCGCGTACCTGCGGGTCGAGCACGGTCGCGTCGGCGGGCGTGTAGTTGAAGAACCTCGAATCGAAATACTCGATGTCCGGGAAGACGCCCTTCGCCCGAACGTAGTGCTCGTCCTCCAGCGCCTTCGGGGAGACCCCCATCTCGATCAGCTCGTCGTCATCGAACCGGGAGATCCCTTCGACTCCGGCGAGCAGGTTGCTCCAAAGGTCCTCGACCGACGCGGCCGAGGGAAACCGACCCGCCATGCCGATGACGGCGATCTCCAGTCCGGTGTACCGGTAGTCGGGCTCAGTCGCGTCGGACATCGTCGACGCCCCCTTCACTGTCGTCCATCATCCGGGCCATCAACAGCTGTGTCCTTACCGCCTGCTCCTGCTCGGGCTCGTCCTCGGGTTCCTCGTCCACGGACGGTCCGGCGACCGAACCCGAGTCGAGGTGCTCCGCCAGCGCGGAGATCGAGGTGAACTCGAAGAACAACGTCAACGGCAGATCGCGGTCGGCCTTCGCGCGCAGCCGGTTCCTGATCGCCAACAGCGTCAACGAGGTCACGCCCAGGTCGAAGAAGTTCCGCTCGACGTCGACGTCACCGCTGTCGACCTCGAGGACGTCCGCCACGATCTCGTGCAGGATCCGCTCGGTGCCGTGGGCCGGTCCCGGGTCCCGGCGGGCGCGGTCGGCCACGGCGCGAAGACGGGAGCTCTCCAGCCCCTCCTTGTCGACCTTCCCGTTGCGGTTGATCGGGACGGCCTCGATCCGCGTCACCGAGGCGGGGATCATGTAGCCGGCCACCTTCGTGCCCAGCTCCCGCTGCACACGGTCGGGGGTCAGTTCCCCGTCGGCCACGTAGTATCCGGCGAGCCGTGTGCCGTGCTCGAGCTCGACGGTGGTCACCACGGCCTCCTTCACGCCCTCGACCGAGCACAGGGCGTTCTCCACCTCGCCCAGCTCGACCCGGAATCCGCCGACCTTCACCTGGTCGTCCATGCGGCCGAGGCAGTCCAGGGTGCCGTCGGGGAGCTCGCGAACCAGGTCCCCGGTGCGATAGAGGCGTTCTCCGGGGATCCTCGCGAGGGAGACGAACCGCTCGCGGTTCAGATCCGGCCGGTCGTGGTAGCCGGTGGACACGCCCTCTCCTCCGACGCACAGCTCTCCGACCGCGCCCGGCGGCAGAGGGTTCAGGCCGTTGTCCAGGACATGGGCGGTCGAATGGGCGATCGCCCGGCCGATGGGGACGCGCGCACCCTCGAGGTCCTCCGGCCGGATGGTGTGCGTCGTGGAGAACACCGTGTTCTCGGTCGGCCCGTATCCGTTGACGAGCTTCACGTCCGGACAGGCCTGGGCCACCTTCGCGACGTGTCGGACCGACAGCGCGCTGCCCACTACGCACAGGTATCGCAGCGGCGCGAAGATCTTCGGATCGTGGTCGCCGTGCTGGTTGAAGAGCACCGTCGGGATGGTGACGTTCCGGACTCCGTGCCGGACGATCGTGTCCCGGAAGCGATCGGCGTCGAGCAGGTCCAGTTCGTCGTCGGGGAGGACGAGCGTCCCCCCGCTCAGCAGCGCCCCCCACACTTCGAGGGTGCTTCCGTCGAAGGCGGGCGAGTTGACGAACAGAATGGACTGCTCCTCGCGGAAGTCCACGAACTCCTGGTCGGCGAAGAGCCGGAGCACGTTGCGGTGCGTGATGTAGCAGCCCTTGGGCACGCCCGTCGACCCGGAGGTGTACATGAGGTAGGCGCGGTCCTCGCCACTGATCCTCGGCGGCTCCGGGGCGTCCCGGCCGGTGTCCTCTCCGGGCCCCTCGACCAGGAGGGCCTCCACCGAGCTCGGGACCAGGTCGGTGAAGTCCGCGACGGTGCACAGGTGTCGCACCCCGGCGTCGGCCAGGACGGTCTCGATGCGTACCGGGGCGTCCTTGACGTCGACCGGGACATAGTGGTTCCCGGTCTTGAGGATCGCGAGAAGGGCCACCACCAGTTCGGGACGGCGGTCCGCCAGGACCCCGATCCCGGTGCCCCCGCCGACGCCCCGGTCGATGAGGGTCCGGGCGACCGCGTCCGACCAGCGGTCCAGGGTCCGGTAGGTGTACTCCGTACCTCTCCAGACCATGGCGGTCCGGTCGGCGTGCGTACGGACGACCTCCCCGAACACCTCCACCAGGGAGGAATCGATCGGGATCCGACCCGCGCCGGTCGGCGCGGGCTCCGACACGCGCGGCTCCGGCTCCCACATTCCGATGTCCCTGACCCGGACGTCGGCGTCCCGGACCACGGCGGACAGGACGGCGACCAGGCACCGTTCCAGCGTCTCCATCAGACCGTCCGAGTGGACGGCGGCGTTGTAGAGGAAGGCCACACCCAGGCGGGCGCCGGGGGTGACCACGATGTTGAAGTCGTAATCGGTCCGCTCGAAGACCTCGACGCCGTGGAGGCGAGGACCGCCGTCCTCTCCCGCCCCGAAGTCCCGCAGCCGCTCCGACAGCGGATAGTTCTCGAAGGCGATCACGTGGTTCAACAGCGCGTTGCGCAGCGGCGACAGGCTCTGCACCTCGTGCAGCGGGAAGTGCTCGTGGCCGCTCGCCCTCAGAGAGTCCGCGTGCACCGCACGGCACAGGTCCGCGAACCCCGTGTCCTCCCCCGCCGTCACCCGCACCGGCCGGGTGTTGGTGAACAGGCCGAGCATCTCCTCGATGCCGTCCATGTCGGCGTTGCGCCCGGAGACCACGCTGCCGAAGACGACGTCGTCGGTGTAGGTGAACTTCTGTAGCACCACGCCCCACACCGTTTGGAAGACACTGTTGGGCGTCACCGAGAGCCGACGCGCGAGGGACACCAGACCGTCGTGGAGGTGCCGCGGCAGCTCGAACCGATGGGTCGCGTCGACGTAGTCCGCTGATCTCTCGGGCACCGAGGACGGCGCGCCGCGACGGTCCCGAGGGAGCGACGCGGGACGCTCGTATCCGTCCAGCGCCTCCGTCCAGAACCGCCGCGCCTCGTCCTCGTCGTGCCGGTCCTCGTACCAGGAGACGTAGTCGGAGTACGGGCGGTCCTCGTACCGTTGGGTGAGCGAACCGGTGCGGACCAGTTCGTCGTAGTACCCGAACCAGGTCTGGAACAGCGGTGCCAGCGACCAGCCGTCCAGGATGATGTGGTGGAAGGTGACGACCAGGTGCCAGTGGCCGTCGCCGGTCCGCAGCAGCGCCGCCCGCAGCAGCACGTCCGCACCGAGGTCGAAGCCCCTGGCCCGGTCGGCGGCCTTGAACTCCTCGACCGCCTGTGCGGCGTCCTCCCGGTCGCGGTGGTCGATCACCTCGAACCGGGGCGGCCACTCCTTGAGGACCAGCTGGTAGGGGTCGTCGGTCCGCTCGAAGGAGAAGACCGTCCGCAGCACGCTGTAGTGGCGCGAGGTGGCCACGAGCGCCTCGCGCAGCCGGTCGGCGTCCACGTCGCCGGTACCGGTGAAGTCGAACTGTTCCACGTACGCGTCGGATCCGGTGTCGACGGCGTAGCTGAAGAACATGCCCTTCTGCATCGCGGCGAGGCCGGAGACCGATTCGATGTTCTCTGTGTCAATCATGAACTGAGCTCTCTCTGTACGCCACGTGCGGCGAGGACGCGGGTTCCGAGGGGGAGGGGTCCGTGCCCGGTCGGGGCCCGGCGGTGACCGTCACCGCTCTCCACCTCCGAGACCGGCGAGGATGTCGTCCAGCACACCCGGCCGGACCGAGGACGAGGTGCGAAAGCCCGGCCGGTCCGGTGCCGTCACCGCGTCACGGACGGTGTGGAACTCCTTCCGAACGGCGTCGGCCAGGGCCCGGTCGTCCCCGCGGGCCCGCCACGCCGCCGGATGACGCAGCTCGATCAGCAGATCCCCCTCTCTACGCCAGGCGATGACGTCGAGGACCCGAGGGGAACGGAGGTCCTCGTCGACGGTGACCTCCGCCGGCAGATGGACGACCTCGACACCCTCCGTGCGCCCGCCCTGCTCGCCGAGGTAGTTGACGCCGACCTGCGGACGGATCCCGGTGAGCAGGGCACCGTCCTCACCCGTCCCCGGGTCGAATCGGCGCAGAGGACCGTAACCGGACCCCTTGCCGGGAAGCCGGTCGAACGAGCGGCGGACGGCGTGCAGGGTGTCCGCGACCCCGTCCTCGACCCGCACGAGATGGGGGAAGACGGAGGTGAACCATCCCACCGTCCGGGTCAGGTCCCGCTCCTCGGAGAACCGCTCCCGCCCGTGCCCTTCGAGGGCGACCAGGATCCGGTCGCGGTCCCGCCAGGCGCCCAGGGCACGGGCGATGATGGCGAGGACGGTCTGACCGGGCTCCACGCCGTGGGACGTGCGGGCCGCGTCGAACACCTCCTTGACCTCGGCCGCCGGGAAGCGGAGCACTTCCGAGACGGTGTCCGCGCGCCGGACGTCGTCCTCGTCGAACATCCTTCCCGCCGCCTCGGCCCGCCGGGCCAGGCCGGTCCAGTACGGCCTCTGATCGCGAAATCCCCCTTCCCGCGCGTGTGCCGCCAGTTCCGCGGTCCACGACGGGAACGACACGGTCTTGGGGGCGAGCGGAGCGGACGGGTCCGCGAGGCAGGACAGCAGGTCCTCGATCAGGATCCCCCACGAGACCACGTCCACGGCCAGGTGGTGGACGGCCAGCGCGCACTGTTCGCCCCGCTCCCCGAGCCCCGTCGCCAGTGCGACGGCGGGGCCGGATTCCACGTCCACCCGCCTCTGGAGCGTCCTCAGGTAGTCGGTGAGCTCCTCCCCGGCCAGGCCGGCGGGCGCCGTCTCGGAATGGACCGATCGTTCCGCGTCGGGATCGCACAGCACCAGCGCGTCACCGTCGAGTCGAACGCGCAGGGCGTCGTGGAAGCGGACCAGCCGCTCGACCGCCTCCACCAGGGCCCGTTCGGGCAGCGGGGTCTCGGAGGTGAGCAGCACGCTCTGGGTGAAGACCCGGTGGCGGTCGTCGACCGCGTCCACGAACTCCTGTTGGACGGGGCTGGGGACCAAGGGCCCCGACACGGGGTTCTGGTCGTGGAGCCGTTCCTCGCCCCGGTCGACGGACGCCCGCCCGGCCAGCATGCGCACGGTCTGGTTCTCGAGCAGATCCGATGCCCGGATCACCAGCCCCTCTCGCTTGAGCGCGGCCGCGATCTGGATCGCCTTGATCGAATCCCCGCCGAGGGCGAAGAAGTTCGCGTCGATGTCGGCCACCTCGGCACCCAGGGCACGTTCCCAGGCCGAGGCGATCCGCCGCTCGGCCCCGGTCCGCGGCGGAGTCGCGGTCGCCGCCGCGGAGAGGTCCGGAGCCGGCAGCGCCGCCACGTCCAGCTTGCCGTTGTCGGTGAAGCGGACGTCCTCGTCGACCCGGACGATGAACGACGGCACCATGTAGTCGGGCAGCCGTCGGCTCAGGGCGGAGCGCAGGCGCGCCTCGTCGGCTTCGGCGCCGTCCTCGTAGCGGACCCACAGGCAGAGGCTTCCGCCGCCCTCGCCGGCCTCGTGGACCGCGGCGTGAGCCCACCGGACGTCCGGTTCGTCGACCGCGGCGTGCACGATCTCGGCGGTCTCGACGCGGTGGCCCCGCAGCTTGACCTGCTGGTCGATACGGCCCGTGTAGAAGAACAGCCCGTTGCTCCGGAGGGTGGCCAGGTCACCGGTCCGGTACAGCCGGACGCCGGGGACGTCGGGCGACTCCACGAAACGCTCGGCCGTCAGCCCGGGCTGGTTCAGGTAGCCGTCGGCCAACCCCGCGCCGCCGATGCAGAGCTCGCCGGGGACCCCGATCGGCCGCATCCTCAGAGCCTCGTCGAGGACGTACAGCGAGGTGTCGTTGATGGGACGGCCGATGGGTACGGCCTCCCGCTCCTCATAGGAGTCGAAGACGTGCACGGCGGCGAAGACCGTGGACTCCGTCGGCCCGTAGCCGTTGGCGATCCGTCCCGGGCCGAGGAGGCGGAAGGCCCGCTCGACGTGGGCGGGCGAGGCCGCCTCTCCCCCGAAGATCAACCTACGGATGCCTCCCAGGCGCTCCGGAACGTTGTCGATCAGGGCGTGGAACATGGTGGCCGTGATGAAGAAGCTGGTGACGCCGTGGCGTTCGATCTCCGAACCGAGCCGGTCGAGGTCCAGCACCTGCGCCCGTTCCAGGACGACGAGCGACGCACCGTTCGTGAGCGCGCCGAACATGTCGTAGACCGCCCCATCGAAGGAGTAGTCCGACATCAACAGGAAGACGTCGTCGGGGCCTGCGGTGTAGAACACCGATCCGCGCACCACGCGCAGCACGCTCTCGTGCCGGATCACCGTGCCCTTCGGGACACCGGTGGTGCCGGAGGTGTACATGACGTAGATCGGATCCTCGCCGCCGCCCGACAGGCCCGGGTCGAGGGCGTCCTCGGGACCGGCCGTGGACTCGGCCGTGGCCGACTCCACGATCCGGACCCGTTCGTCGGCGAACCCGGCGGCCCGTTCCGCCCGTCCGGCCGTGGTCACGACGAACTCCGCGCCCGAGTCCCGCAACATCAGGCCGAGACGTTCGCCGGGGAACTCGGGGTTGAGGGGCACGTAGTAGCACCCGGCCTTCAGCACTCCGAGGACGGCGACGACCATCTCCGGCGAGCGGTCCGCGAGGATCGCGACCGGCGACCCCGGTGCGGCCCCCTGCCGGGCCAGGTGGTGCGCGACCCGGTTCGCCCGCGCGTTGAGCTCGCCGTACGAGACCCGCTCGTCACCGGCGATCAGCGCCGTGCGCTCGGGTGCGATGGCGGCCTGTCGCTCGAAGAGCCCCGCGACACCGTGCTCCTCCGGCCGCGGAGACGGTGTCGTGGCGAAGCTCCGGATCAGCTCGGTCTCCCGCTCCGGCACCAGGGGGAGCGTGCCCAACGCGTCCGAGTCGTCCGCGGCGAGGACGGAGCGCAGCAGCGTCATGTAGCGGTCGGCGTAGAGCCGCAGCGTCTCCTCCCGGAACAGTGCGGTGGAGTACTCCCACTCCATCAGCAGCCGTCCGCCGGATTCGCGGGCGCTGAGCGTGATGTCGTACTTGGCGCTGCCGTCGTCGAACGTCACCACCCGTTCCCCGGAGTGCTCCAGACCCATGTCGGTGTTCTGGTAGACGAAGCAGGTGTCGAACAGCGGACGGCGCCCGGGTTCACGCGGCGGCCGCAGGTCCTCGATGATCAGTTCCAGCGGGCAGTTCTGGTGCTCGAACGCCTCGAGCACCGTGGACCGCAGGGCGGAGTAGAACCGACCGACACCGTGGTCGCCTTCGACGGACGTTCGCAGTGGCAGCGTGTTCACGAACATGCCCACGACATCGGAGTAGCCGGCGTCCGGCCGACCGTGGACGGGCATGCCGACGACGACGTCGCGCTGCCCGCCGAGCCGGCTCAGCAGCTGTTGGAAGACCCCCAGCAACACCATGGAGGGCGTCAGGTTACGGGCTCGCGCGTACTCCTTCACCGCGTCGAGGGTCGCGGCGTCCGCCTCGGTGAACAGGGTCGCCCCCGCCCCGGAGACGGCGTCGGTCCGCTGCCGGTCGGTGACCAGGTCCAGCACCGGGACACCGTCGGCGAACCGGTCCCGCCAGTACCGGCGCCCGCGCAGGACCTCCTCGGACTCCTCCAGTTCGAGCAGTCCGATCACCGCCGAACGGTAGCCGCGGGTCGGCGCGTGGAGTTCGGCCCCCTCCACGATCGCCGCGAGGTCGCGGAAGAGGATCCCCATCGACGTGCCGTCGGTGACGATGTGGTGGAAGTCGATCGCCACGCAGCTCACGCCGTCACCGAAGTCGAAGCAGCCGATGCGGAAGAGCGGGCCCCGGTCGAGCCGGAACGGCCGCACGAAGGACGCCATCTGCTCCCGGGCCCGGTCCTCGTGGCTCTCTCCGGGGCCGGGGGCGTCCAGGAGGCGATGTTCCACCGAGACCTCGACGTCGGCGTGGACGCGCTGCACCGGTTCGCCGTCGACGAGGTGGAAGGTCGCGCGAAGGCTGTCGTGGCGGCGCACGAGATCGCGCATACCCGCTTCGAGACGGGCGATGTCGATCGTCTCGTCACTGATCGTCAGCCCGGTGATGTTGTACGCGACCGAGTCGGCCACCAGGTCGGAGGAGTGGAACATGGACCGCTGGGACGCGGTGAGCGGGAGCTCGTACTCCCGGGGCTCTTCGCCGACGGGGCCGTCACCGTCTCCGGCGGTCTCCGGGGCGCGGGCGAGGTGGGCGCGGATCCGTTCCTCGGTGAGACCGAACTCCTCGGCGACGGCGGTGGCGAAGTCGTCGAACACCGGCGTCCTCAGCAGCAGGGGCGGAGGTACTCCGAGGTCGAACTCCGCGTTCAGCAGCTGGACGATCTTCAGGGAGGACACGGAGTCGCCCCCGAGGGAGAAGAGGTCCTGGTCTCCGCCGATCTCGGCGTGGCCGAGGACCTCCGACCACACCGCCGCGACGACGGTGTGCGCCGTGAGCGGCTCGGGCGCGTCGCCGGAGCCGTCCACGCCCCGTGCCCACCGTTCCAGGACCTCCCGCAGACGGCCCGTGCCCGCCGCGTCTCCCTCGCCGCCCCCGATGGGGGGCGTCGAGGCCGCGACCACAGTCTCGTCCCAGTAGCGGGCGTGGTCGAAGGGCTGTGGGGGAAGCGGGACCCGGCGGCCGCTCTCCTCGAGGGCCTCGAAGGGCCTGGCTCGACGGAGGAGATAGGCGGTCACCACGTCCCGATGGCGCCGGAACCGTTCGGGGAGGTCGGTCCATCGGTCGGTTCCGTCGCCGGAGGGGAGGGCGGCTCCTCCGCTCCGCCGCCCACGGTCGGCGGCGGAGGCCTCGGGGCGCCCGCGTAGGACGGCCGTACGCCCGTCGGGGAACGGCTCCTCGTGCTCATCGCACGGACGGAGGAGGCGCTCCAGGCCGGCCCGCAGGGCGGCGCGATCCTCGCAGAGGACGGCGGCCCGCACCGGCTGGTGCTCACGGCCCACGCGCATGGTGTGGCAGATGTCGTCGAGGTGGTACTCGGGGTTCCTGTCGAGGAACTCCAAGTGCCGCGCCGCGGACCGTGCGAGCAGCGATTCGTCGCGCGCCGAGATCACGAAGAGGTGGGGCTCCCCGTCCGTCCTCGGTCGTGGCGGGAGCGGAGGCGCCTCCTCGAGCACCACGTGGGTGTTGGTCCCGGTCAGGCTGAAGCTGCTCACACCCGCCCGCCGGGGCGTCTCTCCCGGTTCCCATTCCGCGAACCGGGAACTGATGTACACCGGCGAGTCGACGAGGTCGAGGTACCGGTTGGGGACGTCGAAGTGCAACGACGGGAGGAGTTTCCGGCGATCGAGGCACAGGACGGTCTTGACCAGCGACACCAGCCCCGCGGCCCCGACCGTGTGCCCGACGTTCGACTTCACCGATCCCAGAGCGCAGAACTGCCTGCGATCGGTGAACTCGCCGAACGCGGCTTTGAGGCCCTTGACCTCGATGGGGTCCCCGAGGGCCGTTCCGGTTCCGTGCGCTTCGATGTAGGACAGCGACTCCGGCGGGACGCCGGCCCGCTTCCAGGCCTTCACGAGCACCTCCTTCTGGGCCCGGGCGTTGGGGGCGGTGATGCCGTTGCTTCGACCGTCGTTGTTCACGGCGTTGCCGAGGATGACCCCGTAGACGTGGTCTCCGTCGGCCGTGGCCCTGGCCAGCGGTTTGACGTGGACACCGACGACGGCCTCGCTCCAGACCGTGCCTCGCGCACGGGCGTCGAACGCCCGCACGTGGTCTCCCGATTCGGTCTCGCTACCGAGGCTTCCCGGGGAGAGGAACAGGTTGACCCCGGCGACGAGGGCGCTGTCGCAGTCGCCCTGGCGGATGGCCTTCATCGCCGAGTCGAGCGCCACCAGCCCTGATGAGCAGCCGGTGTCGGTGACCGAGGCGGGCCCCCGCAGGTTCAGGTGATAGGAGAGCCGACCGGCCAGCATGCCCGGCCACGACCCCGTGAACGCCGCGAAGTCCGTCTCGGAAAGGAACGGCAGATAGGACATGCTCAACCGGTGCGAGTGGTCGTTGCCGACGAAGACACCGACCGGAGCGCCGTCCATGGAGTCACGGGCGTGACCCGCGTCCTCCATCGTCTCGATGAGGACCTCCAGCACCTGCCGGTGGTAGGGGTCGAGTTCCATGGCCGCGCGCGGAGGGATCCCGAAGTACTCCGGGTCGAACAGGTCGATACGGTCCAGGAACCCGCCCCGGCTGAGGTCGGTGGGGTTCGGAAGGACCCGGCGCAGATCCTCCATGCGAGCCGGGGGGAAGTCGCCGATCGACTCACGTCCCGCCGCGAGGTTGTCCCAGAACTCCTCCTTGTTCGACGCGCCCGGAAGGCGGCAGGCGATCCCCACCACGGCGATCGGATCGTCTCCCGAGCCCGCCGCGCTCTGGGGGGATTCGATGGCGCGGATGAACTCCTTCGCCCGTTCGACGCCCAGGCGCTCCTCCCGCACCTGCGTCAGCAGGTACTTCAGGAGCTCCTTGCGTGTCCGTTCCCGCACCCCGGTCACCATCGCTCTCCGCTGTCCTCGATGTCGTCGAAGACGGAGATCAGCTCCGTGTCGCCGATCTCGGCCAGTGCCTCCCGCAGGGACCGGTCGCCTTCCCGGTCGTCCGTCCCTCCGGCGTCCGCGCCGCGCTGCTCGTCGATGTAGGCGGCCAGGTCGACGACGGTGGAGTACGAGAAGAGGTCGGCGACGTCCACCGTCTCGGGATACGCCTGCTCGACCTTCGACAGCAGGTTCGCGGTCATCAGCGAGTTCCCGCCGAGTTCCTGGAAGCCGGCGTAGGCGTCGATCTCCGTGAGGCCGAGCACCGAACCGTAGATGGACGCGATCCGGAGCTGGGTCGGGGTCGGATCCGACACTCCGGCCAGGACGGCGTCACCGCCCGCTTCGCCGGTCTCCGACGGCTCCTTGGCCGCGTTGCGGGCGGCCGTGGCGACTTCGGCCGAGACGGTGAAGGGGAGCGTGTCCCACTCGCGCTCCAGTACCGGCAGGTTGAAGTCGGCCGGAACGGCTCCGTCGACCGGATGGCGCAGGAAGTACGCCAGCCAGGCCAGGCCGCCTTGGATCGAGACGGGCGTGAACGGGGCGTCGTCCGCGTCCACGTCGTGGTCGACGGCCATACCCGCACCGGTCCAGGTCGGCCAGTCGACGGACAGGACACGTGCGCCCTCCGCCCGTGCCCCGGCCGCGAGGGAGTCCATGAAGGCGTTCGCCGCGCTGTAGTCCCCCTGCCCGAATCCGCCCGTGACCGCGGTGATCGACGAGAAGAGCACCACGAACGGGTCCGGATGCTCGGAGGCGAGCTCCAGCAGCGCGACGCTTCCGTCGACCTTCGGGGCGAGGACGGCGTCGTAGACCTCCCGCCGCTTGGAGCCGAGGAAACCGTCGCCGGCGACGCCCGCCGCGTGGACGATGCCGGTCAGGAGCACCCCGTCGGCCTTCAGCCGTTCGCCCAGACCGCGGACCTCCTCGGCCCGCGACACGTCGCAGCGCACGTACTCGGCCGCGGGGAGCCGTTCCAAGCGCCGCTTCGTCGCCTCGCCCAACTCCGAGCGTCCGGTCAGGACGATCCTCTCCGCCCCCCGCGCCGCCATCTCCTCGGCGATGTTCAGACCCAGTCCACCCGCGCCTCCGGTGACGAGGAAGGCGCCTCCGGCGTAGGGGTTCTCGGAGACCTCGTCCTCGACCGCCGTGACGCGCTCCAGGCGCCGGGTGTACAGACGGGTCCCGCGGATCGCCCGCGGCACGGGTCCCGGAGCGCCCAGGCACGCGCGGACCAGCAGATCCGTGTCCGTACCCGGCGGCGCGTCGAGGACGCCGACCGGCAGGTGCTCCTGCCCGATCACCATGGCCAGTGCCGCGGTGGCCGCCGCGTAGGGGTCCGTGGCGGTGTCGTCGTCGGTCACCCGCCAGGCGTTGCCGCCGAGCACCCGCAGCCCGAGGGGGAGCTTGACCCGGTGGGTCAAAAGCTGCTTGTACAGCTCGAACAGAGCGTCGACGCCGCCGCCGCGACGGTCCGCGTGGGCGAGCCCCTCGTCGGCGGTGAGGTCGGCGGCGAACAGCAGGCCTTGGGCCCCTTCCGAACGCAGCCGGGCGCACAGGGCCCGTACGTCGTCCTCGTCGGGCGCGCCCGATCCCAGGTGGCACGGGAGGACCCGCACCCCCGCCTCGGTCAACGCTCCGATGAGCTCATGGCCGGCCGCGGTCTCGCCCACCACGACCCCCCAGACGGCGTCCGGGTCCTCCCGCTCCTCGGGCGGCTCGGTCTCCGTCCAGCCGACCCGCAGGAAGCGACGGGGTCCCGTGACGCTGAAGCGTGTCCAGTCGACCTTCTTGACGGTGTAGCCGCCGATCCTTCCGAAGACCGCGCCGTCGAGGTCGAGCAGGTCGATGTCGAAGGTGATCGTCTCGTCGCCGGGGGCACCGCGGACCGTGCGCACCAGCGAGTAGTACGACTCGGGTGCCGACCGGTGCAGGACGAAGTCCTTGTACATGTAGGGCAGGTAGGTCCGGCCCTCGCTCTGCGAACTGACGTTGACCGCGTTGTCGAGCATCGCCGGGTGCAGTCCGTAGACCTCGGTCTCGGCGTCGACGCCCTCCCGAGGCCGCAGCAACGCCAGGGTCCGATCCTCGCCCCGCCACTCCGCGCGTACGGAGTCCCAGCGCGGACCGAACCGGAAGACGCCGGTGTCGGCCTCGAAAGCGACCGGGTCGACCGTCCGGGCCGCCGCGTTCCGCACCGCGGGGACGTCCACGGTGCCCGGCCGTTCCTCGGCGGGCGCCCCGCCCACCCTGCCCTCGACGTGCGGGATCCAGTCCTCTCCGTCCTTGCTGAGCACCTGGAACGTGTAGTCGTCGCCCGACCGGTCGAGCCGTGTCCGGACGGCCGCCTCGGAGCCGGCGTCGACGGAGAGCGGCATGAGGAAGACCACGTCCTGGAACCGTACGGCTCCGGCTCCGGCGACGGCGGCGTAGGCGGCCCTGGCCATCTCCAGGTACGTGGTGCCCGGCACCACCGCCCTGCGATCGATCCGGTGGTCCGCCAGTACCCAGTGCCTTTCGACCGACAGCGTGTTCTCGAACACGGCACCGGTGTCCGTCCGACCGACCTCGGTGCCGAGCAGCGGGTGGGCCTCCGAGCTCCTGAAGTCCCGCACCCGGGTCCGCAGCGGCCTGGCCCAATGGCGGGTCCGCGCGAACGGATAGGTCGGCAGCGGAACCCGCCGTCGGGCGTCCCCCCGGTGGTACGCGGCGAAGTCGACCCGCGCGCCCCGCACATAGAGGGAGGCCAGCCTGTCGAGCGTCTTCTCCTCGCCGGACGTCCGATCGGCGACGACCGCGTCGGCCTCGGCCGAGAGGCGTTCCAGCGACTGCCGGGTGACGTCCCCGGGGGAGAACACGCCCTTCTTGTCGCTGACCACGGTGTGCGCCCCGTAGTGGACGCCCTGGTCCTCGTCGGTGCCCAGGCCCCGGGCGCGGACCCGGTCCACGGCCTCCGCGAGCTGCTCCTTGCTCTCCGCCGTGATCAGGAGCCGGTGCTCGTGGTGCGCGCGCCCGACGTTGGACGTGTAGCAGATGTCGGCGAGCGACCACGCGCTCTCCGCGAGCATCGCGGAGTAGCGTTCGAGCAGCTCGTCCAGGGCCTCGCCGGTCCGGGCGCTGACGGTGAGGCAGTAGCGCCGTCTGCTCTGCTCCGCGGGGCGGTACGCGGGGGCCTGTTCCAGTACCAGGTGGCAGTTGGTCCGGACGAAGCCGAACGAGCTGACCGCGGCGCGTCTCGGGGTCCCCGCGGGGGTGTCCCAACTCGAAAGACGGTCGTGGACGTAGAGCGGGCTCTCGGGGAAGTCGATGTAGGGGTTGGGTACCTCGAAGTTCGCCGTCGGGGGCAGCACGCCCGTCTCGAGGGCCTTGACCACCTTGGTGACGGCCGCCACCCCGGAGGCGCCCACCATGTGTCCCATGGTGGTCTTCAGCGACCCGACCCCGCAGAACTGCCGACGCGAGGTGTGTCGACGGAACGCGTCCGACAGACCCTTGATCTCGATGGGGTCTCCGAGCGCGGTACCGGTGCCGTGGGCCTCGACGTAGGTGATCGTCTCCGGGTCGACGCCCGCCCTCGACCAGGCGTCGAGGATGACCCGCTCCTGTTGCTCGGCCCTCGGCGCGGTGATCCCGCTGGACATACCGTCGTTGTTGATGGCCGAACCCTTGATGACCGCCAGTACGTGGTCCCGGTCGGACAAGGCGCGCGCCAGCGGCTTGAGGACGACCATGCCGGCGCCCTCGCCCCACACGGTCCCGTCGGCCCGGGCGTCGAAGGTGCGCACGGTGTCGTCATGGGACTCGACGCTGTCCATCGTCGCCCCGGACATGTACGCGGCCTTCACCTCACCGACCTGCGACATGTTGAGCCCACCGGCGAGCGCCATGTCGCACTCGCCGGCCTGCAACGACTGGACGGCCTGGTGGATGCTCACCGCGCCCGCGGAGCAGGCGGTGTCGGTCATCAGGCACGGGCCGGTCAGATCCAGCACGTAGGAGATCCGGCTGGCGACCAGCCCCTCCCACGAACCGGAGAGCTGCATCGGATCACGCTCGGAGAACATGCGGTAGTACGAGTAGTTCGTCTGGTCACGCCCGAGGAAGACCCCGGTCCGCGTGCCGCGGACGCCGTCGCCGCCGTATCCCGCGTTCTCGAGCGCCTCGTACGCGGTCTCCAGTCCGATCCGCTGGTACGGGTCCATGTAATCCGCCTCCAGCGGCGGAATACCGAAGAAGCGCGCGTCGAACCGGTCGATCCGGTCCAGATAACCGCTCTTCGAATAGATGCGGTCCAGGTCGGCACCGTCCACCACCGAACCGAGGATGACCTCGGAGTAGTAGGGGTTCCGCAGGACCTCGTACATGTCCTCCTTGCGGGAGCGCGGAAAGTCGCGCACGCTGTTCCTGCCCTCCCGTAGGAAGTCCCAGAACTCGTCGACGTTCCCGGCCGCGGAGTAGCGTCCGGCCATCCCGATGACGGCGATGTCGGGCCGGGGGGACGACGAGGTCGTCACCTCCTGCAACAGCGTCTTCGCCTCCTCCTTGCCGATCCGCCGCTGCGCGACCTGCTCGAGGATGAAAGCCTTCACCTTGTCCATCTGGCATCCCGATTCTGTCGAAATAGCGCGGTCCAGCTACAGAAGTCCACGGGTCTCCTCCACCGTGATCTCCCCTTGCTCCACCATGTCCAGCAGCCGGTCGAGGTCGTCGGCGCCCGCCGTGTCGTCCGTCGGCGTCGCCCCGCCGCCCGTACCGTCCCCTCCGGCGCCGAGGCGGGAGGCGACGCACGCGGCCTGGTCGGCGATCGTCAGGAATCGGAACAGGTCGGTGATGTCCATGAGGCCGGGGAAACGCTCGTCGTAGAGCTTCAACATCTGCGAGGTCAGCAGAGAATTGCCGCCGAGGGAGACGAATTCGTCGTAGGCGTCCAGTTCCGTGACGTCGAGCGTCCGTGCCCAGATCTCGGCGACGGCCCGCTCGATCTCCCCGACGTGGTCCAGGCCGTAGAGGGAGACGGGCCGGTCCCCGGCCGTGCCGGGCCCGTCCGCCCGCCGTGCCGGCTCCGCCACGTTCGCCGCCGGCCGTTTCCTGCCGGGCATGATGACCGGCGGCCGCCCCTCACCCGCCATGAGCTCCCGGAGCAGGCCGGTCGCCTCGGCGGGATCCAACGGAGGAAAGAGTTCGTCCTCGTCCACGGCGCCCAGGCGCTCGGCCATCCCGACCTCCCGCCACGCGGGCCACTGGACGCTCAGCGCGGGCAGGTTCCGCGCGCCGCGGTACTGGGCCAGGCTGTCGAGCACCAGGTTCGCGGCCGTGTAGTCGGTCTGGCCGTGGATCGGCAGAAGCCCGGAGACGCTCGAGAACACCACGAAGAAGCGCGGATCGTCGTCCCGGGTCGCCTCATGGAGGGCGATACCGCCCAGCGCCTTCGGTCGGTACACGGCCATGAACTCGTCGATGGTCTTGGTGTGCAGGAATCCGACGCCCGGCCGTCCCGCGAGGTGGATCACTCCCCCGATCCGTCCGTACCTTTCCCTGATCTCGCGGACGGTGCGCTCCACCGCCTCCGGGTCTCCCATGTCCAGGCGGAGGACCTCGGCGACGGCGGGGTCGTCCTGCGGTCCGAACGGAGGAGCGGAGGCGGGGTCCCGCCCTTCCGAGCCCAGCAGGACGAGGTTCCGGAACCCCTGTTCGGCCAGGTCCCGCGCCACCGCGGCGCCCAGGCCGCCCGTGCCACCGGAGATGATGACGGCACCGTCCGGAGGGGGCGGCCCCGGCGTCTCGTCCCGCGGCACCACGGCGTGCCGCTCGACGACCGGTTCGTGGGGCCGCTCCCCGCGATAGAACAGCAGCGGCGGCCGATCGGTGGCGCGTGCCTCCGTGATCAGGGCCTTCGGCGGGGTGTGCTCGTCGATGTCGACGCAGCGGATCCCGAGGGCCCGATACTCCAGGGCTGCGATCCGCGTCAGGCCGAGCACACCGGCCTGCCCCGGATCGACGGACTCCTCACCGGTGACGGCGAGCGCGCTCCGGGTCACGGCCAGCAGACCCGCGCCGAGCTCCGGCCGACGAGCGGCCAGCCCCTTCAGCAGGGAGACGGTCCTCTCCACGGGCTCGACCGCCCGTTCGGCCAGGGGCGTGCCGTCGTCCTCCGGAACACCGGCGAGGATCGCGAAGGCGAACGCGCGGCCCTCGTCGATCCGGTCGACGGCGGCGGTGTCGGCCACGTGCAGGTGGTCGTGACCGGCCGACCGGAGCTCGTCGGTGAGGTCGTCGAGCATCGGACCGAAGTCGCCGCAGAGCAGGACCGTCCCCGTCGGGGCGTCCCCGGTTCCGACCTCGACCGGTGGTGAGGCCTTCCGGTAGCCCTGCACGTGCCCGTATCCACCGGAGCCGCCCAGGTCGAGGCCGACCGCCGATTTGACGCAGTAGTTGTCCACCGCCAGTACGACCCGACCGTCGGGGTCGGTGACCGTTACGTCGAACGCGTACAACCGTCCCTCGACCGAGGTGGGACGCTTGCGGAAGTGCGCCAGTACGCGGGCGGGCAGCGGCCCGTGGACCGTCAGTTCGCCGTAGGAGAGCGGAAGGTAGAGCCGTTCGTCGTCGTAGAGGCCGTTGGCCGCGTTGATCAGGGTGTCGAGCAGCGCCGGGTGCAGGAAGTAGTCGTCGGTCTCACCGTGGTACCGCGATGGCAGTTCCAGCTCGTAGAGCATCTCGGTCGCGTCGGCGTTCGCCCGACCGCCCCGCAGGCTCCCGGTCCACCGTTCGCCCAGTGTCAGTCCGTTGGAGAGGTCGAGCCGGTCGTCGTAATGCAGTGCGCGGCTCATTCGGCTCCGCACCCCCGCGAGGTCGACCGGCTCCGGTACCGCGATGTCCGGCTCGGTGACGAGTTCGGCGGTGGCGTTGCGCACCCACGCGCCGTCCGCGCCCCGTGCGGCGACGGTCACCTGGCGGACTCCGCCGTCCGTATCGGCCTGCCCGAAGACGATGTGGACCTCGACCTCGGTACCGTCGTCGACCGCGAGCGGCGTGAGGAACCGAAGGTCGCGCAGCCTCATCCCGGAACCACCGTGGCCGAGGCCGCGGGCGGCCCGCACGAGCAGTTCCAGGATCCCGGTGCCGGGGAGCACGCCGACCCCGTCGATCCGGTGCTCGGACAGCTCCCAGAACCGCCGTGGGGAGAGTTCGCACACGGCGATGTCCGACTCCAGGGAACGCACCAGGTGGAGTTCCGCGCCCGGCCCGCCGCGGCGTTCCCCGCCGTCGGTCTTGAGCCAGCAGCGCAACGGCTCGAACGGATAGGTCGGCAACGGGATCCGGCGGGCGCCCGGGGAGGCGGCCCTGTTCCAGTCGACGTCGGCGCCGCGGACGTAGAGGCGGGCGAGGCGCCGCAGACCGTCGCGGTCGGGTGCCCCTCCGTCGAGCGACCGTGCCGCCTCACGGCTCAGCCGCTTCCTCTCGTCGGCGGTGAGGCCGCGGGGATCGCGTCGTTCGCCGCCGGCGGCCGCGAGTCGGAACTCCCCGGTGGCGATGTCGTCGGTGCCGTCCGTGCCGTCGGCGAAGCGTTCGAGGAGGGTCAGCAACTCCTCCCGGTCCTCGCACACGAAGGCGACCCTGGACCGGTGGTGCATGCGCCCCGTCGACGCGGTGTGGCACAGATCCGCCAGGTGCACGTCACGTCCGCCCAGGAACCGCCGATAGCGCTCCACCAGCCGCTTGAGGCCCTCGGTGTCCGGCGCGCTCAACGGGAGCAGCATCGGACCGGTCGCGGCGACCCGCTCGGGTCCGGGGTCCGGATCCGCGCTGCGCACCACGAGGTGGCAGTTGGTCCCGCTCAGGCCGAAACTGCTGATGCCCGCGTACAGGGTCTCGTCCGGGTCGCCGCCCCACGGCACCGTGCGGTCGTTGACGTACACCGGAGACGTCGGGAAGGAGATGTTGGGGTTGGGGTCCTCGAACCCGAGGCTCGCCGGCAGGGTCCGATGTCTCATCGACAACACCAGCTTGGCCAGGCCCGCCAGTCCGGAGGCGTTGTCCATGTGGCCGATGTTCGTCTTGACCGTGCCGATCCCGCAGAACTGCTTCCGCGTGGTGTGACGGGAGAACGCCCGCTCGATACCCCCGATCTCCACCGGGTCGCCCAGGCGGGTCGCGGTGCCGTGCGCCTCGATGAAGCTGATCCGTTCCGCGGGGACACCGGCGTCGGCGAGCGCCGCGTCGATGAGGTCGCCCTGGGCGTCCGCGTTGGGCGCGGTGATGCCGTTGGAGGCGCCGTCCTGATTGACCGCGCCGCCCAGGATGACCGCATGGACGGTGTCGCCGTCGCGCTGTGCCCGATCGAGCGCCTTCAGGACGAAGACGACGCAGCCCTCGGCCGCGCTCGTCCCGTCGCTCCTGCGGTCGAAGGTCCGCGTGCGGCCGTCCCGGGACGAGGTGTCCTGTAGGTCCTTGATGCCGATCCCGGAGCCGTCGTCCACGACCGGGAGCAGGTCGCTGTTGACGGCTCCGACGATCGCCATGCCGCAGTCCCCGCGCTGGATCGCGCGGCAGGCGGTGTGGACGGCGACCAGGCCCGAGGAGCACGCGGTGTCGACCAGCATCGAGGGGCCCCGGAGGTTCAGCAGGTACGCGATCCTGCTCCCGATGATCGACTTGACGTTTCCGGCGACGGAGATCTCCGGGGCGTCGGGGGAAACGGCCTGGATCATCGTCCGATAGTCCTCGCCGAAGTCGCTCGACATGCCCACGTAGACCCCGACCCTCCGGCCCTGGATCTCGGTGTTCAGGTGCCCGGCGTCCTCGAGCGCGGCCCAGGCGGTCTCGAGGAAGATCCGCTGGTCGGGATCGACGGCCCGGGCCTCCTGCCGGGACATGGAGAAGAACCGGTAGTCGAATCCGGCCACCGAGGGCAGGCGGGTGCCGTTCCAGTAGCGTTCGGGGGAGGGTCGTCGCGCCCCCCGGGCGGCCAGGTAGGCGTCGACGTCGGCGCGCCGCTCCTCGGAGAGCTCCCGGTGGCCGCGCTCGCCTCGCACGACCATCTCCCAGAACTCGTCGAGATCGGCGGCGTCGCCCACCCGCCCGCTCATCCCGATGATGGCGATCGGGGTATCCCGACTCCCGACCCCGGAGTGGTCGATCCGCACCTCGGCGTCCTCGGGGAGGTCGGCCAGGTCCAGGTCGCCGATGGACAGCAGGGGATTCATGAGACGGCCCCTCCGGTCGGCTCGAGCAGCGCGGAGTCGCCGGTGCGCCGCAGGATCGACGTGATCCGCTCCCGCTGCTCGGCTTCGGGGACGCCCTTCGTCCCCATGATCGTGCGCAGCAGGTCGAGGGCCTCCCTCTTCCCCGCGTCGGTGAGCTCCTCGTCCTCGGTGGAGGCGAGCTCTTGGAGCCGGCGGTAGGGCGCGATGACACCGGAGGCGTACTCGTCGTCGTCGAAGTTCCTGTTCCGGGTCGCGGCGGCCGCTCCCAGGCACAGGCCTACGAGACCGGGGCGGTTCCTCCGCTCCTCGATGGCCCGATCGAGCGCCGCGTACGTCCCCTCGGCGTCCTCGCCGAGGCTGTGGGCACGCGCGTCCTCGACGGCACCGGCGACCATCTTGCCGAGGACGTTCTTCGGCCCCACCTCGATCCACAGCCCGACACCGTCCGCGGTCAGCGTCGACATGACGGCGTCCCACCGGACCGGGCTGGTGAGCTGCTCGGAGAGGGCTCCCCTGATCTCCTCGACGCTCTCGTACACCCGGCCCGTGACGGTGCTACAGACCGGGACGGTCGGCTCCGTGAACCCGATCCTCCCGATCTCCGCCGCGTACGCGGGGACGGCGTCGGCCATGTGCGTGCTGTGGAAGGCGCCCGCCACGTTGAGCCAGGCGACCCTGGCGCCACGCTCCTCGAGCAGGCCGGCCATCCCCCGCAGCTCTTCGAGCGTGCCGGCCAGCACGGTCTGCTGCTCGGCGTTGTAGTTGGCCACCTGTACCGCGTGGCCGTCGGAGTTGAACTCCTCGGCCCATTTCTCGACCTGGGCCGCCGGCGTCCGGAGCGCGGCGATCATGCCCGTGTCACCGGCGGTGGTGCAGGCCTCCATGGCCTCGCCCCGGACCTTCACCAGCCGCACCGCGTCCTCGAAGCCCATCGCTCCCGCCGCGAGCAGCGCGGTGATCTCGCCCAGGCTGTGCCCGGCCATGTGGGTGACCGGCAGCCTGCGGTCCCTACTGATCACCTCGTACATACCGAAGCTCAGGACCAGCAGCGCGACCTGCGCGTGCCGCGTCCGGGTGAGCTCGGACGCGGGTCCGGTGAAGCAGAGATCGGCGAGCGAGTAACCCACTATCTCGGAGGCCTGGTCGAAGCGTTCTCGAACGCTGCTCTCCGACTCGAACCAGGAACGACCCATTCCGGTGAATTGGGACCCCTGGCCGGGAAACAGGAGCGCGAGGTTGGTCATGACTGATCCTTCCGGTCCGGTGCGTGCGCGTGTCCAGTTGTGGTGTCGACCGCACGGGGAGGGGTGCGGGAACCGGAGTCTCCGGTGGGCGGGGCGAGGAGCCCCAGCAGCCGCACGTAGCCGTCGAGCAGTCCGTGTACGGCCTCGGGGGCGATCTCCCCCCGGTGGGCGAGCGCCACGGTCGCCGGCCGCGCGGTCACGTCGGTCCCCAGAACGAGGTCGGCGTACCGGAGGAGCTCGCTCTCCTCCGTTCGTGCGCGATCGGTGCACGCGATGGTCACCCTGGCGCCGTCGCCGCGACCCGGGCGTATCCGGTCGAGCTCCACCTCGCGGTCGGCGTCGCCGACGGATCGCAGGTGATCGTCGACCAGCTCGGCGAGGTCGGTCCGGCCGACGAGGTCGAAGGTGACCGCGGCGACCCGTCCGGGGGCGGTCGCCACGTGGAGCGTGACGTCGTCACAGGACAGTGCCTTGCCGACGGTCAACGCGAACGCGGCGTGCGCCAGGGCCCGCGCCGTGGCCCCGTCGCCCGTGCCGTGCCGCAGCAGCGCGGACCGCACCCGGTCCGGCAGGGCGACCTCCGCGGTCCCGTCGACGCCCCGGCCCGGCACGAACCAGTCCTCGGGCGGCCGCACACCGCTGTCGGTCGGGGCGTCGGCCGGGCGGCTCCGCGCCGACCTCCGCTCCAGGAGTTCCTGCTGCCCTCCGAGAGTCGGTTCGGCGAACAGGTCGCTGACGTCGAGCGTCCCGGGGAAGGCGGCGTTCAGCTTCTCCAGCAGCAGGATGAGGCTGAACGAGTTGCCTCCCAGGTCGAAGAAGCTCTCGTCCGGGCCGAACGGGACGTCGCCGAGCACCGACCTCCACGCCATGAGAAGGTCCTCGCTCACCTCCGAGGGCTCGTCCGGCCGGCCGCCACCGACCGGTACGGCCTCCAGGAGGGCCAGGGCCGGGCGGTCGATCTTGCCGCTCGTCGTCATCGGCACGGCGGGGACCGCCGTGAGCGTGGCCGGGACCATGTGGCCGGGCAGTCTCCCGTTCAGGAAGTCCTTCAGCGACTCCGGCCCGACCTCCGCGTCCTCGCGTACTTCGTAGAACCCGCGGATGACCCGGTTCCCCGGCGAGACCTCGTCCACGATCACCCCGGCCCCGACCACGTGTACGTGCTCGGTGAGGGCCTGCTCGATCTCCTCGAGCTCGATGCGGTGCCCCCGGACCTTGACCTGGTTGTCCAGCCGACCGAGGCAGCGGACCTCACCGTCGTGCCACAGGGCGCGGTCCCCGCTGTTGTAGATCCGGCCCTCTCGGAAGGGGTCGTCGCGGAAGGCCTCACGGGTGAGCTCGGGACGGTACAGGTACCCGGGCGACACTCCGCGGCCACCGATCCACAGGGCGCCCTCGGTGCCCTCGGGGACGAGTTGGAGGTCGTCGTCGAGCACGTAGAAGGTGGTGTTGGCGATGGGCCTACCGATGGTGACGGGGGCCTGGCCGGTGAGCTCCTTGACGCTGGACCAGATACAGGTCTCGGTGGGCCCGTACACGTTGAAGATCCGGCCCGACGTCCCGGCCCGCAGATCCGGCAACAGGTCCTCGGGGAAGGCCTCGCCTCCGACGACGAGCCTCTCCAACGGCGCCAGTGCCCTGCGCGCCGCGTCCGGGTCGGCGCACAGCATGCGCAGGCGGCTCGGCGTCATCTGCATGTAGGCGACGCCGTTGGCGGCCACGAACTCCGCGATCTCCGCCGGTGTCCGTGCCTCCCCCTCGCCCGCCATCGCCACGGTTCCACCGGTGACCAGGGTCATCAGGGTCTCGAGGAGATGGATGTCGAACGACGGGGTCGTCAGGCACGCCGTCGTCACGTTCTCCTCCCAGTCCAGCGCCTTGGGCATGCCCCAGAGGAAGTTGGCCAGCGCGTCGTCGGCGACCGTGACTCCCTTGGGGCGACCGGTGGAACCGGAGGTGAAGATGATGTACGCGAGACCGTCGGGGTCGTCCTCCGAGGGTTCCGGTACGACCGTCTCCGGGAGGTCCCGGTCACGGATCGTCAGCGCCCTCCCGTCCGGTGGAAGGACCGATTCGTTCTCGGGAAGGCACAGGATCCTCGTCGGCTTCGCGACCTCGATCACGGAGTGCAGCCGCGCCGGCGGATCGGTCACGTCCAACGGCAGCCAGGTGGCACCGACCCGGTGGACGGCCAGCATGGTGGCCACGAGGTCCGGAGACCGTGGCAGCAGCAGCCCGACCGGATCCCCCCTTTCGACCCCGGAGTCACGGAGCAGGGCGGCGAGCCGCCCGGCCCTCTCGGACAGTTGGGCGTACGTCGTCACCTCGTCCTGGAAACGGATCGCCGGACGGTCGGCGTGCTCGGTGAACACCCGGTCGAACAGCTCCGCGAGGCCGGGCACGTCGGTCGTACGCGGACCGGAGCCCCAGGACAGGAGCCGCTCCGTCGTGTCGTCGTCGATCAGCGGGATCTCACCGATCCTGCGATCGGGGTCCCGCACGGCCTGCGCGACGAGTGCGTGGAACCGGGCCATCAGATCGGCGATTCTCCGCTCGCCGAACACGCCGGAGTGGTTCAGGTCGACGAACAGACCACCGTCGCGCTCGGTGATCTCCAGGGTCAGGGCGAGCATCGAGCCGCGCATGCCGAAGTCCTCGGTGGTGGCGGTGAGATCACCGAACCTGTGCGCGCGCCCCCGGGCGTTCGTGTAGATGAACATCGTGTCGTACAGGGCGTTGCGTCCGTGGTCGCGCTCCAGGTCCAACTCCTCGATCAACGTCTCGTAGGAGTAGTGCGCGTGTTCGATCGCGGCGAGACCCGTGTCGCGTACCCGCCGAAGGTGATCCGACAGGCGGGTACCGGAGTCCGGCCTCAGCCGCAGCGGCAGCGACTGGGCGAACATCCCGACCGTGCCCTCGAAGGAGCCCAGGGAACGCTGATCCAACGGCACTCCGACGCACAGGTCGCTCTCGCCGCTCGTCCTGGCCAGCAGTACAGACCACAACGACAGGTAGAAGAAGAACGGTGTCGTCCGGTGCTCGCGAATGACCTTCGTGGCCGCCTCGTGCACCTCGGGGTCGATGCGCGTGTAGTGGTGGCCCCCGCTGAAGTCGTTGATGGCGGGGAGGGGCTCGTCGGTCGGGACCGCGAGGGGAGGGGGCGGTGTCTCGAACTCGCGGAGCCACCACCGCCGGTGGTCCTGGTAATCGGGTCGATCGGGCAGCTCGGATCGGATCCGTACGTACTCCTCGTAGCCCGCGGGCTCCTCGGTGTCGGTCGGACGCCCGTTCGACAGGTGGTCGGCGAGCTCGCCGATGATCAGTTCCAACCCCCGGCCGTCGACGATGACGTGGTGGAACGAGACGACGAGGTCATCGGTGCCGTCCTCGCCGACGACGATGCCGTAGCGCCACAGCGGCGCCCGGGTCATGTCGAGCGGAGCGTTCATCACGTCCGCGATCTCCTCCGGTCCCGCCCCGTCGAAGAGGTGGGCCTCGGGCTCGATGTCCTCGAGGACACGGCAGACGACGTCTCCGGAATCGATCTCGTAGCGGCTACGCAGTTTGGGGTGCCTTCGGGCGATGGCGCGAAAGGCCGCGTCCACCCGGTCCGGGTCCAGCGATCCGTCGAAGTGGAGGCGGGCCGGGACCTGGTAGGCCTCGTTCCCGCCACGCATACGGGAGTTCACGTAGACCCGCTTCTCCTCCGCGGAGAGCGCCATGGAGCGGGGCCCGCTCCGCGTGGCCGCGGGCTCCGTCCCGGTGCCCACCGCGTCGGAACCGGAGCGGGAGACCGACCGCGAACGCCGGAATTCGAAGCCCCCGGCCCGGATCTCCCGCACGGCCGTCCGGAACGCCTCGAGGACGCGTTCCTTGTCCTCCTCGGTGTGGGCCAGCGAGAAGTACCCCGACCGGCGTTCCCACACGAACACGCCGTGGTGGGCCATCAGTTTGAAGAAGAGGTTCGTGGTCAGGGTCATCAGGGCCATGTCGCGCTGCGCCACGTTCTCGTACTTGTACATCGAGGCGCAGTGCGACAGCCGGATCGGTACCTCTTCCCGATCGAAGAAGTCGTTGGCCCTCCGCACGAAGTCGTCCGTGAACCTGTTCAGCTCGGCGAGCCGCTCCTCGCCGTTCTCCTTGAGGAAGGTCAGCACCGCACGGCAGGCGGCCATGGTCAAGGGGTGCTTGCAGAACGTTCCGGCGAAGAAGGTCGTCGGCACCGCCGGCCGGGAATCGTCGACGTCGGAGAACCCTCCACCGTCGACGGCGTCGAGATAGGTGCTCTTGCCGGCGACGATGCCCACCGGCATACCGCCGCCGACGAGCTTGCCGTACAGCGAGATGTCGGACTCGACCCCGAAGTACTCCTGGGCTCCGCCCAGTGCGAGCCGGAAGCCGACGATCATCTCGTCGAAGATCAGCGCGATCCCGTGCTCGGTACAGATCCGTCGGAGCTCGCGCAGGAACTCCGCGGGTCGCAGGCCCGGATTGCGGGACTGCACCGGTTCCACCAGCACGGCGGCCAGGTCGCCGCCCTGCCGGCGGATGCGCTCCAGCGATTCCTCGGCCCCGTAGCGGAGAACCACGGTGTCCTCGACCATGGCCGGGGGGATACCGATGGTCAGCGGAACGCTATCGGTTCCGTCGCTCTCGGCCAGGACCGCGTCGGAACCGCCGTGGTAGGAGTCGGTGAACCGTACGATCTTGTCCCGTCCGCTGACCGCCCTGGCGAGCCGCAGCGACACCATCACCGCCTCGGTACCGGTGTTGCAGAAGGCGACCCGTTCGGCACCGGTCATGTCGTGGATCAGTTCCGCGACCTCTCCGGCGACCCTGTTCTGGGGGCCCAGCTCGAACCCCGACTCGAGTTGCTCGCGCACCGCGCGTACGACGAAGTCGGGCTGGTGTCCGAAGAAGTGGACGCCGTAACCGATCCCGGTGTCGACGTACCGGTTGCCGTCCACGTCCCAGAACGCGGCGCCTTGGGAGCGGGAGGACACCAACGGATAGGAGGTGTCCCTCAGGTCCGTGTCGAAGTTGAGCGAGTTGATCCAGTCCGCCATGTGCCGGCGGTGGGAGTCGGCATAGGCCCGCGACCCCGCGGTCCTGGCGGTGTAACGGGCGACGAAGTCGGCGATGAACCGCCGCTGCCGTTCGGTGAGCCTGCTGCCGCTCAGCGAGATGTTGTTGGTGTACGCGCCGACCTTGCGAGACCTGCCCGGCGCCCGGCGCCGCGGCACGGCCTCGAGGTCCGGCTCCGGTGCGCCGGCCGCGCCGGCCGCGGGCGCCGTGCCCCCGAGCACCTGGAGCTGTTCCCGCATGAGGGCCAGTTGGGAATGGACCACCGCCTCGATCCCGGAGGCCGAGGTACCGCCCGGCCCGGCGACGGGCGGGGACGACGCCTCGCCCGGCCGCGGATCGGGCACGGACGACACCGAAGGCGCCGGCGCCGGTTCCGGGGAGGGTTCGGGCTCCGGACGGTTCCGCAGGACGAAGTCGGTCACCCGTCCCACCGTGTGGAGCGATTCGAAGAACGTGGTGATCGGGATGTCGAGCGCGTAGTGCTTCTCGATGCGCTTGCCGAGCTGCACGAGCATGAGCGAGTCGACACCGAGCGAGAACAGCTCCACGTCCGGGTCCAGTTCCGAGGTCGCCACGCCGGTGACCTCGCTCAGCGCCCGCGTGATGACCTCCGCCACGGCCTTCTCCTCGGCGTGCCTGCGGGGGGCGTCGGCGGGAACGGCCGCGGTGTCCCCCGCGGAGCCGCTCGTCGGACCACTCGGCGTGACGTCGGCCGTCACGGTGTCGTCGGCTCGGACGTCCACGGTCGCGCCACCCTCTCCGGTGCGGTCTCGGTACCAGATCCGTTGCCTGTCGAACGGGGTGTGCGGTAGGTCGTGGAGCAGCCGCCCCGTGCCAGACGGTCGGCCGAGGTCGAGCTCGGCGCCCAGCTCCCACAGCCGGCCGACGCCCTCGAGGAACTGCCGCACGTCGGACCTGCCCTTGCGCAGACTCGGGAGGACCACCACGTCGTCACCGAACTCCTGGGCGACGAGCCCGCCCAGCGTCGCCGTGGAGCCGATCTCGACGAAGGTACGCAGACCCGCCCGGACGGCCCAGGCCACGGCGTCCTTGAACAGGACGGGTTCGACCATGTGCCGACTCCAGTGGTCGGCGTCGACCGGAGAACCGGGTTCGACCGGCCTCGCGGTCCGCGTGGAGATCCATTCGATCGACGGGGCGTCGAAGTCCCATCCGCGGATCCGATCCCGCAGGCTCTCCGCCGCCGAGGCCATCCGTGCCGAGTGGAAGGGATGCGACACGTCGAGCCGCTCCACGAAGACGCGGTTCCGACGCGCGGCCTTCAGGACCGCGGCCAGGCTGTCGGCCGGGCCTGAGACGGTGACGTTCTCCGAGGAGTTCACGGCCGCCAGTGAGACGTCCGGGGCGGAGGCGAGCAGCTCTCTCGCCCGTTCGGCGGAGCACAGAAGGGTCGCCATCGAACCGTCGGCCGGAGAGTCCGCGACCACGCGCGCCCGGTGAACGACCAGTTCGACGGCCTGTTCGCGGCTCATGGCCCCCGCGAAGCAGGAGGCGGCGTACTCGCCGATGCTGTGGCCCATGACCGCGGCGGGGGTGACGCCCCGGCTCGCCCAGTATCGGGCGAGCGCCAACCCGACCGAGAAGATCATCGGCTGGGTGTACATCGGCGACCGGAAGCGCTCGTCCTCCTCCTCGGCGAACATGACCTCCAGGAGGGAGATGTCGGCGACCCTGCGGAACTCCCGGTCGAGCTCGTCCAGTTCGCGCCGGAACTCCTCCGCGTGGTCGTAGAGCTCACGGGCCATGCCCGGGTACTGCGTCCCCTGACCGGAGAACATGAACACCGGCCCCGACCCGTGCGGGTCGGCCTTGACCATCTCTCCGGCGGATTCCGTTCCGGCGACGGTCCGCATCTCCTCCATCGAGGCGCAGACCAGGGCCCTCCGGTACTTCAGGCCGCGCCGCCTGCCCAACGTGTGCGCCACGTCGCCGAGGTCCGCCGTGCTCTGGGCGCTCCAATCGGAGAGACCGCGCAGCCCGCTCCGGAGCGCCTCGGCGGAATTCGCCGAGACCGGCAGCAAACGGGGTGTGTCCGAAGCGCCGAGGGTGGGCCGTGTCTCCTCCCGCCGCTTCTCGTGCTCCGCGACGATGACGTGGGCGTTGGTCCCGCTGACGCCGAACGAACTGATCCCCGCCACACGGCGCCCGTTCGAGGGCTCCCATGGAACGTCATCGGTGATGACCTCGACCGGGGCGTCGTCCCAGTCGATGAGGCGGTTTCCTTCGCGGAAGTGCAGTGTGGCCGGCAGACGCCCGTGCTGGAGGCTGGTCACGACCTTGCAGAGCGCCGCCATGCCCGCTGCGGACTCCAGGTGCCCCAGGTTCGACTTGACGCTGCCGACGCCGACCTTCTCCGTACGGCCCGCGAAGACCCTGGCCAGGGAGTTGATCTCCTGAGGATCACCGATGGGTGTTCCGGATCCGTGGGCCTCGACGTAGGAGACGTCCTCCACCCCCACCCCGGCCTCGGCCATCGCGTCCCTGATCACCTGGCTCTGGGCGACGCTGCTGGGTACGGTGAATCCGCCGCCGCGACCGTTGTGGCTGACCGCGGAGCCGTGCAGGACGGCGAGGACGTCGTCGCCGTCACGCTCGGCGTCCGCCAGCCGCTTGAGGATGACGACGACGCCACCCTCACTGCGGATGTAGCCGTCGGCCCCGTCGTCGAAGCTGCGGCAGCGGCCCGATGGCGACAGGGCGCCCAGCCTCGACCACGACAGGTGCCCCTCGGGGCTGAGGATCAGGTTGACGCCCGCGGCCACGACGAGGTCGCATCCGCCCCGCTTCAGCTCCTGACCGCCCAGGTGGAGGGCGTACAACGAGGACGAGCACGCCGTGTCGATCGCCATGCTGGGGCCCCGGAAACCGAAGGTGTAGGAGATACGCCCGGCGGCGGCGTTGGCCATGTTGCCGGTGTACGTGTACGCCTCGTGGGAGTATCCGAGGTCCTGCCCGACCTGGCGGTAGTCGTTGTTGTAGATGCCGACGAACGTTCCGACCCGGCCGGCGGTACCCGCGGCGTACGGGTCGAGGCCCGCGTCCTCGAAGGCCTCCCAGGTCAGCTCGAGGAGCAGCCGCTGCTGCGGGTCGATCAGCTCGGCCTCGCTCGGCGAGATACCGAAGAACGCCGGGTCGAACCGGTCGACGTCGCGCAGGTAGCCGCCCTGCGTGGTGGTCACCTCAGCGGTGTCCAAGGAGCTCTGCGCCCATCGGTCCTCGGGGATCGGCTCCACGACGTCGGTCTTCTCGATGAGCACGTCCCAGAGCCGTCGCCGATCGTCGATGCCCCCGGGCAGCCGCATCCCCATACCGACGATCGCGACGGGTCCGCCCGACGCCGCCGGAGCGGGGGACGGAGACGGACGGGGGGCCGGTTCCCTCGCCCGGTCGGGGGGATCGAGCGTCCGCCGTATCTCCTCGACCAACGCCATCGGCTCGGGGTGGTCGATGATGCACGTGCTCTCCAGGCGAATGTCGAGCCTGCGCTCGAGCTTGGCCTGTAGGGAGACCAACCGGATCGAGTCGAGGCCGAGGGAGAACAGGTTCGCTTCGCGCAGCGCCGGGTCCAGGAGGACGTCGTCGGCGGACCCGCCCTCCAGTTCGCCGACGATGTACGAGACGATCGCGTCGACCAGCTCACCGCCGGCCGCGACCGGCTCGGAGGGCGCGTCCGGCCCGGTGGACACGGTCGGCCCGGTGGCGTCGTCGTCCACCGGCAGCGGTCGGCTCCAATCGACCGGCGCCCCGTGCGTCCAGGCCTCCGCCAGGGAGACGACGAAACGGGACGCCCCCTGACGGTCACGACGCAGGGTGCCGATCACCCGCGCGTCGCTCCCGAGATCCGCGACGACCTCCTTCGTGGGACGAACGAGCACCGGGTGGGCGCTGAGCTCCACCAGTGTCCGGTGGCCGTCGGCGAGCACGGCACGAGCCGCCCGCTCGTACATCACCGGACTGCGTAGATTGCGGTACCAGAACTCGGCGTCCAGCTCCGCGGTGTCGATACGTCCACCGGTGGTACCGGCGTAGAAGGGGAGTTCCGTCTCCCGCGGGGAGACACGACCGAGCGAGGCGAGCAGGGACTCGCGTTGCGGTTCGACCCTTGGAGAGTGCGCGGGGAACTCGACGGACAGCCTCTGGGCGTAGATCCCCTCGTCGCGCAGGTCCTCGACGATGCGGTCGACGGCCGGATCGGTGCCGGCGATCACCACCGAACGGGCATCGAACACCCCGGCGACGTCGATGGCGTCGGATCCGCCGGAACCGAAACGCTCATGAACCTCCTCGGTGGTCAGTCCGACCATCGCCATACCGCCCTGGCCCACCATCGGGACGTGCGCCCTGCTCCACAGCACGGCGACACGCGCGGCCTCGTCCAGCGGCAGAGCACCCGTCACGCACGCCGCGGCGATCTCACCGAGGCTGAAACCGAGGACACCCGCCGGCTCGACGCCATGGGAGCGCCAGAGGCCGGCCAGAGCGACCATGATCGAGAAGAGGACCGGTTCCACGACGTCGGGCCGCCGCAGCTCCGACTCCGAGCCCGCGCCGCGCAGGACGTCCACGAGGGACCAGTCGACGTGCGGGGCGAGAGCGTCGGCGCACTCGCCGATCCGCCGGGCGAACTCGGGAGAGGCCTCCAACAGGTCGACGCACATCCCCGGGAAGACCGTGCCCTGCCCGGGGAAGATGAACACCGGCCGCTCGTCGCGGTCGGCGACGCCCCACACCACCCGCGGGTCCTCGTGTCCCTTGGACACGGCGGTCAAAGGCTCCCGCCAGTCGTCTCCGCGGGGCAGCAGGACGGCCCGGTGCGCGCGTGCCGGGCGCGTCGACACCAGGGAGTCGGCCGCGCCCGAGGAACCGGCCGTCCCCTTCTCGACCTTCCTCAGGAGCCGTGTCGCGCGATCGCGCAGGGCCCTCTTACTCGGTGCGCTCAGAACCCATGGAGTCGTCATCGACACCGCCGCCCGTACCCGGAGGCGACCAGAATGCAGAAGCTGTACATCTTTCCCGAGTCAACCTTTCCTGGAAAAAGTTTTGAGACCGAAATCAGCAATGAGCGTCTCCTGCACCTGCGAGGTCCCCTCAATGATCTCCAGAATCTTCGCTTCCCTGAAAAAACGCTCGGCCGGATATCCGTTCCAACACCCGTTCCCACCGAGCACCTGAACCGCGTTCGAAGTGACACGGCAGGCGGCGGTCGAAGAGAAGTACTTGGCGATGTTCGTCGCCGCGATCGCGTCCGGGCTGCGTTCGGCGCTCAGCCTCCCGGCCCTCACGCACAGCTCGCGTGCGGCGGACACACTGGTGACCGCGTCCGCGATCATCCCCTGTACCAGCTGGAACGACCCGATCCTGCTGCCGAACTGGCGACGCCGGACCGCGTACGTGCACATCTCCTCAAGGGCGGCCTGCGCGAGCGCCACACCCGCCCAGGCGATGCTGTAGCGCCCGTGGAACAGTGCCGTATTGGCGACGAAGGCGAATCCCGCACCGATTCCCGAAACGAGGTTCTCAGCCGGGACCTCTACGTCGGAGAGGACGATCTCGGCCATGTGCGTAGCCCGGTTTCCGAGCATCCCCGACATCGAAAACGTCTCGACCCCCGGCATGTCCCGGTCGACGAGAAAGGCGCTGACGACGCCGTTGTCCACGGCGAAGACGAGGAATACATCGGCGATTCCGGCGAAGGAGATCCATTTCTTGCGGCCGTTCAGAAGGAACACGTCGCCCTTCCGCGTGTACCTCGTGGACATCCCTCCGGCCTCGGACCCCGCGTCGGACCCGGACTCGGCCTCCGACAACGCGAAGCAGGCGATCCTCCGGCCTCGCGCGAGGTCGGGCAGGTACTTCTCCTTGATCCTTCGGGACGTCCTGCCGGCCAGGGTCTGGGCGACGAGGGACGCGTGAACGGTCAGCAGCGCGCGGGTCGAAGCGCACGCCTTGCCGATGATCTCGGTGAGCTCGCCGTACTCGATCGGGGTCAGGCCCAGGCCGCCCCACTCGACCGGGACCGTCGCTCCGAGGAAACCCTCGTCCGCCATCCGCTCGACGACCTCGCGTGGAAGCCGCTCCTCGCGGTCGAACTCACCTGCGCGGGGCGCCAGTTCCATGGCGAAGGCCTCGGCCCGCTTCAGGACGGAGTCCGGGGAACGGTCACTCACGGCGCACCGCTCTCAGCTCCGACACCATCTCCGCCATCCGCTCGACCGAGCTGAAACGGTGCAGGTTCAGGTGCTCGTCGGGGACCTCGACGTCGAAGGCGCTCTCGATGTGGGCCAGAAGTTGCATGGCGAACATCGAGGTGACGAAGCCCTTCTCGAAGATGTTGTCGTCGTCTCGAAGGCCGTCCTCGCCCAGCGAGGCGATGTTGTCCTTGATGTAGCCCCGGATGCTCTCGCGAACATCCATGTCGGGAGCCGCATCGACCGGTGTTCCGCTGTCATGCATCGACGTTCACCCTTACGTGGTCGGGGTAGTCACGGACGATCTCGAGATCGTTCTCGAACAGGTGGTCCACTCCGTCACGTGAGACGACGTGGAAGTTCGCCAACCGGTAGGTGAGGAGCATCTGGCGGTTGCGGTCCGTACGCCGGAACCTGGCGAAGAGGCGGGCTCCGCGCTCCGCGGCCCGCTTGACCAGGAACTGCAACAGCACCGTTCCGACGCCCTTGGAGACCGTTCGGCAGGACATGAGCAGCAGCGCGATCGTCCACTGGTCGCCGGACTTCTCCACCAGCGCCATCCCGACCTTGCCGTAGGAGCCATAGCGGTCCGTCAGCTCACAGACCCACAGGTCATGGCCCGGATCGTCGATGAGCTTCTCGAGTTCGTCGTACGAGTAGTGGATGCCGGTGGAATTGAGCTGGCTGGTCCTGTGGGTCAGCTCCTCCAGACGCAGCAGGTCGTCCCCTCCGGCCGGGGAGATGTCGAGGACCATGTCGAGGCTGCGCAGGAACTCGTCGTGGGGTCCTTGGAAGGCGAGCTCGGACCGGTCGCGCTGTTCGCCCTCCCGGTACATCAGGCGCCTGCGCCTCGCGTCCTCGGTGACGTGGACCGGGGACAACCGCGGCAGGTCCGTCAGCAGGAACCGGTCGGCGGCGTCGATCGTCTCGACGTCCGGGTGGACGAAGGCGACCTCGTCACGTTCGAACTCCTGGTCGTCGATGAAGATGAAGGTGTCCAGACCGATGTTCAGCTTCGCCTGAAGCTCGGTCAGGGAACTGGACTTGCTGTTCCAGTTGATCTGCGGGTGGAGAAAGTACTCCGCGAGACCGAATTCCTCGAGTTTGCGCATGGCGTCGTCGTGGTTGTTCTTGCTCGCTATGGACTGTAGGATGCCGCGCTCGTCCAGCGTCTTGACGGTCTCGAGAATCCGCGGATCCACAACCACTTCGTCACCCGATGAGAGGGTTCCCTTCCAGAGCGTATCGTCGAGATCCCACACGACACATTTCGCCATCTTCACCGACTGCTTCACTCCCATGCGCGAACCGTCACATGACTTTCACGTTCAACGAGAAACACCGTAGGTGTAGAAACCCTGTCCGCTCTTACGACCGGTCAGTCCGGCGTCGACCATCTTTTTCAATAGCGGACAGCAGCGGAACTTCGGATCCTGTAGATCGTCGTACAGAACCCGCAAAGAGTCGACGACGGTATCCAGACCGATCAGATCAGCGGTGGCGAGCGGCCCCATCTTGTGCCCGTAGCCCAAGGTGAATATCTCGTCGATCTGTTCAGGGTCGGCGACCCTTTCTTGAACGAGAAACGCCGCCTCGTTCATGAACAGGTGGGACAGCCTGTTGGAGACGAACCCGGGGCTATCGCGCACGACGACGGGCCGTTTCCCCAGCGAGTCGACGAAACCCTCGGCCAGCTTCACCGTCTCGTCGGACGTGTGGTGACCTCGCACGAGCTCCACGCACTCGATGAGCGGTACCGGGTTCATGAAGTGCATGCCGATCACCGACTCGGGCCGTGCGGCCAGGGCCGCGAGCCTCGTGATCGAGACGCAGCTGGTGTTCACCGCGATCAGGGGGCCCTCCCCGCACACCTCCCGCAGCTCGCGGTGGACCTCCTCCTTGACGGCGGCGTCCTCGACGACATTCTCGATGATCCGGTCGGCCCCGGCGAACTCCGCCATGTCATCGGTGATACGAATACGGCCGGGAATGCCTTTGTCACGCCACCGAGGATCTTCTGGAGCCGTCATCCGGTAACGCCTTACGAGGGTGCGTATGTCACCTTCGGTCGCCCCGAGAACACCGGGGTCGTGATCGTAAAGCACCACGTTATACCCGCTGGCGGCGCAAGTAACGGCCACGTCCTTACCCATCACTCCGGATCCAATGATCCCGACAACGGACATCGCCACCTCACCTCCCTTGGCAGGATCATGCGACTGTTCCAATGACGCCCCGCGAAACCCTCGCTCGGCGGTTGGCAGCCTAGCGTCGTCCACTGCGCCAGGGAAGAGAGGATTCAAGACTCCTTCGGTTTGAATTGATCTTCCAGAGCGTGATTCAGGCGCTCTTGCGGGAGTTATCGCTGGCCCTGGGCGCGCGGACCGCGACAATCCAGGATCGTCAATTATTGGAATTACATTAGGAATTCCTCTTATGACGCCGAGTGACGATCCCCCCTTGAGTCGAGCAAATGTCCGAGAAGTGACTCCGAGATGTGGAAACCTCGACCCGTGTCCTTTCGGGGAGAGCGAACGGGGCGACCGCCCCTGGACCGGGATTCCGACGGAGTGGGACGGCGAGACGTGAATCACGCCTCCACCTGCGTTATCAGCTGGTTCGAGCGCGTCCGAAGCGGCCGGGCAGGGGGGGTTCTCCCTCCACCGTCCGACCGGAGAACGCGCCCCGATGCACCGACGCCCGTGCTCACTTCTGGACCGCCGGGGGCGAGCGGACCCCACGTCAGGGCCGCGCCCGAACGTGTAGCGTCCGGCTCATGACTCGCATCCTGCACCTGACCGAACTGTCCCGCTGGCGTGCCGGCGGGGACATCGAGGCGGAGTCGCTCGTCACCGAGGGGTTCCTGCACGCCTCTCCGGACGAGCCGACCATGCTCGCGGTGGCGAACCGGTTCTACGCGCGGACCGCGGAGCCGATGGTGGTCCTGGTGGTCGATACGGATCACCTCGAAGCCGAGGTCCGTTGGGAGGCCGCCGACCCCGCTCCCCCGCCCGGGGTCGGCGCGGAGGTGCTCTTCCCCCATGTCTATGGGCCGATCCCTCGCGCCGCCGTGGTCGAGGTCCTGTACCCGGTCCGCGACGCCCAGGGAACCTACACCACCTTGGAGGCGTCCCCCGAGCGAACCTGAGGGACTCCTACGGAAACGCCCCGATGACCGGGGCGATCATCACCCCGAGCACCGACAGCGCCCCGTGGAACAGGGCCCGCCGGCGGCACCATCGGCTCGGAGCCCGGTGACGTCCCCGTGCCCGAGTCCGATGGGGTGGGGTCAGGGTCTGTGGAGGCAGGGGCGGCGGGGGCGCCGTGTTCATGGCGGCGGCCTCGCGCTCACGGCGTTCCCGCGCCACGTCCATCCACTGCGGGAGGACCCCGTGCTCGATGCGGTGGGCGACCCTGGGGTTGTCGGCCATCTCGCTCGCGCACAGGGTGGCGGTCTCGACCGGTCATGGGGACGGCCGCCGGTGGCCAGATGGATGTCGGGCTTCGTGCGCGCCCAGGCGTTGACCAGGCTTCCCTGGGCTTTGAGCCTTCGGTCCAGGTACTCGGCGAGGTAGAGGGGGACGTCGGTGTCGCCCTTCTCGATCCGTTGGACCGTGGAGCCTTCTCGTATCTCCCTGGTGGACAGGTCACCGACGCTGAGCCCGACCGCTTCCCGTAGTTCCCTCACCCGCAGCCCGAACCGCGCCCACTCCTCCTCGGAACCTCCCTGCGGGTTACCCGGGTTCCCCTTGCCTCGATCGCTGGAACTCTTCATGCGGATACCCCCGAGAGGGACCGTCGGGACACCAGGCCACCGGATTTAGAAATCAGTTGAGGGAAACCCTCTACTCGACTTCGGAGTACCCCGATATCGCTCACTTTCGACTCTTTCAGAATCCATTTCACGTTCTTTCTCACAGCGCATCGACCTCCACGGGAGACCTTCCCTGAAGCACACTCACATGATGGATGACCTGGTCACATGGGCGTAAGTGCGAACGTGATTGTGAGCGACATCGAACATGAGTGTGGAATCACGAAGGATTCTGAGCACACAACACGAAACTGGCGGAGCAGGAGCGCGTGAACCTTCAGGTGGCCCCTCTGGATGTCCCTAAGCACCCAGGAAACGCTAGAGCTTTCAGCGTGCTCGTGACGCAGGACAATCCAGACTCGGGGTACGTGGAGAACGCCCGCGAAGGACAGTCCGTCACCGAGGCCGACGAGGTGGCACACCGCCGGATGCTGTTCGCCGCGCTCCAAGCCGTGGCGCCGGCCCCGGACAGCTCCCTGGAGCATGTCCGAGAAGAGATCAAGAGGTTGGACAAGGCATGAATCAGCAGTGGCACAAGTCGTCGTACAGCGGCGGAACCAATAACTGCGTCGAGGTCCGGGAGACGCCCACCATCGTGCACATGCGAGACACCCAGAACAGGGACCTCGGCCACCTCTCCTTCCCCGCCGAGGAATGGACCGCCCTGCTCACCGCCACCCACACCGAGCAGGCCTGAACCACCCGCACCCATGACGCCCCCGGTACCAGCCGGGGGCATCGTGTTGTCGGCCGCCGGATAAAACCGGCCTTCACTCGGGGACGCGGCAGGTCAAGGTGAACCGACCGCCCTGATCCGCCTCCACCCTCATCTCCCCGCCGAGACAGGCGCAGCGCTCGGCGATGCTCCTCAACCCCGTGCCCGGCACGATCTCCCCCGTCACCGGGGCCCCATCGTCGGCCACCGACAGCACGATCCACCTTCTCCGGGGATCCCTTCCTTTCTCCTTTGTCCGTGGGAAGGGCACTCCGCATGACTTCACCATGCGTTTCGCATGGTCGCCCTCACCTCCACCGGCATCTCGGCCAGGGGTGCGTCAAGACTCCGCGTGTTCTGTCCACAGGCTGTGGACAGAACACGCCGACACGACGAGGCCCCGGGGCGAAGGTCTCCCTCCGCCCCGGGGCCTCTACACGCTCGCCCGGGCGAGTCGCGTCAGGCGTTGCCGAGCCCGGTCTGGTCGGGCGGCGCGACGTTGCTGTGCTGGCCGACACTGGTGGGAATCGTGTGTCGAGCCTTCCCCTTGTCGATGCCGAGGAGCCGGTTGAGGTGGCCCTTCTTCCCGACCACGAACCAGGCGATCGCCCCGAACAGGGGGAACCAGAGGATGAGGACCACCCAGAGCAGCTTTCCGCCGCCGGAGGTGTCGGCGTCCATCAACGTCGAGACGATCGCCGCGATCACCAGCACCAGGACGGCCAGGAACACGATCAGGACGAGGACGCCGGCGATACCGCCCAGCCAGGTGATCTCCCGGCCACCCGGTTCCGCCAGACGCGACAGCTCCGACAGGTTCGTGAACATGACTCCCCCAAGCAATGCGTAGTTGCCTCAATACATAGGGTAATAATCGGGGTGGTCAGGAGCGTACATTCCTTTGGTTTCGGGCGTTTCCCCGGCCACGTTCCACCCGTGTCCGCCACCGCCCCCGACCCGAGCAGGGACGATCACTTTCCGAGAGCACCCCCCACCAGGCTTTTCCGCTGCTTTACTGGAACCATGGGCGAGCTTCGGCGATCTGGCAGGTTCACTCCCTCCCTCAGGCCCGGCGTCGGCACCGGCGACCACCGGGCCCCTGACATCCTCGACCACCGACCCCCTTCGAGAACGGCTCGGGCGTATCGGCCGCCGACCTCGAAGGTCGGGTGACCGGTGGCCAGGCAACCCCGATATCTCTGGCTGGCCGAACAACTACGCCGACCCATCCTCGACGGAGAGATGGCACCGGGGGCCAGGCTTCCCTCCCGCACCAGCCTGGCGCGCACGTACCGGGTCAGCGAGCAGATCTCGCGCACCGCGTTGCGGCTCCTGGTGACCGAGGGCCTCGTCGAGTCCCGACCCGGCTCCGGTTACTTCGTCCGCACCGTCCCCGAGATCTTCCGACTGTCCCGGACCGACGCCACCTCGGGCTCCGGCCTGGGGCGGCTGGGACGTGAGCGGATCAGCACCGAACAGGAACGCTGTTCCGGCCGTCTCGGCGCACGGCTGCGGCTCCGCGACGGGGACCCGGTCTACCGCACCACCTCACGTGGGCTCTCCGCCGACCGACCGGTCACCCTGCACCGCTCCTGGGAACCCGCGGTCCTCACCGCGGGCACCCTGCGCACACCGTTCGACGCCGCCGACGTCGGTCCCCTCGAACGGCTCGGCGCGGCGGGCTACCCCGTGGACCGGGTCGTGGAGGAGGTCGGCGTGCGCGCGCTGCACGACTCCGAGGCCATCCTCCTGGACTCCGCCCCCGGGGTACCCGTCCTCGTGGTCGAGCGCACCCACTTCAGCGGTGACCGGCCCGTGGAGACCTCCGACCTCATCGGCGCGGCCGAACAGTGCCGCCTCCTCTACAAATTGTCCCTCGGCCGCCCGCGTATCCGCGGATAGCGGCGGCCCCGACCACGAAGCGGAAACGACGAAGGCGGTGGCCCCTCCCCCACGCTGGGAGAGGGGCCACCGCCCCTACCGTTTCACGCGCTGGACGGCCGGGTCAGGCCTGGGTGAACTCCTTGGCGACGACCTCGGCGATCTGCGCGGTGTTCAGCGCGGCGCCCTTGCGCAGGTTGTCCCCGCACAGGAAGAGGTCGAGCGACTTCGGGTCGTCGAGCGACTGGCGGATACGGCCGACCCAGGTCGGGTCGGTGCCGACCACGTCGTTCGGGGTCGGGAACTCGCCCTTGGCCGGGTCGTCCAGGACCTCGACACCCTCGGCCCCGCCCAGGAGCTCACGGGCGGCGTCCGCGGTGACCTCCCGGTCGAAGGTCGCGTGCACGACCAGCGAGTGCGTGGTGATCACCGGGACGCGGACACAGGTCGCGGAGACGCGCAGGTCCTCCAGGCCCAGGATCTTGCGGGACTCGTTGCGGACCTTGAGCTCCTCGGAGGACCAGCCGTCGTCCTTGAGCGAACCCGCCCACGGCACGACGTTGTAGGCCAGCGGGGCCGGGAACGGGCCCAGCTCGTCGACGGCCTCGCGCATGTCGCCCTTGGTGTCGCCGAGGGAACGGTCGCCGCCGGCCTTGGCCATCTGGTCGCGCAGGACGTCGATGCCCTCCTGGCCGGCGCCGGAGGCGGCCTGGTAGGAGGAGACCACGAGCTCCTTGACGCCGTAGGTGCGGTGCAGGGCACCGATCGCCACGATCATCGACAGGGTCGTGCAGTTGGGGTTGGAGATGATGCCGCGCGGGCGGTTGCGGACCTGGTCCGCGTTGACCTCGGGCACCACCAGGGGGACATCGGGGTCCAGGCGGAAGGCGCCGGAGTTGTCGACGGCGACCGCGCCGCGGGCGGCGGCGATCGGCGCCCACTCCTTGGACACCTCGTCCGGAACGTCGAACATGGCGACGTCGACGCCGTCGAAGACCTCGGGGGCCAGGGCCTGGACCACGACGTCCTCGCCGCGGACGCGCAGGACCTTGCCGGCGCTGCGCGGGGAGGCGATCAGACGGATCTCGCCCCACACGTTCTCACGCTTGCTGAGGATGTCGAGCATGACGGTGCCGACGGCACCGGTCGCGCCGACGATGGCGAGGGTGGGAAGACGGTTGCTCATCGGCCGGTACCTCCGTAGACGACAGCCTCGACCTGGTCCGCGTCGAGCTGGAACTCACTGTGCGCGGCCTGGACCGCGGCGTCGACCTGGTCCTCCTCGACGATGACCGAGATGCGGATCTCCGAGGTGGAGATCATCTCGACGTTGGTGCCGGAGGTGGCGATCGCGTCGAAGAAGCGGGCGGTCACACCCGGGTAGGAGCGCATGCCGGCGCCGATCAGCGAGACCTTGCCGATCTTGTCGTCGTAGCGCAGGGAGTCGTAACCGACCTGCTCCTCGACCTTCTTCAGGGCCGAGACGGCCTGCTTGCCGAAGTCCTTCGGCACGGTGAAGGAGATGTCGGTGCGGGAGGTGGAGACCGCCGACACGTTCTGGACGATCATGTCGATGTTGATCTCGGCGTCCGCGAGCGCCTTGAAGATCGTGGCGGCCTCACCGACCTTGTCGGGGACGCCGACGACGGTGATCTTGGCTTCGCTCCGGTCGTGGGAGACCCCGGAGATGATCGGCTGTTCCATGCCTTCGCTTTCCTCGACTTCCGAGACGATCCACGTTCCGGTCTTCTGGCTGAAGGACGAACGGACGTGCAGGGGGATGTTGTACTGACGCGCGTACTCGACGCAGCGCAGATGCAGGATCTTGGTGCCGCTGGCGGCCATCTCCAGCATCTCCTCGTAGGAGACCTGGGGGATGCGCCGCGCGGTCGGCACGACACGCGGGTCGGCGGTGAACACGCCGTCCACATCGCTGTAGATCTCGCAGGCGTCGGCGTTGAGCGCGCCCGCGAGGGCGACGGCGGTGGTGTCCGAACCGCCACGACCCAGGGAGGTGATGTCCTTGGTGTCCTGGGAGACACCCTGGAACCCGGCGACGATACAGATCGAACCCTCGGAGATGGCCTCCTGGATGCGCCCGGGCGTCACGTCGATGATCTTGGCGTTGCCGTGCAACGACGTGGTGATGACACCGGCCTGGGAGCCGGTGAAGGAGCGCGCCTCGTAGCCGAGGTTCTCGATGGCCATCGCCACCAGCGCCATCGACATGCGCTCTCCGGCGGTGACGAGCATGTCGAGCTCGCGCGCCGGGGGCATCGGGGAGACCTTCTCCGCCAGGTCCAACAGTTCGTCGGTCGTGTCGCCCATCGCGGAGACGACGACCACGACGTCATGTCCCGCCTTTTTCTGAGCCACGATCCTTTGGGCTACTCGCTTGATGGCTTCCGCGTCGGCCACGGAAGACCCACCGTACTTCTGCACGATTAGGGCCACGATCGATGCTCCTGAGGAGTTGGGATCAAGACAATTAACAATGGAGTGTAATCAGGGACGCACACCGCACCCGCTCCGACCTGCGATGGAAGGGGCGTGGCGTCTTGACACGCCAGCGCTCGGACCTACCCGTTAAGGCGGAGGTTACTCATATTTCGCCCGTATCACGGGGAAATGTGACCTAGAACTCCAGGCTTCGGCGGCCTTCGAAGGCCCGCCCGAGAGTGACCTCGTCGGCGTACTCCAGATCGCCGCCGACGGGCAGCCCGCTGGCGAGGCGGGTGACTTTCAGACCCATCGGTTTGACCAGCCGCGCCAGGTAGGTCGCGGTGGCCTCCCCTTCCAGGTTCGGGTCGGTCGCCAGGATCAGCTCGGTCACCGTGCCGTCGGCGAGACGGGTCATGAGTTCCTTGACCCGCAGGTCGTCCGGGCCGACGCCCTCGATGGGGCTGATGGCGCCCCCGAGCACGTGGTAACGGCCCCGGAACTCCCGGGTCCGCTCGATGGCGACGACGTCCTTGGACTCCTCCACGACGCAGATGACGGCGGCGTCGCGGCGGGGGTCACGGCAGATACGGCACTCGGACTCTTCGGCGACGTTGCCGCAGATGGAGCAGAAGCGGACTCGCTCCTTGACCTCCACGAGCGCGTTGACCAGGCGTTTGACGTCCGCATGTTCGGCGGACAGCAGGTGGAAGGCGATGCGTTGCGCGCTTTTCGGACCGACGCCGGGCAGCCGCCCGAGCTCGTCGATCAGATTCTGTACCGCGCCTTCGTACATGCCTACCCGCCTGGTCGAAGCCGGGGCGAGGGCCCCGGCGGGGCGTTCTCCGCCCCTCGCCCTCCACCGTATCGGGGGCCGGCGACCTCTTGGGCCGAGGGTGCGCGTGTCGTGTCCGCGTCGTCCCGGTTCTCTCCCACCGGGACGACGCGTACCGGGCGGCCTCGGGTATCGACTAGAACCCGGGGAGACCGGGGATGCCGCCGCCACCGGGCATGCCCTGGGTCAGCGGGCCCATCTTCTCCTGCTGGAGACGCTCGACCTGGGCCTCCGCGTCACGGATGGCCGCCAGGACCAGGTCGGCGATGGTCTGGGCGGTCTCCTCGGCGTCCTCGGGGTCCACGGCCTTGGGGTCGACGGTGATGTCCTCGACCTGACCGCGCCCGCTCAGCTTGACCTTGACCAGGCCGCCACCGGAGGTGCCCTCGACCTCGCTCTCCTCCAGGGCCTGCTGGGCCTCCACGAGCTGCTGCTGCATCTGCTGGGCCTGCTGGAGCAGGGCCTGCATGTCCATTCCGCCAGGGTTCACGGCCGTCTCCTCGTCACACGCGTGGTGCTGGGTGTCGATGCTGGTGTCACTTGTCTGCGAGGGTAGCCGCTGCCTCCACCCGCGATCCTCCGACGAGTGTCCCTCCGACGTCCGCGCTCCGGTGGATGACGCTGTCCAGGGCCTCCCTCATGTGCTCCAACTCGTGGATGGAGCGGGTCACCCGTTCGCGTTCGGCGCACAGGTGGTCGAGGAGGTCGGGGGCGGGCTCTCCGCGTTCTCGCGCGTACAGGCAGGGCAGAAGGTCGCGGATGGTGGCGAGGTTGAGGCCGGCGCCGAGGAGCCCGCGTACACGGTCGACCCTTTCCAGGGTCTCCTCGCCGTACTCGCGGTGTCCGCCCGGGGTCCGCCGGGAGGAGATCAACCCCTGGTCCTCGTAATGGCGCAGGGAGCGGGGGCTGGCCCCGGTCCGTCTGGACAGTTCCCCGATCCGCATCGGCGCCTCCCCGTCTCGCCCGACCGGGTGACACCGGCCACAAAGGCTTGAATCTCACATGGGTGTCAGATTCTACGCTCCTGCCATGAGCACCGCACGGAATCTCACGAACCCGCTGTTGACCGCCTACGACCTCGGCCCGATCCGCCTTCCCAACCGGGTCCTCATGGCCCCGATGACCCGTCTTCGCGCCGACCGCGACGGGGTGCCCGGCGACCTCATGGTCTCCTACTACGCCCAGCGGGCCGGAGCCGGACTGATCGTCTCCGAGGGCATCACGCCCAGCGTCGAGGGCCGCCAGTATCTCACCGAACCCGGACTGCACACCGAGGCCCAGGTCGAGGGCTGGCGCCGGGTCACCACCGCCGTGCACGAGGCCGGGGGGCGGATCTTCGCGCAGATCATGCACGCCGGACGCGGCGGCCACCCCGAGAACCGGCCCGACCACGGTGTCCCCACGGCGCCCTCCGCCGTGGGCAGGACCGCCCTCGTGCACACCCTGGACGGCAAGGTCGAACCGGTCGTCCCCCGGGCCATGACCCTCGAGGAGGTCGAGAGGACCGTGGAGGACCACGCCGAGGCGGCGCGGGCGGCCGTCCGCGCCGGGTTCGACGGGGTCGAGCTCCACGGCGCCAACGGGTACCTGATCCACCAGTTCCTGGCCGACAACACCAACCTGCGCACCGACCGCTACGGCGGCGACGTCGCCGGACGCCTCCGGTTCGCGGTGGAGGTGGCCGAGGCGACCGCCGACGCCATCGGGGCCGACCGGGTGGGGATCCGGCTCTCGCCCGGAAACCCGGAGGCCGAGATGGTGGAGGCGGACCCGACCCCGGTGTACCGTTCCCTGCTCTCCGCCCTGTCCCCGCTCGGCCTGGCCTACCTGCACGTGGCCGACGTCCGGGACCACCCGGCCCTGGACGAGGCCCGCCGCCACTGGAACGGCACCCTCGTCGGCAACACGGGGGAACACGTGGAGACCACGCAGGAGGGCGCCGCGGCGCTGATCGCCGAGGGGAGGGCCGACCTGGTCTCGATCGGCCGCCCCTACATCTCCAACCCCGACGTGGTCGAGCGGATCGCCGACGGGTTCCCCTGGGAGCCCATCGCGGAGAAGGACTTCCACTACACGTCCGGCCCCCACGGCTATGTCGACTACCCCGACCGCTTCTCCCGTCGGGCGGACTTGGTGGCACCGTTGTCCTGATTTCACCAGCCGCAAGGACGAAGAACGGGGCACGGCGGGACACGGGTTGAAATGATGGTCGGCAAGAGGAGATCACTCCCGGCGGTGTCATCGACACCGCCCCCGACCAGCGAAGACCGGGGGACTGAGGACGTGTTGACCGCCAAGGAGCGCAACTCGGCTCTGATCGAGGCGATAATCGCGGACGGCACGCTGACGGACACCGCGCTCGTCGAGACCTTCCGTGCCGTGCCCCGCCACCTGTTCATCCCGGAGAGCGGTGTGTCGACCACCCGGGGCGACACGTTGAACGCCGAGACCGACCCCGACCGGTGGCTGGCCGCCGTCTACGCGGACAACGCCATCGTCACCCGGGTGGACGACTCCGGGACACGGAGCCGGAGCAAGGCGGTCAAGGAGGGCGGCACCTCGTCCAGCTCGGCGCCGACCGTGCTCGCCCGCGTCCTGGAGATGGCCGACCTCTCCGAGGGTCTGGAGGTCCTGGAGGTGGGGACCGGCACGGGCTGGAACACCGCCCTGCTCTCCCACCGGCTCGGAGGCCACGCGGTGACCTCCGTGGAGATCGACGAACGGCTGTTGGAGACCGCGCGCAAGGCGCTGCGCGGGGCCGGTCTCTCCCCCACGACCCATCTGGCCGACGGCCTGCACGGCTACCCGGCGGGCGCGCCCTACGACCGGATCATCAGCGTCTGCGGGATCGAACGGGTGCCCCGGGCCTGGGCCGAGCAGATCCGTCCGGGCGGCCTGGTGGTGTGCCCGTGGGGGTTGTTGGAGAACGCGGGCGTACTGATGCGTCTGGAGTTCGACGAGGAGGGAGCGGCTTCGGGTCGCTTCCGCTCCGGGGTGGGTTTCGTCCCGCTGCGCACCCCCGATTCGATCCGGCCTCCGATCAGGGACACGGGCCGACAACCGGACGAGTACCGACTCACCCAGGCCGACCCGGTGGCCCCGCTCATGGCCTTCCCCTCGGCCTTCGCCCTGTCGGTGCTGGTCCCGGACTGGCGTATGCGCAGACGCTGGATCGGCACCGGTTCGGGCATGTGGCTGTGCGACCGGGAGGGCGAATCCTGGGTCCGGATCTACCCGTACGGCACCTCGTGGATGGTCGAGCAGGGCGGTCCCAGGAGCATCTGGGACGAGGTGGAGGAGGCCCTGGAGCTCTGGGGCGACCTGGGCGAACCGGAACCGGAGCGGTTCGGGCTGACCGTGACGCCTTCGGGCGGACAGCGGGTGTGGCTGGACTCCCCCGAGGGTCGTTCCTGGCCGGTCGACTCGCCGGCCTGAGCGGCCCGTGGAACGACGACGGCCCCCGTCCCGAAAGGCGCGGGGGCCGTCGCAACGTGTTCAGGCCTGCTTATCGGCGCCTTCGTCCGTGCGCTGTTCCTGCTTCTCCCGAAGCCGGCGCAGGAGGTCCTGCTTGCGTTCGCGGGCGTCGCCGTCGGCGCCGCCCCTGCCTCCGGCCTGACCACCGCGCAGTGCGGAACGGGAAACGGTGGAGCGTTGACCGCCCACGCCGAGCAGGCTGTTGTTCTTCGCCAACACGACCCCCTCAAGATAAAGAAACGAGTCGTCTCGTCTTGTTTTAGCGGAACATCTCGATCCTAGCCCGGATGGAACGAAACGTCCCCTCCTTTTCCGGGGCCGCTCCGTGAACACCGCTCGAACCACCCCCACCAGGGGGAACACCCTCCGATAAAGAAGCGGGGCCGGGTCGGCCACGTATATCCACGCGGTCGGCCCGGCCCCGCCCCGAGGTTTCTAGAACCCTTCGGAAGGCTCGTGCTCGATCTCCTCGATCAACTTGCCGCCCAGCTCGGTCTCGATGAGGGAGACACCCCCGCCCCCGGACCCACCGGAAGAGGAGGGGCCGGCCGAGGCCGCGCCGGCGGAGGCCGGACGAGGCGCCGGAGCGTTCGCGGGCCGCTCCTCACGGGGCGCGCTCTCCTCGGGACGCCCGTTCCCGGGGCCGGCGTTCCGAACGGGGGCCGGGGGCCCGTGGTCCTCGGGCGGCGGGGCGGCCGCGGCGTCCTCATAGGGGTCCGGCGGAGGCTCCGGACGGTCGCTGAGCAGCCGTTCCGGCGGCGGCCCCGCAGGACGTTCGGGCTCCGGAGCCGGTTCCGGACGGGCCTGGACCGGGGCGGGTTCGTTCCGTACCGGAGGCGCGTCCCACCCCGATGGCTCCGCCGGGCGCGGAGCCGGTTCGGGGCGGCGGGGCGGAGCCGGCGGACCGCCCACACCCGCCGGGGCCACACGGACCTCGGCGCCCAGCACCTGCTGGATCGCGCCCGCCACCACCTGATCGCTGCCGCTGGTGGTGAAGCCCTTGGCCTCGTTCGGCTTGGAGAAACCGAGCAGCACCGTGTTGCCCTCGACGCCCACCGGCTGCACGTCGCCGCCGTGCAGCATCATCCAGGTGAACCGGCGACGGCCCTTGACCGCCTCCATCACCTGATGCCAGGCCCCCTGGAGACGTCCCAGGTCCAACGGGCCACCGGAGGCGGGCGCCGCCGGACGGGGCTCGGCCGGAGCCGGGGCCGGGGCGTCCCACCCCGACGGCTCGTTCCGAGAGGCGGGCTGCGAAGGCCGGGGGGCCTGCCGCGGCGCGGGTTCGGGGGCCTCCGTGCGGGCCGGCCGCTGAGGCGGCGCGGCCTGAGGGGCGGGAGCCGCGGGCTGAGGCGGAGAGGGCTGACGCACGGGGGCCGGAGCCGCCGGGGCCGCCGGGGCCGGGGCGGGAGCCGAGGCCTGCGGGGCGATCGCGCCCGAGGCCACTCGACGTTCCATCTGCTCCAACCGGGCCAACAGCGCGACACCCTGGTCCCCGTCGGTGGCCGGCAGCAGGATCCGCGAGCACAGCAGTTCGAGGAGCAGACGCGGCGCGGTCGCACCGCGCATCTCGGTGAGCCCCTGGTTGAGCACCTCGGCGGCTCGGGACAGCTCGGCCGGGCCCAACCGGGCGGCCTGCTCCTTCATCTGGTCCACCGACTCCGGAGAGACGTTCACCAGACCCTTGTCGATGGCGTCCGGCACCGCCGAGAGCACCACCAGGTCGCGGAAGCGCTCCAGCAGATCGGTGGTGAAGCGACGCGGATCGTGACCACCCTCCACCACCCGGTCCACCAGGCCGAACGCCGCCGCGCCGTCCCGGGCGCCCAGGGCGTCGACCATCTCGCCCAGAAGGCTGGAGTCGGTGTAGCCGAGCAGGGAGACGGCGCCCTCGCGGGTGATGCCGCCCTCGTCCGAACCGGCGATGAGCTGGTCCAGGACCGACAGGGTGTCGCGCGCCGACCCCGCCCCCGCGCGCACCACCAGGGGAAGCGCGGCCGGGTCGTAGGTCACCTCCTCCTCCTTGAGGAGGTCCTCCATGAGCTCCTTGAGGGTGCTCGGCGGGATCAACCGGAAGGGGTAGTGGTGGGTGCGCGAACGGATCGTCCCGATGACCTTCTCGGGCTCGGTGGTCGCGAACACGAACTTCAGGTGCGGAGGGGGCTCCTCGACGAGCTTGAGCAGCGCGTTGAAACCCTCACGGGTCACCATGTGCGCCTCATCGATGATGTAGATCTTGTAGCGCGAGTTGACCGGCGAGAAGAAGGCACGTTCACGCAGGTCACGAGCGTCGTCGACACCACCGTGGGAGGCGGCGTCGATCTCGATCACGTCGATGCTGCCGCCGCCGTCGGGGGCCAACGACACACACGAGTCACAGGTGCCGCACGGATCCGGGGTGGGACCCTTCGCGCAGTTGAGGGAACGCGCGAGGATCCGCGCGCTGGTGGTCTTGCCGCAACCACGCGGCCCGCTGAAGAGGTAGGCGTGGTTGATACGTCCGCTCCGCAGCGCCTGGCGCAGCGGGTCGGTCACGTGCTCCTGCCCGCGCACCTCGCCGAACGTCGCGGGACGGTACTTGCGGTACAGCGCGATGCTCACGGTGTGATCACTCCCCTGGTCCCTGCCACGGTCCCATTCAACCCGCCGGCGGTGACAACTCACGCCAGGTCCGGGAAACCGGAAGGGGTGGATTCGGGATGAGCACCCCCGAAAACAGAAAGGACCCCCCGCGCACCCGCCAGAGCCTACTTATCCTTGCTGCCTTCCGGCCCTGGGGAGGTTCATAGGGTGACGCCGCACGAGGGGTCTGCCTCGAGTGTATCCGAACCGGGGACCCCCGCAACCCCGGCGCCGTGTGCCCCGCGCCGCCCCTCCCGTCGACGGAACCCGTTCGAAGCACTCCCCGGAAGCCTGTAGAGTTGTCCGTGGAGGATTCGCCTAGTGGCCTAGGGCGCACGCTTGGAAAGCGTGTTGAGGGCAACCTCTCAGGGGTTCGAATCCCCTATCCTCCGCCACAGGAGCGAAGGCCCCGACCGGGAGACCGGTCGGGGCCTTCGTCGTTTCCGCACCCCGCCCGCGCCTCTCAGGGGCGGGGGATGTTGCGGAGGTTGGAGCGGGCCATGTCGATCATGGTCCCGACCCCGCCCTGGAGGACGGTGCGTCCGGCCGACAGGGCGAAGCCCGTCACCTGCCCGGCGGTGATCCGGGAGGGCACCGAGAGCGCGTTGGGGTCGGTGACCACGTCCACCAGCACCGGCTCGTCCGCGGACAGGGCGTCCTCGAAGGCGGCGCGCACGTCGGTGGGGCGCTCCACCCGGATCGACCGCATACCGATGGCCTCGGCGATCGCCGCGTAGTCCACCGGCGGATGGTCGGTCTGGAAGGCGGGCATGCCGTCCACCATCATCTCCAGGCGGACCATGCCGAGCGAGGAGTTGTCGAACACCACCGTGGTGATGGGCAGACGGTGCTGGACGACCGTGATGAGCTCGCCCAGGAGCATGCTCAGACCTCCGTCGCCCGACATCGACACGATCCGACGTTCGGGGGCGGCGTAGGCGGCGCCGATGGCGTGCGGCAGGGCGTTGGCCATGGTGCCGTGGGTGAAGGACCCGATCACGCGACGGCGCCCGTTCGGGGTGAGGTAGCGGGCCGCCCAGACGTTGTTCATGCCGGTGTCGACGGTGAACACGGTGTCGTCGGGCGCCACGTCGTCCAGGATCCCGGCCACGTACTCGGGGTGGATCGGCGTGTGGTGTTCGATGTTCCTGGTGTAGGCGTCCACGACCTTGGTCAGGGCCCGCTCGTGGCGCCGCAGCATCTCGTCGAGGAAGCGGACGTCGGTCCGTTCCCGGATCCTCCCCTGGAGGGCGCGCAGGGTGGCGCCGACGTCGCCCTGGACCCCCAGGTCGAGGGGGACGCGGCGGCCGAGCCGGCGCGGATCGTGGTCCACCTGGACGACGTTCCTCTTGGGCAGGAAGTCGTCGTAGGGGAAGTCGCAACCCAGCAGGATCGTGAGGTCGGCCCCTTGGAGCGCGTCGTAACAGGCCCCGTAGCCGAGCAGGCCGATCATGCCGACGTCGTAGGGGTTGTCGTACTGGATCCACTCCTTGCCGCGCAGTGTGTGCCCGACCGGTGCCTTGAGCCTCTCGGCGAGGTCCATCACCTCGGGGTGGGCATCTCGGACGCCGGCCCCGCAGAACAGGGAGATCCGGTCGGCGCTCTCGATCCGGCGGGCGAGCGCCTCCACGTCCTCCTCCGCGGGCTGGGAGACGGCGTTCCCCGCGGTGACGGGGGTGGTGTCGGCCGGACCCACGGCCTTCTCCCCGGCGATGTCACCGGGCAGGACGAGGACCGCCACTCCGGGGGCGCCCAGGGCGTGCTGGATCGCGATCCGGGCCAACCGGGGCATCTGCTTCGGGTGGGCGACGAGTTCACGGAACTCGGTGACGTCGGCGAAGAGCCGTTCGGGGTGGGTCTCCTGGAAGAAGCCGGTGCCGATCTGGTGGGAGGGGATGTGCGAGGCCAGGGCCAGAACGGGGGCGCCGCTGCGCTGCGCGTCGTAGAGGCCTTGGACCAGGTGGGTGTTGCCGGGGCCGCAGGATCCGGCGCACACCGCGAGCCCGCCGTCGACCTGGGCCTGGGCGGATGCGGCGAACGCGGCGGTCTCCTCGTTGCGGACGTGGATCCACTCGATGCCGTCGATCTCGTGTACGGCGTCGACCACCGGGTTGAGGCTGTCCCCCACCACTCCGTAGATCCGGGTGACCCCGGCGGAGATCAGGGTGCGGACGAGCTGTTCGGCGACGGTGTTCCTACTCAAGACGAACCCTCCCGGGAGCGTGAGGCGGCCGGGGGACTCTGCGTCGCCCCGGGTCAACGCTAGGAGCGCCTCGCCGTCAGCGCCCGCATCGCCACACCGGGCTCATCCCACGCGCAGCGCCTCGTCCCCGAACCGGGCCACGATCTCCACCGTTCCACCGAGGGCTTCGACATAGCTCTTGATGGTGGCAAGCTCGGAACGGTCGATCTCTCCCCGTTCGATACGGGACACCCTCGACTGCGAAACCCCCAGCTTCTCCGCCAGTGTCGTCTGGTCGATGCCATGCCGACGCCTGATCTCGGCCAGGCGATAGGCACGCTCCGCCGCCCGCATCCTCCGCCCGAGTTCGGTGATGCGTTCCTCATCGAGCCCACCGGCCGCGATGACCTCCGCACGACTCTCACCCCAGGTTCTCGCCAAGGCGCTCATCCCCTCTCTTCCGAGTAGCCGCCGGCCAACCACCTCTGATAACGGATCTCCGCCAGAGGGATGTTCCTGTCGTACCACTGCTTCCAACGCCACGTCTTGTCCCCCGCGACCAACAGGACGGCCTGTCTGTCCGGGTCGAAGACGAACAACACCCGAACCACCGCGTTCCCGGTGGATCGGGGGCGCAGCTCCTTCAGGTTGTGGATTCGAGAGTGATTGATGACGTCGACGAAGGGGCGGCCGAGCGTCGGCCCCACCTCCGCCAACGTGTCGATCGCCGCGACGACGCCATCGGCCGTTCTCGGATCCTCCTTGGCCAGAATCATGAGCCAGTCGTGCACCTCGTCAAGCAGAATCACGTTCCATGACACAGTCATTATGCTATAGGCATCATAGAACGCCAAGGTTCTAATCACCGAGATCCCTCACACCGACACGGTGGACCCCCGTTCCTTGAGAGGCGCCCTTTCCTGTGTTTTGCAACTTGTTGCATAATGAGATGAGGTCGGCCGGACACCGACCGAGAGGCACCGCGCGAGGAGAGACGATGAGCGACTACCCGCACCTTCTGGAACCCCTGGACCTGGGCTTCACCACCCTCAAGAACCGCGTGATCATGGGATCCATGCACGTGGGCCTGGAGGAGGCCCCCAACGGCTTCGAGCGGATGGCCGCCTTCTACGCCGAACGCGCACGCGGCGGCGTCGGCCTGATCGTCACCGGAGGCATCGCCCCCAACCCCGAGGGGGCCACCTTCACCGGCAGCGCCAAGCTCACCACCGGCGAAGAGGTCGAACAGCACCGCCTCATCACCCAGGCCGTCCACCGGGAAGGCGGCCGCATCGCCATGCAGATCCTGCACACCGGCCGCTACGCCTTCAGCGAGGAGTCCGTCTCCGCCAGCGCCCTCCAGGCCCCGATCAGCCCCTTCGTCCCCCACGCCCTGACCGAGGAGGAGATCGAGCGCACCATCGAGGACTTCGCCCGCTGCGCCGAACTCGCCCGCGCCGCCGGCTACGACGGCGTCGAGATCATGGGCTCCGAGGGCTACCTCATCAACCAGTTCATCGCGCCCGCCACCAACAAGCGCGAGGACCGCTGGGGCGGCTCCTTCGACAACCGCGTCCGGCTCCCCCTGGAGATCCTCCGCCGGGTCCGTGAACGCGTGGGCACCGACTTCATCATCGTCTACCGCCTGTCCATGCTCGACCTCGTCCCCGACGGCTCCACCTATGACGAGGTCGTCGAACTCGGCCGCCGAGTGGAGACCGCCGGCGCCGACATCGTCAACACCGGAATCGGATGGCACGAGGCCCGCGTCCCCACCATCGCCACCTCCGTCCCGCGCGGCGCCTACACCTGGATCACCGCCCGACTGCGCAAGGAACTGTCGGTACCGGTGGTGGCGGTCAACCGCATCAACACCCCCGAGGTCGCCGAGCGCATCCTCGCCGAGGGCGAGGCCGACATGGTCTCCCTGGCCCGCCCGATGCTCGCCGACGCCGACTTCGTGGCCAAGGCCGCCGCCGGCACCCCGGAGGAGATCAACACCTGCATCGGCTGCAACCAGGCCTGCCTGGACCACACCTTCAGCCTCAAGATCACCTCCTGCCTGGTCAACCCGCGCGCCTGCCACGAGACCGAACTGATCCTGTCCCCCACCAGGGTCCGTAAGAACGTGGCCGTGGTCGGCGCCGGACCCGCCGGGCTCGCCTTCTCGGTCTCCGCCGCCTCCATCGGCCACAGCGTGACCCTGTTCGACTCCGCGTCCGAGATCGGCGGCCAGCTCAACATGGCCCGCCGGGTCCCCGGCAAGGGCGAGTTCGACGAGACCCTCCGCTACTACCGGGTCCAGCTCGACAAGCACGGTGTGGACGTGCGGCTGAACACCACCGTCACCGAGTACGACCTCGGCGGCTACGACGAGATCGTCCTCGCCACCGGGGTGAGCCCGCGCACCCCCGACATCCCCGGCATCGACCACCCCAGCGTGGTCGGCTACGTCGACGTGCTCCGCGGCGGGGCCCCGGTCGGCGAGAAGGTCGCGATCATCGGCGCCGGCGGGATCGGCTTCGACGTCGCCGAGTTCCTCACCGACACCGGGGAGAACGCCGGGGAGGACCCCGAGGCCTTCTTCCGCCAGTGGGGCGTGGACACCGACTACCGGGAGCGCGGCGGTCTGACCGGCCCCTCCCGGGTCGCCCCGCCCCGCCGGGTCCACCTGCTCCAGCGCAGGGAGACCAAGGTCGGCAAGGACCTCGGCAAGACCACCGGTTGGATCCACCGTCTCGAACTGCGTCACCGCGGCGTCGAGATGGTCGCGGGGGCCGACTACCGGCGGATCGACGACGAGGGCCTGCACCTGACCGTGAACGGCGAGGAGCGCGTGCTCGACGTCGACACCATCGTCGTGTGCGCCGGCCAGGACCCCCGACGCGACCTCGCCGACCGGCTCATCGCGGCCGGGCACACCGTGCGCCTGATCGGAGGCGCCGACGTGGCCGCCGAACTGGACGCCAAGCGCGCCATCAAGCAGGGCACCGAACTCGCCGCCGCCCTGTAGCCGTCGTCGGCGCGGTCGGGCCGAGAACCGGTCCGGCCGCGCCGATCCTTCCTAGAATGCGCTCATGTCCCTGCCCCACGCGATCCTCACCGCCCTGCTGGAGAAGCCCTCGTCGGGGCTGGAGCTGACCAGACGGTTCGACCGTTCCATCGGCTACTTCTGGTCCGCCACCCACCAGCAGATCTATCGCGAACTGGGCAAGCTGGAGAAGGCCGGGCTCATCCGCGCGCTGCCGACCGACGTCCCCGCCCGGGGCGGTCGCAAGGAGTACGAGGTGCTGGCCGCCGGACGGGGCGAACTCGAACGCTGGGTGGCCGGGACCGAGGAGCCGCGCGCCCTCCGCGACCCCCTGATGCTGCGCCTGCGCGCGACCGGCGTCGTGGGCGTGGGACCCGACTTCGTGGCCGAACTGCGCAGGCATCGGGAACTGCACGCCGCCCGGCTCGCCGAGTACCGCGAGTTCCAAAGGCGCGACACCGCCCGGGACCGTGGGACCGAACGCGACCGGGCCCAAGGGCTGGTGCTCCAGGGCGGCATCGATCTGGAACTGTTCTGGGTGGATTGGCTCGACAAGGCCATCGACGAACTGGACCGGGACACCGACCGGCCCCGGACATGAGAAAGGCCGCCCCCGGAACGAACCGGAGGCGGCCACATGCGGTGGATGAGGGATTTGAACCCTCGAAGGGTTGCCCCTTACCCGCTTTCGAGGCGGGCGCCATCGGCCACTAGGCGAATCCACCGAGAGGTACTCTACCGGATACGTCGCCGTGCGAAAAACCGGCTGAGCAGATCCGAGCACCTGAAGGCGACGTCCTCGCTGATCAGATCCGGGGGAACGACTTCGGGACGATGGTTCTGGCGCGGGTCGCGGACCAGGTCCCACCGGGAACCGACCGCCCCCGCCTTGTCGTCCCGGGCCCCGTAGACCAGGCGGTCCACGCGTGAGAGCACCGTGGCGCCGGCGCACATCACACAGGGCTCCAGGGTGACCACCAGGGAACATCCGGACAGTCGCCACTCGCCGCGACGTTCGGCGGCCGCGCGCAACGCCAGCACCTCGGCGTGTCCGGTCGGGTCCCCTGTGGCCTCGCGTTCGTTGTGCCCTCGCCCGAGGATCGCCCCGTCGGGACCCAGCACGACGGCTCCGACCGGAACGTCGCCGGTCCTCAAGGCCAGCTCGGCCTCGGCCAGAGCCTCGCGCATCGCCTCGTCCGCGGCCTCACGGTCGAGTTCGGGCAGGCCGCTCACCCGATCACAGCCGCATCGTGTCGAGGAGGTCGGCGAAACCGGAGCGTTCCGCCACCACGGCGAGCACATCGCCGGGCAGCACCCCGCCGCCGACGGAGAGGGACCGCAGTTCCTCCCCGTCCACCCCCAGATCGCTCAACAGGTCGTCGTCGCCGTCCGGACGGGGGTCCGGGCGGGCCCCCGCGCTCTCGACCGGGGCCGGAGAGCCCAGCCCACCGGCCTCGGACAATATCCCGGCCACCGGATGGTCGTGGACGACCCGTTCGTCGGAGAGGTAGACCCTCGGATCCGATCCCGTCTCGTCCACTCTGACGACGGCGAACCACTCGTCGTCCGCCTCGATCAGGAGCAGGGTCATGTCACTGCCCGACTCCGTCCCGAAGTCCAACATGAGGTCGGTGATGTCGTCGATGGCATCCGCATCGCCGAGATCGACCTCGGTTCCCCGCCACGTCCCGCCATCGGGAGCGAAGACCGCTGCGAAGGTCGACACCGCGCACCCTCCCGTCTCTCCAGGTCGCTTCCGAGGCGTCCTTACCCCATCCCGTCGAGGACACGCTGAAAGGCCTGGGCGAATCCCAGACGCTCGGAGACGCTGGCGAGCACTTCGTCCGGGTAAAGGTCCAGATCGCCCGCCAGGGCGCCCAGTTCCATCTCGTCCAGACCCAGGTCGGCGACGACGGACAGATCCCCCGCCGGCAGCACCTGGTCGAGGTCGTCATCGTCGGGAAGGTCGATGTCCAGGTGGTCGAGGACGTCCCGGGCCACCTGCCAGTCCACGGACGCGGTCACATCGGACAGGAAGAGGGAGACCTCCTCGCCGTACACCCGGACGATGATGAAGAAGTCGTCTCCGACGGAGACCAGACCGAGGGAACCGCTGATGCTCGGCTGCTGGCGCAGGGCGTGGATCAGGCCCTTGAGATCGTGTGTCAGCGCGACGGGGAGAAGATCGACATCCCAGTACTCCTCTTCCCTGTACGCGACGGCCGCGAAGTCACCCGAGTCGTCGTCACCATGATCGAGCACTGTCATCGTCACCCCAACCCGGACGGTATATCGGCGCGGACGAGAGGATCCGGAACGCCCGCGCGAATGCCATCGTAACGATCACCCGTGCGCCACCGCCGCCGCTCGTCCAACGTGGACCGGACCCACGTTCTCACGACAGGCCGTTCCTCCGCGCCCCCACCAGCGAACCCGTTTCCCACCTGTATCTCTCCTCCGAGAGCCGATACCTCCTCACCCTTCCTCCGACCGCGTCGAGAATCCCCGGTTCGGGGGATACGCGCGGTTAGACTCGAAGCGTCCCCTCCACACGCTCAACGTCCTGTTGTCCCAGCTCACCCGGAGAACGTTTTGGAAACCCTGGTCGTCGACCACCCCTTGGTCGCGCACAAACTGACCACCCTGCGCGACGTGCGGACCGACTCCCCCACCTTCCGGAGGCTGACCGACGAGCTGGTGACCCTGCTCGCCTACGAGGCGACCCGCGATGTTCGAGTGACAGAGGTCACCATCCGGACCCCGCTCGTGGAGGCCACCGGCACCCAGCTCTCCCGGCCGACGCCGTTGGTCGTGCCGATCCTGCGCGCCGGCCTGGGCATGCTCGACGGCATGACCCGTCTGCTGCCCACCGCCGAGGTGGGCTTCCTCGGCATGGCCCGTGACGAGGAGACCCTTCAGCCCGCCACCTACGCCGACCGGCTGCCGCAGGACCTGTCGGGTCGCCAGTGCTACGTACTGGACCCGATGCTGGCCACCGGCGGCACCCTGGCCGCCGCCCTGAAGCTTCTGGTCGAGCGCGGCGCCGACCACATCACCGCGATCTGTCTGCTGGCGGCCCCCGAGGGCCTGACCGCCGTGGAGCGGAAGCTGGCCGAGAGCCTCCCGGAGGACCACGGGGCCACGCTGCGCGTGGTGACCGCGGCCGTGGACAAACGCCTCGACGAGAACGGCTTCATCCTCCCCGGACTGGGAGACGCCGGAGACCGCCTGTACGGCTGCTCCTGAACCCCACCGAGGCGCGGCGCCCCCGCCGAACCCTTCCCTGAGCGTCCAGCCGGATCACCGGCTGGACGCTTTTTCGGTTCTTTTCGGCTCGGGGTGAATGATCGTCCGAAAATCGGGCATTGGTCCCTCATGACCGCCTCCCCGACCGACGTCCCTCCAGGTCGAGCCCGCTCGTCCGGTCACCGGGAGACACGATGCCGCATTAGCCGAATTCATTTCGAGATTGGAACGTAACAGATTAGGGTGATCATAGTTCTTGGCCACCCGTAACCGGGTAGATCAGCCAGACCGAAACCGCCCCCAGGGGATCCGCCACCGATATCAGCACCCAGCCGCCCGCTTTCGGAGCGGCACTCAGGCGACCCCTCGGTCGCTACGCAAAGCCCCCGAGCGCGCACGCAACGTGCCGACCCGCCGCACAGCCCTCGAAGGAGTGAGATGCCCGAGACCCCCTCCACCTCGACCACCCAGGCCGCCCACGACCCTCATTTCAGCCGAGTCGTCAGCCGCCTCGCCTCGGAGTTCTCGAACGTCCACCACTCCTCCACCGTGTCCCGTTGCGTGGACGCCGCGCACCACGGGGCCAAGGACGTGACCGGGCGGGCCACCCCCGACCTCGTCGAGCGGATCGCCCGACAGCACCTCCAGGTGCTGGCCCTGGCCTTCGCCGAACAACACTGACCCCAGGCGTTTCCTTTTCGGCCCTGCACCACCCCGGAACTTCGGAAGACCGGGATGACCCGGCGCTCACGCGCCCGACACCCCTCTTCCCGAGTTCCGGGTCCGCTGTGCGGTACCGACTCGCCCTTCCGGAATCACCCTCCCGCTCCTCGACACCACACCTGACCTGGGTCGCGAGAGGGATCCTTTCCGGGCTGCCATTACCAGGGTTAACAACATCACCGAAACCGGACACAGACCACAAGCGTGGAAGGTCCGACATAACGCCACGCCGAGGGTGCGCCCGAGGCTTTACGGGCATGATGGTCGATGGAACAATCACTGCTGGGTCGGTGGGTCAGGTGGATTCCAAGGGGAGTCAGTCGTGGCGAAGTTGAAGAAATGGGGCGGTTACGCGCTCATCGGTTTCGTGGCTTTTTATCTGCTCACGCAACCGGAAAGCGCGGCCGGGGTCATCCAGGGCGCCCTGGGCGGCCTGATGGGCGGCGCGGAGTCGATGTCCCGCTTCGTCAACGCACTACTGCCGTAGGCGTGAGAGAGCGGGTGCCATGAGGCTCGTAGCGTCCAGCAACGCGGCACCGGCGTCGGTCAACCGCTACCTCCTGCCGCACGAGCAGGACGTGGTGACCATCCGACGCCACCCCGCGGTCCTCATCGGCCCGGTGGCCACGGTGTTGGCCGCGTTGATCCTCGCCGGGATCCTGAGTCGGACGATCGGCGGCAACAGCACCGCCACCCTCGCCGTCATCTGGTGGCTCTGGCTGCTGGTGCTGGTGTGGTTCGTCTGGCGGGTGGCGGAGTGGTCCGTGGACTATTTCGTCATCACCTCGGCGCGGTTGCTGTTGACCACCGGACTGATCACCCGCCAGGTGAACATGATGCCCTTGGGCAAGGTGACGGACATGAGGTTCGAGCGCACCCTGATCGGACGCTTCCTCGGGTACGGCACCTTCGTCATGGAGTCCGCCGGTCAGGATCAGGCGCTCAGTCGGATCGACTTCATTCCCTATCCCGAGCAGCTCTACCTCGAGGTCGTGGGGTTGATCTTCAAGGAGTAGCCGAGTACGGCACCCGATACGACAGTCGTCGAAGAGCACCCGTCATGTCGACGGGTGCTCTTTCGTATGCGCTCCGTCCCCCTCCGGGAACCGGGCACCGAACGGACCCGGGTTCGGATCACCGCTCCACGGGTACGCCTCGGTTACCCGGTTGTTCACCTTATGTTCACCTTGAACTCCACGCCCTCCCGGCACACCTGCGAGATCGGGCACATCGCCCCGAATCCAATTGACTCAAAGGTGAACAGATGGTTAACATGGGTCATCCACACAGGAAACGAGGAGGGCTACATGGCACGCAGGACCGAGCACGCGCCGCACCTCTCTCGCACGTCCACCGACCGTCGGCGCACCCGCTCCGCCGCTGCGAGCCGCCGCCTCTCCGGCCTGGCTCCCGAGCCCGCGCTGGTCCCCCGACCGCGCGAGGACGCCGACGCCACCACCACGGAGCACCCGATCATGCACTGGGTTCTGATCACCGACGAGAACGGCCGCACGCGCCCCGAGGCGCGCTGGCTCTAGATCGCAACGATCCCCGAAGGGCCGTCCGCATCGCGCGGGCGGCCCTTCGTCATGCCCGGCTCCACTCGCATCGACCAATCGGCGCGACATGAATGACGAATACGGACGTCCAGATCGCCCCTCTTGAAGTGACATCAAGGGTGATACCCGTCTCACCCCTCCTCCCTGAATGATAAATAAACGAACCGTATCGTCTTATTTATAGAGCACCGACTCTCTCTGAAACCGACATACGGGACACCCGCCCATCGGCCTCGGCTCGGCCCACGCCCTCACGGCGCGCCACCCTCGGCCGGCACCCCCACCTCTCGGCCAGGACGACCCTCGCCTTCCCACGGCGACCGACCCCTTTCGGACACCCATGAATCAGCGATCCACTGTCCGAAACCGACCCCCGCCCCCTAGGCCAGGACGCCGTCTCGCCCATGGGAGGACAGCGGCATCGGATCGACGCGGTCCGGCCGGACGACACGGCGGAGCCTCACCGGGCACGCGCCGCGCAGGAAGCGGGCCCTCACGGATGTCTCGTCGACAAATCCCCTTGTCGACTTTTCGGTCTACACATAAATCAGAAAATAGAGCGACCGATACCTGGGAAAGCAGTCCACGAAGGACGCACCCCCAAGGACAAAACCGCACGATAAAGGCAAGAATAGGATGCTTCCATGATCGATGGAACGTCCTCGACCGCCCTGGTCCGCCTGGTCCGCGACACCGCGCTGGCCTCCGGGGTGTCCGCACCGCTCATCACCGCGTTACCCGGCGCGACATCACTCGACGACGACCGTCTCCGCATCCCCCTGACCACTCTGGGCCGCCTGTGGGAGCTGCTGGCCTACTCCCTCCCCGAAGGGACCGCGGGACTACGCGTCGCCGAGTCCGCCCGACTGGGCAGCATGCCCGCCTGGGACTACCTCCTGGTCAACGGGGTCGACCTCGGTGACGCCCTCTCCGAAAGCCTCCCCTACCACCGTGTCGTCACCGCCGCCGAGGAGCACTTCGAGGTCCATGACCGCGACGGTGCCGTCGAGATCGAATACCGCACGACCATCGACGACCCCCGTACCTCGGCCGCCGTCCACGAGTACGTCCTCGCCTACTACCTACGTCGGGCACGCGAGGCCACCCGCCGGGACATCGTGCCCGCCAAGGTCACCTTCGGCCACGCCGCCCCTCCGCACCACGGACCCCTCGTCCGCGCCTTCGGCACCGACCGCATCGAGTTCGAGGCCGAGAGGGACACCATCCTCTTCGCCGCCGAGGACGCGCACGTCCCCCTGCCCGACTCCGACCCCCGCCTGGCCGCCCTGCTCCGCGACCACGCCGGAATGCTGTTGGAGACCTCACGCCCCCTCCCCGATTGGCGGGAGCACTTCCGCATCGCCTTGGAGAGCGAACTCGACCTGGGTGCTCCGACCCTGGACGCCGTGGCCGCCCGACTCGTCCTGAGCCCACGCACCCTCCAACGCAAACTCTCCGAGCACGGGACGACCTGGCGGGCGGAGGTGGACACGGCCCGATACCAACGGGCCCGCCGCCTCCTGGCCCAGGACCTCCCCGTCGACACGATCGCCGCCCGACTGGGATTCACCGACGACCGCGCGCTGCGCAAGGCCTTCCACCGTTGGAGCGGCCACTCCCCCGGCCGGGAACGACGACGCCTGACACGTACGGACCGGTTCGTGGCGCCCGCGGACCTGGGACGGGAGATCGTGCGCTCCTAGATTCGAAGGTGTCGACAGGACACCCGAGAAAGGCGCACACCATGCACTCCCTGCCCACCACCACCCGCGAGATCCACCTGGTCGCCCGCCCCGTCGGCGCCCCCGGCGACGAGCACTTCACCCTCACCGAGGTCCGTATCCCCGAACTCGCCGAGGGACAGATCCTGGTCCGCAACACCTGGATGTCGGTCGACCCCTACATGCGGGGCCGCATGGACGACGCTCCCTCCTACATCCCTCCCTTCGAACTCGGTGCCCCACTGGAGGGCAGCGCGATCGGCGAGGTCATCGCCTCCCGAGCGGACTCGATCCCGGTGGGCGCGCACGTCTCCCATTTCCTCGGCTGGCGCGAGCACTCCGTGGTCGACGCGACGGGCGTCGTGGTGGTGGACATCGACCCGGTCCCCGCCTCCGCCCATCTGGGGCCGCTCGGTACCACCGGCTTGACCGCCTACCTGGCACTCACCGAGATCGCCCCCGTCAACGAGGGCGACACCGTCTATGTCTCCGCCGCCGCGGGCGCCGTGGGAAGCGTCGCGGGACAGATCGCCCGCCGTCTGGGCGCCGCCCGTGTCGTGGGTTCGGCCGGCGGCCCGGAGAAGACGGCCCTTCTGACCACCGAGTTCGGCTATGACGCGGCGATCGACCGCCGAGAGGGCGATCTCGCGAAGAGCCTGGGCGAGGCCGCCCCCGACGGGATCGACGTCTACCTCGACTCCGTGGGAGGCGACCACCTCGACGCCGCCCTGGAGGCGATGAACCCGCGTGGCCGCGTGGCCCTGGTCGGCGCGATCAGCGGCTACAACGCGACCGGCCCTCTCGCCGGACCCGACCTGTACCGGGCCGTCACCAAGGAGTTGAGCCTGCGGGGCATGATCGTCGGCCACTACCTGAACCGGTTCCCCGAATTCCACGCCAAGGCCATGCCGTGGCTGCTCGACGGCACCCTGCGCACCCGGGAGACCGTGCTCGACGGCCTCGAGAACGCCACGAAGGCGTTCTTCGGAGTTCTGGACGGTGCCAACACCGGAAAGATGCTCGTCCGTCTCTGACCCCGCCCCGGCGACTCGAAGGAGCCCCGTCATGCACGCACTCGTCGTCCGGTCCCACCCGAGAACCGACTCCCTCACCACCGCGGTCGCGGAACGCGTCACCGAACGGCTGACCGACGAGGGATACACCGTGGACCCCCTCGACCTTCACGGAGAGGGTTTCGACCCGGTCCTGCCTCCTGAGGACGAACCCGACTGGACCGACCCGAACAAGGCGTACACGCCCGAAACCCGGGAGCACATGGCCCGCGTGTCCGCCGCCGACCTGATCGTGGTCGTCTTCCCGGTCTGGTGGTTCTCCCTGCCCGCCATGGCCAAGGGCTGGATCGACCGGGTGTGGAACCGGGGGTTCGCCTACGAACCGAGCACCCTCCACGGCAAACGGATGCTCTGGATCGGCCTGGCCGGCGGATCCGCGAGCTCCTACGCCGAGCACGGATTCGACCGGTCCCTGGAGATCCAGCTCGGGGACGGGATCTCCCGGTTCTGCGGAATCTCCGACGCGTTCGTGCACCTGATGTACGACAGTCTCGGCTCCCCCGACCTGGAGGCCGTGGACCGGAGCCTGAACCGGATGCTCGTTCGAGAGCCGGCGGAACGACTCCCGGTGTCCTGACCTCGAAGACAGGGAGCACCGCATCGACAAATCTCTTTGTCGACTTTTCGGCCATCACATAAACAGAATTACAGAGCGACCAATATTGCAGGGCGCGGCCTGGAAAGGCCGCGCCCCGCACACGTTCACATCACATCATCCCAGATCAAAAGGGTGAATCATCCGCTTGAAGGCATGGTGTCCATCTTCGGTCGAAACACCCGTTTGGAGCCGGACCAGAGGAACGACTCGTCACGAGATCGGGATCAGCTCGGCGCCATGTCCACGAAACGGCTGTAGTGACCCTGGAAGGCCACCGTCACGTCGGCGGTCGGGCCGTTACGGTGCTTGGCCACGATGATGTCCGCCTCGCCCGCGCGCGGCGACTCCTTGTCGTGCACGTCCTCGCGGTAGAGCAGGATCACCATGTCCGCGTCCTGCTCGATCGATCCGGACTCACGCAGGTCGGAGACCTGGGGGCGCTTATCGGTACGCTGCTCGGGACCACGGTTGAGCTGGGAGAGCGCCACCACCGGTACCTCCAGTTCCTTGGCCAGGAGCTTGAGCGAACGCGACATCTCCGAGACCTCCTGCTGACGGCTCTCCACCCTGCCCGGCGAGCTCATCAGCTGGAGGTAGTCGACGATCACGAGCTTGAGGTCGTGCTGCTGCTTGAGCCGTCGGCACTTGGCCCGGATCTCCATCATCGACATGTTCGGGGAGTCGTCGATGAACAGCGGCGCGCTCGCCACCTCGCCCATGCGTCTGGCCAGGCGGGCCCAGTCGTCGTCGGTCATCAACCCCGACCGCATGGTGTGCAGCGGCACCCGCGCCTCCGCCGAGAGCAGACGCATGACGATCTCGTTGCGCCCCATCTCCAGGCTGAAGAAGACCGAGGTCATCTCGTGCTTGATGGACGCCGCACGCGCGAAATCCAAGGCCAGGGTCGATTTACCTACAGCCGGGCGGGCGGCGATGATGACCATCTGACCGGGGTGGAGGCCGTTGGTGAGGGCGTCGAAGTCGGCGAAGCCGGTGGGCACACCGGTCATGCTGCCGTCGTTGGCGCCGATCGCCTCGATCTCGTCCAGGGCGCCCGGCATGATGTCGCCGAGGACGACGTAGTCCTCGCCCGTGCGTTTCTCGGCGACCTTGTAGATCTCGGCCTGGGCGTGGTCGACCAGGTCGTCCACCTCGCCGTCGCCGGAGTAGCCGATCTGCGCGATACGGGTGCCCACCTCGACCAGGCGTCGCAGGACGGCGCGGTCGGAGACGATCTTGGCGTAGTAACCGGCGTTGGCCGCTGTGGGGATGGCCTCGGTCAGGGTGTGCAGGTAGGGGGCCCCGCCGACGCGGGCGGCCTCGCCGCGTTTGGTCAGTTCGGCGTTGACCGAGATGGCGTCGACCGGTTCGCCGCGGGAGAAGAGGTCGACGACGCTCTCGTAGATGATCTGGTGGGCCGGGCGGTAGAAGTCCGCGGAGCGGATGATCTCCACGACCTGGCTGATGGCGTCCTTGGACAGGAGCATGCCGCCCAGGACGCTCTGTTCCGCCTGGATGTCATGGGGTGGGGTGCGCTCGTATCCGCCTTCTTCAGGTGGTTGCTCAGCGACACTCACGAACTCTCCCCCACACCGGCAACGTGCGCCGACCCCGGTTCGGGCCGTCCTCTCCAGGATGCCCCATCCCGGAGACGGAGGAGGCCGTGGAGGCACCCTGTGGAAAGCCCTTTACCATCACATCCGGAGCCCTGTGGGGCATTGTGCGGACAGGTTGTGCACATCACCTGTGGATAACTTTTCCCTGTGCCGGCTATACCCGCTTTGAACTGCGAAAACGCAGTTCCCGGCCAGGACGCGCAAGATGTCTCACAGAGGGGCTTTCCACAGGTTATCCACAGGCTTACGACCTCCTGTGGAAAACTTCACCCACCCGATCGAACGTCTGTCCGGTACTGTTGCCCCGTCATGGCCACTCTGCTCTCCGCCGCTCCGTTCCGGCATCGCCACGACCGCGAGATCTTCGCTCTCGCCGTCCCCACCTTCTTCGCCCTCATCGCCGAACCGCTCTTCCTCCTGACCGACACCGCGATCGTCGGCAGTCTCGGAACCCAGGCGATCGGCGGACTCGGCGTCGCGGGCCAGGTCCTGCTGACCCTCGCGGCGGTGTGCATCTTCCTCGCCTATGGGACCACCGCGGCCGTGTCCCGCAAGTTCGGCGCGGGCGACATCCCCGGCGGTATGCGTGACGGGATCGACGGCCTCTGGCTCGCCGTGATCCTCGGTGTCGTCGCGATCGGCATCGGCTGGCCGCTTGGCCCCTGGATGATCGACCTCCTCGGGGCCTCCCCCGAGGTGGCGCCCTACGCGCTGACCTATCTGCGGATCAGCCTGTTGAGCACGCCGTTCCTGCTGATCATCATGGCCGGGACCGGTGTGCTGCGCGGCCTTCAGGACGCCCGTACCCCGTTGGTGGTGGCGGTCGCCTCCTATATCGGCAACGCGGTGCTCTGCGCGACCTTCGTACTGGTGCTGGACTGGGGCATCGCCGGTTCCGCGTGGTCGACGGTGCTGGCCCAGGGCGCGGGGGCGTTCTGGTACGTGGCGTCCATCGCCCGGTCGGCCCGGCGGGAGGGCGTCTCCCTGGCTCCGAGCGTGGCGGGGCTGCGCGCCTCGGCCTCGGCCGGGTTCGCGTTGTTCCTGCGCAGTGTGTCCATGCGTGTGGTGGCGCTGGTGACCACGGCGGTGGCGGCCCGGCTGGGCGACGAGTCGATCGCGGCGCACCAGGTGAGCTACAACCTGTGGGCGCTTCTGGTGTTCGCGATGGACGCCATCGCCATCGCGGGGCAGTCGATCGTGGGGCGTTATCTGGGGGCGGGGGACGTGCGCGGCACGCGGGCCGCCACCCGTCGCATGGTCGAGTGGGGTGTACTGGCGGGACTGGCCTTCACCGTGGTGGTGTTCCTGGTCCTGCCCTGGGCCCACCTTCCCTTCACCTCGGATCCGAAGGTGGCCTCGTTGATCACGGCCTCGTTGGTGGTCGTGGCGCTGATCCAACCGCTCAGCGGGGTGACGATGGTGCTCGACGGGGTTCTGATGGGCGCCGGCGACCAGCGTTACCTGGCCTGGGCCTCTCTGTGGACGATGTTGGTCTTCCTCCCGTTCGCCCTGGTCCTGCCGTCGCTGGCGACCTCCCAGACCTGGGGGCTGGTCGGTCTCTGGGGCGCCTTCTCGGTATGGATCGTGGCGCGGGCGGTCACCCTGGGTCTGCGGGCCCGTGGCACCGCCTGGCTGGTGACCGGGGCCACTCGAGACTGACGTCCCGAGACGCGGGAAGGGGCCGGTCTCCCGGCCCCCGCGACTCAGCGCCCCGTGTCGAGGTCCCCGAGCGTGGGACCGTGGTAGAAGGTGGCGACGCGTTCGTCGGAGGGTGCTTCCGGGAAACCCGGGAGGCGGGACGGGTCGATGCCTCGGGAGGCCTGGCGGCTCATGTCCCCGAGCTGCTTCCGGAGCCTGCTTCCGACGTCGTCGCGCAGCTTGGGCAGCATCGAGTAGAGCTTGTCGCCCGGGCAGTTGGTGGAGTTGTAGTCGCGGTGGCCCACGATCGCCTCCCGGGGGTCCAACCCGTAGACGGCGCACAGCCAGACACAGGTCTCCACCAGAGAGGACATCAGGGCGGCGGGCGGGGTCTCCGACGAGTACGTGCCCTCGTTCTCGATACCGATGGTGTGCGAGTTGTGGTTCGCGGTGTGCGCGCCGATGACGTGACCGCCGTCGCGGATCGCCTTGAAGGAGTTGTCGCGGCCCTCCATGATGTGGCCGCCTCGGCTGATCGTCAGTTGCTGTCCGGTGTCGGTCCAGCCGTTGTTGTCCATATGGTGGCGTTGGATCGAGCGCGACAGTGCGGCGGCGTGGCTCGCGGAGGTGTCCGATGCGTTCCCGGTCGCGGTGTGGTGGACGACGATGTGGGTCGGGGCCTGCGACTGGATCGAGATCGGCGACTTGGGCACGCGCGCCTTCCAGTCGGATCGGGTGTACAGCCTGGGTTCGGCCGCGGCGGCCGCCGATCCCACCGCGGAGATCCCCAGCGCGCCACCGAGGAGTACGCCTCCGGTGGCCAGGGCCGTGCCGCGCAGCATCGTCCTTCGGTCCACCGCCAGGGGGTGGTCGGTCTCGGATCGTTTCTCAACGGCCATCGGTATGTTGTCCTCTCCGTGCGGAGCGTCGCGGAAAGCGACACGACACAGAGAACACGATAGGTTACAAACAGTAATCAAAGAGGATGTACGACCGGGCGTGTCCCGTGAACGACGAAGGCCCCGCCCCTCCAGAGGAGGGACGGGGCCGCGAGACCGTGGCCGGTCACCGGGTCCGTGATCAGACGCCGGCGATGTCCAGCTTGATCGTGGCGACGACCTCGGGGTGCAGGCGGACCTGGACCTTGTGGGCGCCGACCGACTTGATCGGGTTCTTGATCTCGATACGACGCTTGTCCAGCTCGGGACCGCCGGCGACCTTGACGGCCTCGGCGACGTCCGCGGGCGTGACCGAACCGAACAGACGGCCGCCTTCGCCGGCGCGCTGCTTCAGGCGCACGGTCAGGGCACCGACCTGGCCGGCGACCTGCTGGGCCTCGTCCAGGGTGCGGATGTCACGCGCCTTGCGGGCACGCTGGATCAGGTCGATCTGCTTCTGACCGCCACGGGTCCACCGAATGGCGAACCCGCGGGGCAGCAGGTAGTTGCGACCGTAACCGTTCTTCACCTCGACGACATCGCCGGGGGCTCCGAGACCGTTGACCTCGTGGGTCAAAATCAGCTTCACGACTAAAACCTCCCTCGGATATCGCCGCTAGCGAGCGGTGCTGGTGTAGGGCAGCAGGGCCACCTCGCGCGCGTTCTTGATCGCGGTCGCGACGTCGCGCTGGTGCTGGGTGCAGTTACCCGTGACGCGGCGGGCACGGATCTTGCCGCGCTCGGAGATGAACTTGCGGAGAAGCGTGGTGTCCTTGTAGTCGATGTAGGACTGCTTCTCCTGGCAGAAGAGGCAAACCTTCTTCTTGGGCTTGCGCGCTGCCGGCTTAGCCATCGTGGTGCTCCTTCGCAAGAGCCCCGGGGTCCTCCCGGGGATGGGCTGGGACATGGAAGAGATGACTCGGCGGTTCCGGACCGCCGGGTCGGGTGTGGTGGTGCCGGTCTAGAACGGCGGTTCGTCGGAGAAGCCTCCGCCGCCACCGCCGCCGAAGCCTCCGCCGCCACCACCGTTGGTCGCCCACGGGTCGTCGGCCGGGGGACCGCTGCGGCCGCCCTGGCCGCCCTGCGGGCCACCGAAGCCGCCGCCCTGGTTCCCGTAGCCGCCGCCCTGGGGCTGGCCGCCACCGAAACCGCCACCGCCGCCGCCGAAGCCGCCGCCCTGGCGCTGCGTCTTGGTCACCTTGGCGGTGGCGCTGCGCAGGGCCGGACCGACCTCTTCGACGTCGACCTCGAAAACGGTGCGCTTCTCGCCCTCGCGGGTCTCATAGGAACGCTGCCGCAGACGGCCCTGCACGATGACGCGCATGCCGCGCTGAAGGCTTTCGGCCACGTTCTCCGCGTACTGTCGCCACACCGAGCAGGTGAGGAACATGGACTCGCCGTCCTTCCACTCCCCCGACTGACGGTCGAAGGTGCGGGGCGTCGAGGCCACACGGAAGCTGGCGACCGCGGCTCCACTGTTCGTGAAGCGCAGTTCAGGGTCGTCGACGAGGTTGCCGACGAGCGTGATCTGGGTTTCGCCTGCCATGATCGGCTCCGGTTCGAGATAGTTCGGTTCAGGCGGTTACGCCTGTCCCCGCATCATCCTCGTCACCGAGGACAGAAACAGGGACAGGGGGACGGGCACCGGGGTGCCTAGTGAACCTCGGGACGCAGAACCTTGGTGCGGAGCACGGCCTCGGCGATGCCGAGCTGACGCTCGAGCTCCTTGACCGTTGCGGGCTCGGCGGTCAGGTCGATGACCGCGTAGATGCCCTCGGAGTTCTTCTCGATGTCGTAGGCGAGACGACGCTTGCCCCAGATCTCCGTCTTCTCGACCGAGCCGCCGTCGTTGCGGACGACGCCGAGGAAGTTCTCCAGCGACGGGGCGACGGTGCGCTCGTCGAGGTTCGGGTCGAGGATGATCATGATTTCGTAACGACGCATAGGCGTACGTTCCTCCTCTGGACTGTCGCGGCCATGGAATCTCCATGGCAGGAGGGCAGGAGCCCGGGGTTTTCACCGCCCCGTTCGGAGTGGGGCGGCCGCACAGGCTCTGAGCCATACGGGAGCCAAGATTACCAGCAGCGGCGTACCACCGGTGTTGCCCCTGTGGGAACGACCGAGGGCCGGTGCCGGAGGGTCTCCCCTCCGGCACCGGCCCTCATCGCCGGGTCCGCCGGATCACTCGCGCGGTCGGATCAGCCCCGCGGGGCCGTTCCCCGGCTGTCCGGGGCCGCCGTTCTCGCCACCGTTGTCACCGCCGTCCTCGTCTTCCTCACAGGGCGGGGTCCAAGGCCAGTTGCCACAGTCGTCGGGGTTGTCGGTCTCCCCGCCGTCCTCACAACCGACATCCCAGGGCTCGCACTCCTCCGGCTCGTCGCTGGGCTCGTCGCTCGGCTCGTCGCTGGGCTCCTCGCTCACCTCTTCGCTGGGCTCGTCGCTCGGCTCGTCGCTGGGCTCCTCGCTCGGCGGCGGCGTGGGCAGGAAGCTCTGGTCCTCGCCGACCCACTGGGGCGGCGGGAACTGCTGGTGCTCCTGGCCGGCCATGGCGACCTCCATGTAGGCCTTCCAGACCATCGCGGAGGTGGTACCGCCGTAGACATCGCCGAAATCGGTGCCGAAGTCCAGCGGCTGGCCGCTGTGGCGGCTCAGCCCCACGGCCGTGGAGAGCTGGGGGGTGTACCCGGAGAACCAGGCCGAGACCGCGTCGGAGGAGGTACCGGTCTTACCTGCCACCGGCCGTCCGTCGTCGAGCGCGGCCCTGCTCGCACCACCGTTGAGCACGGCCTCCTGCATGGCGTAGGTGGCGTCGGCCGCGACCCCCTCGGGGAGGACCTCGGTCCCGGTCTCCAGTTCGGTCTTGTCGTCCGGTTCGAGGACCTTGCCGTCGGCCGTCTGGACCTCGGTGACCATGTGCGCCGGGAAGTGGCGCCCCTGGGCCGCGAAGGTCGCGTAGCTGCTGGCCATGTCGAGGGAGTTCACCTGGTGGGTGCCCAGGGCGATGAGCGGACCGACCGTGGAGGTGGTGCTCCGGGCCGGATCGACGCCCATCTCGATCGCGAGCTCGTCGACGCGGGTCTCGCCGACCTCGATCGCCAGTTCCACGAAGCTCGTGTTCACCGAGTCGGCGGTGGACTGGATGAGGTCGACCGGCCCGTAGTCGACGTTGCCGGAGTTGTGCACCGGGCTGGCCAGTCCGGGGAACTCGCGCGCGTTGTCGCCGTCGAACTGGCTGCGCAGGCCGATATTGTCCATCAGCGCGCGCGCCAGGACGTAGGGCTTGTAGGCCGAACCCGCCTGGGTCTGGTGGACCAGGGAGTTGTTGATCACCGTGGCGACATCGGGACCGCCGTTGAAGGCGACGATCTCACCGGTGGAGGGGTCGACCGAGGTCAGGCTCCGCATGGTGTCGTCGGCGGCGGACTCGGGCAGGACGCTGAAGGCCTCCTCGGCCGCGTCCATCAGCTCCTTGTCCAGGGAGGTCTTGATGACCAGACCCTCGGTGGCGATCTTGGCGCCGGTCACGCCTTCCTCGGTGTAGCGCCGTTCGACCTCTTCGATCACGGCCTGACGGACGTAGCCCTGTTGGGGATCGGCCGCCTCCTCCGGGTTGTACTCCAGGGTCTCGGGGATCTCCAGGTTCTGGGCCTCGGACTCGGGGAGGCCGCGTTCGCCGCCGGTCTCCTCGTACATCTGGGCGAGCTGGTTCTGGACGTAGGGCCAGCGCTCGTTCTCCAGGTAGTTCTGGGTCCAGGGGCCGAGTTCGGTGCCCTCGAAGTTGCTGGGCATCTGGATGATGATGCCGAGGTAGGCGCCCTGGGCCTCGTCGAGTTCGCTCACGCTCTTGCCGAAGTACTCCTGGGAGGCCATCTCGATACCGGAGGCGCCGCGACCGAAGTAGATCGTGTTGAGGTAGGTCGTGAGGATCTGGTCGTGGGTGAGCTGCTGGTTCAGCTTGATCGCGATGAAGATCTCGCGGATCTTCCGGGTCAGGGGGGGCTGCCCGTCGAGGTCGCTGTAGTAGTTACGGGCCATCTGCTGGGTGATGGTCGAACCACCACCGTCCTCGCCTCGGCTGAGGATGGCGCGGCCGATGCCGCGGATGTTGATGCCCGGGTCCTCGTAGAAGGTGCGCTGCTCGGCGGCGAGCACACCGTTGACGACCTCCTCGGGGATGTCGTCGCGGGTGATGGAGACCCGCTTGACCTCACCGGTGGTGACGGCGAGTTCCTCCTCGCCCTCCTCGCCGGCCCAGTAGATCTGGGTGGCCGAGGCGGTCTTCTCCGCGTTCTCGGTCAGGTCCCTTTCATCGGGGGCCATCGCGTAGAGGATGACGAAGGCGGCCACGCCGCCGATGATCATCAGGCCGCAGAAGGCCAGCGCGGGCTTCCACGCCTTGGAGAGGAAGCGCTTGAACCAGGGACGGTCGTCCGGTTCCTTGTCGCGGGGGCGTCGGCGTCCGCCGCCTCCACCGCCGGAGCCGCGTCCGCCTCTGCCGGAACCCCGGCCTCCTTCGGAGCGGGCACCGTGCTCACGGTCGCGAGGGTCACGGGGCCCGGAACCGGCGCGCCGGCGGCCTCCCGCCCGGGGGTCGTCGGGACGGCGGCGGGGGCGGTCGCCGTCTTCGGGGCGGCGCGGGCGTTGTCCCTCGGGGCGGCGGCGCGGCCGGTCCCCGTCGTCGGGACGACGGCGCCGGCCCTCGGGGTCACGAGGCCGTTCGCCGTCGGCGCGGCGGCGTCCGCCCTCGGGGCGCGGACGTCCTTCGGAGCGGGCGCCGGCCTCGGGCGGGCGGGCCCTGCGTCGGGGTTCGGCTTCGTCGTTCCCCCAGAAGCCGCCCTCGTCCTCGGGGTCGGGACGGCGACGCCCACCGGCACGTTCTTCCCGGGGCGGGCCGTCGGCCCTGCGCCTTCCGCCGTTACCGCGCGGACCGTCGTCCGGGCCGTTGGCCCGGCGACGGCCGCCGTCGGCACTCCGTCGTCGTTCGGTACTCACGTGGTCCTCGATTGCCTCTCACGGCCGGTCGGCCTGACGATTCCTTGGTGGAAACGGGGGACGGTCCCCCTGGGGGATCGGTGGTTCGCGACCTGTCGCGGTATACCGGCGAGGGTCCGGGCCGGTGTGGCCTGTCTCCACCGCTACGCCTGTCGTTCAAGGCTTGATAAAGAGACGCCCACTTGAGGTCGAAGGTTTTCAACAGGTCGCGAAGACGTTGGCCGCTACTTCCTCCTGGTCGTTGGCCCGCGGGTGCGTTTGCCCCTGTCATCGGCGCTTCGAGCCGACGTGAACGTCGCCGCGGCGGTGGCTTCGTTCCGGGTTCCTACCGGCCGCACACGCAAAGCAAAGGTCACGTTAGAGCGACCGAACGGTAGAGCACAACCCACGCGCGAGAGTATCGCGTGCTTTCACCGTGATCGTCACCTTGCACCGGAATACGCACATCCCCGCTGCTCAGGGGTGGTGCGAACTTTCGTGGACGCCATTGTGATCGCGGCCACTCCCGTTACCCGAGAGGGGGCGGGGCCTTCGGTGACCGGCGAGGTCGGGGCCGGTGCCGCGCGCCGGCCGGGAGACCGCGGGGATTCTTACCCTCGTGTGAACATCACGTTTCCGCCGCACCCCGCCGGAGACGGCCCACATGACAGGCAAAGATAGAGTCATAGCAGAACAAACCAGCCGGACATTCACAGTTCGCCCCCCGTGGTCGACCACCATGAGGGGGAACAGAACCGCCGTGTGCGCTGCTGACCACATACGGGATACGGACGCAGGACGACGAGCCCCGGACCGCTTCGGCGCGGGCCCGTCGCCATGCGCTGTGGAATCCATGTTCACCAAGAAGAAGGAGCAAGGACCAATGGGTTCGGTACGTGTAGCCGTCGTGGGCGTCGGCAACTGTGCGGCGTCGCTCGTCCAGGGCGTGCACTATTACAAGGACGCCGACCCGGAGTCCCGGGTGCCCGGTCTGATGCATGTCCGATTCGGCCCCTACCACGTGCGCGACATCGAGTTCGTCGCGGCCTTCGACGTGGACGCCAAGAAGGTCGGCCATGACCTGTCCGACGCCATCGTCGCGAGCGAGAACAACACCGTCAAGATCTGTGACGTCCCGCCGACCGGCGTGACCGTCATGCGGGGCCCGACCTACGACGGTCTGGGCCGGTACTACCGCGAGACCATCCAGGAGTCCTCCGAGGACGCCGTCGACGTGGTCGCCGCGCTCAAGGCCTCGAAGGCCGACGTCCTCGTCTCCTACCTCCCGGTGGGTTCCGAGGAGGCCGACAAGTTCTACGCCCAGTGCGCCATCGACGCGGGTGTCGCCTTCGTCAACGCGCTCCCCGTCTTCATCGCCTCCGACCCCGAGTGGGCCGAGAAGTTCACCAAGGCCGGGGTGCCGATCATCGGCGACGACATCAAGTCGCAGATCGGCGCGACCATCACCCACCGTGTGCTGTCCAAGCTGTTCGAGGACCGCGGCGTCGTCGTCGACCGCACCTACCAGCTCAACTTCGGCGGCAACATGGACTTCAAGAACATGTTGGAGCGCGAGCGCCTGGAGTCCAAGAAGATCTCCAAGACCCAGTCGGTCACCTCGCAGATCCCGCACGAGCTCAACGCCGGTTCCGTGCACATCGGCCCCTCGGACCACGTGCCGTGGCTGGACGACCGCAAGTGGGCCTACATCCGTCTGGAGGGTCGCGCCTTCGGCGACGTCCCGCTGAACCTGGAGTACAAGCTGGAGGTCTGGGACTCCCCGAACTCCGCGGGCATCATCATCGACGCGGTCCGCGCCGCGAAGATCGCCAAGGACCGCGGTATCGGCGGACCGATCCTGGCCCCCTCCTCCTACTTCATGAAGTCGCCGCCCGAGCAGTACAGCGACGCCGAGGCGCACGACCGTGTCGAGCGCTTCATCGAGGGCGAGAACGTCTGATCCTCCGCCCGGGGCCGTCTCCGGCCCCGGGCGTTCCTCATCCGGCGCACGCTCTACCCTGTGTCGGTGTCCTTCTTCGGTGATCTGCGCGAGGTCCTGCGGGGCCCACGTTTCCGCCGGTTGTTCGGTACCCGGTTGGTCTCGCAGTTCTCCGACGGGATCTACCAGGCCGGTCTGGCCGGTTTCGTCTTCTTCAACCCCGAGCAGCACACCGGCGCGGGCGAGGTCGCCATGGCGTTCGCCGTGCTGCTCCTCCCCTTCTCCGTGGTCGCCCCGTTCGCCGGGGTGCTCATCGACCGCATGCCGAGGCGTCAGGTCCTCTTCCTGTCCTCGCTGATCAAAGCGGCCCTGGCCACGGTGACCGCGCTCCTGATCGCCCACGGCGAGGGGCCCGCGTTCTTCATCGCCGCGCTCCTGGTGTTGAGCGTCAATCGTTTCCTGCTCTCCGGGCTCTCCGCCGGCCTGCCCTACGTGGTCCCGCGCGACCGGTTGATGATGGCCAACGCCGTCACCCCCACCTGCGGCACCGTCGCCAGTTCCCTGGGCACCGGGGTCGGGTTGGCCATCGGGATGATCGGCGGGGAACGGGCCCTGGGCACCGGGATGATCCTGTTCGTCGCCGCGTTGGGCTTCGTCGGGGCCGCCCTGGTCTCGCTCACCCTGCGCCATGGGGAACTGGGTCCGCACCTGGACGAGGAGCCGGAGGAGGTCCGTGCCGCCCTGCGCAACGTGGTGGTCGGTATGACCTCGGGGGTCCGGCACGTCTGGGGGCGGGTGCCGGCCCGGGTCGGGCTGCTCACCATCGGCGGCCACCGGGTCCTGTTCGGGATCTCCACCCTGATCACACTGCTGCTGTACAACAACACCTTCACCGGTGGCGGGGTCGCCGGGATGGCCGGTTTCTCCGTGGCGGCCGGACTGCTCGCCCTCGGGTTCTTCCTCGGGGCCGTGGCCACCCCGTCGGCGACCTCACGGATCGGGGAGAACGCCTGGATCGCCTCTCTGCTCTTCGCCGCCGGGACGGCGCTGCTGGTGTTCGGGCTGCCCTTCTCCCCCGCCCTGTTCCCGGTGGCCGCCTTCGTCCTGGGGTTCGTGTCCCAGGGGGTGAAGGTCACCGTCGACACCCTGGTGCAGCGCCACGTCGACGACGCCTTCCGAGGCCGGGTCTTCTCCGTCTACGACGTCCTGTTCAACGCGACCTTCGTCCTGGGCGCGGCGCTGGCCGCCGCTCTGATCCCCCCGTCGGGGACCAGCGTCCCCGTGGTCGCGGCGATGGTGATCGCCTTCCTGTCGATGGGCGCGGCCTGGACGGTACGCGCCCGCCGCGAGAACCGCCACGAGGTGACCCGGATCCCCTGATCAGGGCTCGGTCGTCTCCCGGTACAGCCGCAGGCCTCGTGCCCGGTAGTTGGCCAGGGCGTGCTCCCCGTCGAGGGAGCACGTGTGCAACCACACCCGGCGGGTCGCCTCGTGACCGGCCGGCCGCTCCCCCATCGACCAGGCGCGTCGCAGCGCCTCGGTGAGCATGTGGCCGCCGAGGCCGCGTCCGAGGAACCCGGGTAGGAGACCGAAGTAGACGATCTCGACGTCCCCGGCGTCCTGCCCCTCCAGCTCGACGTAGCCCGCCGGGGTCCCCCGTTCGTACAGGACCCAGGTCTCCACACGGGGATCCTCGGTCCGGGCACGCCACTCGTCGATCCCCCAGGAGCCGCGATCCACCCATTGGTAGTCGCGGCCGACCTCGGAGTAGAGGAAACGGGAGAGCTCGGCGGAGGGGAGCTCCGCGTGGACGAGGGCGACGTGGCCCCCCGGGTCGCGCCCCGGACGCAACTCGTCGGGGGCGGTGGTCTCCAGATACCAGATGGTGGTGCTCACCGGAGTATTCTCCCGATCCCCGCGTGATCGGCCGAGACCGGGGTCGACGGGGAGACCCCCGCCATGGGTCGACATATCGCCCCATCGTTCGGTGACCGGAGCGTCACCTGATGTAGTGTCCCCCGGGAGAACCCATCCACGAGCGGGAACGGTGGCCATGACCGGTGACCACGGACTCGGCGCCCCTTCGAGCTCCTTCGGGGAACGCGGGGTCGCCAAGCGGATCGAGACGGTGCGCCGACAACTCCCCGTCCGCGGCGATCGACTGCTCGACGTCGGCTGCGGAGACGGCACCTACACCGTCGAACTCGCCGGAGGATACGTGCGGGTCGACGCGGTGGACGTCGAACCCGGACGGTTGGAGTCCTTCTCCGACCGCATCGCCGGAACCGAACTGGAGGACCGGGTCGGCGTGCACAAGATGTCCGTGGACTCCCTGGCCTTCGACGCCAACACCTTCGACCGGGTCACCGCCTTCGAGGTCGTGGAACACCTCGACCACCTGGAGGAGGGGCTCTCCGAGATCCGCCGGGTGCTCAAACCGGGAGGCGCCCTCTCCCTCACCACCCCCAACCGCTGGTTCCCCTTCGAGACCCACGGGGTGCTGTGGGGCGCGCGGCGCCGTTCGGCCCTGACCGCGCCCTTCCTGCCCTGGGTGCGCCCCCTGCACGACAGGATGTCGGACGCCCGCGCCTTCACCACGCAGGAGATGGGCGGGCTGTTGCGCGGCGCGGGCCTTCGCGTACGCGCCATCGACTATCTGATGCCGCCCTTCGACCGCCGCCCCCGTGCCCTCCAGCACGTGGCGGACGGGCTGGAGGGCACCCCGCTCCGGGTCTTCGGCATGGCCATGGCCGTCACCGCGGTCAAACCCGGGCTGTAGTGAGGGGGCTAACGCTCCAGGTGGTCGGCGGCCCAGGAGCGCAGCTCGCGTTCGGCCGTCTCCTTCTCCATCGGACCGTGTTCCAGGCGCAGTTCGAGAAGGAAGCGGTAGGCCTTGCCGACCAGGGGGCCGGGGCCGACGCCGAGGATCTCCTGGATCTCGTTGCCGTCGAGGTCGGGACGGATACGGTCCAGTTCCTCCTGTTCGGCGAGGGTCTCGATCCGACGTTCGATGTCGTCGTAGGAGCGGGCGAGGGCCGCCGCCTTGCGCCGGTTGCGAGTGGTGCAGTCGGCGCGGGTGAGGATGTGCAGCCGCTCCAGCTGGTCTCCGGCGTCACGGGCGTAGCGGCGCACCGCGGAGTCGGTCCACTCCCCCTTGCCGTAACCGTGGAACCTCAGGTGCAGGGCGACCAGGTGGCCCACCTGACCGACGACGTCCTTGGGGAAGCGCAGCGCGGTGAGCCGCTTACGGCTCATGGAGGCGCCGACCACCTCGTGGTGGTGGAAGGTCACCCGGTTGCCGCCTTCGAAGGCACGGGTCTTGGGTTTGCCGATGTCGTGCAGGAGCGCGGCCAGACGCAGCACCAGGTCGGGCTCGTGTCCGCGCGAACGCTCCAGATCGATGGCCTGGTCGAGAACGGTGAGCGAATGCTCGTAGACGTCCTTGTGCCGGTGGTGCTCGTCGATCTCCAACCGCATCTTGGGGATCTCCGGAAGGACGTGCTCGGCGATGCCGAGGTCCACCATGAGTTCGATGCCCCGGCGCGGGTTCGGGCTGAGCAGGAGCTTGGTGAGCTCGTCGCGGACACGCTCGGCCGAGACGATGGTGAGCCGGTCGGCCATGTCGCGCGCGGCCTCGGCCACCTCGGGGGCGAGCGTGAAGTCGAGCCGGGCGGCGAAACGGACCGCGCGCATGATGCGCAGCGGGTCGTCGCTGAAGGAGTCCTCCGGCCTTCCGGGGGTGCGCAGCACCTTGGCGCGCAGATCGGCCAGGCCCCCGAAGGGGTCGACGAACTCTCCGCTCGGCAGCCGGACCGCCATCGCGTTCACGGTGAAGTCCCGGCGCAGCAGGTCGTCGCGGATGTCGGTGCCGTAGGACACCTCGGGCTTGCGCGACTTGGGCGAGTAGGCCTCGCTGCGATAGGTGGTGATCTCCAACTGATCGCCGCGCTTGCGCAGACCGACGGTGCCGAACTCGATGCCGACCGTCCACACCGAGTCGGCCCAGCCGTCGACCAGTTCGAGGATGCGCTGGGGGACGGCGTCGGTGGTGAGGTCGATGTCGTTGGAGGCGCGGCCGAGCAGAGCGTCACGGACCGGACCGCCGACGAGGGCGAGCTGTTGGTCGTGCGCGGCGAACCGGTCGCCGAGTTCCTCTGAGACCGTACGCATCGAGTCGATCAGCGCGGTGATCGCGGCGCGCTGCTCACCGGTCGGCTCGTCCACGACCGAGCTCCTTCCGATGCGCTCGTCACGTGCGGTGTCGTTACTCGAAAACTCTGTGTTCGGCACACAACGCAGATTAAGTGGCCGCGCGGGCAAACCGCGAATCGTCTCCGACCTTCGGCGGAGGGTGTGGAGACCCTGGCGTGGACCCCGTGGCGGATGAAAGGCTGGCCTCACCACACGCCAGGGCGAGGGCCGCGCCAGGACCGGGGTTCGGGGAACGCGGTATCTTCGGGTGCAGTGGTGGCTTGTCACGGTCAGCCCGAGGCCACCTGCCCCGCTTCCGCCGAGCGCGCCGTGCGGGCACCCCGCTCCGTCCCCGCCCTGTCACATCCACATCCCCGGCGGGATGGACATCTGGCCCCGAATCAGGAAACCGGTCAAGCGTTGCGTCGAACTGCTCCCGTGGCCGCGGTCATGACCATGGCCGCCGCGCTGCTCCCGATACCGGCCACGCTCTCGCCCGCCTCCGCGGAGCCCGAGAACGAGGAGTCGGCCCCTCCGGTCGCCGTGGAACGGATCACCCCTTCCTCGCTCGACGAGGACAGCACCCTGCGCGTCTCGGGTGAGGTGACCAACACCACGGGCGCCTCCGTGGAGGACGTCACCGTCCGGATCCGCTACTCCAGGAACGCCTTCACCTCGCGTGACGAACTCGACGGGTTCGCCTCGGGCGAGGGCCTCCAACCCGATTCGCGGGGTCCGAAGAAGGAGTTCGAGGGCGAGCTGAAGCCCGACGGCACCATCGAGTACTCGCTCAGTACCCCGGTGGAGGATCTCGAGCTGGGGTCCTACGGCGTCTACCCCTTGGTGGTGGAGGCCGTCGGCGGTGACGGCGAGCTGCTGGGCGCTCAGTACACCTTCCTCCCCTACGTGGGCGAGGACGACAAGGACGTGGACCCCGTCGATCTGGCCTGGGTCTGGCCGTTGATGGACGATCCGGGTCGGGCGGACGACGACACCTTCCTCGGGGAGGGTCTCCACGACTCCGTGACCGCGGAGGGGCGTCTCGGCCGTCTTCTGGAGGCCGGGGCCCAGGTTCCGCTCTCCTTCGACGTCGGGGACGAGGACCTCGTCAAGGAGCTCGGGCTGAACGAGGACCCGTCCGAGGAGGCGGAGGATCCGTCCCCCGAGGCCGGATCACCCTCTCCCGACGAGGAGCCGAGCGACTCCTCCCCCTCTCCCGAGGAGAGCGGTGAGCCTCGGGACGAGGCCTCCGCGTCGCCGAAGGACGAGGAGTCCGATGAGGACGAGGATCAGGACGGCGGCGAGAAGGAACGTTCGCCCGAACGCACCGAGGGCATCCCGGTGACCTGGGCCGTCGACCCGGGGACCATGGACGACATCCTCAGGATGGCCGCCGCCGACCACACGGTGGTCGAGGACCTCTCGGAGGTTCCGGCCGGCAGTGACCCCGAGCGGAACGAACGCGCCGCGGACCAGGCGGCGCAGGTATGGCTGCGGGAGGCCCGCGGTGTGCTCGCGGCCGACGCCGTGGTGGCGTCCTCCTACGCCGACACGGACCTGGCGTCCCTGCTGCGCAACGACATGCGCACGGACGCCGAGGCCTCGCTGAGCATCTCCAGGGAGGCTCTGCGACGTTCTCTGGCCCTGGAGGCCGATGAGCGCTTCGCCCTGCCCGCCGAGGGGTTGATGGACGAGGGCGTGCAGGAGTTGTTCTCCTCGGACGGCGCCGACCGCTTCCTGTTGACGGAGGAGGCCCTCCCGCCGGAGCCGTGGATCGACACGACCCTGACCGCCGAGGCCCCGCTGCCCGCCACCGGGGCCGAGGAGGAGGGCGTGGATCCCTTCGCCCTGGTCGCCGACGCCGGTCTGACCGACGTGCTGTCCATGCCCTCGCACGGCCCCGGGGAATCCGCGCTGGCGCTCCAACGGTTCGCCGCCGAGACCGCGATGATCGCCGGCGAGGACGGTGGGAAGGACCGCGTGGTGGTCGCCGCCCCCTCACGGGACTGGGACCCCAGCGCCGAACTCGCCGCCGGGGTGCTCAAGGCCACCGACGACCTGCCCTGGCTGTCGCCCGAGCGGCTGGACCGGGTGAAGACCCCCGACCCCGACGAGTGGGAGGACACCCGGCAGGACCTGAACTACCCCCAGGAGTCCTACGGGCAGGAGCTCAGCTCGACCTACCTCGGCCAGATCGAGGACGTGAGCCGGGACGTCCGACTGTTCAACAGCATCCTCGTCGGGGACAGCGACCCCTTCCGCCCCTCACTGGTGCGGCTGGAGTCGGTGTACTGGCGTGAGCGCGAGGCCCTGGCGGGGGCGACCCGTTCCCTCGTCAGCCAGGCCGTCCAGGGCCGCATGGAGGACGTGCGCATCATCCCGGGCGAGCCGGTCACCCTGGCCAGCCGGACCGGGATCACCGGTGTGCTCGTCGCCAACGACCTGGAGGACGAGTCCGTCTACGTGCACCTGTCGATCTTCTCGGAGAACTCCGAGCGGCTCAGCATCGGTGACTACACGTCCTCCTTCGAGATCGCCCCGGGAGCGAAGACGACGGTCTACGTTCCGCTCTCGGCCCGGATCAACGGCAGCACCACCGTGCACGTGAGCCTCCAGAACGCGGACGGCGAGCCGATCAGCCCGCAGGACACCATGCTCCAGGTGAACGCCACCGGCCTGGGGACCCAGGCTCTGCTCATCAGCGGGATCGGCCTGTTGATCCTGATCGCGGCGCTCGCCCCTCGGGCGCTGCGCAAGTGGGCCCGCCGTCAGGCGGCCAAGGCCGAGAAGAACGAGGACGGCGAGTCTCCCTCCGCCGAGATCCCCCGGGACGAGGGCGCCGAAGCCGGTGACGGCGAGGCCGCCGGGTCCGAGACCGACGAACGGTCCGACGGGACCGAGGGGTCGGCTTCCCGGGACGACGGTTCCGAAGAGGCCGAGGACCGGCCCGACGACGACGGCGACGCGCGCAAGTGATCTCGCCGGCACCGCGGCCGACGGGGCGACGTTCCGACACGTCGCCCCGTCGGCCGTGTCACACCCCTTTTCCCTCCCCGGGTCCCCGGACCCGGGCTTTCCGCCCTTTCCGCGTATCCCCGCACGGAGCCGCGGTACCGATCTCCTTCCCTGCCGGACGAAAGGAACCCTGATCCACAGTGGTCACCGACTCCCCTAACGGCGACGAGTATCCGCCTCGTTACGCCCCCAGGCACCGCAGGCCGGCCTCCGAAGGGCCGCTTCCCGGAGAGGGTCCGATCCGGCCCTATCCCGGGCCGACCCCGTCCTTCGAGGAGGGCGAGCTCCCCGAGCCCGCCGCCGACCCGTACGGCCCCGTGCTCGGCGGAGACCGCCGGAACGCCGGGGAACGCCGGGAGACGGCCGAGGAGCCGGTGCAGGAGTCCGCGGGCGAGGCGGAGCCCTCCGGCGGCATGATGCGCTCCAGCGCGATCATGGCCGTGGGGACCATGGCCTCCCGCCTGACCGGGTTCGCCCGCACCATCGTGCTGGCCGCCGCCATCGGTACCCACCTGCTGGGCGACGCCTACCACACGGCGCACACGATCCCCTTCATCCTCAACGACCTCCTCATCGGTGGTCTGATGGCCTCCGTGGTCATCCCGTTCCTGGTCAAACGGCGCAAGAACGACCTGGACGGCGGCAAGGCCACCGAGGACCGGCTCTTCACCTCGATGGTGCTCGCGCTACTGGTGGTGACCACCGTCGCGATCCTGGCCGCCGAGGCGCTGATCTGGTTGTACGGATCGCGCTTCACGTCCCTCCAGTTCGACACGTCGGTCTATCTGGCCCGGTTCCTGCTCTCCCAGATCTTCTTCGTGGGTCTGAGCGGCCTGCTCAGCGCCATGCTCAACACCCGAGGCAAATTCGGCGCGGCCGTGTGGGCCCCGGTGCTGAACAACATCGTGATCATGGGTGTGGCGGCGATGTTCCTGGTCGTGGCCGGCCCGGGGCGGACCCCCGAGACGGTCACCTCCGCCGAGCTGACCCTGCTCGGCGCCGGAACCGCCGCCGGCATGGCCCTCCAGGCCGTGGTGCTGTTCGTCGCCCTGACCCGCACCGGATACCGCTGGAGGCCCCGCCTCGACCTGCGCGGCTCCGGGCTCGGCGAGGCTCTGCGCTCGGCCGGCTGGATGATGCTCTACACCCTGCTGACCCAGGCCGGTCTGTGGATCACCACCAACATCGCCAACGCCGCCAACGTCGCCGGTATCGAGCAGGGCCTGGACGTGGGTGCCGGTATCAGCGCCTACAACCTGGCCTACCAGCTCTTCCAGCTTCCGTACGCGATCATCGCGGTCTCCCTCATCACCGTGCTGCTGCCCCGGATGAGCGCTCACGCCGACGACCGGAACTGGGACGCGGTCCGCTCGGACTTCTCCCGCACGCTGCGGATCTCCGCGTTCGTGCTGGTGCCGACGGCGTTCGCGGTCGCGATGTTCGCCCAGCCCCTGTCGATCCTGGCCTTCGCCCGCGGTTCCGTCTCGGTGGAGGACGCGTCCGCCATCGGCCAGATCCTCGCGGTCATGTCGCTCGGTCTGGTGCCGTTCACCGTCTTCCAGCTCATGCTGCGGGTCTTCTTCGCGCTCGGCGACACGAGGACCCCGGCCCTCATCGGTATCGCCAACCTGGCCGTTCACAGCGGTCTGGCGCTGGTCGCCTACCTGCTCCTGCCGCCCGACATGGTGGTCGTCGGTGTGGCCGCGGGCTTCATGTTCTCGTTCCTGAGCGGGTTGACCATCGCCGGTCAGGTCCTCAGTCGGCGGATCGAGGGGCTTGACGGGAAGCACATCATTGGAACAATGTTGCGGCTGCACCTGGCAGTCGTCCCGAGCATCGCGGCGGGCTTCGGCGCGCTCTGGCTCTTCGACACCTACGTCGGTCCCGGTCTGGCCACCTATATCGGCGCCCCCGTCGCCGGTTGCGCGGTCGGCGCCCTGCTCTTCCTCGTCGCCGCGCGCGTACTGCGCGTCCCCGAGCTGAGCGCCGCGGTGGAACTCATCCGAGGCCGGCTGCGTCGTTAGTCACCGCCCCTCTCCTCCACCGGCCCCGCCCCGCCGGTGAGCACGTAGTCGTCCCACCCAGAAAAGGACCGCCCGACGGTGTCCAGCGACCACCCCCGTGAGAAGACCGAGGAGCCCTACCCGGGTCCCTCGGAACGAACGGAGCACCCCGCCCGTCGCCAGTTGGTGATGCCGGAGGACGTGCTCGACGCCTACGAACGCTCCGAACCGGAGTCCGCGCCCGAGACCGGTCTGAAGACCGTCCGGAACCCCGAGGACATCGGTGACGTCGGTACCGCGGACCGTGCCGGTCTGGAGGACGGCGACGAGATCGGCGGGTCCTCCCACACCGCGCCGGGCAACATCGCCAAGTCGACGGCGATCATGGCGGTCGGCACGATCGCCTCCCGCGTGACCGGGTTCGTCCGGACCATCGTCCTGGCGGCGGCGATCGGCACCCAGCTCCTGGGCGACGCCTATCAGACCGCGGGCATGGTCCCGTACATGATCTACGACCTGCTCATCGGCGGGTTGTTGGCCAGTGTGTTCGTACCGTTCCTCGTCAAGCGGCGCAAGCTGGACCCCGACGGCGGCGACAAGACAGAGCAGCGGCTCGTCACCTTGATGCTGCTGGCGCTGTTCGTACTGACCCTGGTGTCCGTGCTGATCGCGGAGTGGTTCATCCGGATCTACGCGGGCGGCTTCAGCGGCTCTCAGTACGAGGTCTCGGTGATCCTGGCCCGTTACCTGGTGCTCCAGATCTTCTTCATCGGCGCCAGCGGTCTGGCCAGCGCGATGCTCAACGCGCGCAACAGGTTCGGGGCCCCGATGTGGGCGCCGGTGCTGAACAACGTCGTCATCATCGGCATCTGCGTGTGGTTCCTGTCCATCGCGGGCCCGGGACGCTCCCCCGACACGGTGACCCAGAGCGAGCTGGCCCTGCTGGGGCTGGGCACCGCCCTGGGGCAGGTCGTCCAGGCCGCCGTGCTCGTGTGGGCGCTCGCGGCGGCCGGTTTCCGTTGGCGTCCCCGCCTGGACCTGCGCGGTTCGGGTCTGGGCGAGGCGGCCGGCGCCGCCTCCTGGATGATGCTCTACATCGTGGTCGCCCAGGTGGGCGCGCTCGTCTCCACCAACGTCGCCACGCGCGCCGGTTCGATGGCGGCCGAGCTGGGCTTCGACACCGGTTCGGGCATCGCCGCGTACAAGTTCGCGTCGATGCTGTTCCAGCTCCCGTACGCGATCATCGCGGTCTCGGTGATCACCGCCCTGCTGCCCCGAATGAGCGAACACGTCGCCGCCGGCCGTAAGGACCAGGTCCGCAGCGACTTCTCCCGGGGCTTCCGCCTCTCCTCGGTCCTGATCGTGCCGATCTCGGTGGCGATGATCGTCTTCGCCGTCCCGTTCTGCGTGATGATCTACGCGCAGGGCAGCACCAGCGCCGAGGACGCCGCCGCGATCGGCCGGATCCTCATGGTCTTCTGCGTGATGTTGATCCCCTTCACGCTGTTCCAGCTCCAGATGCGCGTGTTCTACGCGCTGGGCGACACGCGGACGCCCGCGCTGGTCTCGATCCCCTCCGAGATCGCTCACGCGGTCACGGCGATCGCGCTGCTGTTCGTGTTGGCGGAGAGTCCGCAGCACATCGTGGTGTGGCTGCCGCTCCCCTACGGGCTGTACTACATCGTGGGCTCGATCATCATGTGGTACATCCTCCGTAAGAGACTCAACGGGTTGGACGGGCGCCGCACCCTGGCGACCCTGTTCAAACTGCACCTGGCGGCCGTGCCCGCCGCGGTGTTCGGTGTCCTGATGATCTTCGTCTTCAGTGGTCTGCCCGGTGAGCTGTGGCCGGCGCTCGGGGCGATGGTGGCCGGGGGGCTGGTCGGTGCCGTACTGTTCGTGGTTGCCGCCAAGTTCCTCAATGTGACCGAAGTCACTGCGTTCCTTGATTTGGTCAAGACCCGCCTGCGACGCCGCTGATCACCTGGAATGGCCGACGTTGGGCGATCGGACCCGGATATGCCCCGGAAAGTGAATGAGTAGCCAATGTCCTCCAAAGAGGCTGTTCACGCGTCCTAGCATGGACAGACACCGCTTGACCACCAGAGCATCGTTTATCCGAGCTGCCCGAAGGGAGGCTGGGGACAGCAGACAGGGCCGACCCCCTCGCGTGAGCCCGCAAGGAGCACGCGCGACCCAACGGCACTGGCACCCGTCACTCCCATCATGAGCACCTTTCTGATCGAACCCGGGGCGAAGCTGGCCAACCGCTACCGACTCGACCACGTGGTGAGCGAGACCGGTGGAGCGACCCGCTGGAAGGCCACCGACGAGACGCTGGCGCGTCCTGTCGCGGTATGGACCTTCACCGAGGGTTTCCCCCGAACATCCGAGGTCGTCCGCGCGGCGAGGGCCACGAGCCGTATCCCCGACGCGCGCGTCACCCAGGTCTTCGACGCCGACGACACCACCCCCGTCCCCTACGTGGTCGAGGAGTGGGTCATCGGCTCCTCCCTGGCCGAACTCCTCGCCCAGGGCCCCATGGAGCCCGAGCGCGCCGCGGGTCTGGTCGCCGAGGCGGCCGAGGCCATCGCCGCGGCGCACGCGGGGGGTCTCCACCACCTGTGCCTGACCCCCGGCAAGCTCATGTGGAGCAGCGGCGGGGCCGTCAAGGTCACCGGCATCGGTGTCGACGCCGCGCTGCTCGGCAGCAACATCGCCGACCCCGCGGCCGTCGACACCCAGGGCCTGGGCAACCTGCTCTACGCGGCCCTCACCGGGCACTGGCCCGGTGGGCCGCAGAGCGGTCTGCCCGGTGCCCCCCAGGGCCCCATGGGCCCCTACCCGCCCGGCCAGCTCCGCCAGGGCATCAGCGACCAGCTCGCCACCATCACCACCCGCGCGGCCCTGCCGCAGTTCGCGGGCCAGATGGTGCCCGGCCCGCCGATCACCACACCGGCCGACTTCTGCGCGGCCCTGGCCGAGGTACCGCGGCTCATCCCGCTGCCCGTGGCCCCTCCGGAGGCCACCCCTCCGCCGGAGCAGGGCACCTCGCGGCGCACCGGAGAGTTCGGCGCCACCGGCCCCCGACGCAGTTCGCGCAACGCCTCGGCGCCCGCACGGAGCTCTTCCCGGCCCGCCCCGGCCCGGGAAGAGGAGTACACCGACCGCGAACGACGCCCGTCCGCCAGGCGACTGGTGATCGGGGCCCTGGCCCTGCTCCTGTTCGCCGCCGTGGTCACGGGGGCCTGGGTCGTCGGCTCCATGATGCGCCCCGGCGACGAGGGCGAGACCGAGGCCGACTCCGGATCCGAGACCACCGAGGAGACGGTCGACAGCGCCGACCTGGAGGTCCTGCCGATCTCCTCGTCCACCGGGTTCGACCCGTTGGGCGACGGCTCCGAGCACGACGCCAACGCGCCCCGGGCCCACGATGGCGATCCGTCCACCCAGTGGAACACCGAGGGCTACAACGACCCCATGGGCACCGAGAAGAGCGGTGTCGGTCTGCTCCTCGACCTCGGCTCCTCCCAGGAGGTCCACGAGGTGGACCTGACCCTGCCCGCCCGTGAGTACGGGGTCCAGGTCAGGGTCGGGGACACGAACTCGGTCTCCGACGACGCCTCCCTGGACGCCGGTCTCCCGGTCGCCTGGGAGGGTTCGATCAACGGCGAACAGGTCGTCACCCTCGACGAGAGCGTCTCCGGACAGTACGTCCTGATCTGGTTCACCTCCCTGCCCACGGACGAGGGTCGCTACCGTGGGAGCATTGTCGAAGTCGAGGTACGCGGACTCTAGATTCTCGAGTGACGGGGTATGTGATCAGCGCTGATGGAAGCGGCCCAGGAGCTTCCCGACAAGGAGCTGTTGTCGAGGCACGCTCAAGGTGACGAACAGGCGTTCGCGGTACTCGTTCGCCGACACCGTGAGCGCCTCTGGGCTGTCTCCATCCGGATCATGGGCGACCCGGAGGAGGCCTCCGACGCCCTCCAGGACGCCTTCCTGTCCGCCTTCCGCGCCGCCGACCGTTTCCGCGGCGAGGCACAGGTCACCACCTGGCTGCACCGGATCGTGGTGAACGCCTGCCACGACCGGCTCAGACGCAGGAAGGTACGTCCCGCCACACCGACCGAGGACGAGACCCTCGACGTCATCTCCAACGAACGGCTCGGGCGCACCGGCGGTGCGCCCGACCACGCCTCCCGCACCGAGGCCCGGCTGGACGTGCACGCGGCGCTGGAGCTCCTGCCCCTGGACCAGCGCATGGCACTGACCCTGGTGGACATGCTCGGCTACCGGGTGGACGAGGCCGCCGAGATCCTCGACGTGGCCCCGGGCACCATCAAGAGCCGGTGTGCCCGAGGTCGCGCGAAACTTCTTCCGTCTCTGGCCCATCTAAGGAACCCCGCATCTCCCCGAGACGTCACATCTGAGAGAGGAGGTGCCAACCCATCGTGACGTCCCATCCAGACGTGGAGGCACTCGCCTTCTTCGCCGAGGACCTTCTGGACCCCGACGAGGAACGTTCGGTCGCCGACCACATAGAGACCTGCGCGACCTGCGCGACCACCCTCGACGATCTCGCGGGGGTCTCCAGAACGCTCGCCGGGACACCGGCCCCCGCGATGCCGCGGGACGTCGCCGACCTCCTCGATGACGGGATCGCCCGTGCCGTCGCCGAACGCGCGGCGAACGAGGCTACGGACGAGACGGGACACGAGGCGCCTCCCGTCGAGGAGAACAGGCCCGCCACGGTGGTCCCGTTCACCCCGAAACGACGCGGCCTCGGGCTGCCCAGGCTCATGATGGTCGCCGCCGCCTCCGTCTTCGTGATCGGTGGCGGTACCGCCGTCCTCACCAACGTGCTCTCCGAGGACCGGGCCGACCAGGGCGTCGCCTCCTCTCCTCTGACGGAGGAGAGCGAATCCGACCCCGACATCACCCGGTCCTACTCCACCGAGGCCCTGGAGAGCGGCACGGCCTACACCGAGGAGCGGCTCGCCGAACAGGCCTCCCGGGTCCTGGCCATGACCGAGGAGGGAGAGAGCGGCACGGGCCCCGGTGTCCAGACCCTCTCCTCCGACCTCCCCGCCGGCGCCCAGGAGTGCGTGACCCTCTATGAGGAGGCCACCGGTTCCCGTGTGACGTTGCTCGACGACGCCCTCTGGGAGGGGGGATCCGAGAGCGGCGAACGCGCCTGGGTCCTGTTCGTCCGTGACGCCGACGGCGCCTCCGTGGTGGTCCTCGACCCGACCTGCGCCCGAGGCGGCGACGTCACCGAACAGGTACTCTCCGAGAAGCGTCTCTAGGAGCCGGGGCGGATCAGGCCGCTCTCGTAGGCGACCACGACGAGCCCCACACGGTCCCTGACCCCCAGCTTGGTGAGCAACCGCCCCACATGGGTGCGGGCAGTCGCGGGGCTCAGATGCAGCTCGGCGCCGATCTCCTGGTTGGACATCCCCCGGCCGACCAGGGCCAGAACCTCGCGCTCCCGATCGGTGATCCCCTCCAGTCGCCGGTCCGCCCCCGGTGGCGGCTCCACCTCCACCAGCCGTTCGACGACCCTGCGGGTGACCCCAGGCGAGAGGAGGGCCTCCCCCGCGGCGACCGTGCGGACCGCCTCCCTGAGCTCTCCGGGACCCGCGTCCTTGAGCAGGAAACCGGCGGCCCCCGAACGCAGCGCCCCGAACACGTTGTCGTCCTCACCGAAGGTGGTCAGCACGACCACCCGGGTGTCGACATGTCGGCGACCCGACACATCGGTACGTCGGCGTTCCAGCTCCCTCAGGACGTCCAACCCGTCCAGGACCGGCATTTGCAGGTCCAGCAACAGGACGTCGGGACGGAAGCGGTCGAGCTCCACGAGGGCCGCGCGGCCGTCGGACGCCTCCGCCACCACCTCGATGTCCCCGTCCCGTTCCACCAGGGCCCGCACACCGGCGCGGACCAGAGGCTGATCGTCGGCCAACAGCACCCGGATCACGTCCCACCTCCGAGGGGGAGTCGCGCCCGTACCCGGAACCCGCCGGCCGGATCGGGGCCGACCTCCAGCGTCCCCTCCGCCATGCGCACCCTCTCCCGCATACCCGTCAACCCGCTGCCCTCTCGTACCGGTGTCCGCACGGATCCTCCGTCGTCGGTGATCGTGACGGTGAGTCCGTCCCCGTCCCGTGCCATCAGGACCCGGGCGTGACGGGCCCCCGCGTGCCGGAGCGTGTTGGTGAGCGCCTCCTGGACCACCCGGTAGGCGACCGCGTCGACCAGCCCCGGCAGCCCCTCTCCCGGGGAACCGGACACCTCCACCCGGACCCCGGCGTCCCGGACCGAGGAGGCCAACGCCTCCAGGTGGGCCAGGCCGGCCACCGGCTCGACCTCTCCCCCGGGATCGCGCAGGGCCCGCACCGTGGCCCGCAGGTCCCGCAGCCCCTCTCTGGCGGCCCGGGAGACGTGATCCAGCTCCGCCCTCGCCACCGACGGATCCTCCACGCCCTCCTCCAACGCCTCCGAGGCGACCGCCGAATGCAACGAGACCACCGACAGATGGTGGCCGACCGCGTCGTGCAGGTCCCTGGCGATCCGGGTGCGTTCGCGCGCCGTCCGTTCCGCGGCCTCCGCCTCCCGCGCCTGGGCGTCCAGCACGGCGATGCGCCGCCGTTGCCGCGCGCCCTCGCGCCGTTGTCGCGTTCCGTCCCCCAGCGCGATCGCGGCGCCCATGATCGCGACGGTGGACGCCAGTTCGTAGCCGAGGAGATAGGCGGGGTCCTGTCCCTCCCCCAGCCTGATGAGGGTGGAGAGCGACAGGAGCGCCGTCGCCCCTCCGACCGCCCACCGGGTGTGCCCGGCCTCCGCCGCCGAGTACAACGCCCCGGCCAGGGGGACCGCGAGGCCGATCGTGGGCAGGTCGATCACGTAGTTGGCGACGACCAGGACACAGGTGGCCGCCAGGACGAAGAGGGGCCGACGGCGTCGGACGAGCATGAGGGCGCCGAGGACCACCGCCAGCCCGTATCCGAGCGGCTGGTTCCCCCTCCCGCTGACATCCGCGCCGACCGCGATCGCCACCACGGCGAAGACCGCGAAACCGAACAGCAGGTCGACGACGAGGGCGTGGCGGGTGGACTGCTCCGGCGGCGGCTCCGTCATGCGCCGATTCTACGAAGCGGGGGTGTCCGCTCCACCGGCCTTCGAGCGCGCGTCGGTACGCGTTCGGACGTAATGGTGAGCGCCCGGGATCCGACGCCGACGTCGAGACCGCGACCTAGCGTCGTCGACGTCGAACCGATCGCGTCGTCACGACGCCCGTCCCGGGAGGTAGCCGTGGGAGAACGGACACCGTCCACTTCGCGAGGCCCGTGGTCCGAGATCCCCTGGCCGCTCGTGCTGGGGCTCGGAGCCTTGGCGCTGATCCGCCCTTTGCTGAACGTCACGGGGATCGCCGACGCGCTCTCCCCCGGACCGACCGTCCCCGTGGTGACGACCGTGGTGATCACCGCGGTATGGGTGACCGCGGTGGTGGTGGCCCGGGTCCCCCGCCCCCTTCTCACCCTCGTCCACGCCGGGCTGGCCTACGGGGTGTTCGCCGTCGTGTCGAGCGCCATACTGTCACCGCTCCTCCAAGGAGAGCTCCAAGGGCCGCTCACCCACCCCTTCGCGCCGGTCTCGGTCCTGGCCGTGAACGCCCTCTGGGGCGCCCTTTCCGGGCTGCTCGCCCTGGTGGCGCGCGCGGCGCTCGACCGCGGTGCCCACCACCCCTGAGGGACATACCCCTCCTGGGTAAGCCGCGGGGATGTCGGACCGGGAATGCGGGGCCTCTACCATCGGTTGTGCTAACCATCTTTCCCCTCCGGTCACGCCACCGTGGCCAGGGCAACGACTGTGAAGGGCCTACGAGCGTGAGTGACGTCCGTAATGTGATCATCATCGGTTCCGGTCCGGCGGGTTACACCGCCGCCGTGTACGCCGCGCGCGCAGAACTGCGCCCCCTGGTCTTCGAAGGGTCCATCACCGCCGGCGGCGCTCTGATGAACACCACCGAGGTGGAGAACTTCCCCGGCTTCCCCGACGCGATCATGGGCCCCGACCTCATGGACAGCATGCGCAAGCAGGCCGAGCGCTTCGGTGCCGAGCTCGTCCCCGAGGACGTCACCTCGGTGGACCTGACCAAGCCGGTCAAGGAGGTCACCGCGGGCGACGAGACCTTCCTCGCGCACACCGTCATCCTGGCCACCGGTTCGGGCTACCGCGAGCTGGGCGTGCCCGGCGAGAAGGAGCTCTCCGGCCGCGGCACCTCCTGGTGCGCCACCTGTGACGGTTTCTTCTTCCGTGACCAGGACATCGCGGTCGTCGGCGGCGGCGACACCGCGATGGAGGAGGCCCTCTTCCTCACCCGCTTCGCCAAGTCCGTGACGGTCATCCACCGCCGTGACGAGCTGCGCGCCAGCAAGATCATGGCCGACCGTGCCTTCGCCAACGACAAGATCTCCTTCCTCTGGGACACCGAGGTCACCGAGGTCCTGGGCGAGGACCGCGTCAGCGGCCTGAAGCTGCGCAACACCCGTACCGGCGAGGGCGACACCCTGGACGTCACCGGGCTGTTCGTCGCGATCGGCCACGACCCGCGTGTGGAGCTCTTCAAGGACCAGATCGACCTCGACGAGGAGGGCTACGTCCAGGTGGAGTTCCCGTCCACCCGTACCAACCTCGAAGGCGTCTTCGCCGCCGGCGACGTGGTCGACCACCAGTACCGTCAGGCGATCACCGCCGCGGGCACCGGCTGCTCGGCCGCCCTGGACGCCGAGCGCTTCCTCGCCGAGCACGGCAACTGACCCCCACCTCCCACCCTTTTCCGTCGATCCAAGGAGAACCGAGCAGTGTCGACCGTCAAGACCGTCACCGATGCCGACTTCAAGGAAGAGGTCCTCTCCAGCGACCTTCCGGTCCTGGTGGACTTCTGGGCCGACTGGTGCGGCCCCTGCAAACAGATGGCCCCGGTTCTGGACAAGCTGGCCGAGGAGCACGGCGCCAAGCTCAAGGTCGTCAAGCTCAACACCGACCAGAACCCGCAGACGCCCCGTGAGTACAACGTCATGTCGCTGCCGACCATGAACGTCTACAAGGACGGCCAGGTCGTCAAGCAGCTCATCGGCGCCAAGCCCAAGCGCGTCCTGGAGAAGGAGCTCGCCGAGTTCCTGTGATCGGGAGGCCGGAAGCACACGAAGGGCCCGCGGGGATCACCCCGCGGGCCCTTCGCCGTTCTCGGCTCGATGTTCCACGTGAAACATCGAGCCTCGCGTCCTCAGTTCTCGATCTGGCGGATGATCCGTTCCAGGTCCTCGACCGTCGCGAACTCCACGACGATCTTGCCCTTACGCCGGCCGATGTCCACCTTCACCGTGGTGTCGAGTCGGTCGCCGAACCGGGTCGCCCACTCCTCGACCTGAGGAGGATTCTCCATCCTCCCCGCCTGGACCCGGCGCGGCTTCTCCTCCTCCGGGATCTCCCGCAGGGAGACGATCTCCTCCAGGGAGCGCACCGACAGGCCCTCGTTGATCACCCGTTGGGCCAGGCGATCCTGAGCCTCGGGATCGTCGATCGACAGGAGTGCGCGTGCGTGTCCGGCGCTGAGCACACCGGCCGCGACCCTCGTCTGCACCTTCGGTGAAAGGTTGAGCAGACGCAGCATATTGGCGATGTAGGGACGCGACTTACCGACCTGCTGGGCGAGCTCCGCCTGGGTCGTGCCGAAGTCGTCCAGCATCTGCTGGTAGGCGGCGGCCTCCTCCAACGGGTTGAGCTGCTGCCGATGGAGGTTCTCCAGGAGGGCCTCCCGGAGCAGTTCGTCGTCCTCCGTCTTACGGACGATCGCCGGGATCCGCTCGAGCGAGGCGAGCCTGCTCGCGCGGAACCGACGCTCGCCCATGATCAGCTCGTAGCGCGGCCGGTCGCCGCCCTCGACCTTGCGGACCACCACGGGCTGGAGCAGACCGACCTCGACGATCGACTCCCGCAGTTCCTCCAAGGCCTCGTCGTCGAAGTGCGTCCTGGGTTGTCGGGGGTTGGGGACGATGTCGGAGAGGGCGATCTCCTCCAGGTAGGTGCCGTCCGGCAACTCCTTGGGATCCTCGGTCTTCGGAGGTTCGGTCACCGGAGCCACCGGAGCCACCGGGGCCGCCGGGATCACCGCGGGGTTCACCGTCTCTCGAACACTCTCCCCCGGCGCGGGGACCGCCGGCCCCTGCGGGATGAGTGCCCCCAGCCCCTTGCCCAATCCGCGCCGCTGCTGACTCACCGGCAATTCCCTTCACATTCCTAGCGTGCCGTCCGTCCGACCGGAGAACGGGTGTTCCACGTGAAACAATCGGCGTCAGCCGACACCGGGCCCCTCGGCCCGATGCGCGATCTCGCGCGCCGCTTCGAGGTAGGCCATCGCCCCGGTGGACATGGGGTCGTAGGTCATGACCGACTGGGCGTAGCTCGGCGCCTCGGAGACACGGACACTCCTCGGCACCTGGGTTCTCAGGACCAGGTCGCCGAAGTGGGAACGCACCTCGTCGGCCACCTGCTGGGAGAGCCGGGTCCGCGCGTCGTACATCGTCAGCAGAATCGTGCTGACCGAGAGCCCCGTGTTCAGGTGGGACTTGACCAGCTCCACGTTACGCAGCAGCTGCCCCAGGCCCTCCAGCGCGTAGTACTCGCACTGGATCGGGATCATGACCTCGTCGCACGCCACCATCGCGTTGACCGTCAGCAGGCCGAGCGAGGGCGGGCAGTCGATGAGGATGTAGTCGAGGTCGGAGGTGTCGTAGGCGCTGAAGGCCCTCTTGAGCCTGGCCTCTCGCGCGACGAGGGAGACCAGTTCGATCTCGGCGCCGGCCAGGTCGATCGTGGCGGGGGCGCACCACAGGTCGGGGATGTCCGGGACCGGCTTGGCCAGCTTCCGGATCTCTTCGTCCTCCACCAGACAGTGGTAGATGGACCGGGTCTGATCGTCGCGCTCCATACCGAGAGCGGTGGAGGCGTTCCCCTGCGGGTCGAGGTCGACCACGAGGACACGCTGGCCGTGCATGGCCAGGGCCGCGGCGATGTTGACCGTCGTGGTCGTCTTACCGACGCCGCCCTTCTGGTTGGCGACGCTGATCACCCGGCAGGACCGGGGACGAGGCCAGATCTCCTCGCGTCCTCGGCCGGACATGGCCGAACGGGCCGCCTGGGCGAGGGGGGTTTCGGGAGCGCCACCGTGAGCCGCCCCCCATGTTTCACGTGAAACAGGGGACTGACCCACCGCTGGATCCGCCGGTGCTCCAGGGGAAACATCGAGCAGGTCTCCATAGGCGCCTACCGGTGTTTCACGTGAAACACCGGCGTTGTCGGCTGGGTTCTGGGACACGAATGAGTTCACCTCTTCCGTCCGCGTTTCTTCTTGCCGCCCCGTCTCTTCTTCTGGGAACCTCCGGATCGGGACGGACCACCGTCGGATGTCACCGTGACGCGAACGACCGTGGTAGCGGGATCGACTTTACCCCGACCCACCCTGATCACATCGCACGCACTGGGCCGCAGTTTCGAAACGTCTTTCTCGGCCTCCGCGAGTTCGGCCTCCGCCTGCTCCCCCTTGAGGGCCAGCAGGCTGCCGTCCTTGCGCAACAGAGGTAGCGACCAACCGGCCAATCGGGAGAGCGGAGCCACCGCACGAGCCGTGACGAAGTCGGTGTAGAGCTCCCCGTGGGCCTCTTCCGCACGCCCTCGACGCACCGTCACGTTCTTCAGCCCCAGCAGTTCGACCGCCTCGTCGAGGAAGACGGTCCGTCGCAGCAGAGGCTCCAAGAGGGTCATCCGGATGTCGGGACGTACCAGGCCGAGCACCAGCCCGGGCAGGCCGGCACCCGATCCGACGTCCACCACCTCCGCGCCCTCCGGAAGCAACTCCTCGACGACGGCGCAGTTGATGAGGTGCCTCTCCCAGAGGCGGGGCACCTCCCGGGGGCCGATCAGCCCACGCCGCACACCATCGTCGGCGAGAAGTTCGGCGTAGCGGATGGCCACGGGCAGGCTGTCGCCGAACACCGCCTCCGCCTGCGGGGGCGGTGCGGGGAGCGTAGCGCCGGTCTCCTCAGCGCCCGAGGTCATCGGTCACCACCTGTCGGAACTCGTCCATCGTCACTTCCATGAACCGTTGAGTCGTCATGTCGACCTGTCCATCGGTCGACGACGAGCGGAGCGCACGGCGGATCACGGCAGTCCGCGCGCACAGAGACTCTCCCACCGAGGGATCGCGCGGTGCGCGGTTCAGGGTCGTCCTCACACTGCCGAGAGCGGGACGACACGAGGGAAGGGTCTCGGCTCGATCCTATGTGTGAGGCGCCCCCGGGTTTCACGTGAAACACCTCCCCGGACCGATCGAGCGCATACGAAAGGGGCGGTGTTCCACGTGAAACACCGCCCCCGACGCTCGAAGAGCGGACGTCAGTCCGCCGGGTGGACCACCACGTAGCGGTTGGGCTCCTCGCCCTCCGACTCGCTGCGCAGGCCGGCCGCGGCGACCGCGTCGTGAACGACCTTGCGCTCGAAGGGGGTCATCGGCTCCAACTCGCGGGCCTCGCCGGTCTCCTTGACCTTGTTCGCCGCTTCGGTCCCGGTCTGGAAGAGCACCTTGCGGCGCCCCTCCCGGTACCCGCCGATGTCCAGCATCAGACGGCTGCGCTCGCCCGTGGCGCGGTGGACCGCCAGCCGGGTCAGCTCCTGGAGGGCCTCCAGGACCTCGCCGTCCTCGCCGATGAGCTCGTCCAGGGTGGCACCGACGACGGAGACCATCGCCCGGTCGCCCTCGACGTCCATGTCGATGTCGCCGTCGAAGTCCGCGATGTCGAGGAGACCCTCGATGTAGTCCGCGGCGATGTCACCCTCGTTCTCCAGGGCCTCGACGTCGATTCCGGCCTCAGGTGCCTCAGCCACCGCTACTCCACCGCTCTCTTCCGCGCTACTTCCCACAGCGATCCCGTCTCCTCGTATCCGTCAAGTCCCTGACCGCCGTACGCCTCAGGGGCATTGTCGCCTGCGCACTCGCAAGTCACCGCCGTCGACACGAAGCGGATTCGACCCTACTTGGACCCACCGCCGCGCTTGGAACGCGACTGCTTCTTCGGCTGCCTGCGTTCGATCTTAGGCTGTTCCTGCGGCTCCGGCGTGGTTTCGGAGCTCTTCTTGCGACCCAACATCCCCTTGGCCGGCCCCTTGGAGGGGGTGCCCTTGGCGGAGGCGTCGGACTCGCCCGGAAGCGGCTGGTTCCGGTAGAGGAAGTGCTGCTGCACCATCGTCCAGATGTTGGAGGTGACCCAGTAGACGAGGACACCGATCGGCATCATGAGACCGAAGAGCCCGAAGAGGGGCGCCATGTACATCATGATCTTCTGGGTCTGCATCATCGGGTTGTCAGGCTGCTGCGCCATGCTGCGCTTGATGCTCTGACGCATGGTCAGGAACGTCGTCGTTCCCATGACCACACACGCGATCGCGATGACGATCTTCGCCATGATCGGGTCGGTGGCGCCCAGGGCCCGAAGCTCTTCGGGCGAGGTGTTGAACTGGGCCGCGATCGGAGCGTGGAAGATCAGCGCCTCACGCGCGCTGTCGGCCAGCTCCTGGGTGAAGCCGAACTGCACCTTGCCCTCGGCGACGCTGCGCAGCACGCTGAACAGAGCGAAGAAGACCGGCATCTGGAGCAGCAGCGGGAGGCAACCCATGATCGGGTTGGTGCCGCTCTCCTGATAGAGCTTCATCGACTCCCGCTGGAGTCGCTCCTTGTCGTGCTTGTAGCGCTCCCGAAGCTTCATGATCTTCGGCTGCACTTCCTGCATCTTGCGCTGCGTGTTCATCTGCTTGACGAACAGCGGCACCATCAGCAGACGCATCAGGCAGGTCAGCAGCACGATGGACAGGCCCCACGCCCACCCGCTGTCGGGGTTCAGGCCAACGATGGTCAGACCCGAGTGGATCCAGACCAACACGTGGCCGATGATGTTGTAAAGCCAGTCCAGCACCGGCCAACTCCTCGGTGATTCGGTTCAGCTACTGGTCCCCGGAAGCGGTGCCGGTGGACCCGGTTCCGCCCGTAGACTCCTCGGACTCCTCGTTCCGGCGCCCCCTGGGCGGCGGAACCGGATCAAGACCCCCCGGATGGAAGGGGTGGCAACGGGCGATGCGCCTGACGGCGAGCCACCACCCGTACAGCGCGCCGTGCACGCGGAGCGCCTCGACGGCGTACGCGCTGCACGAAGGATAGAAGCGGCAGACCGGGGGGAAGAGCGGGCTGATGAAACGTTGGTAGCCGCGGATCGGCAGGATCAGCAACCGCGCGAACGCCGTCGGTCTGTGCTCGGTCATCGGCTCGTCCACCGTTCTGCGCCCTCGTCGGGGCGGCGGTTCCCGTCTGTTCCGCTCTTCGTCGCCTCGGTCGGCGCGGGTTCGTCTCCCCCGCGTCCGCGTCGGCGTCGCGAGGCCCCACGGGGTCGTCGGGCCGCGGCGATCGCGCTGTCGAGTTGTACAGCCAGTTCCTCCTGCCGCAGATGCGCGGCGGAGGGTCGGGCACGTACTACCAGCAGGCTACCGTTTGGCAGAAACTCCGATCGAGCGCGCATCAGGTGACGCAGTCTGCGCTGGACGCGCTTGCGCACCACCGCTCCCCCGACCGCCTTGCTCACGACGAAACCGATACGTGGCGGGTCGGCGGCGTCGGTCTCCTTCTTCGGAGCGAGATAGACCACGCCCAGGGCGTCACGCGAGGCGCGCCTGCCCGAACGCATGACCGATCCGAACTCGGAGCTGTGACGCATCCGATTCCGCGGCGACAACATCGGCGTTCCTCCGGGAGCGGAAGGTGGCACGGCCGGACGCCTCGACCGACGCCGTCATGCCACGACAAAGGGACCGGCCGGCGAGAAGGCCGGACGGTCCCAGTGAAGACTTGAGGCTGCGCGTGGCCTAGTGGCTCACGGTCAGCGCGGCGCGTCCCTTACGACGACGCGAGGCGATGATGGCGCGACCGGCGCGCGTACGCATGCGCAGCCGGAAGCCGTGGACCTTCGCGCGACGCCGGTTGTTCGGCTGAAACGTACGCTTGCTCACTACTGGCTCCAGGGGCGTGTCAGGAAAGTACTACGACAGACCCCCAGGATATGCGGGGCCTTACAGTGCGTACGCCGTCGCCGCGACATCGTGATCTCACGAGCGCAGGCAGAATCCTCGGCATAAGCATAAAGAAGATACGACCTGGTCGGGTCGGGGTCAAATCAGACCGCTGCGTGGGCCTCCGGGCGGGGGCCGGGCGGTGGTGGAGACCACTGCGCGCGCTCACTCCGACGGCCTGTGGACAACCCGCCCGGTCGGCGTGTGAGACTTCCACAGAAGGTGGGGTCTGTGGATAACCTCAACCTGTGGATAACTCGCCTCCGAAGCTGTCCACAGCCTCCCCGCCGTCGAACAGAAACGCTATAAACCCCTTCTGAACAGGGGATTGTGGATAACCTCCCACTGTGCACAGACTCCTGACATCCTGTGGATAAACCTGTGCACAACCTGTGGACAACCCCGGGAACCTGTGGAAACCCGGGGGACCTCGCCGCCCCCGCGACACGCGGGCGGTGGAGTTCTCCACAGGGTGGTTCCGGCCCGAGAGTCCGGATCCGTACCTCCATCCCTGCCCCGACACCTCCCTCAGGGGAGGACAATGGGAGTGACGGACCTCCCGGGGTCCGACACCGAGACACGCAGCACCTATCTCCCCCGTCCCCTCACCGCCTCCGAAACCCACCCGAACAGATCCGCACCGAAGGGACAGCAACCATGGCAGGTCACCTTGGCTGACGCACAGGTCAACCTCGCAATGGTCTGGTCGAGCGTGTTGGACGGGATCGACAACGACGCCCTCCCCGCACACCAGCGCGCCTGGCTGCCGCAGACCCGTCCGCTGGGCCTGATCGAGGACACCGCGCTGATCGCGGCGCCCAACGAGTTCACGAAGAAGGTCCTCGAAAGCCGGCTCCACCCGGCGATCAGCAAGGCTCTCTCCGCCCACCTGGGACGGGAGATCCGTGTGGCGGTGACGGTGGATCCCACCGCCGTCCCCACCCCTCCCCCGACCCCGTCGCCCTATGGCGGGCCCCGAGAGCCCGTGCCCGGGCCGTTCTCCCCCGGGCGGGACCAGGGCCCGGCCCTGCCCGACCACGCGCCGCCGGTCTCCGAACCGCGCCCCTCCCCCGCCCGGCCCTCCTTCCAGGAGCCGCGCGGTCAGCACGCGCGCCCGGCGAGCCCTCCCGCGCCGCCCGCCCCCGAGCGAGGCCCGGTCCCCGCCGACCTGCTCGGCCCCGAGGGGGCGCACGGGACCCAGGAGCCGCTCCCCACCGCGGGCGGATCCGCGGAACCGTGGCCCGAGGCACCCGCGCCGGAGACCCCGGCCGAGGCGCCCGGACTCCAGGAGACGCCGCCGGAGACCCCCGCGTCCTGGGGGGCGGCCGGAGGATGGCCCACCCAGGAGGAACTCTGGCGACAGCAGGGGTGGGGCGAGGCCGACTGGGACCGCCCCAACCGCTGGGAGACCCCGGCGCCCGAGGCCGCCGAGACACCCGAGGTCGGCGCGGTGGCCCCGAACGAGGTCGAGGACGCGAAGACCGCGGAGGAGGAGCCCCCGGAGTCGGCGAGGCCCGCCGCCGAGGCCCCCTCCCCCACCGCGCCGCCCGGGCGCTCTCCGGAGATCCCGCCGGGCGATCACGCGCGGCTGAACCCGAAGTACACCTTCGACACCTTCGTCATCGGCTCCAGCAACCGGTTCGCCCACGCGGCCTCCGTCGCCGCGGCCGAGGCCCCGGCCAAGGCGTACAACCCGCTGTTCATCCACGGCGGTTCCGGTCTGGGCAAGACCCACCTGTTGCACGCCATCGGCCACTACACGCACCGGCTGTACGAAGGCTCGCGGGTCCGCTACGTCAGCTCGGAGGAGTTCACCAACGAGTTCATCAACTCGATCCGGGACGGTAAGGCGGACGGGTTCCGCCGCCGCTACCGGGACATCGACGTGCTCCTGGTGGACGACATCCAGTTCCTGGAGAACAAGGAGCAGACGCAGGAGGAGTTCTTCCACACCTTCAACACGCTCCACAACTCCGACAAGCAGATCGTCATCTCCAGCGACCGGCCTCCCAAGCAGCTCACCACGCTGGAGGACCGCATGCGCAGTCGGTTCGAGTGGGGTCTGCTCACCGACGTCCAGCCGCCCGAGCTGGAGACCCGCATCGCCATCCTGCGTAAGAAGGCGGCCCAGGAGGGCCTGGCGGCACCGCCCGAGGTGCTGGAGTTCATCGCCAGCAAGATCTCGACCAACATCCGCGAGTTGGAGGGCGCCCTGATCAGGGTGACCGCCTTCGCCAGCCTCAATCGGCAGTCGGTCGACCTGGACCTCACCGGCCAGGTCCTGCGCGACCTGGTGCCCAACAGCGAGGTCCCCGAGATCACGGCGAGCACGATCATGTCCCAGACGGCCGCCTACTTCGGGCTGAGCCTGGAGGACCTGTGCGGGACCTCCCGTTCCCGGGTGCTGGTGACGGCCCGTCAGATCGCGATGTACCTGTGCCGGGAGCTGACCGACCTCTCCCTGCCCAAGATCGGCCAGCAGTTCGGTCGGGACCACACCACCGTCATGCACGCCGACCGCAAGGTACGGGCGCTGATGGCGGAGCGCCGCTCGATCTACAACCAGGTCCACGAGCTCACCAGTCGGATCAAGGACCAACCGACGCTCACCTGACCGTCCCGGTCGGGGACGACGCGCGAGAGGAGGAGGGGCACCGTGCGGTGCCCCTCCTCCTCTCTTCTCTCCCGCTCTCCGTCGCCCACGTGTGGACGAGTCGCCTCGTCGCTCCGTCCACAAGTCGACACGTCCACATCCCCCGGAACGGGGCCCTCGCTCCTCCGAGAGCCCCGTTCCGCCGTCCACAGCCCCTCCGCCCCGAGGAGGGAGACGTTGTCCACAGGTTCCGCGTCCCTCCGTCGTCCGAACCCTCCGGGGTCCGCCCACGGAGAGTTATCCACAGGCTTGTGCGAGGTTTCCTCCCCTCTCGGGGGATAGGAGAGTGTCGTCGCCGGGTGCTACCGTCCGTGCCCGACACGTATGGTTCGCCCCTGCTCCTCAGGGCTTTCGGGAGGTGGAGCGACCCTTTGTCCGTGCCGGCCAGGGGGGTGCGACCACCGTGACAACGAACGTTGCTCACAAAGTTCCGGTGACCTGTGGAAAACCCTGTGCACAGACCTTTCGCCCTGATTCGAGAGGTATGCGCGAGGGTCGGGAAAAAAATTTTTGCCGCACCGGAGCCGAGTTATCCACAGCCAGGCCCCAAAATCTGTGGATAACCCTGTGGACAAGCTGTGGACAACCGCCTCGGCCCTGTGGGTAACCCGGGGTCGCCCTGTGGACAGGGGAACCCATGATCCGACCACCGCATCACCGGCTGTTGTGGAAAAGATGGGGAAAACCTGTGGATGAGACTGTGGACGGCGTGTGGAAAAACTGAGAGGCCTCTGCTCCGTCCACAGGCGGCCCGAGTTACCCACAGGGTTCTCCACAAGGCCTGTGGACAAAAATTCCTGAGCTGACCTGCGGAAACAATGGTTATCCACATTATCCACAGGCCCTACTACTACGACGCACCTACCTAAGCTCAGTTGGGGCTTCAAAGCAGCTTCGCGGAAAAACTGTGGACAACGCCTCCAGATCGAGGTGACGGCGGTCGAGTCCCGAGCCGGCAGCGACAGCGGGTGAATCCGGGTAACGTGTGTTCTCGCCCCTGTCCTTCGCCGTCCCGCTTCGGGCGGTGGTCCCACGGGCATCGAGGCGGCTCCCGCGATCGGCGCGTCCACACCCTGTTGACGGAGCCCTCGGTGGGCCCACGAGCTGCAACGTTGAGGCTATGGCCGGTCCACCGGCCTTGCGGAAAGTGAGTCGGTAAGTGAAGTTCCGGGTCGAACGCGACGTACTGTCCGACGCTGTCGCCTGGACAGCGCGCACACTCCCGACACGCCCCTCGGTACCGGTCCTGGCGGGCATCCTGCTCGACGCCTCCGAGGTCGACGGTCGTCAGCGGGTCCGCCTGTCCGGGTTCGATTACGAGGTCTCCGCCCAGGTCTCGGTCGACGTCGAGATCGAGGAGCCCGGGCAGACCCTGGTCTCCGGTCGTCTCCTCGCCGAGATCACCCGCAACCTCCCGCCGCAGACGGTGGAGATCTCCACCGACGGCCCCAAGGTCGTGGTGACCTGCGGCAGCGCGAAGTTCACCCTGAACACCATGCCGGTCGAGGACTACCCCTCCCTGCCGGAGATGCCCGGTGTCAGCGGCACCATCGGCAGCGACGTCTTCGCCGCGGCCGTCGGCCAGGTGGCCGTCGCCGCCGGACGTGACGACACGCTCCCCATGCTCACCGGCATCCGGGTCGAGATCGAGGGCGAGACCATCACGCTCGCCTCCACCGACCGCTACCGCCTGGCCGTGCGCGAACTGAGCTGGAAGCCGGAGAACCCCGAGCTGTCCGCCGTCGCCCTGGTCCCGGCCAAGACCCTGCACGACACCGCCAAGTCGCTGACCTCCGGCGCCGAGGTCTCCATCGCCCTGTCGGGCGGCGACTCCGGTGAGGGCATGATGGGCTTCGAGGGCGGCGGTCGCCGGACCACCACCCGTCTGCTGGACGGCGAGTTCCCGAAGTACCGCGCCCTGCTGCCGGACACCTTCAACACGGTGGCCGAGGTCAGCCGCTCGGAGTTCATCGAGGCGGTCAAGCGCGTCTCCCTGGTCGCCGAGCGCAACACCCCGCTGCGTCTGGCCTTCTCCCAGGGCGCCCTGGTCTTGGAGGCCGGGACCGGCGAGGACGCCCAGGCCGTGGAGACCCTGGAGGCCGAGCTGGACGGCGAGGACATCCAGATCGCCTTCAACTCCGGCTACCTGCTCGACGGGCTCGGCGCCATCGGTACCGACGTGGCCCGCCTGCACTTCACCACCTCGACCAAGCCCGCGATCCTCACCGGAAAGCCGGCCGAGGAGGGCGGCTCCCCCGAATACCGCTACCTGATCATGCCGGTGCGCCTGTCCGGTTGACGGATCCGGCGAACTCGAAGACCGGCGTCCGCCGCCCGGCCCGCGGCTCCATGCCCGGGCCGGTCGGCTTCCACGTGTCCACAGGTGCCCAAGGGAGAGCCCAAGCATGCAACTCGGAATGATCGGACTCGGCAAGATGGGCGGCAACATGGCCGCCCGCCTGCGGGAGAAGGGGCACGACGTCGTCGGCTACGACGCCTCCCCCGGTGAGCGCGACGTGGAGAGCCTGGAGGCCCTCGTCGACCGCCTTCAGACGCCCCGCGTGGTCTGGGTGATGGTCCCGGCGGGCGACCCGACCTCCGCCACCATCGACCGGCTCGGCGAGCTCCTGGCCGAGGGCGACCTGATCGTCGAGGGCGGCAACTCCCACTACGTCGACGACCGCAACCGCGCCGAGGCGCTGGCGGCCAAGGGCATCGGCTACGTCGACGCCGGGGTCAGCGGCGGTGTGTGGGGCCGCCAGAACGGTTACGGGATCATGGTCGGCGGTGGGGCCGAGAACGTGGAGCGTCTGCGCCCGGTCTTCGACTCCCTGACCCCCGACGACGGCGGTGGCTTCGTGCACGCCGGAGCGGTGGGTGCCGGCCACTTCGTGAAGATGGTCCACAACGGCATCGAGTACGGCATGATGCAGTCCTTCGCCGAGGGATACGAGCTCATGGTCGCCTCGGGCATCGTGGACGACGTCCCCGGCACCTTCGAGAGCTGGCGCGAGGGCACCGTGGTCCGCTCCTGGTTGCTCGACCTGCTCAGCAGGGCCCTGGAGGAGGACCCGGACCTGTCCGGGCTCCGTGGTTACGCCCAGGACTCCGGTGAGGGCCGCTGGACCGTCCAGGCCGCCGTCGACCTGGCCGTCCCGGCCCCGGCCATCACCGCGGCGCTCTTCGCCCGCTTCGCCTCCCGCCAGGACGACAGCCAGGCCATGAAGGTCGTCGCCGCCCTGCGCAACCAGTTCGGCGGACACGCCGTCACCAAGGCCGACGACGCCGGATCACAGAGCTGATCCCCGCGTCATGGGGCGGCCGGGCCCGACCCGGACCGCCCCTCTCCCTTTTCTCACCCTCTGTCATCGTTCTGCGCTCCCCCGCACCAGGAGGAAGGCCGGATGTACGTCTCTCACCTGCAACTGGCCGATTTCCGCACCTATGAGTCGGCTCTGCTCGAACTCGAACCCGGCGTGAGCGTGTTCGTCGGCTCCAACGGTCAGGGCAAGACCAACCTGGTCGAGGCGATCGGTTACGTCTCCACCCTGAGCAGCCATCGTGTCTCCTCCGATACCCCGCTGGTCCGTCAGGACGCCGCCCGGGCGATCGTGAGCGCCAGGGTCATGCGGGACGGTCGGGACATGCTCGTCGATCTGGAGATCAACCCGGGCCGGGCCAACCGGGCCCGGGTGAACCGAGGCGCGGCCGGGCGCCCCCGCGACGTGCTGGGGATCCTGCGCACGGTGCTCTTCGCCCCCGAGGATCTGGCCCTGGTGAAGGGTGATCCGGGAGAGCGACGCCGCTTCCTCGACGACCTCCTCGTGGCCCGTACTCCCCGGATGGCGGGGGTGCGTTCCGACTACGAGCGGGTCCTCAAACAGCGCAACGCCCTGCTCAAGTCGGCCTCCGCGCGTCTTCGTCAGCGGGCCGCCCCCGACCTGAGCACGTTGGAGGTGTGGGACGCGCATCTGGCGGAGGCCGGCGCCGAACTCCTGGCAGCCCGTCTTGCTCTGGTGGAGGAGCTGCGGCCCTTGGTGGCGGAGAACTACGCGGGGCTGACCGACTCCGGTGGGCCCGCCGTCCCCACCTACCGGAGTTCCGCGGTGGAGGAGGGGGAGGAGACCCCCTTCGACCGCCCGGCGCTGGTGGACCTCCTGCGTGGCGCCCTGGAACGGGAACGCGATCGCGAACTCCAGCGCGGGGTCGGTCTTGTGGGGCCGCACCGCGATGAACTGCACCTTCGCCTCGGTGAGCTGCCCGCGAAGGGGTATGCCAGTCAGGGGGAGTCCTGGTCGTACGCGCTGGCCTTCAAGCTGTCGGCGTTCGATCTGCTCAGGGCGGAGGGGGACGATCCGGTCCTGATCCTGGACGACGTGTTCGCCGAGCTCGACGCCGAGCGGCGACGTCGTCTGGCGGAACGGGTCGGCGACGCCGAGCAGGTCCTGGTGACCGCCGCGGTCGGCGAGGACATCCCCGGGGAGTTGGACGGCGTGAGATACGGGGTGCGTCGGGGGGTGGTCGAGCGTGAATGAGCGTCATCCACAGCCTGTGGATCCGATGGCGGGACGGGGAACGTTCGGAGGCGGTGGCGACCGACACCGTCCACAACCTGTGGACGGGTCGGCGGTCTCGGGGGAGGCGGTGGTCCCCACCGTGCCGCACGCCTCGGGGGCCGATCTGGCCCGGCAGGCCCTGGCCCGCGCCAGGGCCGAGGCCCGTGAACGAGGGGCGGTCCCCAGAGGCACCTCGCGCCCGCGCGCGCGTGGCCGATTGCGGTCACGGAACGAGCCCCAACTCTTCGGAGACGCGGTCCGCACCTGGCTGATCGAACACGGTTGGCAGGAACAGGTGGCCATCGGCGGGGTCTTCGGCCGGTGGAGCGACATCGTCGGCGAGTTCAACGCCGAACATCTGCGACCGGAGAGCTATTCGGAAGGTGAATTGGTCGTGGTGGCCGATTCGCCGACCATGGCGGCCCATGCGCGAGCGATGGTGCGTGATCTCATGCGCCGGCTCAACGAGGAGTTGGGGGACGGGACCGTCGTCTCCATCAAGGTGAAGGGGCCCGGTTCCCGTCGTCGCTGAACGCGTCGGGAGCGGGGTGGTTCGTCCGAGACCGCCATGAACAGGGGCTTTACGGCCTGTTCGGGAGGATCGAGCGGTCCGGTCGTTCCGGGCGACCCCACGAGGACCGGACCTCACCCTTCGGGCGGGAACGGGCGAAGGGGCGCGCAAGGGCACTGAACCGCGCCGGGAGTTGCGAGAAGGCCCTCCCGCGTGTAGGGGCTCGGCTCCCTCCCTGATCGTTCGTTCTCGGGCGGCACAGCGCCGCCAATGCCACTTTGTCGTACCGCGCGAGGTATCATGGAGAAGGTTCTTCAGACGCCTGTAGCCGGTACCACGCCCCCATGTAGAGGGTGGGCGGGCGGCCCGTGCGGCGAACGGTGATCTCCCAGGTGCTGCGATGTACGTCGCCCCTCCGATCGCCCTGTCGTGGGTTGACCGTTGTCCGCTCGGCCGCGGCCGACAGGCGTCCCCAGCAGGAGGGTGTTCCCACTTGGCCTACGACGCAGGATCAATCACGGTTCTCGAGGGGCTTGAGGCAGTACGCAAGCGCCCGGGTATGTACATCGGCTCCACCGGCGAGCGCGGTCTGCACCACCTGGTGTACGAGGTGGTCGACAACTCGGTCGACGAGGCCCTGGCGGGCCACGCCGACGCCATCGAGGTGACCTTGCTGGCCGACGGCGGCCTCAGGGTGACCGACAACGGGCGCGGTATCCCGGTCGGTATCCACCCCGTGGAGCAGCGTCCGGCCGTGGAGGTCGTCCTCACCACGCTGCACGCGGGCGGAAAGTTCGACGGAAAGTCCTACGCGGTCTCCGGCGGTCTGCACGGCGTCGGTATCTCCGTCGTCAACGCGCTGTCCACGGCCCTGGACGTGGAGATCCGTCAGCAGGGGCACGTCTGGCGTCAGCACTACGAGATGACCGCCCCCACGGGCGAGCTCGTCAAGGGCGAGGCGACCGACGAGACCGGTACCCAGATCACCTTCTGGGCCGACGGCGACATCTTCGAGACGACCACGTTCTCGTTCGAGACCCTCGCCCGCCGGATGCAGGAGATGGCCTTCCTCAACAAGGGGCTGTCCATCACCATTCGGGACGAGCGTCCCGAGCACACCGACGACGGCCCGGTGGTCAACACCTTCCACTACGAGGAGGGTCTGTCGGACTACGTCCGACACATCAACAACAAGAAGGAACCCGCCCACGCCTCGATCATCTCCTTCGAGGAGGAGGGCGAGGGCATCGCGGTCGAGATCGCGATGCAGTGGAACCAGTCGTACACCTCGTCGGTCCACACCTTCGCCAACACCATCAACACGGCCGAGGGCGGCACCCACGAGGAGGGTTTCCGCTCCGCGCTCACGACCCTGGTCAACCGGTACGCCCGTGACCAGCGGCTGCTGCGCGACAAGGACGACAACCTCACCGGCGACGACATCCGCGAGGGTCTGACCGCGATCATCTCGGTCAAGCTCGCCGACCCGCAGTTCGAGGGTCAGACCAAGACGAAGCTCGGCAACACCGAGGCCAAGTCCTTCGTCCAGAAGGTCACCAACGAGCACCTGCGCGACTGGTTCGAGCGCAACCCGGGCGAGGCCAAGGACATCGTCTCCAAGGCCAGCCAGGCGGCCCGCGCCCGCGTCGCGGCGCGCCAGGCCCGCGATCTGACCCGCCGCAAGACCCTCCTGGAGACCACCTCCCTCCCGGGCAAGCTGTCGGACTGCCAGTCCACGGACCCGGAGGAGTGCGAGGTCTACATCGTCGAGGGTGACTCCGCGGGCGGCTCCGCCAAGGGCGGTCGTAACCCGCACAACCAGGCCATCCTGCCCATCCGAGGCAAGATCCTGAACGTGGAGAAGGCCCGCATCGACCGGATCCTCAAGAACCAGGAGGTCCAGGCGATCATCACCGCCCTGGGCACCGGTATCCACGAGGATTTCGACGCGGAGAAGCTCCGGTACCACAAGATCATCCTCATGGCCGACGCCGACGTCGACGGTCAGCACATCCGCACCCTGCTGCTCACCCTGCTGTTCCGCTTCATGAAGCCGCTGGTCGAGGCCGGTAACGTCTACCTGGCCGCGCCGCCGCTGTACAAGATCAAGTGGGACCAGAAGGGCAACGACGCGAGTTACGCCTTCTCCGACGCCGAGCGCGACCAGGTCATCGAGGCCGGCATCGCCGCCGGCAAGAAGGACCCGCGCCCGCGCGACATGGTCCAGCGCTTCAAGGGTCTGGGCGAGATGAACGCCAACGAGCTGTGGGACACCACGATGGACCCCGACCGCCGTGTCCTGCTCCAGGTCACCCTGGAGGACGCGGCCCAGGCCGACGAGATGTTCAGCGTGCTCATGGGCGAGGACGTCGAGTCCCGGCGTTCCTTCATCCAGCGCAACGCCAAGGACGTCCGTTTCCTGGACATCTAGGGAATCCCGCTCTCACCCGCTCAAGCCAGCCTAGAAGGGATCGACATCCGTGACGGATGCGAACAACCCCGACGCCCCTGAGGGCGGCGACTCCCAGGTGGAGTCCCTGCCGCGCGTGACGGACCGGGTCGAACCGGTCGACATCCAGGTCGAGATGCAGCGCAGCTACCTCGACTACGCGATGTCCGTCATCGTCGGCCGCGCCCTCCCCGACGTCCGAGACGGCCTCAAGCCCGTCCACCAGCGTGTGCTGTACGCGATGTACGACGGCGGCTACCGGCCCGACCGCGGCTACTTCAAGTGCGCCCGCGTCGTCGGCGACGTGATGGGCAACTACCACCCGCACGGTGACAGTGCGATCTACGACACCCTGGTCCGCCTGGCCCAGTGGTGGTCGATGCGGATGCCGCTGGTCGACCCGAACGGCAACTTCGGCTCTCCGGGCAACGACCCGGCGGCCGCCATGCGCTACACCGAGTGCAAGCTCGCGCCGCTGGCCATGGAGATGCTCCGGGACATCGACAAGGAGACCGTCGACTTCCGGCCCAACTACGACGGCCGCTCCGCCGAGCCCGTCGTACTGCCGGCGCGTTTCCCGAACCTGCTGGTCAACGGCTCCTCCGGGATCGCGGTCGGTATGGCGACCAACATCCCGCCGCACAACCTGCGCGAGGTCGCCGACGGCGTCAACTGGTACCTGGACCACCCCGAGGTCGACGACGAGCAGCTGCTCGACGAGCTCATCGCCCGGGTCAAGGGCCCCGACTTCCCCACCCGCGGACTCATCGTGGGCAAGCGCGGGATCGAGGAGGCCTACCGGACCGGCCGCGGCTCCATCACCATGCGCGCCGTCGTCGAGGTCGAGGAGGACGGCCGGGGCCGGCAGACCCTGGTCATCACCGAGCTGCCCTACCAGGTCAACCCGGACAACCTCGCGCTGAAGATCGCCGACCTGGTCAAGGACGGCAAGATCACCGGCATCGCCGACGTGCGCGACGAGAGCAGCGGCCGTACCGGTCAGCGTCTGGTCATCGTGCTCAAGCGCGACGCCGTGGCCAAGGTCGTGCTGAACAACCTGTACAAGCACACCCAGCTCCAGGAGACCTTCGGTGCCAACATGCTGGCCCTGGTCGACGGGGTGCCGCGCACCCTGCGCCTGGACCAGCTCATCCGGCACTGGGTCAAGCACCAGGTCGAGGTCATCGTCCGCCGGACGAAGTACCTCCTGCGCAAGGCCGAGGAGCGGGCGCACATCCTGCGCGCCCTGCTGCGGGCCATGGACCGCATCGACGAGGTCATCGCCCTCATCCGCTCCAGCGCGTCGGCCGACGAGGCCCGCACCGGACTGATGGGGCTCCTGGAGATCGACGACATCCAGGCCCGCGCCATCCTCGACATGCAGCTCCGCAAGCTCGCGGCGCTGGAGCGCAACCAGCTCACCGCCGAGTACGACGAGCTCATGACGCTCATCGCCGACTACAACGACATCCTCGCCTCGGACGAGCGCCAGCGCTCCATCATCCGCGAGGAGCTCGGCGAGATCGTCGAGAAGTACGGCGACGAGCGGCGCACGCACATCATCCCCTTCGAGGGCGACATGCGCATGGAGGACTTCATCGCCGAGGAGGACGTGGTCGTCACGATCTCCCGCGGTGGATACGCCAAGCGCACCCGCATCGACAACTACCGGGCGCAGAAGCGCGGTGGCAAGGGCGTGCGCGGGGCCCAGCTCAAGCAGGACGACATCGTCCAGCACTTCTTCGTCACCACCACCCACCACTGGATCCTGTGCTTCACCAACCAGGGACGGGTGTACCGGACGAAGGCCTACGAGCTGCCGGAGGCCGCACGTGACGCGCGCGGCCAGCACGTGGCCAACCTGCTGCCCTTCCAGCCGGGCGAGGAGATCGCGCAGATCATGGCCCTGCGCGACTACGAGGCCGCCCCCTACCTGGTGCTGGCCACCCGGGAGGGCCTGGTCAAGAAGTCGCGTCTGGAGGACTTCGACTCCGCGCGTTCGGCGGGCATCATCGCGATCAACCTGCGCGAGGACGACGAGCTGATCGCCGCCCGACTGGTCTTCCCCGAGGACGACCTGCTGCTGATCTCCAGCGACGCCCAGGCGATCCGCTTCTCCGCCTCCGACGAGTCGCTGCGTCCGATGGGTCGCGCCACCAGCGGTGTGATCGGCATGCGCTTCCTGGAGGGCGACTACCTGCTCTCCATGGACGTCATCCGGCCCGGTGACGGTTCGACCGACGTTCTGGTCGCCACCGAGAACGGCTACGCCAAGCGCACCCCGTCCGAGCAGTACCCGACCCAGAACCGGGGCGGCAAGGGCGTCCTGACCGCCAAGGTCGTGGAGGCCCGGGGCAAGCTGGTCGGCGCCCTCATGGTGGACCCGGAGGTCGACGAGATCTTCGCGATCACCTCCGCGGGCGGGGTCATCCGCACCGGGGCCGCCGAGGTGAAGCAGTCCGGCCGTACCACCATGGGCGTCCGGCTGATGAACCTCGACAAGGGCAACAAGATCGTCGCCGTCGCCGCCAACGCCGAAGCGGCGGAGGACGCCGAGGAGATCGACGACACGGAGGGTCCGCTCGACACGGGCGATCAAGAGGTCGCGGGTGAAGGCAACCAGGAGGCCTAGACTGCGCGTTAAGCGCAGTACGTCCCGTGGGGTGCGTTTCGGCGCCCCCACGGGGCACACGGACCGATCCGTCTCAACGAAAGTCCACCGGTAACGTTTCTATGTCTGAGAATCAGCCGAACGCCAGCAGCAAAGATTCCGACGCGGCGGGTGTCGCCGGGGACTCGGACGTGGAGACTGCGGACTCGACCGCTGCGGACTCCACCGAGCCTGCCGGTGAGAAGGAGGCAGAGGGCACCGACACGGTGACCGAGGCCGAACCCGCTCCCGCGACCCCCGGCGCCGTCAAGGCGACGCTGGCGAGTCGTAAGGCCCACCTGACGGTCTCCCGCGTGGAGCCCTGGTCGGTCATGAAGTTCAGCTTCGTGGTCTCCCTCGTGTGCTTCATCATCCTGTTCGTCGCGGTCGCGGTGATCTACGCGACCCTGTCGATGCTGGGTGTGTTCGACGAGCTGACCAACATGATCAACGCCCTCCTGGAGGGGGACGGAGGAGACGACGAGCTGGGCCTGAACCCGGCCGCCTGGTTCTCCCCCGGCCGTGTCCTGGGCTACACCGGTGTGATCGGCGCGCTCAACGTCGTGCTGATCACCGCCCTGTCCACGGTGGGCGCGATGGTCTACAACCTGGTCTCCGACCTGGTCGGCGGGGTCGACGTGACCCTGTCCGAGGCCGAGTAGGACCACACGGCCTCCTTCGGGCCCGGACCCTTCGCGGGGCCGGGCCCGACCTCTTTCCCGGACCGTCCCGAGCACTGTCGGGAACCGGCTAAAATGGGAGGTGAAGAGGGACGCGGGAGACCCGTGTCCCCTCTCTCGCGCCAGGAGGTCGCCGGTTCGCCCCGGTCCCCCGGATGCGGTAGAGTTCCTGACGGAACGAGGGCGTATAGCTCAGTCGGTTAGAGCGCATCCCTGATAAGGATGAGGCCCCAGGTTCAAGTCCTGGTACGCCCACCTCGAAGAAAAAGGCTCCCATGCGGGGGCCTTTTCTCATGTCCGGGGTCTTTCGAGGCCGCCGGTCCCAGGGGCCCGCCGAGCGGATCGGTGGGCCCTCGTCGTATTCCGCGACGGAGGGGGTTGTCATTAGAGTAGACCGGTCGTATAGTCCTGTTGTCGGCACACGGCGGACACCGAGATCCTCGAAAGGGCGGACATCATGGGACGCATCAAGGTCGGCACGGAGAACAGCACCGACATCGAACTGCACTACGAGGACAAGGGGGCCGGGCGGCCGGTCCTCCTCATCCACGGCTACCCCCTGAGCGGCGACTCCTGGGAGGGGCAGATCCCGGCCCTGCTGGACGCCGGCCACCGGGTCATCACCTATGACCGGCGCGGCTTCGGTAGGTCCGACAAGCCCTCCATCGGCTACGACTACGACACGTTCGCCGCCGACCTGCACACGGTCATGGAGGCCCTCGACCTGCGCGACGCGGTCCTGGTGGGCTTCTCGATGGGCACCGGCGAGGTCGCCCGCTACCTGTCCACCTATGGCTCCGACCGGGTCGCCAAGGCCGTCTTCCTCGCCTCGCTCGAGCCGTACCTGGCCATCACCGACGACAACCCCGACGGCGCCGCTCCGCCCTCCTTCTTCGAAGGTGTCTCCGAGGCGGTGAAGAAGGACCGCTACGCCTTCTTCACCGGCTTCTACGCGGACTTCTTCGACCTCGACGAGAACCTGGGCACCCGGGTGAGCGAGGAGGCCGTGCGCAACGCCTGGAACGTGGCGGCCGGCGCGGGTCCGATCGCCTCGGCCGCCGCGCCGCTGACCTGGCCCACCGATTTCCGGGCGGACATCCCCCGGATCGACGTGCCCGCCCTGATCGTGCACGGTACGGCCGACCGGACCCTGCCCATCGACGCCACCGGGCGCCGCTTCGCCGAGGCCCTGCCCGCCGCCGAGTACGTCGAGATCGAGGGTGCTCCGCACGGGCTGCTCACCACCCACACGGCCGAGGTCAACGAGATCCTCTTGGACTTCCTGGGCCGATGACGCGGCGGGTCGCCCGGGTCGACGCTCGGACTCGCTTAGACGACTGGTCTAATGAGCGATAGGGTGAGATCGTGACAGTCAACCAGGGCGACACGCGTCGCAGCATCCTCGACGCCGCGCAGCGGATCATGTCCCGTAAGGGGTTCGCCGCGGTGGGCATCAACGAGGTCCTCTCCGCGGCCGGGGTGCCGAAGGGGTCGTTCTACCACTACTTCGGTTCCAAGGACGCTTTCGGCGAGGCGATGATGAAGGCCTACTTCGCCGACTACCTGGCGGACATGGACCGCGTCCTCGGCGAGCCGGGTACGACCTCGGCGGAGCGACTGATGAACTACTGGCGGAACTGGCGCGAGTCGCAGAGCGTCGACAAGTGCCAGGGCGGGTGTCTGGCCGTGAAGCTCGGCGCCGAGGTCGCCGACCTGTCGGAGTCGATGCGGATCGCCCTCAAGGAGGGCACCACCGCCATCATCGACCGCCTGGAGCGGACGATCGCGGACGGCCTGGAGGACGGCTCGATCGTCGTGGACGGTGCCCCGCGCGACACCGCGCAGGTCCTGTACGACATGTGGCTCGGCGCGAGCGTCATGGCCAAGATCCACCGTGACATCGGCCCGCTGGACACCACGACGCGGGTCACCCGTCGACTCTTGAACCTGTAGGACCCGGGGCGGGCCCGCCCCGGGACGCTCATCACCCGTGATCACCCGACCGGTCGCCGTTCTGTCTGCTTTGAGACGACCGGTCTACTTAAACAAGGAGTCATCATGAAGGTCCTCATCGTCCTCACCTCGCACGACCGACTCGGCGACACCGGCCGCGAGACCGGCTTCTGGCTGGAGGAACTCGCCGCCCCCTACTACCGCTTCAAGGACTCCGGAGCCGACCCCGTCATCGCCTCGCCCAAGGGCGGCAGGCCGCCGCTGGACCCCAAGAGCAACGAGCCCGACTTCCGGACCGACGAGACCCGCCGGTTCGAGGACGACCCCGAGGCCATGGCCGCCCTCGAGCACTCCGTCCGGCTCGACACCGTCTCCGTCGACGACTTCGACGCGGTCTTCTACGCCGGCGGCCACGGCCCCCTCTGGGACCTGGCCGAGGACCCCGACTCCATCCGGCTCATCGAGACCACCTCGCGCGCCGGCAAGCCCCTCGCCCTGGTCTGCCACGCCCCCGGCGTGCTGCGCCACGCCGTCGACCCCGACGGCGCCCCCTTGGTAGAGGGACGCCGGGTCACCGGCTTCACCAACGGGGAGGAGGAGGCCGTCGGCCTGACCGAGGTCGTCCCCTTCCTGGTCGAGGACGAACTGAAGCGGCTCGGAGCCGACTACTCCAAGATCGGTGACTGGCTGCCCTACGTCCTCACCGACGGACTGCTCGTCACCGGCCAGAACCCGGCCTCCTCCGGTCCGGCCGCCGACGCGCTCCTCGCCCTCATCGCCGAAACCGGCGAGGGCCGCGTGTAGCGGCGTCACGGGCGCACCCGTACGGCCCCGGCCCTCGACGGCCGGGGCCGTGCCCATGGCGATCGGACCTTGGGAGTGCCGTCCCAGGGGTGGACTCGACCTTGCCGAGGTCACCCAGGGCCCGAGGCGGCCCTCCCCCTTCCGGTGTCGTCCGTGTCCCCCTCGGGGCGGCCGTTCAGGGGCAGCCGCAACGTGAAGGTCGTGCCCTCCCCGACCGTGCTGTCCGCCGTCACCGAACCACCGTGCAGTTCCACCAGTCCGCGCACGATGGCCAGCCCGAGCCCGCTGCCGCCGGTGCGTCGGTTACGGGACCGGTCCGCGCGCCAGAACCGGTCGAAGACGTGCGGCAGGTCCTCTTCGGCGATGCCGACCCCGGTGTCGGCCACTCGGATCACGACCTGGGAGCCGGCCCGGTGAGCGCCGACGGTGACGGTCCCGCCCTCCGGGGTGTGCCGCAGCGCGTTGCCGACCAGGTTCCCCAGGACCTGGAGCATCCGGGACCGGTCGGCGACGAGGGTCACGTCACGGGCCTCGCCGACCAGGCGCACCCCGGCCTCCTCCGCGCGCAGCCCGTGGCCCGCGATCACCTGGTCGATCAGGGGCGCGACCTCCACGGCCTCCGGGGACAGGCGCAGCCGACCGGCGTCGGCCAGGGCGAGATCCTGGAGATCGTCGATGACCGTCTGGAGCAGCAGGGTCTCCCCCAACAGCATCCTCACGCGTTCCGGATCGGGTTCGACCATGCCGTCCTGGACGGCCTCCAACCAGCCGCGCAGGTTGCTCAGCGGGGTCCGCAACTCGTGCGATACGTCGCTCACCATCGCCTTGCGCTGGTCCTCGGCCCGCTCCAGGTGCTCGGACATCTCGTTGAACGCCTCCGCGAGCCGGCCGATCTCCCCGGAATCGCGAACCCGCACCCGGATCGAGGGCCCAGCGCCCTCCCGCATGCGGTTCACAGCGTCGGTGAGCGCGTGCACGGGGCGCAGCAGGCGGGTCGCCAGGGTCGTGCTCACCACCACGGTCAGCAAGAGCACCAGTAGGACCACGCCACCCAGCCGCAGGGCGCCTTCCCTGGACAACGACAGTCCGGTCTCCGGGCCCTCCGCGGGGTCGTCGATGAACAGCAGGGCGGCGGGCGCGACGTAGGGGTCGAGCTGGGCGCGCCGGGCGGAGTCCAGGCAGGCGGCGGTCTCCCGACTCAACTCGACCCTCGACCACGTCAGGCTCTCGGCACCGGGGGGATCGGAACCCGGGTCGTCCGGCCAGGCCCCGGGGCTCGCCTCCGAAGGCTCTTCGGTCGGGAGCGGATACGACTCGACGGGGGCTTCGTCGTACGGGGGCGCGGGCGGCTCCGGCCGGCCGGACGGGAGCTCCGGGCCGGGGGTGGGTTCGGTGACTCCCCCCATGGGGTCGGTGCCGTCCGGGGCGTCCTCCGGGAGTTCGGCCGTCGGGTCGTCCGGAGCGGCGGGGGGTCGGGCCTCGTCCGGGGCCGGTCCCGGGGAGTCGGGGGGCGTGCCCGTGATCACGAGGCCCCCGGTGCGGCCGTCCATCGCGTAGACCAGGTCCGTTCCGGCGTCGCCGCAGTCGGAGGCGCGCTCGTTCAGGTCGGCCAGTGCCTCCACCTCGCCACCGAACGGACGGTCAAGGGCGGTGAGGCCGCAGCCGGCCCACATGTAGGCGTCCCAATGCTCCGATTCGACCGCGGGACGTCCCGTCGGCCCGGTCACCACATCCGCGGTGACGCCGTAGACCTCCTCCAGGCAGGACGCGCCCTCTTCCGCCCGGGAGCGCAGCGCGCCGCGCTCCTCATCGGTCAGGGTGAAGGGTCCGGTCGCGCGCGGATCGATGCGGTCGCCGTTCCCCGAGACCAGGGTCACGTCCACCGCGAGCGGGTCCACCACGGACGACGTTCGAGCGGGCAGGGGAGGGGTCTCACCCTGGGCCCCCGCGGCCGGGGAGGCGGAGTCGACGATCACCGCACGGCCCTCGGTGGTGAGGACGATCCGGCGCCCGGTCTCCTCCGCCAGGTCGTGGACGCTCTCCGACACCTCCGTCCAGTCCGAGTGCGTGGCCGCGTATCCGACGAGGGTGTCGTGGATGTGGGTGTCCACGGTCAGGGTCTCGCCCTGTTGGTCGGTGATGGATTCCGAGGTCCTCTGTACCGCCAGCCAGGCCGTCGCGGTGATCGAGCAGACCGCCACCAGGGACGATCCCGCCAGCAGCCGGAAGAGAAGCCCGTGCCGTAGGGAGGCCCGTCGCCGTTCCCCGTGAGGTCGGGGAGAGGACCCCTCAACGGACACGGTCGGGCCCCGCCAGCTTGTAGCCGACGCCGTAGACGGTGATCAATCGGACCGGTCGTCGGGGGTCGGGTTCGAGTTTGCGGCGCAGGTTCTTCACGTGGACGTCGATGGTGCGCTTGGTGATGTACCCGCTGATCCCGTGGATGGTCTCCAGGAGTTGGGTTCGGCTCAGTACCCGTCCGGGCCGGACCGCCAGGGCCCGCAACAGTTGGAACTCCACGGGGGTGCACGTCACCGGCTCCCCGTCGACCCGCACCATGTGCCGGGCCGGATCCACGGTGATCGGTCCCGCCTCCAGCACCCGTTCCTCGTCCGGGACCGTCGCACGGGAGCGGCGCAACAGTGTGCGCACCCGCGCCATCAACTCGCGCGGGCTGTACGGCTTGGTGACGTAGTCGTCGGCGCCCAGGTCCAGCCCGGTCAGCAGGTCGTCCTCCGTGGAGCGTGCGGTGAGCAGCAGGACCGCGACGTCGGACTCGGCGCGCAGGACCCTGCACGCCTCCAGTCCGCTCATGACGGGCATCATCACGTCCATCACGATGAGGTCGGGGCGGGCACGGTGGTGCTCGTCCAGCACGGACCGGCCGTCGTGGACCACGCGGACCGTGTGGCCCTCGTGCTCCAGGTATCGCCGGATCAGCTCGGCCTGGTTCACGTCGTCCTCGGCCACCAGGACATGCGCGCACACGTGGAGGGCCTCCGTTCTCCGGTCGGGGAGGGAGGCCCCCCGACGTCCACGATCGTACGACCGCGGACACACGGGGCGAAGGGGGTGTCGGGTGACATCGCAGGTCACCACATGGGACGCACACGGCGGCCACACGGGTTCTTCACATTCCTCGGCCAGTCTTCATGGTGTCCGGTGCGGAGAGGCCCACCGGACCCCCTCGACCGGATGGACCCCATGTTCCGATCCCTGACACCCGGTGGGCCGGCCGGGACGCTTCCCGTCCTGGCCGCCGTCGCCGTCCTGGCCGTCGCCTCCGCCTGCTCGTCTTCGGAGCCCTCGGCGGGGTCCGAGGAGACCGCCGAGGCGCCGGAGCGGGGAGAGGGGGCGACGGGCGGCCGCATCGCCACGGTCCTCGCCGACGAGATCGAGATCCGCTCCGAACCCGACGGCGGCGAGGTGGTGCACACCCTCGCGAGCCCGAACGATTTCGGCGCGGACCGGGTCTTCCTCGTCAGGCGGACCCGGGGCGATTGGCTGGAGGTGCTTCTGCCGGTACGGCCCAACGGTTCCACCGGCTGGATCGAGGCCGACGACGTGGAGGTCACCGTCACCGCCTTCCGCGTGGTGGTCGACATGTCGGAGTTCTCCTTCACCGTGACCGAGGGAGAGGAGGAGCTCCGGACCGGACCGGTCGGTATCGGTACGAGCGACGCCCCGACACCGCCCGGTGAGTACTACTTCACCGAGCTGCTCCGGCCCCCGGACCCCGGAGGGGAGTACGGGGCCTACGCCTTCGGCCTCAGCGGGCACTCCGACACCCTGGAGAGCTTCGCGGGAGGGCCCGGCCAACTCGGCGTGCACGGAACCGACGACGAGTCGGGTCTGGGCGGCGAGGTCAGCCACGGCTGTATCCGGGTGTCCGACGACGACATCACCTGGATGGCCGAACGCCTGCCGATCGGCACCCCGGTCGAGATCACCGAATGACCGCTCAGCGAGCGGACACCCACAAGACCAGAGGTCGATCATGCGAGTGAATTCCCGAACGCTCATCGTCGCCGCCTTGGCGGTGGCCTTCCTCGGCGCCGCCCCGGCGTTCGCCTCGGAGGACGTCCCGGATGTTCCGGCGGTCTCCACCACGGAGGGGCCGGAGGTCCCGACCCCGGCCCCCGAGGTCACGACCCCGGCCACCGACGACCCCACCTTCGAGCCGGAGGATCCCTCCGTCGAGGAACCGAGTCCGGAGTTCCCCGAGGCGGCGCCGTCCGAACCGATCGAGCGGGAGCCCTCCTACACGGGCTGATCCCACCGTCCCGCTCAACGGCCCCGGCCCTTGACGGCCGGGGCCTCATGAGGACCATCGGCCACACGGTTCCCCGTTTCCGGCCGGGTCCGGTCAGGGGCTTGGTGTCGTTCCCGGACGTTCCTACGTTGGTGGGAGAGCCGAGAAGGAGGTCGACGTGCGTCTGAAGATGAAGCCCTACGAGAACCGCCCCGACGAGGACACCGACACCCCGAACGCCCCCGAGGATCGTCCCGAGGAGACCGAGGGCGATCGTCGGGACTGACCGGCCGGCATGAACGTCACGAGGGCCCACCGATCCGTTCGGTGGGCCCTCGGTCGTGTTCCGGAGCGGGGCCCGCCCGCCCCGCGCTCGGTTCAGGCGTCGTGGCGGGCCTTGATGCCCAGCACGATCAGGTCCAGCACCTGGTCGAAGTAGGTGTTCTCCACGGCCAGGGCGTCCGCCTCCGAGACCGCCGAGGCGACGGCCTCCTCGTGCTCCCCCGCCCCGCCGGATCTGGCCACACGCATGGCGACGGCGGACGTGGCGGCGCCGAGGAGCTGGTTCGACACCGCCCGGATCGCGACCGCCCGCTTCTCCTCCTCCCCGCCGAGCGCGGCGAGGGCCTCGATGATCCGCCTCGACAGGGCGACGGCGTTCGGTCCGACGAGGGGACGGGACCCGGCGAACTCGGCGGCCCAGGTGTGCGCGGTCAGGGCCGAATAGAAGCGTTGGGCCGTCTCCTTGAGGGCGACGTCCCAGGGCAGGCCGGCGGAGGGGAGCCGGGAGGCGGCCTCGGCGAGGATCTCGTCCACGGCCAGGTCCACGAGATCCTCTCGGCGGTCCACATGCCAGTAGAGGCTCGTCGCGTGCACCCCGAGTTCGGCGGCGACCTTGCGCATGGTCAGCGCCGAGGCCCCCTCCCGGTCGAGCAACGCGATGGTCGCGGTGACGATGCGTTCCCTGCTGAGGGCCGGTTGCGACCTGCGGCGCCGTTGTGGGCGGTGGAAGACGCTGTCGACGTGCCGGTCGGAGCCTGTTTCGTCCATGTCCGACAGCATACAAGTAATCATACGTTGTAGGTTTCTCTCCAACGGTGTATGTTTCTCGTCATGGTTACCGAGACCCCCTCCACGCACCCCGTTCCCCCTTCCCCCGCTCCCGCCCACTCCCCCGACCCGTCACGGACGACGGCCGTCGACCCCCGAGGCCTCACCGCCTTCCTGGTGATCTCCTTCGCCTTCTCCTGGACCGCCTGGTGGCTGGGCCCCCGCCTCCTCGACGGCGGTGATCCGACCCCGGCCGTCCTGGTCGGCGGCTTCGGCCCGATGGTGGCCGCGATCCTCGTCACCGCCGCCACGAAGGGACGTGCCGGGGTGGGCGCGCTCTTCCGGCGCCACTCGCTCCGACACAGGGGAGGCATCGCCCCCTACGCGATCACGGCGCTCGTCGTCCTGGCCATCGCGGGGTCGGCCGCGCTCCCCGCGTACCTGGGGACGGCCTCGGTCGAGGAGGAGGCCCTGAAAGCGGCGCTGATGACGGTGCCCGTCCAGTTCCTGCTCATCGCGTTGGTCGGCGGCGGCAACGAGGAGCTGGGGTGGCGAGGGTTCGCGCTGCCCCGTCTCCAGGGATCACTCCCCCCGCTCGCCGCCAATGTCGTCCTCGGCGCGATCTGGGCCGTGTGGCACGCCCCTCTGTTCGAGGTGGCCGGCACGATCCAGTCCGAGGTGTACTTCCCCGCCTACGCCCTGCTCTGCGTCGGTCTCACCGTCGTCCTCGGCCACGTCTTCAACTCCGCCCGGGGCGGGGTGCTCGCCGTCGTGGTCGCCCACGCCGCGGTCAACGTCGTCGCCGGACTCAAGGGCATGCTCGTCGGCGATCCGGCCGGTCTGTTCGAGGTCTCCGCGGTGCTCCTCGTCGCGGTGGTCCTCACCCTGGCCACCCGCGGTCGCCTGGGCCTGCGCCGCCCCGCCGACTCCTGAGGGTCGAGGTCAGGCGAGGGACGAGAGCACGCGGTCCATCCCGTATTCGAACCGCTCCTCGAACGATCCTTCGGTCAGGTGCGGGAAGACGCGCACCAACGCGGGATGGGCCCGGACGTCCAACGCCGAGGCCAGACGGTCGGAGAGGGAGCCCTGCTCACGCTCCGCGCCCTGCTCCTCCTGGACCAGACCGAGGGCGAAGTAGATCAGCGTCCAGGCGGTCCAACCCGCGGCCCGCTCGTCGAGACCGCCCTCCAGCAGGGCACCGACGAGCCGGTCGGCGTAGCGCAGGGTGGCCGGTTCGGCGGTGAACGTTCCGGCCACGACCCGTCCGCCGTCGCGATGGGCGAGCATGGCCCTCCGATAGCGGCGGAGCAGTGCGCGCACCGCCTCCTCACCGGGGGAGGGCAGGTCGTCGAGCCGGATCTCGGCGAGGATCGCGTCCGCCATGAGGTCGCGCAACCCGGCCTTGGTCTTGACGTGCCACGAGACGGTGTTCATCCGTACCCCGAGCCGGTCGGCGACGGCGCGAAGGCTGACCGCCTCCAGCCCCTTCTCGTCCAACAACTCCAACGCTGCCCGGACGATCTCGGCCCGACGATCCCTCACCATGACCCGAAAGCCTACGTCATCCGCCGGCTTCGGCCCTGGTCGCGCCGATCCCCACCGCTCTCAGGGCCGCCGGAACACCGGAGGCGTCGCCCGCCCAGGCCACGTGTCCGTCCGGACGTACGAGCGCCGCGTCGACGTCCGTCCACTCTCGACGGCCCTCGGTCGAGGAGACCCGGTGGGCCGGCAGGTCCGGGTCTTCGAGACCGCCCGTGAGGTCGAGCAGGACGAACCCGCCGGAGCGCATGGCCGTGAACAGCCCGCCGGAGTCCGCGAGCGGGAGATCCGGGGCCCTCGTCCCCACGAGCGGGTGCGCGTCCGGCGGGGCCGGGTAGCGGACCTTCAGTCCGGAGAGGCGTCGGGCGAGGTCGTCGGCGAGGGCGGGGACCTCCGAGATCAGCTCGCTCATCAACTCCCGAAGTCTCCGCCCGTCCGGGGAGAAGTCCGTGAGCAGAGCGGTCTGGGCCTGCGTGGCGCGCAGCAGATCGACGCCCACGGGGTGGCGTTCGTCGTGGTAGCCGTCCAGTAGGTCCTCGGGGGCCGTCCCCAGGGCGGTCGAGGCGAGTCGCCAGCCCAGGTTCGCCGCGTCCTGGATCCCCACGTTCATCCCGACACCGCCGGCGGGCATGTGCCGGTGGGCGGCGTCCCCGGCGAGCAGGACCCGGCCCGAGCGATAGCGCTCGGCGATCCGTGCGGCGTTCCCGTACCGGGAGAGCCAGACCGGTGAGTGCGCGCCCCAGTCCCGTCCGGTGACCGCGGTGATCTTGCGCCGTACCTCCTCCAAGGTCGGTTCGCCCGGTCGGTCCTCGCGCACGTCCTCGCGCGCGATGCCCACGAATCTGTAGAGGTCCTCCGACAGGGGCACCCCGAGGACCTGTCCCTCGTCGTTCCAGGCGTCGACGATCGGAGGGTCGGGCCGTTCCGCGACGCGGACGTCGGCCAACCATCCGAGGCAGGTCGAGGAGGTTCCCGGGAAGTCGATGCCCGCCGCCGTGCGCACGATGCCGCGGGTGCCGTCGCACCCGACGACCCACGGCGCGTCGATCCTCTCCCCGTCCTCGGTCAGAACGCGCACCTGGTCCTCGCCGAACTCCAGACCGGACACCGTGACCCCGCGGCGGACGTCGGCGCCCCTCCCTCGGGCGTGCTCCTCCAGGATCCGCTCGGTGCGCTCCTGGGGGATCGCCACGGTGAACGGATGGGGCGAGTCGAGCCCGCGGAAGTCGAGTCGGCTGTCGAGTACGGCGAAGTGCCCGTTCGGTATCCGGGTGCCCTCCGCCAGCAAGGGGTCGAGCACCCCTCGGGAGTCGAACAGTTCGAGTGTGCGCGCGTGGACGGTCAGTGCCCGGGAGTTCGCGTTCCGTTCCGTGCGCCGCTCCAGGACCGTCACCTCGACCCCGCCGTACCTCAGTTCCGCGGCCAGCCACAGGCCCACCGGACCCGCCCCGACGATCACGACCCTCTGATCCATGTTCCGCCCCTTATTGGTTGCTGAACAAGAGATAGTAGGTCACTGATCAAGAAAGGTCGATGGGGGCGCGGCGCCTCGTCGGTCGAGGTGAGCGGTCGAACCGGGTAGACCTGGGAACATGGCGGAAATCGACGATCACATCCGTGTCCGAGGGGCGCGCATCCACAACCTGAGGAACGTGGACGTGTCGCTGCCCCGCGACGCGATGGTGGCCTTCACCGGGGTGTCCGGATCGGGCAAGTCCTCGCTGGCCTTCGGGACCCTCTACGCCGAGGCCCAGCACCGGTACCTGGAGTCCATGGCGCCCTACGCCCGGCGGCTCCTGCGCCAACTCCCGGACCCGGAGGTGGGGTCGATCACCGGTCTGCCGCCTGCGGTGGCGCTGGCCCAGCCCAGGACGAGCCCCTCGGGCCGGTCCACGGTGGGCACGCTCACCATGATCTCCAACTCGTTGCGGATGCTCCTGTCCCGATCCGGAGAGCGCCCACCGGGAGACGAACACCTCGACTCGGACGCCTTCTCCCCCAACACGGCCGTCGGGGCCTGCCCGGTCTGCCACGGCGAGGGCGTCGAACACGAGGTCACCGAGGCCTCCCTGGTCCCGGACCCCTCCCTGAGCATCGCCGACGGGGCGATCGCCTCCTGGCCCGGGGCCTGGCAGGGCAAGAACCTGCGCGACATCCTCGACACCCTCGGATACGACATCCACCGACCCTGGCGGGAACTGCCCGAACGGGAGCGGGAGTGGATCCTGTTCACCGACGAGGAACCCGTGGTGACGGTCCATCCGGTCCGCGAGGCCGGTCGGATCCACCGCCCCTACCAGGGGCGGTACACCAGCGCCCGTCGACTGGTGCTCAAGGCCTACGGCACCTCGGCGAGCGAGGCCCGGCGACGCAAGGCCGCCGAGTTCATGGAGAACCGCACCTGTCGCGAGTGCGGAGGGCTCCGGTTGCGGCGGGAGGCCCTGAGGGTCACCTTCGCGGGATACAACGTCGCCGAACTGGCCCGTCTGTCCTTGACCGACCTGGTCGATCTGCTACGTCCTCACAACGACGACGAGGAAGGGGCCACCGGGGTCCTGACCCGGGACATCACCGGCCGGGCCGAGATCTTGATGGAGCTGGGACTGGGCTATCTGAGCGTGGCCCAGCCCGCCCCCACCCTCTCCCACGGGGAACTACAGCGCATTCGTCTGGCCACCCAGTTGCGCACCGGACTGTTCGGTGTGGTCTACGTCCTCGACGAGCCCTCGGCGGGGCTGCACCCGGCCGACCGCGAGGCGCTCTCCGACATCCTGCGACGGCTGCGCGACGGCGGCAACACCGTCTGCCTGGTGGAGCACAACCTCGACATCGTGCGCGGGGCGGACTGGGTGGTCGACGTCGGCCCCGGGGCCGGTGAGAACGGTGGCCGTGTCCTCTACAGCGGCCCGGTGGAGGGTCTGCGCGACGAGCCGGAGTCGGTGACGCGGCGCTACCTGTTCGAGAACGTCGTTCCCGAGCGTCCTCGACACGAGGCCCGGGGCGTGCTGGAACTACGCGGCGCCGACCGCAACAACCTGCGCGACGTCGACCTCGATCTCCCCTTGGGGGTGTTCACCGCCGTCACCGGGGTGTCCGGGGCGGGCAAGTCCAGCCTGCTGGCGGCGGTGGAGGAACGCGCGTCGGAACGCGGGCGCGTGGTGTGGGTCGACCAGCAGCCCATCGGTCGCACCCCTCGCTCCAACCTGGCCACCTACACGGGTCTGTTCGACACCGTGCGCAGACTCTTCGCCGCCACCGACGAGGCGAAGGAGTACGGCTACGGCGCGGGTCGCTTCTCCTTCAACGTCACGGGCGGACGCTGTCCCACCTGTGAGGGCGAGGGTTTCGTCTCGGTGGAGCTGCTGTTCCTGCCCACCACCTACGCCCCCTGCCCCACCTGTGGCGGCTCCAGGTACAACCCCGACACCCTGCGGGTCCTCTACCGGGGGCGCACCATCGCCGACGTCCTGGCGATGTCGGTCGAGGAGGCGTTGGAGTTCTTCGACGAGGTGCCGGCGGTGCGGCGCTCCCTGGAGACCCTGCGCGCGGTCGGTCTGGGATATCTGCGTCTGGGGCAGTCCGCGACCGAGCTCTCGGGCGGGGAGGCCCAGCGGATCAAGCTCGCGGGCGAACTCCAGCGGCGTCGGGTGGCCGACACGGTCTATCTATTGGACGAACCCACGACGGGGCTGCACCCGTACGACACCGACGTGCTGATGGACCGGCTCCGGGACCTCGTGGAGTCCGGGGCCACGGTGGTCGCGGCCGAGCACGACATGCGGGTGGTGGCCGGCGCCGACCACGTCGTCGACCTGGGGCCGGGCGGGGGCTCCGCGGGCGGTCGGATCGTGGCGGAGGGGACGCCGGAGCGGATCGCGGCCACCTCGGAGAGCCGCACCGGCCGCTACCTGAGGCACCTGCTCTGAGCAGACCACCGCGACGGCACCGCCGGGTCCGCCCACCGTGATCGAGGTGGGTGGACCCGGCCGGCGAGGGTCACCGATGCGAGGGGGCGGCCGGGCGCTCCAACCCCAGATGCCCGCGCAGGGTCTCCGACGCGTACTCGCGGCGGAACAGCCCCCGCTCCTGGAGGACGGGGATCACGTGGTCCACGAAGTCCTCGATCCCTCCCGGCAGGGACGGCGGCATGAGGTTGAAGCCGTCCGCGCCCTCCTCACGCAGCCATACGCCGATCCGGTCGGCGATCTGCTCGGGGGTGCCGGTCATGGTGCAGTGCCCGCCGCCGGCGGCCAGACGTCCGAGCAGCCCGCGCACCGTGGGCCTCTCGGACTCGATGATCCGCAGGATGGTGGCGTAGCGGCCCTTGGGTCCGGTGAACGCCTCCAACGGGGGGAGTTCGGGGACGGGCGCGTCCAGCTCCCAGTCCGAGCAGTCCTGCTCCACGAACAGGCCCAACTGTCGCAACGACTCCTCCACCGGAAGGAGCAGGTCCAGTTCGTTCCGCTTGGCCTCGGCCTCCGCCTCGGTGGAGCCCACGTAGGTGACCAGCCCCGGCATGATCGCCACCGAACGGGGGTCGCGGCCCGCCCGCCGGATCCTCGCCTTGACGTCCCGGTAGTAGTCCTGGGCGCTGGGGAGGTCGTAGGCCACCGAGTAGATCGCCTCGGCGCGACGGGAGGCCAGCGCGCGGCCCTGCTCGGAGGCGCCCGCCTGGAAGAGCACCGGGTGACCCTGGGGCGGGCGCGGTACGTTCAACGGGCCGTCGACCTGGAAGTGCTCCCCCTGGTGGTCGATGGGGCGGACCAGCTCGGGATCGGCGAAGACGCCGTCGCGGTCATGGCGCAGGGCGTCCTCGCCCCAGGAGTCCCACAGCCGCAGCACCACGTCCACGAACTCCTCGGCGCGGGCGTAGCGCTCCCCGTGCTCCGGCATCCTCTCGTAGCCGTGGTTGCGCGCTTCGGTGTCGAACATGGAGGTGACCACGTTCCACCCGATCCGACCGCCGGAGATGTGGTCGAGCGAGGCCAGCATGCGGGCGGCGTGGAAGGGGGTGTAGAAGGTGCTGGAGACGGTGCTGACCAGCCCGATCCGTTCCGTGGCCCGGCTCATCGCGGCCAGTGCGGTCAGGGGCTCGAGGAACCACCACGGCCCTTCGGCCACCTCGCCGGCGGCGTGGCCGTCGGCGAAGAAGACCGCGTCCAGGAGGCCCCGCTCGGCGGTGCGGGCCAGCTCCTCGTAGTAGCGGATGTCCCCGATCCGCTCGGCGGGGGAATCGGGGTGACGCCAGGCCGCCTTGTGGTGGCCGGAGCCGAAGATGAACAGGTTGATGTGCGCCTGACGTTCGATCTCGGACATCAGTCCATCACCAGCCCGCCGTCGACGACCAGGTTCTGTCCGGTGACCGACCGGGCCCAGGGGGAGGCGAAGAACAGGGCGGTGTCGGCGAACTCGGCCGGGGTGGTGACCCGGCGCAGCGGGGTGCCTGAGGCGATCAGGTCGAACACCTCCTCGGGGGTGGCCGAGCTGGCGTCGGTGGTGCGCAGCAGACCGCCCGAGATCATGTTGACGGTGATGCCGTCGGGGCCCAGGTCGTGGGCGAGGGTGCGGGTCAGGGAGAGCAGGGCCGCCTTGGCCGCGGTGTAGTCGTGGTAGGGCACGACCGGGTGCTGGAACAGGTTGGTGCCCACGTTGACGATCCGCCCTCCCCCGGCCCGGCGCATTCCGGGGAGGGCCGCCTGCACGGTGTTCAAGGCGCCCTGGACGGTCCCGCTGAACTGCCGGTCGAGGTCCTGCCACGTCAAGGTGTCGGCGTGCGGTCGAGCGTCGCCGTTGAAGGAGAAGTCGACGAGGGCGTTGTTGACGACGGTGGTGACGGGGGCGCCGAAGCGGCTCTCGGCCTCCTCCACCATCGCGGTGACCTGGTCGCGGTCACGCACATCGGCCCGGACCGCCAGGGCGGTGTCGGGGTGGGTCTCGGCCAGTTCGCGGGCGGCCTCGGCGCTGCTCCGGTGGTTGATCACCACACGAGCCCCTTCGCGCAGGAAGGCCCGGGCCAGATGGGAGCCCAGCCCGCGGGCTCCACCGGTGACGAGGACGACCTGTCGGTCGAGAGGGATCGCCTGTGCGGCTTCGGGGGAGGACATCGGTTCCCTTTCTGTCTGGCGGAGAAGGGAGCCGTGCACAGAGGAGTCACCGCCGGGGGCGGGTGAGTGGACATCCCTTCGCCGGCGTTACCCGGATCAGGTTCGACGGGTGTGATCTCAGCTCGGAACCCCTGTGCGGTCCGAAGCACCCCGTGTCACTGGTGCTCAAGGTAGTCCACCGTCCTTACGAGGACGTGGGGTGGGGTGCGGTACGGCGTCACGGAGTGCGTCGGAACCCGGACTTTCCGACCGACCGTTCGGTAAGGACATGTGTTCTCAACTGCGAAAGTAAGGCCCCGGTGTAGAAAGTGTCGTGCCTCACATGGCATGGTGTTCTGGGGCTCATGAGCATGTCGTCCGTTTTCCCCTTGTACGCCCCGAATACGCGGACGGCGCCTGCCGTGGCCCATCGACGGATCCGGCCCATGCCGGCAGAGAACTACGGAGCAGCAATGGCGACTTCCGACGCCACGACCCCCGAACCGGGTGCCCCTCTCGACCGAAGAGAGAAGCGCAAGGTCCTCGCCGGGACGATGGTCGGTACCACCATCGAGTGGTACGACTTCTTCATCTACGCCCAGGCCGCGGGCCTCGTACTCGCACCGCTCTTCCTGGAACCCCTGTCCGCCAGCAACCCGGGCGTCGCCCAGGTGCTCTCCTTCGCCACCATCGGCATCTCCTTCCTCTTCCGGCCGCTCGGCGCGATCGTCGCCGGCCACCTCGGCGACCGGTTCGGACGCAAGCGGATCCTGGTGGCGACCCTCGTCATGATGGGCGTGGCGACCTTCGTCATCGGCCTGCTGCCCACCTACGCGCAGATCGGCATGGCCGCCCCGATCCTGCTGATCCTGATGCGCATCATCCAGGGCTTCTCCGCCGGCGGCGAGTGGGGCGGGGCCGCCCTGATGTCGGTGGAACACGCTCCGGTGCACAAGAGGGGCTACTTCGGCGCCTACCCGCAGATCGGCGTCCCCTGCGGCATGATCCTCGCGACCTTCGTGGTCTGGGTCATCACCGCGATCATCGGTACCGACGCCTTCCTCGAGTGGGGCTGGCGCATCCCCTTCCTGCTGTCCGTCGTGCTGATCGTCGTCGGCCACCTCATCCGCAAGACGGTCGAGGAGTCCCCGGTCTTCAAGCACATGCAGGCGCGTCGGGCCAAGTCCTCCGCCCCGCTGGGCCGCCTGTTCCGCGAGAACACCCGTGAGGTCGTCCTCTCCGCGCTGATCTTCGTCTCCAACAACGCCGCGGGCTACCTCGTCATCGCCTTCCTCGCCACCTACGCCTCGAGGCCGGTCGAGGACATGGGGCTGGGGATGGAACGCGGCCCGGTCCTGCTGGCGACGACCCTGGCCTCCTTCGGCTGGCTGATCTCGACGCTGTACGGCGGATGGATCTGCGACCGGATCGGCCGGGTGCGGACCTTCCAGATCGGCTACGTGCTGCTCGCCGCCTGGGCGGTGCCGATGTGGTTCCTGGTCGACACCGGCGACGTCCTCCTGTACTTCGTGGGGGTCTTCGTCTTCACGCTGACCTTCGGCCTGAGCTACGGACCCCAGTCCGCCTTGTACGCGGAGATGTTCCCGGCGGAGGTCCGTTATTCGGGCGTCTCGATCGGCTACGCCCTCGGGGCGATCCTGGGCGGGGCCTTCGCCGCGATGATCGCCGAGCTGCTGCTGAACAGCTTCGGCGCCTCGTGGACCATCGGCGTGTACATCGTCGGGCTCTCCGTGATCTCCTTCGCCGCGGTCTCACTGGTGAAGGTCCAGGAGGGCCGGGACCTGCACGCGGACGAGGCCGACCCCGCCACCGCGGGGTAGGCCTCCGGTCGAGGACGGGGCGACGGTTCGTGGGAACGGACCGTCGCCCCGTCCCATGTCGGGGACGGGTCAGCCGACGACGCGACGGACGTGATCGATGACCTCGCCGTTCCACATCATCGAGATGTGCTCCACGCACCCGACCCGGATGTTGTCGGCCCCGGGCAGGGAGGTGCTCTCCGTGGGAGAGATGACGATGTCGCAGGGGGAACGCAGGGTCGTGTACCCGACCGGCCCGGGCGTGGGGTCGCCGGAGTTGAGGTCGGCGAGGAAGTCCGACCCGTGCCTCATCTCGGCGCAAGGGGTGATCGGCGATGGGCACAGGTTCGCGATGTCGGTCCCGTTGTTGGGGCCGCCGATGGAGATCCACTGGTCGACGGTCTCCGTGCCGCCGAGGTTCTTGATGTAGTAGCGCGAGGACAGGCCGCCCATGGAGTGGGTCACCAGGTGCACGCGGTCGACACCGTGCTCGCCGCGCACCTCGTCGATCCGCTCCGAGAGCCGTTCCGCGATGGTGGTGTTGGAACGGGCCCAGTCGTAGGAGAAGACGTGCAGCCGGTCCTCCGGGTAGCCGGAGTCGACGAGGGCGGCCCGCATGTCGTCCCACTGGCCGCCCTTGCCCATGAACCCGTGGACGAAGACGACGGGGGTGTGGGAGTCGGCGCCGGCGGGGGCGGCCTGGAGGGACATTCCGAGGGCGAGGACGAATCCGAGCAGGAGGGAGATCGGGCGTCTCATATGAGCTCCGAGGGTGGGGGAGGCGGGGGATCCCGATTGTGCGCCGCGGACCATGGCGCGCGCATCGGCCGAATCGCCGGTCCCTTTACTCGTTTTTAACCGACGAGTAACTTAAGGGGGTGAACAGCGTGAACCCGCTCACACGTACAGCGCCCCTGTACGGGCGCGACCACGAACTGCTCTCCCTCCGCCACCTGCTCGAATCCGCCCGTTCGGGACGGAGCGGCGGCCTGCTCGTGACGGGGCCTCCCGGCTCCGGCAGGACCGCACTCCTGGAGCGCGCCGTGTCCGAGGCACCCGACTTCACCGTGCTCCACGCCCGCGCGGCGCCGGGCGAGAGCCGGATCCCCCTGGCCGGCCTCCACCAACTCCTGAGGCCCGCGCTCCCCTACCTCCCACGTCTGCCGCACGTCCAACGCGAGACCCTCACCCGCGCCCTGGACACCGGAGAGCCGGGCGGCGACCTCCCCCTGGCCGGCGCGGCCCTGGGGCTGCTCACCGAGGTCGCGGCCCAGAGTCCGCTCCTGCTCCACGTCGACGACTTCCACCTGCTCGACCCGCTCTCCCGGAGGGTCGTGGCCTTCGCCGCCCGCAGACTGACCCACGACGGAGCGGTGGTCCTGCTCAGTGCCGAAGGTCCGGAACCGGGGCTGCTCGCCGGCGTCCCGGCCCTTCGTCTGCGCCCTCTGCCGGAACGGGCCGTTCTGCGCCTGCTGCGCGAGTCGGCCGCGGGGCACGGAGGGCGTGCCGAGGACGGGCCGACCGAACCGGTGGCCTCCGCGCTCGCCGAGGCCGCCGAGGGCAACCCCCGTGCGGCCCTCGAGCTACTGGAGGGGAGCACCCCCGACCAGCGTTCCGGGGCGGTCGCCCTGGAACGACCACCACGCTCTCACGGTGAACTCACCGACGCCTTCGTCGAGCGTCTCCATCGGCTTCCGGAGGAGACCCGACTCGCCCTGGTGCGGGCCGCCGCCGACCCGCACGCCCCCGCGTCGACGGACCCCGACGTCCTCGAACCCGCGCGTCGCGCCGGACTGGTCGTGGAGACGGGGGACCGGACGGTCTTCGCCCATCCACTGGCCCGCTCGGCCGGCTACCACCACGCCTCCCCCGCCGAACGGCGCTCCGCGCACCTGGACCTGGCCCGCGCGCACGAGGACGCCCGGGACACCGGCCGGGCCCTCTGGCATCGCGCGCTCGTCGGGGGCGGCCCGGACGAGAGGGTCGCGGCCTCCCTTCACGCGGAGGCGCACCGCGCCGTCGAGCGGAACGGCCACGCCCCGGCCTCCCTGCTCCACGAACACGCGGCCCGCCTGAGCCTCGATCCGATCCTTCGGGGGAGGCGCCTGGTCGACGCCGCCCGATCCGCCTGGCTGTCCGGTGCTCCGGCCCGGGCCGGGCGGCTCCTCGAACGCGTGCGCTCACTGCCCGTCCGGAGCGACCGGGGGTACGCCGTCCAGGACCACGCCGACCTGCTCCGGGCCGAGATGGACCTGCGCTCGGGGGTGGCCATCGACGCCGTCCAACGGCTCGGCCCGGCCGCCGAACGGCTGGCAAGGAGCGATCCGAGTACGGCCCTGCGGGCCCTGTTGCAGGCGGGCGAGGCCGGATGCCTGTCCGGTGACCACGAGCGTTTCTTCGCCACCGTCGAACGCGCCCGGACCCTCGTCTCCGAGGCCGCGCCCGATGGTGGCCGCGCGAGGCCCTGGGATCGTCTCGTCCTCGACTACATGACGGGGAAGGCCGCCATGTTCCAGGGCCGGCACCGTGAGGGCGCCGAGCTCCTGGAACGGGCCGAGAGGGTCGCGGAGCGGATCGGGGACCCCGAGGCGCTCGTTCTGGGCGGGATCGCCGGCCTGCTCCGAGGCGACCACATGCGCACCCGGTCCCTGGCCGGGCGGGCCGTGACGATCGCGCGCCGGACCGGTGCTCTGGCCCTGGTCCCGCAGGCCCTGGAGTTCCTGACCTACGCGGAGATGTGGTTCGGACGCCTCTCCCTGGCCGAGGAGAGCGCGGCCGAAGGGCTGCGGAGCGCGGTGGGGTCCGGGCAGGACAACTGCGCGAGCCATCACCGGGGCGCGCTCGCCTTCGTCGCCGCCCTTCGGGGTGAGGAGGACGACTGTCGGGAGCACGCGGAGACCGCGCTGGCGCTGGCCGGGGAACACGACGTCGGCCTCCCCGCGGGGCTCGCCTCCTGGGCCCTGGCCCTGCTCGATCTGGGTTCCGGCCGTACGGCGGAGGCGGCGATGCGGTTGCGCTCCCTGGCCCGTTCCGGCCCCGGACGCGGTCACGCGGCGGTGCGGCTGTTGATCACCCCGCACCTGGTGGAGGCGTCGGTACGCGGCGGGGTCGAGGTGCGGGTGCGTCGCGCGGTGGAGACCTTCGCGGGGTGGGCCGAGGCGACCGGCCAGGACACCGCCCGGGCCCAGGTGATGCGCTGCCGGGGTCTGCTCTGCGAGGGAGAGGAGGCGACCGGGTTCTTCGAGAGGGCGCTGGAACTGCACTCCTCCGGTTACTGCGACTTCGAAGAGGCGCGCACCCGGTTGTTGTACGGCGGCCATCTGCGCAGGTCACGCCATCCAGGGCGGGCGCGTGAGCATCTGTACACCGCGATGGAGGCCTTCGAACGGCTGGGGGCCCGGCCGTGGGCGCGTCAGGCCGGACAGGAGCTCCGGGCGGCGCGCGGTGGCACGGCGACGCCTGAGGCGGGCGGATTGGAACGGCTCAGCCCGCAACAGTTGCGGATCGCCCGGCATGTGGCGGGCGGCGCCACCAACCGGGAGGTCGCGGCGCGGCTCTTTCTGAGCACCCGGACGGTCGATCACCACTTGCGCAACATCTACACCAGGCTCGGGATCCGTTCCCGCGTAGAGCTGTCCCGCCTCGTCGGCGGTTGACCGGTGCCGACGACGGGTCCTGAACGGTCCGAACACGGAGGGAGCCGGCCCCCGCCCGGGGCCGGCTCCCTCCGGTGCGTTCGTGTCAGGCGTCGCGGACCTGGTCCTCGCGGTGGACCACCGGGGGCAGGACCGACCAGGGGAAGTTGATCCAGCGGTCGGTGTGCTTCCACACGTACTCGCACTTGATCAGGGACTGGGGCTTTTCGTAGACGACGGCGCTGCGCACCTCGGCGACGTGCTCGGAACAGAAGTCGTGCACGAGTTTGAGGGTCTTGCCGGTGTCGGCGACGTCGTCGGCGACGAGCACCTTCTTGTTGCTCAGGTCCACCACGTTGGGGACCGGGGGCAGCATGACCGGCATGTCCAGGGTGGTGCCGACACCCGTGTAGAACTCGACGTTCATGACGTGCAGGTTCTTGACGTCCAGGGCGTAGCCCAGGCCGCCGGCGACGAACAGGCCGCCGCGGGCGATGGACAGGATGATGTCGGGCTCGTACCCGTCGTCGGCGATCGCCTGTGCCATCTCGCGCATCGCGGTGCCGAAGAGCTCATAGCTCAGGTTCTCGCGCTCGTCGCTCACGGTCTTGTCTCCCCCTGATGTCCCTGCGGTGTCCGATGTGCGCGGCGCCTCGCAGGTCAGGCCGCTCGCGGCACCGACCCATGCTAACGACGCCCCCGCACCTCTCCGAGGCGCGGTGCCCCTCCCGAAGGCCGGACCGGGTCGGGTCGAGAAGAGGGTCACTCGGGTGTGAGGTGTAGGCCACATGTCCACGCGAAGTGGTGTCCCAGGTCACATATGTGGACACTCGGCCCGAAAACTCTGATCGATTTGCGACATTTTCTCGATTCTGACCGGTTTGTGGCGAACAGATGGTCGCGAACAGCACCATGTCTGCATACAGATCTTCCGCGCCCAGGAGGTTGCAGCATGGCGGAACATCAGGCCCTACTCCCCTCCGAGGAACCCCTTCGACTGCTCGACGAGTCGGGCTCACGGGTCGACGGCTCCGGCCTCCCCATGCCCGACACCCGACGCCTTCTGGAGGTGTACGGCTCCCTGGTGACGGCGCGCCGGGTCAACGACCAGGCAGGCGCCCTCGTCCGCCAGGGACGCCTCGCCGTCTATCCCTCCTCGCACGGCCAGGAGGCCTGCCAGGTCGGGGCCGCTCTCGCCCTCTCCGACGGCGACTGGCTCTTCCCGACCTACCGCGACACCGCCGCCGTCATCGCGCGCGGAGTCGACCCGATCGAGGTCCTCACCCTCCTCCAAGGCGACTGGCACGCGGGCTACGACCCCTACGAGCGCAAGGTCGCGCCCCAGGCGACCCCGCTGGCCACCCAGCTCCTGCACGCCGTCGGCGTCGCCCACGCGGCCAGGCTCAAGGGAGAGGACACCGTCGTCATGGCGCTGTGCGGCGACGGCGCCACCAGTGAGGGCGATTTCCACGAGGCCCTGAACTTCGCCGCCGTCTTCCGGGCACCGGTCGTGTTCTTCGTGCAGAACAACGAGTACGCGATCTCGGTCCCCCTCGCCCGACAGAGCGCGGCCCCCTCCCTGGCGCACAAGGGCGTCGGCTACGGGGTCCCCGGCGAACGGGTGGACGGCAACGACCCGGCCGCGGTCCTGGCCGTCCTGGAACGGGCGGTCGCGGACGCCCGAGCGGGGGGAGGCCCCCGCCTGATCGAGGCGCACACCTACCGGATCCAGGCGCACACCAACGCCGACGACGACACCCGCTATCGGAGCGGGGACGAGGTCGACCCCTGGGTCGCGCGCGACCCCCTGACCCGCCTGGAGAAGCACCTCAAGCGCAAGAGGGCCCTCACCAAGGCACGCCGGACCGAGATCACCGAGGCCGCCGAGGCCGTCGCCGCGTACATGCGCGAGGGCGTCGTCGAAGGGGCCGAACCCGAGCCCGCCGAACTGTTCGCGCACGTGTTCTCCGAGCCCACCCCCCAACTGGCCGAGCAGGCCGCCTTCCTGGCCGAGGAACTGAGCAGAGAGGGTCTGTGACGATGGCGACCGAGAAGCTCTCCATGGCGCAGGCCCTCAACCGAGCGCTGCGCGACTCCCTCGCGGAGGACCCGACCGTCCACGTGTTCGGCGAGGACGTCGGCCCGCTCGGCGGTGTCTTCCGCATCACCGACGGGCTGACCGCCGAGTTCGGCGAGGAACGCTGTTTCGACACCCCGCTGGCCGAGTCCGGGATCGTCGGTATGGCCGTGGGCATGGCGATGAACGGACTGCGTCCGGTGGTCGAGATGCAGTTCGACGCCTTCGCCTACCCGGCCTTCGAACAGATCGCCAGCCACGTGGCCAAGATCCGCAACCGTACCCGCGGCCGTGTGGAGGTGCCCCTGGTCATCCGGGTCCCCTTCGCCGGCGGCATCGGCGGCGTCGAACACCACTGCGACTCCTCAGAGGCCTACTACGCCCACACCCCCGGCCTGAAGGTGGTCACCCCCGCCACCCCCGAGGACGCCTACTTCCTGCTGCGCGAGTCGATCGCCTCCCCCGACCCGGTCGTCCTCATGGAGCCCAAGAAGCTCTACTGGGCCAAGGGAGAGATCGACGTGGAACGGCCCGCCGCCCCGCTGGGCCGCGCGGTCGTCCGGCGTGAAGGCGCCGACGCCACCCTCATCGCCTACGGACCGACCGTGCCCGTCGCCCTGGAGGCGGCCGAGGCGGCGGCGGCCGAAGGACGCGACCTCCAGGTCGTGGACCTGCGCTCCCTCGTCCCCTTCGACGACGAGACCGTATGCGCGGCGGTGCGCTCCACCGGTCGTGCCGTGGTGATCGCCGAGGCCTCCGGGTTCGCGAGCGTCTCCTCGGAGATCGTCGCCAGGGTCACCGAACGCTGTTTCCACTCGCTGGCCGCCCCGGTCCGCCGGGTCTCCGGTTTCGACATCCCCTATCCCCCGCCCAAGCTGGAGCGGTTCCACCTGCCCGGTGTGGACCGCGTCCTCGACGCCGTCGACGACCTTCAGTGGGAGGACCAGTGACCGCACGGACCTTCGACCTGCCCGACCTCGGCGAGGGCCTGACCGAGGCCGAGGTGGTCCGCTGGCTGGTCGCCGTCGGCGACACCGTCGCCCTCGACCAGCCGATCGTCGAGGTGGAGACCGCCAAGTCCCTCGTGGAGGTGCCCTCCCCCTTCGCCGGCACGGTCGGCGTACTGCACGGCGCGGAGGGAGAGGTGATGGAGGTCGGTCGACCGCTCATCACCGTGGAGACGGAGGCCCCCTCCGCGGAGGCCCGGGTCCCGGACCCGGCCGTGCCGGAGACCACCGAGGACCCCGCCGGTGAACGTTACCGGGAGGAGGAGCGCGCGGGTTCGGGCAACGTCCTCATCGGCTACGGCACATCCGAGGGGAGCCCTTCGGGACGTCGGCGCCGTCCGCGTGTCCGGGTGACCGTGCCCGAGGCCCGTCCTTCGGTGGAGACGCGCCGTGTCCCTCTGGTCACCTCTCCCCTGGTCAGGCAGATGGCCCGGGAGGCCGGGCTGCGCGTGGGCGACCTCCAGGGCAGTGGACCCGGTGGGCTCGTCACCCGTCGGGACGTACGCTCCGCGATCGAGGCGGCCGGCGCCAACACCGCTCCGGCCCCGTCCGCCCCGATCGCGGTCCCCTCTCCCCCGTCTCCGGTGGAGCCGGGCGCGGTCGACGCCCGCACCGGTCTGACCGAATCCCGCAGGGTGCCGATGGGCGCCTTCCGCAGGACGATGGCCGCGTCGCTCTCGCGCAGCCGCAGTGAGATCCCCGAGGCCACCGTGTGGGTGGACGTGGACGCCACCGAACTGGTGCGGCTGCGCGAGGCGAACCCGGAGGGTCCCGGCCTCCTCGCCCACGTGGCCCGGTTCGTCCTGGCGGGGCTGCGCGCCCACCCCGAACTCAACGGACTGGTGGACGCCGAACGTTCGGAACTGGTCCAGTACGACGGGGTCAACCTCGGTCTGGCCGTCCAGACCGAGCGAGGTCTGGTCGCCCCGGCCGTGATGGGGGCGCACCGGATGACCACGGCCGAGTTGGACACCGCGATCAGGGAGGTGACCCGACGGGCGCGTGAGGGCGGACTCTCCTCCGAGCAGATGACCGGCGGTACCTTCACCCTGAACAACTACGGATCGCTCCGGGTGGACGGTAGCGCCGCGATCATCAACCATCCCCAGGTGGCGATCCTCGGCCTCGGCCGGATCATCGATCGCCCCTGGGTCGTGGACGGGGAGTTGATGGTCCGCAAGATCACGCAGTTGTCCTTCGCCTTCGACCACCGGGTCTGCGACGGCGGCGCGGCGGCGGGCTTCATGCGCGTGGTCGCCGACGCGATGGAGGACCCGGGGCGGGCCATCGCCCACCTGTGACGGGCGGGCGTTCCGGCGGGGTCGGACCCCGCCGGAGCGCCCTTTCTCATCCACTCCCGAGCGCGGCGCGCATCCGACGCAGGCGGGGGCCGAACGCGCCGCGGATCGCGATCGCGACCGCGAGGTCGCCGACCGGCCCGAGCCCGGTGGAGAACTCCACGACGTCGGTGTGCCGGGTGCCCTCCGCGAACGGCTCGACCGTGTGCGTGTGCCGCCAATAGCGGAAGGGGCCGCTCACCTGGAGGTCGCTGAACGTGCGTCCCTCCTCGTAGGCGTCGATGACGGCGGTCCACCGTACGGGTGCGAGACCGGCCGCGCCCCAGCGCAGGTCGAGGATCCCGCCCCTGCCGAAGGGTTCGGGCCAGTCCCGGACCCCCACCCCCGGCGGCATCGCGTCCAGGAAGGCCGACCGGTCGACGATCAGGGCGAACACCCGATCCACCGGGGCGTCGAAGTCCTCGGTCACCCTCAGGACGGTGGTCCGCCGCGGACGGACCCTTCTGTCGTGTCCTCTTCTCGACACGTACCCTCCTCCGTCGTGCTCCCGGCGCGCCGCCGCCCCCGACGGATACCACGATCCGGTCGGGGGCGGCGGGAGACGGGCCGGAGGGTCACCGGCGCGGCGGGGCGACTACTCCTCGCCCTTGGCGACCAGGGTGAGGACGTCGTAGGTGGCGACGACCTCTCCGCTCTGATCGGTGACGACCGCGTCCCAGCGCACCTCGCCGTAGTCGGCGTTGGTGCGCGGCGTGATCTGCTTGGCGGTCAGGGTCACCTTGATGACCGCGTCCTCCTTCACCGGGGTGAGGAAGCGCAGGTGGTCGACGCCGAAGTTGGCGAGCACCGGGCCCGGAGCGGGGTCGACGAACAGCCCGGCGGCCAACGACACGACCAGGTAGCCGTGGGCCACGATCCCGCCGAACAGCGGGTTGGCGGCCGCGGCCTCCTCGTCGGTGTGCGCGTAGAAGGTGTCCCCGGTGAACTCCGCGAAGTGGTCGATGTCGGCGCGGGTCACGGCGCGTTCGGCCGACTCGATGGTGTCGCCGATCCGCAGACGGGACAGGTCCTTGCGGAACGGGTGGACGTCGTCGGCCAGGCGGCGCGAGCCCGGGGTCCACTGACCGGTGATCGCGGTGATCATGTCCGGGGAGCCCTGGAGGGCGGTGCGCTGCATGTGGTGCTTGACGCCGCGCACGCCGCCCAGCTCCTCGCCACCGCCGGCGCGCCCGGGGCCGCCGTGCACCAGGGCGGGGAGCGGGGACCCGTGGCCTGTCGACTCCTTGGCGTCGTCCCGGTCGAGCACCAGGACACGCCCGTGCCAGGGGGCGGTGCCCAGGACGACCTCGCGGGCCACGTCCTCGTCGTGGGTGACCAGGGAACCGACCAGGCCGCCCCGGCCCAGCGCGGCCAGCTCGACGGCCTCGGCCACCGTGTCGTAGGTGATGACGGTGGACACCGGGCCGAAGGCCTCGATCTCGTGCGGCTCACGCGCGCCCGGCTCGGCGCGCAGCAGGACCGGTGACATGAACGCGCCCGACCCGTCGTCGGCCCCGATGACCTCGACCCGGTCGGGGTCTCCGAACACGATCTCGGCGGAGCGTCCCAGAGCCCCGATCGCCTCGCGTACCGCCTCGCGCTGTTCGAGGGAGACCAGCGCGCCCATCCGGCTGTCGGGATGGTCGGCCGCCCCGACACGGACCTTGGACAGGCGGTCGGTGAGGGCTTCGATGACGGCGTCGGCCATGCCGGAGGGCACGAGCACGCGGCGGATGGCGGTGCACTTCTGGCCCGCCTTGACGGTCATCTCCGCGACGACCTGCTTCACGTACAGGTCGAACTCGGGGTCCTCGACCCGCACGTCCGGCCCGAGCATCGAGAAGTTGAGGGAGTCGGCCTCCACGTTGAGCTGAACGCCGCCGCGGACCACGTTCGGGTGTTCGCGCAGGAGCGCGCCGGTGGCGGCCGAGCCGGTGAAGCCGACGATGTCCTGGGGTCCGAGGTGGTCGAGCAGCCCCTCGTGGGTGCCGACGAGGACCTGGAGGGATCCCTCGGGCAGCAGCCCGGACTCGATGATCCGTCGGACCACGGCGACCGTGAGGTAGGCGGTCTGGTCGGCGGGCTTGACGATGCTGGGCAGTCCCGCGAGGAAGGCCGGGGCGAGTTTCTCCAGCATGCCCCAGACGGGGAAGTTGAAGGCGTTGATCTGGAGGGCCACCCCGGGGCGGGAGGTGTAGACGTGCTGTCCGACGAACGTGCCGCCCTTGCTCAAGGGTTCGGGGGGTCCGTCGAGGATGACGGTGGAGTTGGGCAGTTCGCGGCGTCCCTTGCCGGAGAAGCCGAAGAGGGTGCCGAAGCCGCCGTCGACGTCGACCATCGTGTCGCGAGAGGTGGCGCCGGTCCGGTGGGAGAGGGCGTAGAACTCGTCCTTGTACCCCATCAGGTGTTTGGCGACCTCCTTGAGGAGGACCGCCCGCTCGTGGAAGGTGAGCGCGCGCACGGCGGGGCCGCCCACGGAGCGCGCGTAGTCGATCATCCCGGCGATGTCGGGGGCGTTCTTCGAGATCCGGGCGACGGTCTCCCCGGTGTTCGCGTCGGCCAGGGGCGTGCCCTCGTCCGAGGGGGTGAACCACGACCCTCGGGCGTAACTCTCCAGTACTCCGGACACCTGGCGGTCCTCTCCTCGGCTGGCGGGTCTGGTGGAACAGTATTACAGACCGATCGGTCAGTAAATAGGACCGGTTCGGCGGAGACCCTTTCCGGTGGGTGTCGTCGCCGCTCGGGTGGCGTACAGGGCCCGTCGATCGGCCTCACGGGTGCGCTCGAGAACCGCTCACTCGGGCACTTCGAGGTACGGTCGGCCCGAAAACCCCAGGAAATCCGCCCAAACCATAGGTCGTTTTGTCGACAAATCGACTTCCACAAGGCTCCCCGGGAAGATCCCCAGGAGACCCCCTACTTCGTCAGGGAGAGGACCTCGGCGCCGGGCAGTTCGGCCAACAGCGGGCCCGGGACCCGCAGCTTGGAACGGCGCAGGCCGCTGCCCACCACCACCCACGGGGTGTCGTGGACCTCCTTGTCCACCAGGAGCGGCCACTCCTTCGGCAGACCGAACGGGGTGATGCCGCCGTACTCCATCCCGGTCTCCCCGGTCGCCTCCTCCATCGGGGCGAAGGACACCTTGCGCGCGCCCAGGTGACGGCGCAGCACCCCGTTGACGTCCGCGCGTCGCGTGGCCGGCACCACGCACGCCGCGTAGGAGACCTCTCCGCCGCGCTTGGCCGACAGCACCACGCAGTTGGCGCTCGTGTCCAGGGACAACCCGTAGCGTTCGCAGAACGCCGCCGTGTCCGCCGACTCGGGGTCGATCCGCGCGATCCGCGCGGAACCGTCGAACCTGGTCATAGCGGCGCGCACCGCCTCGGCCATCAACTCAGGGTGATCCAGCGCGGGTTTCCACTCGATCCGCTCCGTCATGACCGCTCCCCACTCGCGTTCCGCACCGTGCGGGACCATGATGCCGCACGGCCACCGACTGTACGGGTCGCACCCGACCGTTCGCGGGTACGCCGGCCACGGTCGGCCGGCGTACCCCGAAACGAGGAACGTCCCCCTATGGTCGATCCATGCCGAAAACCCTCCGAAGACGCTGTTCCGTGCTGACGGCGCTCCTGTTCACGGTCGCATCGTTCGCCTCTTCGGCCCCCGCCTCCGCGAACTCCCTGATGGGGGACGGCATCACCCGCTACCACACCGAGGCGGAGATCCGTGAGGACGGCACGGTCGAGGTCACCGAGTCCATCACCTACGACTTCGGATACCGACCGAGCGCGGGGATCTCCCGCCACATCCCCGTCGACCTGGGAAGCGGCCCCCTGCTCTCCAGGCACGTCGAGGTGCGCGACCTGGAGGTGCGGAGCCCCACCGGGGCCGAGACCGCCCTCGATTTCGAAGGGGTGGAGGAGGGGGAACACCTCGTGCTCATCGGTCTGGAGGACTCCCCCGAGACCCATGTCACCAAGGAACAGACCTACGAGATCTCCTACACCCTGGTCGGCGCGATCGTCGAGCGGAGAGGACACGACGAGTTTCACTGGAACTTCGTCGGGAGCGAGTGGGACGTCCCCAAGGACGACGTCTCGGTCGAGATCACCGCCCCCGAGATCAGCGATCTCTCCTGCCATCGAAAGGTGGAAGGAGAGGACCGTGGCTGCCACGGGTTCGAGCATGACGGGACGACCGCCGTCGTATCCCCGTCCTCCCTGACCGAGGACGAGGGGATGGCCGTCACCGTGTCCCTACCGTCGGGGGCCGTGGACACCTCGGCCGTCCTGACCGAGCTCAACGACTTCTGGCGCCCCACCCTCTGGTCGGGTTCCCTGGCCCTGCTCATGCTCGTCCTGGCGATCGCCTGCCCGATGTACCGGGCCCTGGCGGAGACGCGAGCCCGCCGGAGGATGCCCGATCTTCCCCGGGATCTGCACCCGTTGACCGCGTACTCGATGCTCCACGATCGGGTGCGGGTCTCGAGGGCCGCCCTGATCCTCCTCGCCCTCTCGGAGGAGAAGGGGCGGATGGTCTCCGAGCCCGCACCCGAAGCGCCGGGCGGCCGCCTCTTCCACCTGAGCAGCGACGAGCCGAAGCCCGCCCGGGGCCGAGCGGAGGAGCGGTTGCTCCTCAAGGTCTTCGAGGACAGGCGCACCGTCGACCTGGACACACTCGTCTCCTCGCTCGACCGGAGCGCGGGGAGAGAGTTGTTCAAGGCCACGCTCGCCGAACGGCGGTGGTTCATGAAGCTCACCGACCCCGAGCGCTGGACGACGTTCATCGTCACCGTGATCGTCCTCGCGGGGGTCTTCGTGTGCTTACTGGTCGGTGAACTGGTCGAGTTGTCGATATCCGGCGAGGCCATGGCCGGTCTCGGCCCGATCCTCCTGGCGACCCCGTTCATGATGATCGGCCTCTGGCGCGGCAAGGCGTTCTCCCGTCTCACCGCCGCCGGTCGGCACCTGAGGGACCTCTTGGACCAGGCCCGGAAGGACGTTCTGGATCGGGGGCCGGCTTCCACGGCCGTCGCGCCCTCGTTCGAGCTCGCTCTGGGCGGGGTCGACACACGGGAGGTGCCGAGAGAACGGCGGAGAACCCTGGTCTCTCCCTTCCACTACCGCGACCCTTCCTCCGTGGCCTGGTGGGACGCCCGGCTCCTCTCCTCCATGGGGTCCGAAGCGCCCTCCGGGCCGAGACGGGGGTGGGTGTTCTCCTCCCATCACCCCTCCTCCTTCCACTCCTCCGGCGGCTCGGGCGGCTTCGGCGGGGGCGGTGGAGGAGGCGGGGGCGGAGGCCGCCGCTGATCGAGAGCGGACGAGCGGGCGACACGGAGGGTCACTGTCCACATTCGGCCTGATGGGGGCGGTGATGTGTGGTTTCGGCACCATAGAATCCGGAACATGACCCCCGATCCCCTCACCGGTCTCGTTCTGCACGGTCGAGTGCTCCTCGAAGACCGGATCCACGGTGACGACACGGTGGCCGTGTACTCCGGCAAGGACACGACCTCCGGACTCCCCGTGACCGTGACCCTCCTCGAGCCCGCGGCGGGCGCCGATCCCGCGATCGCGCACGCCTTCCTCGGACGGGCGCAGAGCCTCGCCGGAACCGACGCGCCCGGGCTGGTCCGGGCCCTGGGAGACGGGCGCGACGGCGACCACGTGTACATGGTCACCGGGGCGGCCCGGGGCGAGAGCCTGAAGGCCCTGCTCACCGCCGAGGATGGGAACGATCGCTACGGGCCGCGTACGGCCCTGTCGATCGTGGCCGATGTGCTCGCCGTCCTCGCGGAGGCCCACGACCAGGGGTTCGTCCACGGTGGTCCGGGACCGGAGGACGTCCTCTTGGACGAGGACGACCGGGTACTCGTCACCGGGGTCCGCATGGTCGGTGCGGAGGAGGCGGACCCGCGCACCGACGTCCACGCCGTCGGGCTGCTGCTGTACACGCTCCTGACGGGGGAGTTCCGGGGCGGAGAGGGCGAGGCTCCGCGCCCCTCGGCGGTGGTGCCCGGGCTCCACCCCGACCTGGACATGCTCGTCGCCAACGCCACCGATCCCAACCCGCGTTACCGGCCGCGCGACGCGGGCCGCTACCTCACCCTGGTCGAACAGGTCCTCCGATCCCTCCCCGAACCGGGGGAGGGGCCGGAGGAGAACGTGAGCACCCGCCCGATCCCCGTGATCGAAGGCGCGGAGGCGGGCCCCGCGGATCGGAGGCGGCCTCCGCCCCCCTGGCGTCGGATCCCCGTCCTGGTGGGCGCCGGCGTTCTGGTCCTCGGTCTGTTCACGGGGTTCCTGTTCCTCGGATCCGACGACGAGCTCGTACTGCCCGACCTCGTCGGTCTCTCGGTGGAGAGCGCCGAGGACGAACTGGAGTCCCTGGAGTACGGACTGCGTCCCTCCTACGAGGAGGACTACAGCGACGACGTCGAACCGGGCGCGGTCGCCGTGACCGATCCGGCCGCCGGCGTGGTGGTGGAACAGGGGAGCCGGATCCTGCTGTCGATCTCCGTCGGCCCCCGGTACGTCGAGGTCCCCGACGTGGTGGGCGAGAGCGAGACGGAGGCCCGTGACCTTCTGCGCGCGGCCGGGTTCACCTCCGTGGTGATCGTCCAGGAGCACTCCTCCGAACACGACCCCGGCACCGTCCTGTCCTCCACCCCCGAAGTGGGGGAGGAGGGGGACCGGGAGGGTGAGATCACCCTCAACGTCAGCGAGGGCACCATCGTCCCCTCTCTCGTCGGGATGGCGCGCGCCGATGCCGTCTTCGCCCTCGAAGGGCTGAGGCTGCGGGCCGGTGTGGTGGAGACGCCCGACGACACCGCGCCGGAGGGCGAGGTCATCGGGCAGGACCCCGAACCCGGCACGATCGCGGCCGAGGACCAGGAGGTCGTCCTGACCGTCTCCTCCGGCCCGGACGAGGGGGCCGGACAGGAGGAGACCGAGGTCGAGGAGGAGGCCGGCGACGCCGGATCCGAACCGGGGTCGGGAGGCGGGGGTCCGAACGCCGTGTGCTCCGGTCAGCCCTGGAAGGAGCACAAGGTCTACGACGACGGTGACGTCGTCCATTACGAGGGGCGCTTCTACGAGGCGCGCTGGTGGGTCAGGGGAGACCCGCCGAGCGCCTCCGGTGAATGGGGGCCCTGGGCCGACCAGGGGCCGTGCTGAGCGGAGACCTCGCCCCCGGCGGAGGTCACCCCTCGGGGGCGAAGTCGGCCCGATGGTCCCCGACCCACTCCCGGTAGGTCAGGGCGGGGCGTCCCAACACGCGGGGGACGTCCTGGGAGACGGGTTCGACCACATCGACGTTGGCTGACCAGTGGGAGAGGAGCTGGTCGGCGAACTCCTCCCCCACCCGCTCGACGAGCCCGTCCCGGGCCTCCTCCGGTGACTGCTCCACCCACCGTGTCTCGCGACCGATGACCTCGCCGATCACGCGCACCTGCTCCGCCTGGCCGATCGATTCGGGGCCGGTCACCGTGTAGGCACGGCCCACGTGGTCCGGATCGACCAGGGCCCGGACCGCCATCGCCGCGACGTCCTTCTCGTGGACCAGGGAGCGCCGGGCCCGGCCGAACGGCTCCTCGACCACGCCGCGCCGGACCCCCTCCACCCAGAGCAGGGTGTTGGTGGCCAGCCCGCTCACCCGGAGGAAGGTCCATTCGGGCACGTTCCGTCGGACCAGGGTCTCGACGGCGCCCCAGACCCCGCCCTCCTCGGCTCCCTGCGCGGACAGGTACACCACTCGGGGGACGCGTCCTCCCAGCGCCTCGACGACCTCGGCCGCCCCCTCCGCCTCGTCGTCCGTGCCGGGCCACACCAGGTAGACGGCGGAGGCCCCCTCGGCCGCGGCGGCCACGTCCTCGGGATCGGTGGTCCGTCCTCGCACGATCTCCGCGCCGGCGGGCAGGGCGGCGCGCTCCGGGTCCCGGGTCATGGCACGGACGGGGATCCCCTCCGCGAGCAGGCCCGCCACCACGTGGCGCCCCGTGTTCCCTGTGGCTCCTGTGACCAGAACGGGTGCGGTCATCGTCTCTCCTCCGTCGGTGGAGACCGGGTGCGATCCCGGCCGGGCGCCTTTCGGTGCTCAGGAACCACTCAACGACCTCAACAAAGGTAGAGGTCAAGCCCTTCGGGGAACGTCCTCTGTCCGTGTTCTCGTCAACCGCCGTCCTGCTCGCCGAGCAGATCCACACCCTTGTCGAGTAGACCGTGCAGATGGAGGGCGAGCTGTAGTTCGAGCGCGCGGTCGGGACGCTGCCAGTCCTCCCCGATGAGCCGACCGATCCGCTCCAGACGCTGAGCCACCGTGTTCACGTGGACGTGCAGGTCGTCCTTGGCGCGAGAGAGGTTGCCCCCGGCCGCGAAGTAGGCGCGCAGTGTCCTCACCAGCAGGGTTCCTCGTTCGGCGTCGTACTCCAGAAGCGGCCCCAGGGCGGTCGCCACGAATCCGGGCACGTCGCGGTCCCGGCTCAGCAGCAGCCCGGAGAAGCCGAGGTCTTCGGTGGTGGCGGTGTCCCCCGTGCGCCCCAGCGCCCTCAGGGTCTGTAGACATCGGACCGCCTCGGTGAACGCGCTCCGGAAGGATTCCGGGCCTCGGGTGGGGCCGGCCAGCCCGGCCGTCACCGGACCGTTGACGGCGGTGGTCAGCTCGGTCGTCACCCTGCGGCCCGTGTCCGAGGGGTCCGTGCCGGGCAGGGCCAGCACCAGTCGGCCTCCCCTGACCGCGGCCAGGCCCCCGGTCGTCTCGGCGGCGAAGGCCGCGGCCGAACGCAGTCGTTGCGGGTCGCCTCCCGGTGCCTCGGCCACCACCAGGACGTGCGGGGCGTCCAGGTCCGTGTGGAGCAGCGCGGCCCGTTGACGCAGGGACTCCGGATCGCGGGCGGGCATCTCCAGGAGTTCGTTCAGCAGGTCGCCTCGGACCCGGTGCTCGGTCTCGCTCACCGAGCGGCGGATGAGCAGCAGGAGAGCGGTCACCATCGCGGCCCGCTCCAGCACGCGCTGATCGGTGCCGTCCAGTTCCACCCCGTGGAGCACGAGCGTCCCCAGCGGCTCGGTTCCCGCCGCCGCCGTGGCCACCCACGCCTCCCCCACGGATACGGCACGGCCACCGGCCAACGAGGCGCGGGCCGCCTCGGAGAGCGCCTCGTCCCCCTCCGCCAAGGGGTCCCCTCCGGGGGAGAAACCGCCGGCCGTCCCCTCGGGAGAGGCGGTCACCGAGGTGTCGGAGACCCGGTCGTGGACACGCACCGTTCCCCCCAGCACCTCGGCGACCGCGGCCGCGACCTCCCGCACACCGCCACCGCTCAACACGAGGTCGGTGAACCGGTCGTGCGCGTTCGCCGACCTCTCCACCGACGCCGTGTGCCGTTGCAGACGTTCGTTCACGACGTGCAGTTCGTCCAGGGCCCGGCGGGTGTCGTCGATGAGGTTGGCGTTGTCGATCGCGATCGCCGCGTGGGTGGCCAGGGACGACAGCAGGGCCACCTCCGAGTGCTCGAACGGCCGCTCTCGTCGGTTGGCCGCGAACAGCACCCCTACTCGGCGCCCGTTCATCCGCAACGGCACGCCGAGGATCGCCACCAGCCCCTCCTCGCGTACCCCGTCGTCGATGTTCTGAGCGTGCTCGAAACGGGGGTCCGCGAAGTAGTTGGCGGTCACGTAAGGCAGCGACGTGCTGGCCACCAGACCGCCCAGGCCCTTGCCCGGGGCCAGACGGAGCTGCTGGAAGGTGGCCGAGACCGACCCCGACGTCACCCGCATGTAGGTGTCGCCGGCCTCCGGATCGCTCAGGGTCAGGTACGCCACGTCCGTCCCGAGCAGATGCCGGGCCCGCTCCACGATCGCCCGCAGCACCTGGTCGAGACTGCTCATCCCGGCCAGATCGTTGGCGGTCTCGAAGAGCGCGCTCAACTCCGACTCCCGCCGTTGCCGATCGCGCAGCACCGACCGGACCCGCAACGCCGCCATCTTCGCGTTCTCCAACGCGGCGATCGTCTCCGCGTCCGCCCCGTCCGAGCGCGCGCGCAGCACCGGCCGTTCGTACTCCACGGCCGGCGCGTCACGCAGCAGGAGCCCGAGGTAGAGGGCCTGCCGTTCGGCCTCCGATCGCTCCGGGGAGGTGTCATGGGATCCGGGGGAGGTGCTCAGCTCGAACTCCAGGCTCCGTCGATGGGCAGGGACGCCCCGTTGACGAACGAGGCGTCGTCGGAGCACAGATAGGCGACCATCTCGGCCACTTCGGACGGTTCGATCAGCCGTTTCACGGGGGTGCGGGCCAGAAGCACCTCCGAGACCACACGGTCCTCGGGGAGGCCGTGCGCCTCGGCCTGCTCCGCGATCTGCCGCTCCACCAGGGCGGTCCGCACGTATCCGGGGTTCACACAGTTGGAGGTCACCCCGTGTGGGGCGCCTTCGAGCGCGACCACCTTGGAGAACCCCTCCAGCCCGTGTTTGCCGGCCACGTACGCCGACTTGTAGGCGGAGGCGCGGAGGCCGTGCACGGACGAGATGTTGACGATCCGGCCCCAGCCGCGCTCGTACATGTGCGGCAGGGCCCCGCGCACCACGCGGAACGGTGACTCGACCATGAGTCGAAGGATGAGGGAGAAACGCTCCGGAGGGAAGTCCTGTACGGCGGCGACCGTCTGCACCCCGGCGTTGTTCACCACGATGTCGGACCCCCGCGCCGCCTCCTCGGCGGCGTCCAGGTCGGTCAGGTCCAGTTCCACCGGTTCGCCCACGCCCAGTTCGGCGAGTTCGGCGAGGGCGGCGCCATCGATATCGACCAGACGGACGGTGGCTCCGGCGTCGGCCAGACGCGTCGCGCACGCCCGCCCGATACCGCCGGCGGCGCCGGTCACCAGAGCGGTCCTTCCGGTCAGGTCGACTCGTGTGGTGTGAGAGGTCGATGAGACCTGGGGGGTCGACGGGCCGGAGATGTCCGGAGTGGTGCCGGGGGCGCCGGGCCCGGTGGCCGGTCGCGCGTCGTCCCGCGGGGGCTCGTGCGTCGTCATGCCAGAAAACTAGGCGCGGTCCGCGTCACGGGGGATAGACCCGGAACACACACCCCCGGGTCTTCTCATGTGGATCGTGCCCATGCCCGACCGGGCTCCTGTGGACTTCCCACCCGTCGATCCACTGTGATCGGAGTCTCGCGTACATGTCGCGCGGATCACTTGAAGTCTAGGCTTCGACGCACCGGTTCGGCCGAACCTCCCGCTCGTCGACCCACTTCCGGAGCCGCACCATGCACCCCCACGCCCACCGGATCCTCCCCGACACCGGACCACCGATCCCGGCCCGCCTCGGCGCCCCCGTCCTCTCCGTGGCCGCCGTCCTCCTCCTGGCCCTGGCCGTCCTGGTCGTCACGGCACCGCGCGCCTCGGCCGCCGAACTCACCCCGGTGCCCTCCTTCGGGGCCGACCCCGGGAACCTCGCCATGCACGAGTACGTTCCCGACGGCCTCTCGGACGGGGCGCCCCTGGTCGTCCTCCTGCACGGTTGCACGCAGAGCGCAGCCGACTACCACCGCTCCTCCGGATGGGTCGAGCAGGCCGAGAGCTCCGGCCTGGCCCTCGTCTACGCCGAGCAGAGGACGGCCAACAACGCGAACCGGTGCTTCAACTGGTTCGAGCCCGGCGACGTGGCCCGAGGCTCCGGAGAGGCCCGATCGATCGCCTCGATGGTGGAGTCCGCCGTCTCCCGTCACGGCCTGGACACCGACCGCGTCTTCGTCTCGGGGCTGTCCGCCGGCGGCGCGATGACCGCCGAACTCCTGGCCGCCTACCCCGACCTCTTCGCCGGCGGCGGCATCGTCGCGGGTGTGCCGGTGGGATGCGCGTCCGGCATGATCGACGCGTTCACCTGCATGAACCCAGGGAAGAGCCTGACCCCGCAGCAGTGGGGCGACCGGGTCCGGGCCAAACTCCCCGACGGCGCCGAGCCGCCCCGCGTGGCGATCTGGCATGGAACCGCCGACACCACCGTCTCCCCGGCCAACGGACGGTCGAGTGTCGCCCAGTGGGTGAACGTCCTGGGACTTCCCTCCGAACCCGACGGCACGGAGAGCCTGCCGGGGCCCACCACCGTCGAGTACTACGGCGGAGGAGCGGAGGACGCCGCGGTCGCCTATTTCTCCGTCGCGGGGATGGGGCACGGGACCCCGGTCGACCCGTCCGCCGGATGCGGTGCCGCCGGCGCCCACTTCCTCGACACGGTCTGTTCCGCCGGGTACACCGCGCTGTTCTGGGGCATCGGGGGGAGCGACGGGGGACCCACGGATCCGCCGACCGGTGAACCGACCGAGGGGCCCGCGGGGGAGTGCGTGACGGCGAGCAACCACACCCACGTCGCACAAGGGCGGGCCGAACACCGTCTGGGATACGCCTACGCGCTCGGGTCCGGTGACCCGCTCGGGCTGTGGAACACGGCCGTGCGGACCTCGCTGACCGAGACCGCCGCAGGCCACTGGGAACTCACTCCGGGCGGCTGCTGAGACGCGGACCCGCGAGTGATCGGGGCCGCGCGATCCCGATCCGGGGCGACCCGTGCGGGTGGACAGGCAGGCCCATCCGCACGGGACGCCCTTCTTCTCTCGGTGACGGGCACGACCCCCGTGGTGCCCGCCCGCCGCCTCTTCGGCCTCGCCGCGGGGGCGAGGCCGAAGAGGGCGCGCTCCGACCTCAGGGTCCCTCGGTGACGCGGGCCTCGCCCGCGAGCACGTTGGTGGTCAGTCGGCGCAGCGCGAGTCTGGTCGCCTCGAATTCCTCTTCGGGCAGGTCGATCACCCGTCCGATGGCCTCCGGGACGCCTCGGGCCCGTTCGCGCAGAGCGGCCCCCTCCTCGGTGAGGGTGACCCGTACCGAGCGCTCGTCCTCGGGGTCCCGCTCCCGCCTGAGCAGACCATTGGTCTCCAGGCGCTTGAGCAGGGGGGTGAGCGTCCCGTAGTCGAGTTGGAGTACGGCCCCGATCTCCTTGACCGAACACTCCCCTCGTTCCCACAGGAGCATCATCACGAGGTACTGCGGGTAGGTCAGACCGAGCGGGTCCAGCAACGGTCGATAGAGGTTCGTGACAGCCCGGGACGCCGCGTACAGTGCGAAGCACATCTGCTCGTCGACTCGCGGGAGTTCGAAGTCGCCCTCCTGGGCGGGATCTCGGTCCGGCATCACGTCACATCGTAGTAACCCCGCACCCGATGTCAAAGCCCACGATTTAATCGTGCGCAAGGAATATGGGGCGTTCGTGACGAGTCGCCGCACAAGTGGGCACAACGGTGCCGGTGCGTTCCCGCACCGACACCGAACGACCTAGCCCTCCTCGGCTCCGCGCGCGCCGTCGGGGAGCCTGCGCTTGACCACCTTCCCGGTGGCGTTGCGCGGCAACTCCTCCAGCACCACCACGTCCCGTGGCACCGAGAAACGCCCCAAGACCTCGCGCACGTGCAACCTCAGCCGGTTCGGGTCGACGAAACGCCCCTCATAGGGAACGACGTACGCGGCGAACCGCTGCCCGAACTCCTCGTCGGGCACCCCCGCGACCGCCACCTCGCGCACCTCGGGCAGGGCCACGATCGCCTCCTCCACCGGCCGGGGGAACACGTTCTCCCCGCCCGAGACGATCATGTCGTCGTCCCGACCGGCCACGTGCAATAGACCGTTCCCGTCCACGTACCCCCGGTCGCCGGTCTCCATCAGATCCCCGGACATCCGCTTGTGGCCACCGTTCGTGTAGCCGTCGAAGAGCATCTCGTTCCCGACGTGGATGGCGCCCTCGACCCCGGGAGGGACCTCCCGGCCCTGTTCGTCCAACACCGCCAGCCGCGTACCGAGAGGAGCCCTTCCCGCCGTGGTGGGGGCGGAACGCAGCTCTTCGGGCGTGGCGATCGTCGCCCACGACACCTCGGTCGACCCGTACAGGTTGTAGACCACGTCCCCGAACGCGTCCATGAAGTCGCCGATCAACCGGGGATCCATCGCCGATCCGCTGCACGCCACGATCCTCAGTGAGGAGGTGTCGTACCGCTCCCGCGTCGACCTGGGAAGATCCATGATCCGCCGCAGCATCACCGGTACCGCGAACAGGGCCGTGCACCGCCGCTCCTCGATCGTGCGCAGCACGTCCTCGGGCTCGAACAGACGACGCGTCACCAACGTGGCCCGCAACGACATCCCCAACTGGACCCCGGCCAGCCCCCACGTATGGAAGATCGGCGCCGACACCAGGATCCGATCACGGGAGTTCAACGGGATCCGGGACAACACCGAAGCCGCGTCCTGGGGGCCCTTCGGGGTCGGGCGCCGCGCCCCCTTCGGCGCCCCCGTCGTCCCGGACGTCAGCACGATCAACCGCCCCGGCCGCTCCGGCGGCTCCGGGTCGGGCCCCGAGATCTCCCTCGCCTCCGTCGGCACCCGGGGACCGGGAACGTCCGGCTCCCCCCACGCCGTCACCCGGGGGAGCCCTTCCGGCAACCCCCGGCACAACCCCTCGAACTCCTCGTCCACGACCAGCAGGGACACCTCGTGCCGCTCGATCACCTCGGCCAGCGGCCCGGCGGCCAGCCCGGTGTTCAACAGGACCACGTCCGCGCCGAGACGGCCGCAGGCGACGGTGGCCTGCACCAGACCCGAGTGATTACGACACAGGAGTCCCACCCGGGCCCCCGGACGCACCCCCATGTCGTACAGCTCCCGGGCGAAACGCCGGGCCAACAGGTTCATCCGGCCGAAGGTGACGCTCCCCCCGTCATCGATCACCGCGATCCGACCCGGATCACGTTCACCAGCGGCCGCGTAGCCGCCCGCGATGGTGGCGCCCCAGGTGCGTAACCGGCCGAGCTGCCGGACGACCCTGTCGGGGCGGCCGGGGGAGATGACACCGGCCCGGACGAGCACGCCCACCACCTTCAGAGCGTGGCTCAACCTGGACCGGGCGGACGGGACACCGACGTGGGACGCCATGAGGTCTCCGAGGGGGTGTACGGGGACGGGCGAAGCGGTCCGCGCCCTCCGAGGAGCCTTCGCCTCATGACTCCACGGAGTACTGCGACCGTAGGTGAACGAACGGGCCGTGTCTTCGTCCCCATGTGAGCGAGCGTCGGTGGATCGTTGTCACCCGTATGAGCGCTCGAGGCGTGACGGGACATGGGGGACCGGGCCGGCGCGGCGGCGCCGACCCGGTCGGAGAGAGGACGATCAGCCGGTCACGGTGATCGGCGCGGAGGGATCGTCGGCGTTGGTCACCTCATAGGTGGCGGTGAACCCGGCCTCGTCGGTGTCGGGACAGCCCAGGCCGCCCTCCACCACCACGGGGGCCGTGGTGTCGAAGGCCAGGGTCGAGGCGGGGTCGCCGTTGGTCCACGTGCCGGCGATGGCGACGTCGGCGTCCGGACTCACTGTCGCGGTGCACGAGGCCAGACCGCTCGTGGTCACCACGATGCCGCCGGCCGGAACCGTCATGGAACCGGTCGAGGGCTCTCCCGCGAGCATCGACATCTCCCACACCGGGTCGTTCACGGTGACGGTGGCGTTCACCAAGGGCATGTTCGTATCGCAGTCCTCGAAGGTCGGCGCGTTGATCGCCCCGGAGACGGCCCCGTCCGGGTTGTGGTTGTCCGGCGCCTCGGGAACGAGGTTGTTACCGTCCCCCGGAGCGGAGACGGAGACACCACAGGTGACGAGCGTTCCGCCCGCGTCGAAGGTCGCCGTGCCGGTCAGAGCGGCCTCGAAGGAGGCACCGGCGGGTTCGACGGTGGTCGGGCCCTGTTGCGCCGCCAGGGCGGAACCGCCCCAGGCCAGGGCCAGGGCCCCGGCGGCGCAGACGGCCAGGACGGAGGAGTTGCGGGATCTCGGTCGCGGAACCGACATGGTTACTCCTTGTGATGACTGCCGGGCGTCGTGGACGCCCGGCGCGACTGGGGTGCTGTACGCGCCGACGTAGGTGGACGGAACTTGCCGGTGGACCACCGGGACACGTGGCGGACCGGACGGCCGGACCACGTGCCCCGGACACTGAGATGCCGGGGGAGGGGCCGATCAGGGTTCGAACGGAGGGAGCGGGACGGTCTCTCGCGCCCGCCGGGTCCTCGAGGCCTCGCCCTTCCCGCGCCGCCCCCGCTTCCGTCGAGGCGGGCGTGCGACCGGGCGCCAGGCGAAGGCCAGACCCCCGCCCGCCAGGGCCAGAAGGGTCCCGATCACGAGACCGCCGAGGTTGGACAGGACGAGCGCGCCCAACGCCACGAACCCGGCGAGACTGCCGGTGATCACGTGCTGGTTCGGGGTGCACCAGGTGATCAGTCCGAGGACGACCAACATGCCGGCGAAGAGCAGGGTGGAGACGGAACCGACGCCAAGGTAGACCATGAGCTCCACCGGCAGACCGGCGATCAGCACCATCTCGATCCCGGCGAGGATCATCAACAGCCCCCCGGAGAAGGGGCGACGCCGACGCCAGCGGGACCAGGCCTCCCACGACCTTCGAAGCGGACTCAGAAGCACTCGTCATCCCCCAGGGAGACGCCGAGGCTCAGGTTGTGCAGTCGGAAGGTGCCCGCGGAGGCGGCCCACGCGGTCTGTTCCAGGTTCTCGACCCGGATCACGTCCGACTGCATGCCGAACAGGTCGGTGTGCCCCTGCCCGCGTCCGAGACCTTGGGGCCCCTTGTCCAGGGTGGAGGCGTCCCTGCCGATCTCGATGTTGTCGAACTCGGCGTCGCCGTCCATCTGTTCCATGTCGATGACCAGGTCGGAGGCGCGCACCGGGGTGCCCGCGTCGCCTGCCGTCAGCATCAGGGAGATGGGTCCGACCATGGGGAACTCGGTGGTCAGCACCGATTGGCAGAGGCCGACGATCTCGGCCTCGCGGATACCGGCGACCGCCACGGGTACCGCCTCGTCGCGGACGGTGGCGTCGATCCAGCCGAACTGGGCGAACCCCTGGCCGGTCATCTCGTCGGCCGAGATCTTGAACTGCTGGCTGGAGATGCTGAAGGTGGCCGCGAGAGCCCCACTGGCCATCGCCACCAGGATTCCGCCGATCGCGGCTCCGGCGGGAACCGAGAAGAGGGCGAACCTCTTCCAGCTGATGTGACTCTCGGGTGCCCGGTCCGTGTCGGTCGGGGGCGCCTTGTCGGGGGATGTGGTGTCCATGCGTGTCCTTCCACAGGGTGCATGGCCGCGCTGCGCCTGTCGTCCCCCCGAACACCCGACACGCGGCCTGTTCCGGTCACTCGCGCCGGAGCGAGGGACCGAAGCGGAAACTGTTCCGATAAGCCGACATCATGTATCGGCCTTCGGGGGATTTCAAGGGCCTTTCGACAACTTTCTCTGCCTTTTCGGATTCCGCGAGGAAATGATCTTCGTCCCTTCGCCTGTGGGGCCCTGGCCTGCTTCGACGTGGGTGAAAAGGGGGAACTCGCCCCTGATCGAAGCCCCCTCCGTTCCACGGGTGTCGTTCCGATCGGAACGGTGGGGTGCTTTTCCGTTGTCAGGGACATGAGCGTTGTCGGGTACCCGTTTCATCAGTTCGGTGAGTGGCTGAGGTGGAGGGGAGAGCGATGGGGAGGGAGGGGAGGAAGGGAGGGTGACCCGTCTCGCCTCGCGCGCGAGGGCGCGGGCGCGCGAGAGGCAGAGTGTGGAGAAGGTCGGGGAGGGCGGGAACGGGGGTGGGGGAGCCCCGGTGGGAGACGGGGCGGCGACGGTTCTCCGGTGACCGCCGACACAGGCGACTCGGTTTGCTCGGGTCCCGGAGTGGGGGTAGTGTTCTCCGAGTCGCCGCGGGACGGCGAGCGGGAACCTCGGGTTCACCGTTCGGAACCGGGCCGCGAACTCTTGACACTTCTCTTTCTCAGCCGAAACGGTTCGGGCACTGCCCGGGGCATGTAGGATGAAAGAGTCGCTTCCCGGAAGCCTCCACCACAAAGGCGGAGAACAAAGGAAGCAAACGGGCTTTACCCCGATCGGGAACACCGAAAACCGCCGAGTTGCGGGACACGGAAGACCTGATAAAGTAAAGACACAACACAGCGGGAAACACCGGAAACGGTGCGAACGCGAACAAAGCCTTCCACGGAAGAGCAGAACGGGACACTGGTTCCGGAGCTTGTACGGGAAGCGTGATTGTTTC
>NZ_JAYLVW010000002.1:768689-899577 GCF_035818715.1 Nocardiopsis sp. LDBS1602 | reverse complement strand
TTGGGGGCGTGTTCCCGCGGGGCAATGTTGGGCGGGGGTTACCCCCGCCGGGGCGCCCCGCCCTCCTGGGGGGGGGGGCCGGGGCACGCGGGGGGCGCGGGGGCCGCCCCCCGGCCCCCGCGCCCCCGTGGCCGTTCAGCCCGTGCCGTGCACGATCCGTTCGGCGCGTTCCGCGCTGGGGCGGATCTCCCCCGACAGGATCCGCTCCGCGTAGTGGCAGGCCACGCGGTGGGTACCGCTGCCCTGCTCACCGTGGAGCGGACGCAACTCGGGGCGTTCGGTGTCGCAGCGCTCCTCCTGGCGCCAGGGGCAGCGCGTGTGGAAGCGGCAGCCGGACGGCGGGTTCGCGGGCGAGGGGAGGTCGCCGGCGAGCAGGATGCGCTCGCGGGTGTCCTCCACCGTCGGGTCCGGAACCGGCACCGCCGACATCAGCGACCTGGTGTAGGGGTGCGCGGGGGCCGCGTACAGCTCGTCGCTGGTGGCCTCCTCCACGAGGGAGCCCAGGTACATGACGCCGACGACGTCGCTGACGTGCCGCACCACCGCGAGGTCGTGCGCGATCACCAGGTAGGTCAGGCCCAGTTCGTCCTGGAGCTCCTCCAGAAGGTTGAGCACCTGCGCCTGGATCGACACGTCCAGCGCCGAGACCGGCTCGTCGCAGATGATGAGGTCGGGGCGCAGGACCAGCGCTCGGGCGATACCGATGCGCTGACGCTGACCACCCGAGAACTCGTGCGGATAGCGCTTGAGCGCCTTGGCCGACAGCCCGACCCGCTCCAGGGCCTCCACGACACGGGCCCGACGGTCCTCCTCGACCAGGCGCCGGAGCTCCTTGGCCCCGATGCCCTCGGGCACGTCCTCCTTCGACGGGCCGCCGATCCCGTGGGTCTGGAGCCCCTCCATGAGGATCGACCCGATGTTCTGGCGCGGGTCGAGGCTGCCCAGTGGATCCTGGAAGACCATCTGGAGGTTGGCGCGCTCGCGGCGCATCTCCTCGGCGGGCAGCCCCGCCAGGTCGCGGCCGTCGAACCAGACCTCGCCCTCGGTGATCTCGTTCAGGCGCAGGACCGCCCGGCCCAGGGTGGTCTTACCGCAGCCCGACTCCCCCACCAGGCCGTACGTGCTGCCCCGTTCGATCTCCAGCGAGACCCCGTCGACCGCCTGGACGTGCCCGACGGTGCGGTCGAAGAGCACCCCGCGCCTGATCGGGAAATGGACCTTGAGGTCCTTGATCTGTAGCAGGCTCATCGCCGCTCCTCCTCGTCGTCACCGACCACGGCCGGGCCGTCCAGGACCGTCCGGTCCACCACCTCGGCGTGTTCGATGGGGTTCACGCAGCGGTGGACGTGCTCCGCCTCGTCGCCGTTCTCCAGGCGGACGAGCGGGGGCGGCCCCTGGAGGCACTCCATCGTGTAGTGGTCGCAGCGGGGGGCGAACGCGCATCCGTCCGTCCACGCGATGTTGTCGTTGACCGAGCCGCGTACGGGGGTCAGCGGTTCGCCCCGCGGGGAGTCCAACCGCGGGATGGATCCGAGCAGACCCACGGTGTAGGGGTGGGTGGGGGCGGCGAACAGGGGACGCCGCCGAGCGGTCTCCACCGCCCGCCCCGCGTACAGGACGTTGATGTCGTCGCACATGCCGGCCACCACGCCCAGGTCGTGGGTGATCATCAGCAGGGCGGTGCCCTCCTCGGTGACCAGGTCCTTGAGCAGCTCGAGGATCTGGGCCTGGATGGTGACGTCCAGGGCGGTGGTGGGCTCGTCGGCGATCATCACGCGGGGCCGGCAGGCCACCCCCATCGCGATGAGCGCGCGCTGACGCATACCGCCCGAGAGCTGGTGCGGGTATTCGCTCAGGCGCCGGGTCGGGTCGGGGATCCCCACCCGATGCAGCAGGTCGGCCGCCTCCTTGCGCGCGGCCGCTCCGCGCATCCCCCGGTGACGTTGGAGGATCTCGGTGACCTGGCGTCCGATGGGGATCACCGGGTTGAGCGAGCTGAGCGGGTCCTGGAAGATCATCGCCAGTTGGGAGCCGCGCAGGTCGCGCATCCTTCGGCGTGAGGCCTTCAGCAGGTCCTCGGAGCCGTCGGGCAGCCGCATGACGGCGCTGCCGCCGACCTCGACCCCCCGGTCCGGGAGCAGCCCCATCAGGGCCAGGGAGGTGACGCTCTTACCGCAACCGGACTCGCCGACCAGACCCGTGACCCGGCCCTCCTCCAGGGTGAAGGAGACCCCGTCCACGGCCCGTACCTCACCGGACCCGCGTCCGCGGAACACCACGGACAGCTCGTCCACCGCCAACAGCGGCGTGCTGGAACTCATGGTCACTTCCTCAACTTCGGGTCGAGCGCCTCGCGCAGCGACTCGCCCATGAGGGTGAAGCCGAGCGCGGTGATGATGATGCCCAGGGCCGGGTAGACGGCCAGAGAGGGTGCCGTGGAAAGGAACCTCTGGGCTTCGGAGAGCATCGTGCCCCATTCGGGGAAGGAGGCGTCCGGGTTGCCCAGCCCCAGATAGGACAGGGCGGCCGCGTCGATGATGGCGGTCGCCAGGGTGAGCGTGGACTGCACGATCACCGGTCCCATCGAGTTGGGCAGGATGTGGGAGATCGCGATCTTGTGGCCGCGTACGCCCAGGGCCCGGGCGGCGAGCACGTACTCGCGGTTGCCCTGGGAGATCATCGCGCCGCGCAGCAGGCGGGCGAAGATCGGCACCTGGGCGATACCCACCGCCAGCATGACGGTGGTGAGGCTGGGTCCGACGAGCGCGGCGACGGTGACGGCGAGCAGCAGGGTGGGCAGGGCCAGCATCATGTCGATGACGCGCATGATGACGTTGTCCACCTGGCGTCCCCAACGGCCGCCGAGGACCGAGCAGGCCCCGGCGGTGCCGCCGAGCAGGGCGCCGAACAGGAACCCGACGAGGGTGGCGACCACGCCGACCATGAGGGTCTGGCGGGCGCCGATCACCATGCGGGAGAACATGTCCCGGCCCAGGTGGTCCAGGCCCAGCCAGTTCTCGGCGCGGGGGCCGACGAACTCGTTGCGGTTGGGGAAGACCTCGCCGCCCCAGGCCTGTGAGGTGGGGCTGTAGGGGGCGATGAGCGGCGAGAACAGCGCGACCAGGAGGAACACGGCGACGATGACCGCGCCACTGATGGCCATGGGGCTGCGGCTCATGCGCCGGAAGGCCTCGCGCCACACCCCGGCGCCGTGGCCGTCGTCGGAGCGTTCGCCCATGAGTTCGGCGAGCCGGTCGACCTTGGCCGCCTTGCGCCGGTGGAGCGGGACCCGGCCCTCGGTGGACTCTCGGGGCGCGGTGTCCTCTCCGCCGCCCCGGGTCTCGGGGCTCTCGGAGGGGTTCTGGGAGCTCGGTGTCGTTGGCATCACTGGGCCCGCACTCTCGGATCGAGGAGGCTGTACGAGATGTCGACCAGGAGGTTGATGAACACGTACATGGTGGCGATGAGCAGGATGAAGCCGGTCAGGACCGGATAGTCGCGTTCCTGGGTGGCCGCGTAGACGAACGAGCCGATGCCCGGGAAGGCGAAGACGCTCTCGGTCAGGACCGCTCCCGCGAAGAGGCTGCCCGCCAGCAGACCCACGGCGGTGACCACCGGCAGCAGCGCGTTGCGCAGTACGTGACGGGTGCGCACGGTGTTACGGCGCAGCCCCTTGGCGTCGGCGGTGCGCACGTAGTCCTCACCCATGACCTCCAGGACGCTGGCCCTGGTCATACGGGTGATGACCGCGAGCGGGATGGAGGCCAGGGCCAGTCCGGGCAGCACCAGGTGGGCGAGCGCGTCCCAGACCACGTCCCACTCCCGGGTCATGAGGCCGTCCAGGACGACGAACCCGGTGATGTCGGTGCGGCTCAGCCCCGGGGAGAGGCGGAAGGCCGAGGGGAACATGCCCAGGCGTTCGGCGAAGATCACCTTGAGGATGAACGCCAGGAAGAAGACCGGCGTGCAGATGCCGAGCAGGGATCCGCCCACGGCCGCGAAGTCCAGCGCGGTGCCGCGTCGGCGGGCCGCCAGATAGCCCAGCGGCAGGCCGATCGTGACGGCGATGATCATGGCGCTCACGGCCAGCTCGAACGTGGCCGGGAACCGGAGGAAGAACTCGTCCAGGACCGGTCGTCCGGTCTGGAGGGAGGTTCCCAGGTCACCCTGCGCGATCCTGCGCAGGAAGGACAGGTACTGCACCGTGAACGGTTGGTCCAGGCCCAGTGAACGGCGCAGCGCCTCGCGCTGTTCGGCCGTCGCGTCGTCGGGAAGAAGGGCGTACTCCGGGCCGCCCGGCAGTCTTTGGAGCCAGACGAACAGCAGGATCGACAGGCCGCCCAATGTCGGGATCAGCTGTAGGAGTCGCCTGACGATGAATCGCAGCACCTTCGCCGCCTTTCGCCAGTGGTGATGAGAACGGACGCCGAGGCGTCCCCCGCCGGTTCGCGACGGGTCGGGCATGGAGGGAGGGGTCGTCCCCCGGGGGTGAGGCGACGAGGACACCGCCGCGGGAGGGGCACGGGTCACGGGGACCCGTGGGCCGTGAGGGTCGTGACCCTCGTGGGGCCGGGCCCGACCGGTTCGTCCGAACGCGGTCGGGCCCGGGAGATGACCTCACCTCGGATCGGGGAGGCGGGTGTCTACTTCCAGGAGGCCTCGGCGAACATCTCCTGCGTGAGCGGGCTCACGTTCGGGGGCTGGACCTCCGAGGAGAAGACGATCGAGGGCGGGGAGCTGGAGATGGGCAGCCCCGGAAGGACGTCCATCACCATCTCGTTGAGCTCCTGGTAGCCGGCGATGCGCTCCTCCTCGTCCGGGTTGGTGCTCACCTCGGCCATCAGGTCGAACAGCTCCGGCTCGTCCAGGCCCCAGGCGCTGTTGGGGGTGGAGAACCAGGTGCCGATGAAGTTGTAGGCGTCGTTGTAGTCGCCGGTCCAGCCGAGCAGGTAGAGCGGGCAGTTGCCGCTGTCGGTCTGGTTGATGTACTCGGCCCACTCGTAGCTGCTGGCGTTCACCGTCACACCGGCCTCCTGGAGGTCCTCGGTGATGACGTCGAAGATGTCCTTGGGCGCGGGCATGTACGGGCGGGTGACCTCGGTCGGGTAGCAGAACTCGACCTCGAGGTCCTCGTAGCCGGCGTCGGAGAGCTTCTCTCGGGCCAGCTCCGGGTCGTACTCGATCTCGCGCACGTCCGGGGACCAGCCGTCGAGGGTGTCCGGGTGGAACTGCGAGGCGACCTCGCCGCCCTCGGGGAGGATGGTGTCGACGATGCGCTGGCGGTTCACCGCGTGGGAGAGGGCCTCACGGACCTCGAGGTCGGCGAGCGCCTCGTCGTCCTGCTGGTAGGCCAGGTAGAGGACGTTGAAGACGCCTCGGGTGGGCACCTCGAAGCCGGCCTCCTGGAGCGGGCCGACGTCGGCCGGGGCCACGAGGTCGTAGCCGTGGATGTCACCGGCCTCCAGGGCCTGGCGACGGGCGTTCTCGTCCGGGATGGTGCGCAGGAGCATCGTCTCGAAGCCCGCCGGGTCGCCCCAGTAGTCGTCGAAACGCTTGAGGGTGATCTCGGACTGGTCCTGGTCCCAGTCCTCGACGGTGAAGGGGCCGGTACCGGCGACGGTGCCCGCGACCTGGGTGTACTCGGGCAGGGTGAAGTTGCCCTCGTCGCCGCTGATCTCGGCGTCGGCGATGTTCTCCAGGGTGGTGGGGCTCATGATGCCGAAGGCGGCGAGGCTGAAACCACCGGGGTAGAGCGAGGAGTACTCGGTGACCTCGATGACGGCGGTGAGCTCGTCCTGGGCCTCACAGGAGACGTAGCGCGATTCGGGGAGCGAGTCGTCCTCGTTCTCCGCGAATCCGCCGAAGATCTTCTGCCAGTAATAGGAGTTGTTGGAGCTCTGATATCCGCCGCTCAGGTTGTGCCAACGGTCGAAGTTGGCGCAGACCGCCTCAGCGTCGAGGTCGTCCCCGTCGTGGAACTTCACCCCGTCGTGGAGTTTGAAGGTCCAGACCGTTCCGTCCTCGGACTGTTCCCATTCCTCGGCCAGTCCGCCGACGATCTCGGTGCCACCGGATTCGTGTTCGAGAAGGGTGTCGAAAACCTGCCGACTGTAGCGGAAGGTCTCGCCGTCGCTGGCGAGGAAGGGGTCGAGTGCGGTGATGTCACCCGTGGCGGCGAATACGAAAGGCCGGTCGTCGCCTCCGGCGGAGTCGCGGTCGCTCTCCGCGCAGGCTGTCGCCACCAGCGTGAGCGAGGCCGCCACGGCCAAGAGGCCCAGCGGCTTTCGGGGAGTCTTCGTGAACATGGTCCACCTCAGGGGACGGGGGGTTTGGAGACCCGGAACGATGGTGTGGACCTTAGACCGCGCACGCTCCCCCTGGGAAGATAGACGGCTGGGTATTAATACAACCGTTTCACTTCTGTGCCGTGACCCGATGTGGTATTTCGACGCCCGAGTGTCCAGCCCCTTCCCATAAACGAAGAGGGAAAACCTGATCGATCGATCATGCGTTTTCGAATACCTCCGAAAAGAGCATGACCCGATGATCCCATGAATTTACCTTTATGCCCTGATGTCTGTTTTCCAGGCCTCAGGAGATGCCTTCACCCTCACCGGGAACACACTTCACGGACATACGGAAGGGCCCGCCGGGACGAGCCGGCGGACCCTTCGAACGGACACGGACTAGCGGGCGCACCAGGAGCGGATACCGGTGCTCAGCAGGGCGATGTTGACGGTGATGGACAGCAGGGCCGCACCCGAGCCCGCCAACATCAGCCACGTATCGGCGAGCACCGCCGCCTGGTACAGGGCGTACAGCGCCGTCCCGAAGGCGATCACCGCGCCGAGCCGGGAGAGACGCCACAACGCGTGACCGGCGCGGCGCAACGCGAGGACCGACACCACCAGACCGAGGGCGACCAGCACCGACAACGAGATCAGCAGCCACAGGTCCGCCGTTCTGGCGGCGGGGACACCCGCGTCCAGGAGCGCCCAGGCGCGGTAGGACGTCAGGAGGTGCCCCACGGCGGCCACGCACATCAGGACACAGGTCTGCCGCACGTCCAGCGGGGGCCTCACTCCAGGGTGACGCGCGGCCAGCAGGCTCTGCCGGGGCGCGGGCACCACGCTGAAGGGTCGGGAGGCGGAGGGAGGGGACGTTCGGGAGTCTTGCATGACGAACAGGGTCGCGTGCCTCGGCTCGGGACACAAGTGGATCAATGCCACACCCGCCCCACCGTCACCGCGCCGTGACCACCACGATCGACGGTTCCCGAGGGGATCAGACCGCCGCCGACCCGAGCCGCCCCCGCACGTACTCCAGGGCCTCCTCGGCGAGGGGATCCAGGTCGGAACGTACGTCGAACTCCCTCCCCGCCTCGTCGGGGTCGAGCCGCTGCAACGCCTCCAACTGGGAGCGCAACAGCGCGGGCGGCATGAAGTGGCCCTTGCGCGCGGCGATCCGCGCCCGGATCACCTCGTCCGGTCCGTGCATGTGCAGGAACTCCACGCCGGGGGCACCGGTGCGCAGCACGTCGCGATAGTCGCGCTTGAGCGCCGAACAGGCCATGACGGTGGACTCGCCGAGCACCTCGTGAGCGCCGATCCAGTCGGCCAGTTCACGCAGCCACGGCCGACGGTCCTCGTCGGTCAGGGGGTCTCCGGCCGCCATCTTGCGGATGTTGGCCGGGGGATGGAAGGCGTCGGCCTCCGCGAAGGGCAGGTCGAGACGGTTCGCGACCCGTTCGGCCACGCTCGTCTTACCGCTGCCCGACACCCCCATGAAGACAAAGTGCATGGTCTCTCCGTCCGTCGGCACGCCGCCCCCGCGACGCCGCCATAAATAGTGTTACCAATCAATCCGGCTAGGCTTCGACCTGACCCCGCCCCACACCGTCGCGACGGGCAGACCGGGAAGTTCGAGGAAACGACGATGGGCACGACGCATCGCACACTGCACAACCGGGTGCTGGCGGTGCTCGGACCGGCGATCGCCGCGGGCGAGTACTCCGTCGGCCACACCTTCACCCTGAGCGGCCTGGAACAGGACTTCGGGGTCTCCCGAACCGTGGCCCGCGAGGCCGTCCGCGTCCTGGAGTCGATGGGGCTGGTGGTCAGCCGCCCCCGCACCGGAGTCAAGGTCCGCCCCCAGGCCCAGTGGAGCGTCTTCGACCCCCAGCTCATCCGCTGGCGCCTGGCCGGGGCCGGACGCATGGCCCAACTCCGCTCCCTCAACGAACTGCGCGCCGCCGTCGAACCCGCCGCCGCGGCCCTGGCCGCCGAACGCGGCTCCCCCGAGGAGCGGGCCCGGCTCGTGGACGTGGCCGAGGAGATGACCCGGACCGGCGACGCCGGCCTGCTGGACACCTTCCTGGAGCTGGACGTGGCCTTCCACCGGCACATCCTGGACCTGTCCGGCAATGAGATGTTCTCCGGCCTGGCCGAGGTCGTGTCCGAGGTCCTCATCGGCCGGACCTCCTACGACCTGATGCCGCACCGCCCCCGTCCGGAGGCGCTGCGCCTGCACACGGCGGTGGCGCGGGCCGTCCGAGACGGACTGCCCGACGTGGCCGAGGCGGCGATGCGCTCGATCGTGACCGAGGTGAGCGACGCCCTCAAGGAGCCCGGACCGGACCCTCGCTGAACCGTCGCCCCGCATCGCCGCCACCGGTTCACAGCACCAGGGACAGACCGAAGGCGAACCCGAATCCGATGAAGCCGATCAGCGTCTCCATGACCGTCCAGGTCTTGAGCGTGGTCTTGACGTCCATCCCCAGGAAACGGCCGACCAGCCAGAACCCGGAGTCGTTGACGTGCGACAGGGCGGTGGCGCCCGAGGCGATGGCGATCACGATCAGGGCCAGGTCGATGGAGCTCAACCCCGAGGTGGCCTGCACCGCCGGGGCGATCAGACCGGCCGAGGTGGTGATGGCGACCGTCGCCGACCCCTGCGCCACCCGCAGGGCCAGCGCGATGATGAAGGCCGCGACGATCACCGGCATGCCCGTCGACTCCAGGCTGCCCGCGAGCGCGTCGCCGATCCCGCTGGTGCGCAGGACCCCGCCGAACATGCCGCCGGCGCCGGTGATGAGGATGATGCCGCAGACCGGGCCGAGCGCGCCGCCGACGATCTCCTCCACCCGCTGACGGGTGAAGCGGCCCCGGCTGAGCACGACCATCGTGTAGAGGGCGGTGATGAGCAGCGCGATGGGCGTCTCGCCCACCAGGCGCAGGGACTGGACCCACACGGCGCTCTCGGAGACCGCCCCGGTGGCCACGGCCGTGCCCATGCCGGTGTTGGCGAAGATGAGCAGCATCGGCAGCAGCAGGATGCTCACGACGGTGAGCAGACGCGGCGGGTCCTCGTGCTTCACCTCGCCGCCGGGCAGGAGGTCGTCGGGGGCGGGCAGCTCGAAGCGCTTGCCGGCCCACAGGCCGAACAGGTAGCTGGCCAGGTACCAGGTGGGGATGGCCAGAAGGGCGCCGACGAGCAGCGTCAGACCCATGTCCGCGCCGATCTCGACGGCGGCCGTGACCGGACCCGGGTGGGGCGGCACGAAGGCGTGCATCACGGCGAAGGCGCCGGCCGTGGGCAGCGCGTAGAGCAGGACCGAACCGCCGACGCGTCGGGCGACGCTGAAGACGATCGGCAGCATGACGACGAGGCCGACGTCGAAGAAGATCGGGAAGCCGAACAGGAGCGAGGCGACGCCGAGCGCGAGCGGGGCGCGTCTTTCGCCGAACACCTTGATCAGCGCGGAGGCCAGGACGGCGGCGCCGCCGGTGATCTCCAGCATGCGGCCGATCATGACGCCCAGACCCACCAGGAGGGCGACGTTGGCCAGGGTGCCGCCGAAGCCGTCGAGGAGGGTGGGCACCACCCCGTCGACGGGGATGCCCGCGGCCAACGCGGTGAGCACGCTGACCAGGACGAGGGCGACGAACGCGTGAAGTCGGAAACGGATGATCAGGAGCAGCAGGAGCGCGATGGCTCCCGCGGCGATCCCTAGGAGGGGACCCGTGCCGTAGACGGGTTCGAAGTTCTCCACGCCGGGGCCTTCCGGTGGACGGGGTGAGGACGGGGGCGGCGGTGCCCTCGGACACGCCGTGACACCGCCTTGACCTGCGCTTGAAACAGGCTCCGAGAATGGTAATACCATTTGTGAGCCTCTGTGAACACCCCCGTGAGAACCTGTGATCCCGAAACGCGACCCGACGGGACCCCGACCGGAGGATCAGTCGAGCAGCGCCGCGAGACGCTCGGCCTGCCGATCCACCGTCCCCGGCGGGTTACGCCGCACGCCCTCCGCGTCCCGGCACAACAGCAACAGCCACCCCAGGGCCAGCAGACGACGGCACCCGACGAGCCGTTCGGACTCCGCCGATGTGAGCGAGAACCCCTTCAGAAAGAGATCCACGTCCAAGGGGTGCTCCACCCAGCTCCCCACGTGCTCGACGATCTCCGCCAGCTCGAAGGCCCGATCACTGCGCCCGAAGTCCTCGAAGTCGACCCGCAGGACCCCGGAGCCGTCCCACAGATAGTTGGCGAGATTGCCGTCCCCGGCCCCCAGCACCTGGGAGACCGGGGCCCTGACCGGAAAGTAGGAGAGCCGGTTCAACGCCTCGTCCGCCACCCGGGCCACATGGGGCGCCATACGAGGACGCAGCTCGGCGACCCCGACTCGTACCGACTCCAGGGCCGTCGCCACCTGCCACGGACGCGGGGCGACCTCGGCGAGGACGTCGGCGGGAAGCGCGGTGTGGATCCGCTCCACCGCCTCGGAGAACGCCCGGACCAGCTCCTCCCGCAGAGGTCGGCCGCGCAGCGTCTCACCGTTCAGCCGCGACATCACCACCACCGGCTCCTCGGCGTCCAGATCCGCCCGCAGCGGGGTCGGAGCCGTACCCGGCGCGTACTCGGCGAGCAGGGTGAGCGCCCGCCACTCCCGGGCGCACTCCTCGTGATGACCGCGCCTGAACCGCTTGGTCACCTCTCCCGGGCCGAACCCGATCGTGTGGGTGTTCCACTGGGTGAAGTTCATGCCGCGCTCCTCGTTCCGGTCGATCGTGCCTTCGGTAGCCGATACGACCACCAAGGGCGGGATCGTTCCCGGACGGCGACATCCCAAGCGATTCGAGGACAACGCCGACGAGGGCCCTACTCCGGACGCCCCACCCGTACGGATCGAGCGGCGTCGAGGCCCTGCTCAGGCGAGGAGGTCCAGCACCCGGCGCCAGGTCGGCTCGGCCGCGTCCGGGTCGTGGTCGGGGAGGGTGGGGTCGGTGTAGAAGTGCCCGGCTCCCGGATAGCGGAAGACCTCCAGGTCGACGCCGCTCTCCCGGGCCGCCTCGCGCAGAGCCTCGACGTCCTCCGGGGGCGCGAAGTCGTCGGGGTCGGCGGCGTGCAACTGAACCCTGACCCCCGGTCGCACCGACGCGGGCGGGACGGCGGCGGCGTGCAGAAGGACGACGGCCTCGGCGTCGGGACGCTCGGACCACAGGTCGGTGACCACGCCCGTCCCCATCGAGACGCCGATGAGCACGGTCTCCGCAGGCAGGTCCTCGACGGCCTTCCGGGCGCGTTCGATCACCCGCCCCCAGCCGACCCGGTCGAGCAGCCGGAAGCCCTCGTCGAGGGTGGTCGCGACCTCGCCTCCGAAGAGGTCGGGCACGACGACCTCGTGTCCGGCGTTCCGGAGCCGGTCGGCGGCGGAGAGTTCGACCGGTCGAAGACCGAGGATCGAGTGGAACAGCGCGATGTGGGCCATGCCGGCATTGTGTCGCACCGGGCTTCCGGCCCTTCGCGCGAGGCGCCCCGGTCACCCCTCGGTCAGCGCGGCCGCCAGTTCGTCGAGGTTCTCGAAGTGTCCGTCGAAGGTGTCGGAGTCCTGCGGCGGATCTCCGACCGGGCGCCGGACGTAGGCGGTCCGCATCCCCACCGCCTGTGCTCCGCGCAGGTCCCAGGCGTGGGCGGCCACCATGAGCACGCGTTCGGCCGGGCTTCCGGCGACGTCGACGGCGAGCCGGTACACCTCCGGCGCAGGCTTGTACGCCTGGACCTCCTCGGCGGACAGGACCTGATGCCAGCGCAGCCCCGCGTGGGCGTCGAGCCGCAGGAGGGCGGACCGGCTCGCGTTGGACAACCCCAGCACGGGGTAGTGCCGGGCGATCCGGTCCAGGCCGGCCACGGAGTCGCCCCAGGGGAACAGGCGTCGGCCGGCCGTGACCAGGTGGGCGACGGCCTCCGGATCGTCGATCCCCGCGTGGTCCGCGACCCGTCGGGCGGCCTCGGCCTCGATGAACTCGGAGTTCGCGTACGGACGGATCCCCCGGACGACGCGCGCCTGTTCGGTCTCGACGTGGCTCCCCCACAGGGCGAGCAGCTCGTCGACGGTTCCGTCATCGGCCGTCGGCAACAGCGCGCGGATGTGGGCGCGGAGCCCGCCGGGTTCGTCCACCAGTGTTCCGAGGACGTCGAAGACGACGGCGTCGATGTCACGGATCTCTGTCACTGTGTCCCCCTACGCGGAAGCGTCACCGGTCGAACCGGTGACGATCTTGTCATCGGCCCCGTAACCGGTCAAGATGGTGACGTGAATTTCTCCTTCGTGAGCGGCGACCCGGCCCTCGACCTGGCGGGCACCGTGGGTTCTCGTCGCAGCACCCCCGTCGACCTTCTGAATACCCCGTCCGACCTGGAACGATGGGTCGCCTCTTGTGAGGGTCTTCCCGACGCGGTCGTCGCCGACCCGGAGGGCCTCGCCTCGGCGCTATCACTGCGCGAGGCGATCTACCGGCTCGCCCTCGACCGGATCGCGGAGAGGCCGTTCGCCCCCGACGACCTCGCGGTCCTCAACACGACGGCGGCCGGTCCCCCGCCCACCGTCGAACTCGACGACGAAGGGGTACACGTCTCGGGCACCCTCGCCCAGGCGCTCGCCCAGGTGGCGCGCGGCGCCATCGCCCTCCTCGCCGACCCGGAGGCCGCCCTCAAGGAGTGCGGGCGGCCCGACTGCACCCGCCTCTACCTCGACCGTTCGCGCGGTGCACGACGGACGTGGTGCGGGATGGACGAGTGCGGCAACCGCATGAAGGCGGCCGCCTACCGGGCCCGCCGCCGCGCCCGAGCCCACCCCGACGCCGGGTAGGTGTGGATACCCGTTCACGGACGGCCGGGTCGGTCCACCCACACGGGCCCCTACGATCGAGACGCCCCGCCCTGCGGGACGAAGGCCGGGGCCAAGACCCGAAGCCCCTGGAACAGAGCCCTCTGGAACCCCCTGGACATGACCTCGAAGTTCACGATCCCCTCTCTCATCGCCATCACCGTTCTTCTCGTCGCCCTTCTCGGAGCCGCCCTGGGGGTGTTGCCGGCCTACCTGGCCGGGAAGTTCGCGTCGTCGGACCATGAGGCCCCTGAGTGGCTGCTCCTGGACGAGGCGGACCGGGTGGTCGAACTCCTGGAGGACGATCCTCGAGGTCCGGTGCGGGAGCTCTCGACCACGAACGACGGTGTGCTGGCGGTCTTCGACGAGGCGGTCGCCCTGTTCGGCACCGCCCCCGTCGTCGAGGTGTGGAGCCGACACGACCTGGGTGGGGCGACGGCCGCCGGGGTGACCGCGGACAGAGAACGAGTGGTGGTGGCCTACGAAGGTTCGGCCCTGCTGTCCGGTCGCACGCGATGGCTCGTGCTCGAAGCCGACACCGGGAAGGTCGTCGACGCGCACTGGACCGCGGAGGCTCCTCAGGACGTGGTGTCCGTACTGACGGCCGAGGCCAGGGTCGTGCTCTCCGACGACGGACGGGTCGAGGCCAGGTCGCTGGACGAGAACCGGGAACTGTGGACCCACGACCAGGGGTGCGAGAGCACCGAGGCCGCGGCCGTGGGGGCACGGGTGACCGTGGTGGGCGTCTGTGGGGACGAGGTGCGGTCGGTGGAGTTGTCCGCCGACACCGGCACGGTGTTGGAGAGCCGTTCCTGGCCCGGCGCCGAGACGCCCGAGTTGCTCGCTCTCACCCCCACGACGATCCCGGGCGGCACCGACGACCCGGTGAAACGGCTGTTGGGCGGAGAGTGGGCGGAGGGCTATCTGGACCTCGGTGACGTCCTGGGCGAGGCCGACTACCTGCCTCCTCGAGTGGAGGAGGGCCGAGCACCGGCCCGTCTTCTCCTGATCGAGGACCCTCAGGACGCCCAGAACCGGTTCGCCCTGGAGATCGCCGGGCTCTTCCTGGAGCAGGGGACGATCCGTCCGGAGGACCTCCAAGAGGCGGGGCTCACGGTCGACGGAGCTCTGCCCGACACCCTCCAGGGGTGGGACACCGGTGTGGATCTCCAGAGCGCGCGGCTGCACGACCTGCTCACCGAGGTGGTGGCCGAGCAGGGCTCACCGTGGGAGGACCTCGATCGCCGACGGGCACCGGAGAGGCCCTCCCCCGACCCGTATCCGTGATCGTTAGGCTGCCCGTCGTACGCTCCCCCGACGCCGAAGGTCTCCCCCTCATGTCTCGTCTGCCGGCCTTGGCCCTGGGGCTCTCGATCGCCCTCGTCGTCGGATGCGCTCCTCCCGTCGAGCCGAGGTTCAGCGAATCCGCGTCGAGCGGTACACGTCCCGCCTGGACCCGGGAGGATCTGGACGCGGTCGTCACCTACGCCGAGGAGGACGGCCACGGCCCGGTCCAGGACACGTCGATCTCCCGCCACGGGGTCGTCGTGGTCTTCGCGGAGACGGTGGTCTCCTACGGGGTGGATCCGGTACGGCGGGTCTGGCGGCACGACCTTCCCGGGGAGGTCGTGGCCACGGCGCTCTCACCCGGCGGCGACATCCTCCTTGTACGGCACCGGGACGACATCGGGCCCTTCGGCAGGGAACGGCTTCTCCTGGTGGACACCCAACGGGGCCGCGTCTCGGTCTCGGAGACCGTCGACGCTCTGGAGGAAACGGCCCAGGTGCGGCTCGCGGACGAAAGCACGCAGGTGACCCTCGCGGACGGACTGGTGGAGGTGAGCACTCCCCCGTTCAAGGAACCGGACTGGACCGTGGACCTCGATGAGACCTGCGAGGAGGGTAGAGCCCGAGAGATCGCGCTGCTCTCCCACACTTCGACCGTGCTCTCGGCCCACGGCTGCGAGGGCGAGGACGCCGCCCATGTACGCGCGTTGCGCACCGAGAGCGGAACGGCGTTCTGGGAACAGCGTTGGGAAGGGGCCGAGCCGCCCCGGCTCCATTCGCTCTCCTCCGAGCAGGTGACCGGTGTCGACGGGGACCCCCTGACCCTCCTGTTCGGCGAGGGCACCACCGGGGACTCCCTGTTCATCGACGCGCGAACGGGCTCCATACCGGCCGAGGTCGCGCCTTGGTCCCAGGTCCCGGAGCTGTCCTCCCATCTGGAGGCGCCGCTCCAGGACGCGGAGGTCGCTCCGAAGGAGATCGTTCTCTTCGATCCTCTGCCCCGGGAGGGGCGTGGCCGTCTGTACCTGGCCGCCGCACGAGCGCTGGTCGACGATGCGGAGGCTCCGGTCGCCCTCGAGGATCTCGACGAGAGCCTGCTCATCGATGGTGAGCTCATGGAGCACCTCGGCCAGTGGGGCGCGAGTCCGGATCTGATGTTCGGGAGGCTGGAGGAAAGCCTGAACGAGGCCTTGGGGTAAGGGCCCTCCCCTCCTAGCCGGTCACCGCGACCGTGCTCCGCACGGCGGTGGGGTCCTCCAGCACGTCCAGCATCACCCGCGCCAGGTCGGCCCGGCGCATGGAGTAGTGCCAGCGCACGTTGCCGTCGCGCCGCTGCCGGTAGCTTCCCGTGGCGGGTCCGTCCTTGAGCATCGGCGGCCGCACGATGGTCCATTCCAGGGGGCTCGCGGAGATCGACCTCTCGGCCGAGGCGAACGCGGCGTTCTCCTCACGGAGTGCCCGGGCCAGGATCGGCTTGGCCAGGAACCTGCTCAGCGGATCGTCTCCGTCGACCAGCCAGCCACTGGCGGTGATGGCCACCAGGCGTTCCACGCCCGCGTTCCCCATGGCCTCGATGAGCGTGGTGATCGCCGCCGAGAGGACGTCGGCCCGTTCGCCCTTGACCGGGCCGACGCACATCACGACCGCCTCCACCCCCTGGATCGCCTCCGACAGGGCGGTCACGTCGAGTCCGTCGGCGACGCGCACCTCGGTCGGCCGAAGGTCGTTCAGCCGGTCCGGGTTCCGCACGACCGCGACGACGTGGTGGCCGTCCCTCATCGTGAGGCGGACGACCTCCCTGCCGGTACGACCGGTCGCTCCGACGATGGCGATCCTCATCTCGGTTCCTTCCACTCCAGGGGTGAGTAAGTGTTTACTCACCCCCAGACTGAAGAGTGACCGGGGTAATGTCAAGCCCCACGAAGAGCAGGAGGAGATCGCATGAGTGCCCGGGAGAGAATCCTGGACGCGGCCGCCGGCGTGATGCGCAGACAGGGCATCGCCGCCACCACGACGCGCGAGATCGCCCGCGAGGCCGGCTGTTCGGAGGCCCTGCTCTACAAGAACTTCACCGACAAGCAGGAGCTCTTCGTCGCGGTTCTGAAGGAGCGCGCCCCTCGTCTGAACAGCCCCGACTCGCTCGTCGGCACCCGCACCGTCCGCGAGAACGTCGAGACCTTCGTCGAGTGGCTGCTGATGTTCTACGTCGAGAGCTTCCCGATCGCCGCCTCGATCTTCGGCAGCCCGAGCCTGCTCGAAGCGCACCGACGCAGCGTCGACCGTATCGGCGCGGGGCCCGAATACCCGGCGCTGCTGGTCCAGAACTATCTGGAGGCGGAGGTCGCCGAGGGGCGCGTCGACCGGGACACGGACACGCGGGCACTCTCCCGCGCCCTGACCGGAGCGGCCCTCTTCGAGGCCTTCCAGGCGGTCTACGCGGGCAGGACGTCCGTCGAGGACCCGGCGGGCACCGCCCGTTCGATCGTGGCCGCGCTGGGCACGGGGATCCCCCGGGGGTAGAGCCCCTCCCCGACGTCGGCGGGCGCGGGAACCAAGACTCCCGGGCCCGTCGCTCTCGACAAGATCTCATCGACCTGAATTCCAGGCTCGACGCTTCCCGACTCCGAAGTTAATAGCTGAAATTACCACGCGGCCCCAGAGAAGAACTTTCCGGGCGAGTGTCTTATTTCAGACTTTCCAGACCACTTACAAGATTCCCCGACTTCCACCGGGAAACCGCATGCCGAATCCGAGTGAATCCTTCACCATGGGGGTATGGACGGACGCGGATCCGTCACCTCTCGCCCCATGACGGAAGGAGTCACGAACACCCCGCACGGAACACGGCGCATGGCCTCCCTCGGCGAACATGACGCATCCCTGAAACCCCTCACCCCCGACCACTGATCTCTTTCGGGCGAAGGCGCCCCTTCCGTGGCACCCCCTTGTCTTTTTCAGGAAAACCGCGCCCACCCGAGCGATAACGGACGGCCCGTACCCATGCCCGAAGAGCGAAGGAGAGCCATTACTCGAAGAACCCCGAAAAAGAATCCGACCCCCGAGATCCGAAACGGAGCGAAGGCAGGGACATGACCTTCAAGAACATCTTCGGCAATGGAGAGAACGAGGCCCGAGCCGCCGAGGAGTCCTCTCGGAACGTGCACGAGAAGATCCCCGGCGCCCGCCCCGAGTGGGAGGGGGTCGACCCCGAACTCCTCGAAGGGATCCCCGAGGTCGAGCGCGACCCCAAGATCGTGCGCGAGACCTCGCCCGAGGCACTGGCGATCCTGAACGGCTTCGTCACCCCCCTGTTCCAGAACACGCAGACGGCCGCCTCCACTCAGCAGGACGCCAGTGAGGACCCCGCCTCGACGAGCGATATGGCCTCCGGCGCCAAGGACAAGGCGTTCGAGGACGTCGAGGTGGAGATCGACGAGAAGGACCGGCCCGATATCGACGCGGAGGAGCGGGAGCGGCTGAAGAACGACAACTACGAATCGACGAAGAACGTGCAGGGGTTCGACCGCAAACCTCCGAAGGAATGACCCCATGGGCGGTTCTCCCACCGCACCCTCCGATTCCGATAGCGAAGACCCCGAGTTCCACATACGAGGAGGACGAAGAACATGGGCGGCCCCACGAAGAACCATGTGAGCACGACTCACCTGGGCGAACGGTTCATCCGCCACCCGTTGACGGGAAGGAATCTGAAGGAACTCGATATCGCCGCCAAGGCCCCCGTCATTCTGGAGAGGGACAAGGAGAAACTGAAGCGCAAGGCCGAGAAGAAGACGTCCGACGGTAAGGACCGCTACGTCTATCCCACCGGCTTCTCCCTCAACAAGGGAAGGTTCGGCGATTTCCCCACCCGCGAGGAGACCGCCCATCAACGCGGGTGGCGCGCCTATATGACGGTGGGCGTGCCCCTGGTCGAGGAGCGCGGCGACATCACGCAGCCGCCGCCCGACGTCGTCTCCAAGCAGACCTACATCAACCGGACCGACCCCACCCCCACGACGTGGTCGCACACGGTCGAGTTCTCGATCTCGAACACCATCAGCTGGTCGCTCCAAGGACAGGTGCAGCTCACCTTCGGCGCGAAGACCACCGCCTCTCTACAGCAGCAGTTGCAGAAGAGCATGGCGATGACCAACTCCCAGAAGACCACCCTGAAGAACAGCAAGGACAACCAGGGTGTCGACATGGAGTCCCAGTCCCAGTCGACGAGCACGACCACGGCCACGAGCACCGCGACGGGCACCGGAGAGCTGTCGGCCCAGCTCATGCTCGGGATCACCGGCTCGGTCAGTGGTTCGCTGACCACCGGGTTCAAGACGTCGTCGACGCTGAACGGCGAGGTCGGCAGTCGGGTCGACGTCCTGGCCACGCAGCGGCGCCAGGTGCGGAGGTTCGACTACGAGTTCCCCATCTCCTTCGGCGGCTGGGTCGCGCTGCACTACCCCGAACCGGTCGAGGTCAAGGAGGTCGAACCGAACGGTCCGCAGGCCAAGGAGCCGAAATACTCCAGGGTGCTCGCCTGGAAGCTCGGCGAGACCGGCCCGGACACGGAATCCTTCGACCTGACCGACGACGGCAAGCCCTTCATGCAGAAGGGCGAGGCCGAGGTCGTCTCCACCCTGGCCGGTGAGCACGAGGTCTTCGAGCTGGAGAACCTCGTGTTCGAGGAGAAGCACCACCCCCTCCACAAGGAGGACGCCACGGAGCCGGTGGCGCCGAGGGCCGCACCCGTCGAGATCGCCACCGGCCTGGGCACGGCCGAGGGGCTGGCCCTGGACCTGGAGAACCGGAAGGCCTACGTCGTCGAACGCCCCGGAGGCAACCGGGGGCGGCTGTACAAGGTGGACCTCGACAGCGGGGCCGTGGAACGGATCGCGGAGAACCTGGGCGACACCAACGACGTGGCCCTGGACAAGGCCGGGGGCAAGGCCTACGTCACCGACTACGGCGAACGCCTGCTCACGGTGGATCTGTCAGAACCCTCGGCCGCTCCGGTCGTGGTCGCCGAGAAGATCCGGGCCTACGGTGTGGCGCTGGACCTGCCGAACCACAGGATCTACGTGAGCGACTACTCGGCCGGAAAGCTGGTCGAACTGGATCTGAGCGGCGGGTCCGCCGAACAGCGCCGCAGCTGGCCGGTGCGGAACGCCGCCGGGGTGGCGCTGGTCGGGGACAAGGCCTACGTCGGCCAGCACGGCAGAGGCGAGTTCTACGAGATCGACCTGGCGGCGGAGGGCGAGGAACCTCCGCGGGAGGTGGCCTCGGCTCTGGGGCAGAGCGTTCGTGTGGCGTTGGACGGAGAGAGCACCGCCTATGTCTCCGACCCGGGTGGCAGCCGGTTGCACGAGATCGTGCTGGCCGAAGGTGCGGCCAAAGGGCACCAGCGCGTGGTGGTCGACGGCATCGGCTCGATCTGCGGCGTCGCCCTGGACCGCGACGAGGACCTGGTCTACCTCACCACCCGCGAGGGCAGGCTGTTGAAGGCCTCAGGGGTGTTGAAGGATCCCTCCGCGGAGGCGTAGCGAGGGAACGTGATCCGGACCGGTCGTCGCGAGGGTTTCGGGGCGGCCGGTCCGGCACCGTGATCGGGTTCCTTTTCAACGGTGTCGCCCCCTCTCGTACCGATCTCCTAGCAGGGGCAGAGCACAGGATGATCACAAAGAGGAGCCATATCGATACTCTGAGCACTCGCGTGGCCGTGACCCCGACGGCCGACGCTCCTCTCAAGATCGGAAGGATCCCTCATGCTGCCCTCCGTCGGCGACGAGATCGTCTACACCCTGCGCGCCGAAGACGTCGCCTTCTCCTACCTCGACACATGGATGTACCTCGACTTCGAAGGCGAGGTACGCCAGACGGTCGAAGCCGTCCCCGAGGACCTGGGAGAGAACAACGATCCCGACGACCCCGAGAGCCACATCCGCCTCAGGACGGACTCTCTGTCCCTGAAGGGCGAACGCGACGGGGTCCACCATGTCTCCCTCGACCTCGCCGGCGGAGCCTCCGAGTTCGAGAGCCGTCTACTGGTGGAGCAGATATCGCCGCCCCGGTTCATGCACCGGAGCCTCCTACTCCTCAAGGCCGGGATCCACACGAAGGACGGCACCGTCGAATTCGAGGCGGACACGCCGCTGCTCCTCGACGGCCTGATCACCCGGTTCCCGCCGAAGGACGACCACTACAGGGCCGCCGACTCCGTGAACTTCAGCGGCCCCGACGAGCGGGACGACCCGTACGGCCTGTACAAGACCCCGGCCGTCCTGGACAGGTTCCAGGGCAGGATGAGCGCGAAGTAGGCAAGGACACCGGTACCGAAGGAGGGGTCCGACGAATGAACGTTCGGACCTCTCACCGGGATTCAGTGCCCGAGGGCGGTCACAACGCGTGCCCGCCGGCGACCTGAAGAACCTGACCGGTCACCCATCGGGCCTGATGAGAGGCCAGATAGACCACGGCGTCGGCGATGTCCTCCGGATCTCCGGCACGGCCCATCGGCACGATCTCCTCCACACGGGCGAGGAGATCGTCATCCATCCAGCCGGTCTGGACAGGGCCGGGCGCGACGGCGTTCACGCGCACACCACGCGCCGCCAGGTCCAGCGCCGTGGAACGGGTGAGTGCCTCCAGCGCGCCCTTGGAGGTTCCGTAGCCGGTCTGCCCCGGGAAGGCACGGGCGGCGTCGGTCGTGATGTTGACGACGCACAAAGGGGCGTCACCTCGACGGAGCCGGACCGCCCCGGCCGTGAGGACCGCGGGGGCGATGGCGTTCACTCGATAATGACGCTCCAACGAGGCGTGGGTCAGGGTGTCGATGTCATCCGGCAGCTCGCAGTGGGCCGCGTTGTTGACCAGGACGTTGATCGCCCCGGACCGCTCGACGACCTCTCGCAGCAACCGGACCGGACCCTCCGGTTCGGAGAGGTCGGCGCTGACCGCGAAGGAGCCGTTGCCGAGCTCTTCCGCGAGCCGCTCCGCCTCACCCTCGGCCGGGGTGACATGAGCCCATTCGATGCCGGCCGGGCTGGACGGGTCCTGGGCCAGGTAGTGGATCGCCACGCGTGCTCCCTGCTCGGCGAACGCGCGGGCGATGGCCGCGCCGACGTTCCCAGAACCGCCGGTGACCAGCACGGTCCGGCCCGCGAGGCGGGGGTCGATCATCGTCTCTCCTCGGTAGTGGTTCCACGGGTCGGGTGGTGGACGTCCCCGGAAGGAGCCCTTTCGTCTCCGGTGACGCACGTTTTCCACGATCCTCGCCCGCCCCGCGGGTCGGGGCAATCGAATATCCATGACGGCCGGCGGGCGCGCGGGAGAGAACCGCCCACCGGTCGCTTCCGGCCCGGAGCCTCTCATGGAATGCGGAGGCGAAGGGCACCCCGCCTCCCGTAAGGCCGGGGGCTACGCGGCGGGACTATCCAGGACCGGCCGCCATCCCCCCCGCGGTCGCCGTAGCGCGAACACACAGGTCCTCGATACGAGGGCACCCCGCCTCCTTCCAGCAAGGAGGGGTCGACGCAGGCCGGAGAACACGGGACCCCGCTCGACCGGCCGGCCCCGCCGCCCCTGCCCCACGGTGGATCTCGTGGGCCTTCGCATCTAACGTCGGCCTCATGACGCACGCCCTGCTCATCATCGACATGCACACGTTCCTCGTCGAGGGTCTCTGGCGGGGAGAGGACCTCGCCCGAAGGCTCGGGGCACTGGCCTCCAGAGCGCGGGAGGTCGGAGTGCCCGTGCTCGTCCCCCACCAGGTGGGCCCCCCGGGAGACCCCTTCGACCCCGATCTGCCCGGACGCGAGGTGAGCCCACTGGTGGGGATCGGCCCCGAGGACCGCATCGTGCCCAAGCGGGCCACGGATTCCTTCTGGGAGACCGGGCTCGCCGACCACCTGCGTTCCCTCGGGACCGACACCGTGGTCGTGACCGGGGCCGCCACCGACTACTGCGTCGACACCACGGTCCGGTCCGCCACGAGTCACGGTTTCGCCGTGGAACTGGTCTCCGATGGCCACGCCCCCATGGCCGACGGGGACCCCGAGGCAGGGATCGCCCCTGAGCGGATCATCGCCCACCACAACTCGGTGCTGTCCCAGGCGATCCACCCCGGCGGAGCCACGAGGCTGGTCGCCGCCGACGAAGCGCTCCGTTAGGGCCCTTCCGGGAAACGGACACCCCGGGTGGGTGAAGACGACGCGGTGGGGCTCTCCAGGACCGTCCGCCTTAGGGGGATGGATGCACCGAGGATCTCCCGGCCGAGGGCTGTGATTGGGTGGGGGCACGTGTCGCCGATGTCGGGGAGTAGCCGTGCGCTGGACCGTCCACTCCGAGGAAGAGCTCTACCGGGACCGGTGGCTGGACATTCGGGTCGCGGACGTGGAGATCAGCGGTGGCCGCCACCTGGAGCACCGGCTCATACGGTCCTCGCCCGGGGCCGGCGCGGTCGTGATGAACGATCACGGCGACGTGTTGTTGGAGTGGCGGCACCGATTCATCACCGATACCTGGGGCTACGAGATCCCCATCGGCGGTATCGACGACGGCGAGGCCCCTGAGGAGGCGGCGGCTCGTGAGGTGGAGGAGGAGACCGGCTGGCGTCCGGGGCCTCTGTACCCGTTGGTGTACGTCCAGCCGACTCCGGGGATCTCGGACTCGGAACACCACGTCTTCTTCGCCGACTCCGCCGAGCACATCGGTGATCCCCTGGAGGATTGGGAATCCGAGCGTATCGAGTGGGTGCCTCTCGCCGATGTCCCGAAACTCGTGGCGGAACGGAAGCTGGTCAGCGGCACGACGATGACGGCGTTGCTGTACCTGTACGGAGTGGGCCGTCCGGCGGCGCGGAGCTGAGACGGGTCGGCCTACGCTCTTCGGACGGTTCGGCTCCCGGCGGCAGGACCTGCGAGCACCGGACCACCCGTGAAGCGGTGGCCGTGGGCCGGACGGCGCGCGGCGGGAGTGAGCGGGCGCCGTCCGGCCTCGTCCTTCCCCGACCATCCCCGCATACGCGAGGAACAGACACCCGCGTGCTCTCCGTCCGGCTGAACGATCGGGCCATCTCCACGGGTGCGGGGAACGGGTACGCCCTCTAGTTGACGGCGTCCTTGAGGCCCTTGCCCGCCTTGAAGGAGGGCACCTTCGCCGCGGGGATCTTCAGGCTCTCCCCGGTGGAGGGGTTGCGGCCGGTCCGCTCGGCGCGCTCCTTGACGCTGAAGGTGCCGAAGCCGACGAGGACCACGTCGTCGCCCTCCTTGAGGGCCCCGGTCACCGAGTCGACGAACGCGTCCAAGGCCTTGCCGGCGACGGCCTTGGGTATGTCGGCCGAGGCCGCGATGTTGTCGATGATCTCGCTCTTGTTCATGTGATCCCCCTGGACGAGGCAGCCGTATGCGTACGGCTCATACTGGCGCTTTCGACCCTCACGCGGGGGCCGAACGCTCACATCGCCCACGCCGATTTCCTGAGGTCATTCCGGGGATACACGAAAACGAACATCACCTTTATGTCGTAGATTTACCTCTTGTCCGATTTGAGCCGAACGGGAAACCGGCAGGTGGGCCGAGAAGGTGAGAGGGTCGCCCTCGCGCTTCACGAGGGCGACCCTCGATTCACGCGGCCCGGGCGGAGCGACCCCGACGGATCCACAGCAGAGCCAACAGATGGTCGAGGGTTTCGGCCTCCATCATCCCGGTGGATGTCGCCACCCAGAACGACTGGGTCGCCTCCCCGAACCAGACGACCACCCCCGGATGGTGCGCCTGGATCCGGGCGGCCTGATCGTGCTCGTGCGCGAACTCGGCACGATGTCCGCCCAGGCGAGGCAGGGTCTGAGCCCGATGGGTGCGGCAGGTGCGGTGCGCGCAGGAGGCGCAGGCCGGACCCGAGGCCCCAGAAGGAGCCGAGAAGTTCGGTCGATGGTCGGCCGGAATACGCGGAGCGAGGATAGGATGCGTCATCGATCCTGCTTTCTCACACATGTGCGTGTGCGTTGGAATTCGGGTTCGTTCGGGCTCGGAAGACGCTGCAACGTCTTACCGAGCCCTTTTTCATGCACGCGCCGGTCGCACGACGCCAAGAGCGGTGGCTAGAGGTGGTTCCAAGCGCTGTCCCGGAGGTCGTAGGCCAGGAAGAACCACACCTTGCGGTAGCCGGCACGCCCGTCGTCACCCCAGCGGGTGGACAGGGCGTCGACCATCGCCAGACCGCGTCCGGCGTCGCTCTCGGGGTCGAGTCCACCCGGGTCGGGCGCCAGGTAGCGGCGTTCATGGCGGTCGAGGCTGCGCCAGAGCGAGCGGTCACCGTCGTCCCGGCAGGTGAGGGTGATGCCGTCCCGGTGGCGTTCGGCCAACAGGGAGTAGGTGTTGCCGGGCAGCCCGGAGTCGGAGTGTTTGAGGGCGTTGGTGGCCAATTCGGTGCCCAACAGGGTGAACAGGTACCGGAACTCGGTGTCGCGGTGGGCGGTCAGGGTGTTCAGGTAGGCGCGGACCAGCGGCAGGAAGCGCCCCGAGGGGCCGAAGTCGTAGCGGCGGATCCGGTAGGAGGCGTCATCGGCGTGGCAGGTGAAGTAGTGCCGCTGGTAGGGGTGGACCAGCTCGTTGAGCGGGAGGGTCACCTCGGGCAGGACCGGCATACGAACGAGCGAAGGCATGACGAACAGACTCCTTGACATGGCAGAGCACGGTTGGGGGTGAAGCCGAGATGCCCGTTGGAGGATTCACGGTTCCCGTGACACACGGAACGGGCCGGTCATAGCGTTCAACGTTGGAGCCCCGAATGGGCCTCCTACTGACTCTCATCTTAAAATGGGAATCCCAAGAGTCAAGCGATTCCAATGAGTCTCCCGTTTTGTCTGAAATGGAACCCCCTGCATGAACCAAGAGCAGAAGAGCCCCAACATCCGCCGACGTCGCCTCGGTCAGGTACTGCGTGGGCTACGCGAGGAATCCGGGCTCACGCTGGATGCGGCGGCCAAAGGAGCCGGTGTCCCGAGATCCACGTTGGGGCGCATGGAGACCGCTGAGGCTCGACGGCTTCGACACACCGACCTCAACGCGCTCGCCGACTTCTACGATGTCGACGCCGAGACTCGCGAGGGCATGTACGGCCTCGCCCGTGAAGCGAAGGAACGGGGATGGTGGTCGAAGTACAAGGACGTCTTCGGTGAACGGGCGCTCCCCGATTGGGAGGCCGAGGCCTCGGCGATCCGTACCTTCCAATCACAGCTGATCCCCGGCCTGTTCCAGACACCGCGCTACGCGGCCGCCATCTTCAGGGGAGGAAGGGCCACCACGGAAGAGAACATCGAACGGCTCGTGGAAGCCCGCATGACCCGTCAGCAGATCCTCAACCGGATCCATCCACCGCGGATGACCGCCGTCATCGACGAAGCCGCCCTCCACCGACTCATTGGAGGACACGAGATCATGCGGGAACAGTTGGAGCACCTCGGCCACCTGGCCGTACGGCACAACATCGACGTGCAGGTATTGCCCTACGAAGCGGGGGAACACCTGGGCATGGAAGGATCCTTCACCATCCTCGAGTTCCCCGAGCCGAGGGACACCCCCATCGTGTATGTCGAGACCGCGACCAGAGGGCTCTTTCTGGAAAGCACTGAAGAGTTGGACACCTATAACGTGACCTTCAGTAACGTTCAAGGAGTGGCGTTGTCCACCTCCCGGTCGGCCGAGTTCATCCACCACGCCACACAAGCACTGGAGAAGCAGACATGAGTCACCGGCTCAAATTCCATAAGAGCAGTTACAGCGGCCGGGGGCAGGATTGCGTCGAGGTCGCCGACCTCCCCTCCGCCGCCGCGATCCGGGACTCCAAGCACCCCGAGAACGGCCACCTCACCTTCTCCACCACCGAGTGGGCCGCCTTCCTCACCACCTCCCTCACCCGCTGACCCCGCCGTTCGACCACCCGGGTGACCGCCCTCAGGCCACCCGGGTCCTTGCCGTGCCCTCGCCCCTCCGCTCCGCCATCACCGGGTCGGCTCAACGGTGATGTGGCCGTCGCGCACTCTTGACAAGCCGCGCGGGTCGATCAGAGTGGAGATGGCCGCAGCGATCCTCAGGACCGGGTTCCCACCCCGCCCGATCCGTACGAGGCGTCGTGAATCCCCTGAAGCCCGAGGAGAGCCCATGGCGAACAGCGCACTCGTCTTCCGGAAGAGCAGTTACAGCGGCCAGGACGCGAACTGTGTGGAGGTCGCTCAGATCCCGGCGGCCTTCCGGAAGAGCAGCTACAGCGGTCACAGCCAGAATTGTGTGGAGGTCGCTCACCTGCCTACGGACTTCCGGAAGAGCAGCCACAGCGGCCGTGACCAGGACTGCGTCGAAGTAGCTCACCTGCCCACCGACTTCCGCAAGAGCAGCCACAGCGGAGCCGGCCAGAACTGTGTCGAGGTCGCCGACCTCCCTTCCGCCGCAGCGATCCGCGACTCCAGGCACCCCGACGCCGGCCATCTCCCCTTCCCCGCCGCCGAGTGGTCCGTGTTCCTGCGCGCCGCGCGCGGGTAGGGGTCCCACCGCCCTCTCCCCCACCGGCATTCGTTCATCACGGTCTCCGGGCGGGCAGAACGGTTTTTTCGCGGCGACGACGAATAAAACCGGAAGCCCCCGGTGCGAACTCCGGAAGTCGTGCTTCCGTAAATTGACACCCCCGCCTCCCACCCTCCAACCTCATGCCATGAACGCTGACCTGCGCGCCCCCCTGCACCTCGCCGTCCATGACCAGATGGCCGACTGGCAGTTCGGCCACGCGACCGCACACGTGCGCACGGGACCGGGCCCGCACGAGTTCGGACACCGTGATGTCGTCACCGTGGGTCTCACCGGCTCCGCGGTGACGACGGCGGGCGGTCTGACCGTCCTGCCCGATATCTCCCTGCCACGGCTCAAGCCCTCCCAGAGCGCGATGCTCCTGTTGGTGGGTTCCCCTCAGTGGGAGGACTCCCCCGACTCGCTGGCCCCGCTGGCCTCGGCCGCGGGCATCTTCCTGGACGCCGGGGTCCCGGTGGCGGCGATCGGCTCCGCCACGGTGGGCCTGGCCCGGGAGGGCCTGTTGGACTACCGGGACCACACGGGGCTCGACCCCGCCGAACTGTTGGCCACCGGCTACGCGGGCGGGCACCGATACCGCGCCGACCCGGTGGTCTCCGACGGCGATCTGCTGACGGCCGGCCCCAGCGCCCCGCTGGCCTTCGCCCGGGAGATCCTCCTGACGCTGGGCGACCATTCGACCCGTGAGCTGGACTCCTGGTACCTGGAGCAGGGCGGCTACCAGGAGGACGCCTGGGCGTTCCTCACCGACGAGGGCTGACCTCCCGGCCTCCCGTCCGGAGACCCGCGCGCAGTATCGTCGTGCCGACGTCCCCTTCACCACTCGGGAGCACCCATGATCGACCTGCGTTCGGACACCCTGACCCGCCCGACCGAGGAGATGCGCCGGGCGATGGCGAGCGCGGAGGTCGGCGACGACGTGTGGGGCGAGGACCCCACGGTCCGCGCGCTGGAGGAGGAGACGGCCGCCCTGTTGGGCCGGGAGGCCGCCCTGTACGTCCCCTCCGGCCACATGGCCAACCAGTTGGGGCTGTACGTGTCGACCCGCAGCGGCGAGGAGGTGTGGGCGCACGAACACCACCATCTGATCGGCGACGAGCAGGGCGCGGCCGTGGTCCTGTCCCGTGTGCTCCCCCGCCTGTACTCGGGCGATCCGTTCCCGCCGCAGGAGCTGCTGGAGAAGTGGATCACCGGCCTGGGCGACGTGCACCGGGCCGACCCGGCGTTGTTGTGGCTGGAGAACACCTTCACCGGCCGGGTCGTGCCGCTGGAGGAGCAGCGTCGGGTGACGGACTTCGCCCATGAACACGGTCTGCTCGCCCATCTGGACGGGGCCCGGCTGTGGAACGCCGCCATCGAGCTGGGGGTGGACCCGGCCCGGGTGGCGGAGGGCTTCGACACGGTGTCGGTGTGCTTCTCCAAGGGCCTGGGCGCCCCGGTGGGGTCGGCCCTGGTGGGAGACGTGGACACGATCCGTCGGGCCCGGCGGGGCCGCAAGCTGTTGGGCGCGGGGATGCGCCAGGCGGGGATCATCGCGGCGGGTGCCCTGCACGCGCTGCGCCACCACCGGGAGCGGTTGGCGGAGGACCACGCGCGGGCCGCCGTGTTGGCCGAGCGTTTGAGCGGTCTGCCGGGGCTGGAGGCGGTGGCGAGGACCAACATGGTGCTGCTGACCACCGCCGAGGGCGAGGCCGCGCGTTACGCGGAGGCCTTCGCCGAGGAGGGCGTGCACGCTCTGGGCGGCGGCGATCGGATCCGGATGGTGCTGAGCCTGGAGGTCACCGACAGCGACGTCGAGAAGGCCGCCGAGGCGATCACCCGTGCCGTGTCCCGGTTGTGACGACGGGCGAGAGCCCAGGTCAGGGCGGTGACCCGTCGGTAGACTTCGCCGTACGCGCGTGGGTCCCGGGATCCGATCGGTGTCGAGCGTCACATCGCGTAGTAGCATTTGGCGTATGACATTGTCGTACTAGAGAGTGGTAGCACCGCAATGCCGGGAAGAATCCAGTCCATCGAACGCGCCGCCGCGATCCTGCGGCTCCTGGCCAGTGGCGCCCGGGGACTGAGCCTGGCCGAGATCTCACGCTCCCTGGAACTGCCCAAGGGCACGGTCCTGGGCATCCTGCGCACCCTCCAGCACGTGGGGTTCGTGGAACAGGACCCCGAGTCGGGCCGCTACCGGTTGGGCGGGGGCATGCTGAGCCTGGGCACCCGTTACCTGGACGGCAACGAACTGCGCACCCGCGCCCTGAACTGGGCGGACACCCTCGCCTCCCGGAGCGGTGAGAGTGTGCGGATCGGCACACTGCACAAGCACCAGGTCCTGGTGGTGCACCACGTCTTCCGCCCCGACTCCACCCGCCAGACCCTGGACGTGGGCACCCTGCTGCCCCTGCACGCGACGGCGTTGGGCAAGGTCCTGATGGCCTTCGACCCCTTGGCGGTCCCGGAGGAGGTCTCCTCGGTGGAGACCGACGCCCCCGTGGAGCTCACCTCCTTCACCCGGCACACGGTGACGTCGATGGCGGCCGTGGAGCGGCAGCTGGACGGGATCCGGGAGAACGGCTGGGGCTGGGAGGCCGAGGAACTGGTCGACGGCGAGGTGTCGATCGCCGCGCCGATCCGCGACCGACGCGGGGTCACCGTGGGCGCGATCGGGGTGCGCGGCGCGGTCGAGCGGCTGCGCGACGCCTCCGGGAACCCCGACATGGAGCAGGTCTCGTACGTGCGCGACGCCGCCCGCGCCGTCTCCCGCGACCTCGGCGCCACTCCCTACTGACCCTCCGCCGAAGGGTTCGTCGACGCAAAACCCGCACCACCTCGGGGTCATGCCCGGAGTGGTGCTCTTCGCGTGCCCGCACTCCCTTGAGACAGTGGGCCAAGGGAGTGTGATCCAGGCGACACGATTGCGTCACACGCTCTTGACATGAACAGGAAGAACAGTCGAAACTAACGCCTATTCATACGTCAATGTCGTACATCGTGCGGTGAATACCGCCCACCACGCTGTGTACAACCCCCCGTCCCCAGACACGTCACCTGAAGGCGAGACCGATGAGCCAGCAGTACGTCGCCGCGATCGACCAGGGAACCACGTCGAGTCGCTGCATCCTCTTCGACCGGGACGGTCGCATCGTCTCGGTGGATCAACGCGAGCACCGACAGATCTTCCCCAAGCCGGGGTGGGTCGAACACGATGCCCTGGAGATCTGGACCAACGTCGAGGCGGTGGTGCAGGACTCGCTCCGCAAGAGCGACATCACCCCCGACCAGATCGCCGCCATCGGTATCACCAACCAGCGTGAGACCACCCTGCTCTGGGACCGCGAGACCGGCGAGCCCGTCTACAACGCGATCGTCTGGCAGGACACCCGCACCGACGACCTGGTCCGCGAACTGGGCGCCGAGGGCGGCCAGGACCGCTTCCGCGCCAAGTGCGGCCTGCCGCTGGCCACCTACTTCTCCGGCCCCAAGATCCGCTGGCTGCTCGACAACGTCGAGGGCGTCCGCGAGCGCGCCGACCGCGGCGAGCTGATGTTCGGCACCATGGACACCTGGCTCATCTGGAAGATGACCGGCCGGCACGTCACCGACGTGACCAACGCCAGCCGCACCATGCTGATGAACCTGGAGACGCTGGCCTGGGACGAGGAGATCCTGGCCGCCATGGACATCCCGAGGAGCCTGCTCCCCGAGATCCGTTCCTCCTCCGAGGTCTACGGCGAGTCGAACGGCTACCTGGCCGGGGTCCCGGTCGCCTCCTCGCTCGGCGACCAGCACGCGGCGCTGTTCGGCCAGACCTGCTTCGACCCGGGCGACGTCAAGGGCACCTACGGCACCGGCACCTTCCTGGTGATGAACACCGGCACCGAGCCCGTCACCTCCAACAACGGCCTCCTCACCACCCTGGGCTACAAGATCGGCGACGCCCCCGCCGTGTACGCCCTGGAGGGCTCCATCGCGGTCACCGGTTCGCTGGTGCAGTGGCTGCGCGACAACCTCGGTCTGATCAGCAGCGCCCCGGAGATCGAGACGCTGGCGCGCACGGTCGACGACAACGGCGGCTGCTACATCGTCCCGGCCTTCTCCGGCCTGTTCGCCCCGCACTGGCGCAGCGACGCCCGAGGCGTCATCGCCGGTCTGACCGGCTACGTGAACAAGGGCCACATCGCCCGCGCGGTCCTGGAGGCCTCGGCCTGGCAGACCCGCGAGGTCGTCGACGCGATGAACGCCGACGCTCGGATCGACCTGACCACGCTCAAGGTCGACGGCGGCATGACCGCGGACAACCTGCTCATGCAGATCCTGTCCGACGTGCTCGACGCCGAGGTCGTCCGGCCGATGGTCGCCGAGACCACCTGTCTGGGCGCCGCCTACGCCGCCGGTCTGGCCGTGGGCTACTGGCCCGACATCGAGACCCTGCGGGCCAACTGGCACAAGGCCGCCGAGTGGAACCCGAAGATGCCGGCCGAGGTCCGCGACCGCGAGTACCACAACTGGAACAAGGCCGTGCGCCGCACCCTCGACTGGGTGGAGCACGAGGACCAGGCGTAACCGCCGCCCCACCACCCCGCACACGACCGTGTCCCGGGGCTCCCGGACGACCACCGGGGGTCTCGGAACACGGTTCGGGGCACCCGCGACGGGTGCCCGATCCCGTCCACCCGTGACGGGTGCGCCCGACAACGTCCACGTGACGGCGAGGCCCGACCGGACCCCGCTCGCGGTACGGGCCCACCCGTGACCCGGCTGCCCCGTAGGGGGCGGAGGTCCCCATGGTCTATCTGGCAGAGTTCCTCGGAACGGCGATCCTGATCCTTCTCGGCGGCGGTGTCGTCGCCGGTGTCTCCCTGGCACGCTCCAAGGCCCTCAACGGGGGCTGGATCGTGGTGACGTTCGGCTGGGGTATGGCGGTCGCGATGGCCGTCTACGTCGTCGGCGCCATCAGCGGCGGCCACATCAACCCGGCCGTCACGATCGGTCTGGCCAGCATCGGCGAGTTCCCGTGGTCGCAGGTGCCCGGCTACATCGCCGCGCAGATGGCCGGTGCCTTCGTCGGCGCCTGCCTCGTCTTCCTGGCCTACTACGCGCACTGGAAGCCCACCGAGGACCCCGAGGCCAAGCTGGGCGTCTTCAGCACCGCGCCGGGCGTGCGCAACCCGATCGCCAACCTGACCACGGAGATCATCGGTACCGCGATGCTGCTCCTGGGCATCCTCGGCATCGGCGAGAACGCCGGCGCGGTGTCGGCCGGCGACGCCGACCTGTCGGCGCTGTTCGCCATGGGCTTCTCGCCGCTGATCGTCGGTCTGCTGATCCTCGCGATCGGTCTGTCCCTCGGTGGTCCCACCGGGTACGCCATCAACCCGGCACGTGACCTGGGTCCGCGTATCGCGCACGCGCTGCTGCCGATCCCGGGCAAGGGCTCCTCGGACTGGGGCTACGCCTGGATCCCGGTCGTGGGTCCGATCATCGGCGGCGTGATCGGCGCCTTCATCTGGAAGCTCACCAACTTCGGCGCCTGAGCACCAGGTCCTCGTCCGAAGGGGCGTCCGGCGGTGGCCGGACGCCCCTTCGGCGTTCGCGGCACCGTTCCCGAACCTCTTCACGGGTCCAGGTGGACCTCGCGCAGGTACTCCTCGGTCTCCCCCGGCCGCAGCGCCACCAGCCGCAGGTGGTTGAGCAGGTTCTGGTAGCGCGCCACCTCGTCGGGCTCCTCCAGGTAGATGCCGTCGGTGGCGGTCTCCAGGTAGACGACGGTGGGGTCGATGGTGTCGGGGAACTCCAGGAGCACGCAGGAGCCGCCGGAGCCCGGGTTGAGTTTGTCGGCCCGGGTCATCTGCACGGTGATGTTGGGTCGCTTCACCATCTTCAGCAGGTGTTCGACCTGCGCGCGTTTGGTCTCGGGGTGGTCCTTCAGCCGCAGGAGGGAGCCCTCGTCGAAGATGGCCCACAGCTCGGGCGGGTCCTGGTCCTCCAGGATGCGCTGGCGTGTCATGCGGGCGTCGATCGCCCGCCGTACCTCTTGAGGGCCGGCCAGACAGGCCAGGGCGTTGGCCCTCATGTACTCGGGCACCTGGAGCAGTCCGGGGATCATGATCGGCTGCCAGGTGGTGATCGCGCGCGCCTCGGTCTCGAAGCCGACGAAGCGCGGGGCCAGGACGTCGCGGTAGCGGGTCCACCACCCCCGCTCCAGGGATTGTCGACACAGGTCGAGGATCTCGTCGTACTCTCGTCCGGACGGCACCTCGCAGGCGTCCAGGATCGCCTTGACCTCGGTGACCCGCGGGCGTTTCTTCACCCCCGACTCGATGTTGGAGTAGGTGGACCTGGACATCCCGGCGGCGACCGCGACCTCTTCGCTGGTCCTGCGGGCCTTGAGCCTGATCCTCCGGAGTTCGGCGGAGAGACGGCGGCGCCGGATCGTGGGTGAGTACCTAGTGGCCATGATGGGGCTCATCGTAGATCCGGGAACCCCTTCCGAGGGGGTGATCGGCAGAACCCGGAGTCCAGGAGGCGAATCCGTTCGCGGAAGCGGAAGGCCCGTTCCGAAAACCCTGGATTCCCGGCCCCGGTCGGACACTTCGGACGTTCTCCCCGATACGACCCGCACGAGACCTCTCACGAAGCCTCTCGACCCCTCCACCATGCGACAATGCCGAACATCAGTGACACCTTGAGACCACTCTGCTCTCTGGAGTCACATCCGCACCACCTTCGATGGTGATGTTCACCCCCATGCCCGGCAGGCCGCCGCCAACACACGGCCGACCTTGGGTGGCGTTCGGCATTGTCGTATTATGCAGGTGACACCAGCCTGAAACGTGGAGTCCGTTCAGGTACGTGCGGCACTCGCCACCCCTCCCCTACGGACGGAGCACCAGCCATGACCGCCAGCATCCACCGCAGCGACGCCCCCGTGATCCGGGCACGCACACGCGAGGAACTCACGCGGGGCACCTTCGACCTCCTCGTCATCGGCGGCGGCATCCTGGGCACCTCCATCGCCTGGACCGCCACCCAGGCCGGCCTGAGGGTCGCCATGGTCGACGCCGGCGACTTCGCCGGAGCCACCTCCAGCGCCTCCTCCAAGCTCGTCCACGGCGGGCTGCGCTACCTCCAGACCGGCAACGTGAAACTGGTCGCCGAGAACCACAAGGAACGTCGCGCACTCGCCGCCGACGTCGCCCCGCACCTGGTCAACCACCGGCCCTTCCTCGTACCGATCTACTCCGACGGCCCGCACGGCGCCGCCAAGATGGGCGCCGGGGTCTTCCTGTACTCGGCCCTGTCGGCGTTCGGCGACGGCATGGGACGCCTGCTCTCCCCGCGCCAGGCCACCCGCCTGGCCCCGGGCCTGCGCACCGACGGCCTGAAGTCGGTCGCCGCCTACAGCGACCACCAGATGAACGACAGCCGCATGGCCGTGATGACGGTGCGCGCCGCCGTCGACGCCGGCGCCGTCGTACTCAACCACGCCGAGGTCCGGTCGCTGCGCACCACGCGCGGCCGGGTCACCGGAGCCGACCTGCGCGACCGGATCGCCGGAGACGAGTTCGGGATCGACGCGAAGCTGGTCCTCAACGCGACCGGCCCGTGGGTCGACCACCTGCGTCGCATGGAGAACCCGGGCGCCGACCCCAGCGTGCGTCTGTCCAAGGGCGCCCACCTGGTGCTGCGCACCCCGGAGCCGTGGAGCGCCGCGCTCACCATCCCCGTGGACAAGTACCGCGTGTCCTTCGCCATCCCGTGGGAGGGCCACCTGCTGCTGGGCACCACGGACGAGGCCTATGAGGGCGACCCGGCCCAGGTCGGCGTGGTCTCCACCGACATCGACCAGATCCTGGCCGAGGCGTCCCTGGGCATCGACGCTCCTTACCTCGACCGCGACCACATGACCTACTCCTTCGCCGGCCTGCGCGTGCTGCCCGGCGGACCCGGCGACACCAGTTCGGCCAAGCGGGAGACCGTGGTCACCCAGGGCCGGGGCGGCATGCTCTCGGTGGCCGGCGGCAAGTGGACCACCTACCGGCACATCGGCCGGACGGTCCTGGAGGAGCTGCGCAAGGTGGCCTCGGTCCCGCTGGGCGAGGACATGGCCGACCCGCTGCGGACGGTCCCGCTGCCCGGCCTGGCCAGCCCCGACGCGGTCGCCCAGCGTCTGATCACCGACCGCGAGCCCGGCACCCGGCTCGACCCGCTGGTCGCCCGGCACCTGGCCTCGCACTACGGCAGCCTGGCCATGGACATCGCCGCGCTGGTGCGCGACGAGCCGGCCCTGGGCGAGCGGATCCACCCCGACGGACCGGACGTGTGGGCGCAGGTGGTGTTCGCCCGCGACCACGAGTGGGCGGTGACCGTCGACGACGCCCTGCGTCGCCGCACCACCGTGACCGTGCGCGGCCTGGACACCCCCGAGGTGCGTGAGCGCACCCGCGCGCTGCTGGAGTCCTGAGCGGACATGAGAACACCCCCGGCGGGCGATGCCCACCGGGGGTGTTCAGGTGACGTTCACACCCCCGTGAACGGGGGCGACGACACCACGTCTATGCGGTCTTAGATCGCGACGACGTTCTCGGCCTGCGGGCCGCGGGTACCGGCGACGATCTCGAACTCCACGCGCTGGTTCTCCTCCAGGTTACGGAAGCCCGTGCCCTGGATGGCGCTGTAGTGAACGAAGGCGTCGGGGCCACCGTCGTCGGGGGAGATGAAGCCGAAGCCCTTCTCGCCGTTGAACCACTTCACAGTTCCCTGAGCCATGTTCTCTCCTTCAGCTCGGTGTACACGGACGCATACTCACGCCCGAAAATTGCCGCGAGCCGACTCCATGAGAAACCGCCCGCCGGTCACAAACTCCGCGGGCAAGACACCAACTGCGAAATTCAACGACTAACAATCCCCTTGAACGTACCACAGCCACACGACATGGCGAGGGATTTCGATGTGGCAACCCGCACGGCGCGTCGAGGAATATCGACGGGCACTGAAGGGAACGCGTGTGATTCACGTTGCGATCACCGGACGGTCACGAGACGCTCACGAAGGGGTCGCCATGGTGTCGTTGACGCACCTCAGAACGGGTGGGGACAGCACCGCCGCCGGATCCAGCCCCGCACCACCGAGCACCGTGAAGGTATGGGACTCCCCCGGTAGCAGGGTCACCAGAGCGCTGTCCGCCTCCACCTCCGGATCGATCCTGTCGACGTTCAGGACCAGATCCCGCAAGAGCACTCGGGCCCTCACCTTCACCCGCAAATCCGAGCCGAACGTCTGTGTTTCTCCATCGAATTCCGGTTTACGGTAGGCCAGATCCCGATCCCTGGAGAAGAACCACCAGGCCCGTTCTCCGGCCCCGTCCACGGTCAACACCTCCGCCGTCGGGTCTCCCGCGCGTCCCACCCCCTCGGGCACCGGGACGCGGAGCGCCCCGCGCGGCTCCACCCGTACCGATCGGGTCACCGAGGAGAGCACCTCACCCGTGGCGATCTCCCGCCGGGCCACCGTCACCTCGGTCTCCCACATCAGGTCGGTGTCGTTGCCCAGGACGACCTCCACGTCCTCTCCGACTGGTCGGACCACCGACACGCGGTCCGCGTGGACGCGGCGCAGCGCGTACCACAGGGGTTTGCGGCGACCGGCGCCGTCCACCGCCGCCCAGGAGGTGACCGGCCAGCAGTCGTTGAGCTGCCAGACCACCGTGCCCGTGCAGTAGGGCCAGGTGGAGCGGAAGTGGCCGACCCCCACCGTCAACGCCCGAGCCTGGTTGACCTGGGTCAGGTAGTGCCAATCGTCGTAGCCCCACTCCCGGTCTCCGAAGTGGGCGACCAGCCCGCGGGCCAGTTTGTCCTGCCCGTCGATGGCCTTCTGGTGGTGGCGGACGCCGGGCGAGGTCGGGGTGAGCGGCTCGTCCGTCACCGTCGCGCGCAGGGTGGCGTGCGTGGGCGGCGCCTGATAACCGAACTCGGCGGCGAAGCGCGGGGCGTGCTCGCGGTAGACGGTGTAGTCCCGTTCGTTCCACACGTCCCACAGGTGCGTGACACCGTGTCCGGGGGCGTTGGGGTGGACCCCCTCGCCGGGGGAGTAGGGGCTCCCCGGCAGGTAGGGGCGGGTGGGGTCGAGTTCGGCCACCACTCGGGGCAGCAGGTCGAGGTAGTAGCCGGCGCCCCAGGGGCGTCCGTCCAACTCCTCCTTCCAACCCCAGTCCTCGTGTCCCCAGAGGTTCTCGTTGTTGCCGCACCACACCGCCAGGCTCGGGTGCGCCGAAAGGCGGGTGACGGCCTCGCGCGCCTCGGCCTCCACCTCCGAGTACAGGGGCTCGTCCTCCGGGTAGGCGGCGCAGGCGAACAGGAAGTCCTGCCAGACCAGCACGCCCCGCTCGGAGCACAGTTCGTAGAAGTCCTCGGACTCGTAGATCCCGCCGCCCCACACCCGCAGCAGGTTCACCCCGGCCTCGCGGGCCTGGTCGATCCGTGTCCGGTAGCGATCACGGTCGACCCGGGAGGGAAAGGTGTCGTCGGGGATCCAGTTGGCGCCCCGGATCAGGACGTCGCGGCCGTTGATCCGCAGCGCGAAGGAGGTCCCGTGCTCGTCGGGCTCCTCGTTCACCTCGACCCGACGGAACCCGATCCGACGTTCCCAGGTGTCGAGGACGCCGTCCCCGACCGCCACGGTCACCCTCAGCCCGTACAGCGGCCGATCGCCGTGGCCGCGCGGCCACCAGAGGTCGGGGTCGGCCACGGTCGCCTCCAGGACCGCCGTGGTCTCCCCCGCGCCGAGCGTCGCGGCGACCTCCTCCCCCGCGATCGAGGCGGTCAGGGCGAGCGGCTCGTCGTGTCCGGCGTCGGTCCGCTCCACCTCTACGTGGGCCCGGACCACCCCGGTGGCGTGGTCCTCGGAGAGCGAGACCAGGGGCCGGACCGAGACGATCCGCGCCGTGGACCAGGCGTGCAGCCGGATCGGCCGCCAGATCCCCGCCGTGACCAGCGCTGGCCCCCAGTCCCAGCCGAAGCCGCAGGCCATCCGACGGATGTACTGGTAGGGCTCGTCGTAGGCGCCGGGCAGAGGCCCCGTCCGCTCCCGGTTCTCCTCCGCGTACCGGTAGGGCGAGGCGAACTCCACGTCCAGCTCCGGTGCCTCTCCCTCCTGAACGAGGGCCTCGGTGACGTCGAACCGGTACGAGCGGTGCATGTCGAACGTCCGCCCGACCTCCCGACCGCCGACGCGGAGCGTGGCCACGGTGTCCAGGCCCTCGCAGACCAGGTCGATCCGCTCGGCCGCGCCGTCGGTCAGGGCGGCGCGCTCCCCCGCGAGGGAACGCGTGTACCTCCAGTCACCGCGGCCGATCCAGGCCAGCCGGTTCTCGTTGTCGTCGAGATAGGGGTCCTCGATCAGACCTTCGGCGAGCAGATCGGTGTGGACGCACCCCGGAACGGTCGCGGGGACCGTCCCGATGTCGGCGGCCCTCCCCGTCGGGGCCACCGGGGTCAGGGACCAGCCGTCGTGCAGGTCGAGCCACGTGCTCATCGTTCTTCCTCTCCTACCGGGGTGTGGTGGTGCGGTCAGCCCTGGTCGATACCGACGAAGTGCCCCTCCTCGACCTCGATCAGCGGGGCGGAGAAGTCGCCCTCGGCCACCGTGGGCAGGTCGATCTCCGGCGGCGGATGGGCCGCCCGCTCCGCGTCCACCTCCGCCCAGGTGCGGTCCATCCGGGGCACGCACGAGAGCAGGTGACGGCTGTAGGGGTGCAGCGGGTTCTCGAACACCCGGCGGGTCGGCCCCATCTCCGCGACGGCGCCCTTGCGCAGGATCACCGTCCGGTCGCTCACGTAGTTGCCCAGCGAGAGGTCGTGGGTGACGAACAGGACCCCCAGCCCCCGCTCCTTCAGGTCGACCAGCAGATTGAGCACGTCGATCCGGGTGGAGGCGTCCAACATGCTGATGATCTCGTCGGCCACCAACAGTCTGATGTCCAACAACAACGCCCGGGCGATGAGCAGCCGTTGGAGCTGCCCGCCGCTCAACTGGTGCGGGTACTTGTCCAGCACGTTCCCCGGATCCAGCCGGACCGTGCCGACCGCGTCCAGGACCCGCTCCCGCCAGTCGGCGTCCGACACCTTCGGGAAGTAGGAGGAACGGATCATCTCGAAGACCCGGTCGGCCTTGAAGATCGGGTTGAAGGAGCTGAAGGGGTCCTGGAAGACGCCCTGGACGTGGCGGTAGTACTCCTTGCGCGCGGCGAAGCCCCTGATGCGGGAGACGTCGCGCCCCTCGAAGAGGATGCGGCCCTCGTCGGCCCGGGTCAGCCCCAGCACCATCTTCCCGATCGTGCTCTTGCCGCTCCCGCTCTCTCCGATCAGCGAGACCACCTGACCGGGCTCCACGGTCAGGTCGACGTCGCGCACCGCGCGCAGCCGTCCTCCCCCGAACGCGCCCACCCGGTACACCTTGTGCACGTGGCTCAGTTCCAGCACGGCGCTACGCTCCCGTCTTCCAGCAGGCGACCCGGTGACCCGGCGCGACCTCCGTCAACGGAGGCGTCCGCAGACACTCCTCGGAGGCGAGGGGGCACCTGGCCCTGAACCGACAGCCGACCGGCGGATCGAGCAGGCCCGGCGGGGTGCCGGGGATCCCCTCCAGACGTGTGTCCGAGGTGGTCGTGCCGACCTCGGGCAGCGCCCCGATGAGCATCCGGGTGTAGGGGTGGCGGGGCGCCTCGATGATCGTGCGCGTCGACGCCTTCTCGGCGATGCGCCCCGCGTACATGACCATGACCGTGTCGGCCATCTGATGGACGAGCGAGATGTCGTGGGTCACGAAGATCATGCTCTTGACGTAGCCGCGGTCGCGGAACCCCACCAGGGACTCCACCACCGACCGCTGCGTCGACACGTCCAGGGCCGAGGTCGCCTCGTCCGCGATGAGCAGCGAGGGGTCGAGCAGGGTCGACATGACCATGACCACGCGCTGCTTCATCCCGCCGGACAGTTCGATCGGGTAGCGACCGAGCACGTCGGGCTCCAGGCCGACCAGCTCCAGACGTCGCCGCAGCTCGTCGGCGACCTTGCGCGGCCGCACCCCGCGCGAGCGCAGCAGCTCGTCGATCATCCGCCCGATCTTGCGGGTGGGGTTGAGCGCGCTCATCGCGTACTGCGGGATGAGCGAGACCCGGTGGTAGCGGAACGGGACCATCGCCCGGTCGTCGGCGATGGGCAGCTCCTCGCCGTCCAGCTCGACCGTGCCGCCCACGTGCCGCATCCGCCCGTCGAGACGGATCAGGCTCTTGCCGAGGGTGGTCTTGCCGCAGCCCGACTCCCCGGCCAGGCCCATGATCTCGCCGTCGGCGAGTTCGAAGTCGACCCCGTCGAGGGCGTGGACGTCCCCGCGCAGGGTCCGGTAGTGGACCTTCAGGTCGTTGACGCGCAGGGTCATCACAGCTCCCGCAGCTTGGGGTTGAAGACCTCGTCCAACCCGACGTTGAGGATGTACATCGAACCGACCAGGAGGGTGATCCCGGCGCCCGGCGGGATGAACCACCACCACAGGCCCAGTTGCAGGGCGCTCCAGGCGACGGCGCTCTCCAACATCAGTCCGAGCGAGACCCCGCCGGCCGGGCCCAGTCCGATGAAGTCCAGCCCGGCTGCGATGAGCACCGCCCCGCCGAACAGGAGGATGAACGACATCACCAGGTAGGAGCTCATGTTGGGGGCCAGCTCGCTGGTGATGATCCGCCAGGTGCGACGACCGCTGAGCCGGGCCAGGTCCACGTAGTCGCGGGAGGCCAGGGACAGGGTCTGGGAGCGGACCGCCCGCGCCGCCCAGGGCCAGGACGTCAGGCCGATGAACAGCGCCTGCACGACCAGGCCGCGCACGTCCAGGTAGGCGACGGCGACGATGAGCACGACCATCCCGGGCAGGACCAGCACCACGTTGGTGAGCATGTTGAGGATCTCGTCGACGATCCCGCCCTTGTAGCCGGCGACGAAGCCGACGGTGGTACCGATGAGGAAGGCGATGCCGCCGCCGAGGGTTCCGGTGAGGAAGGTCGAGCGCAGGCCGTGGACGAACTGGGCCCAGACGTCCTGTCCGAAGGAGGTGGTGCCCAGCCAGTACTCGCCGCTGGGCGGGGTGCTCTGCGGGCCGATGTACTGGTTGGGGCCGTGATCGATGAACAGCGGCCCGATCAGCCCGATGCCGAGCAGCAGGAGCACGATGCTCGCGCCGATGAGCAGTTTGGGGTTGCGTCGGGCGTAGTAGAGGGTCTCGGAGGTGCGGCGTTCGCCGCCCGCCCCCGTAGTGCCGGGGTCGGCGGTGCCGGGGGTTCCGGGGACGTCGGTCACGACGCGCCTCCCGTCATCCGCACCCGGGTACGGGGGTCGACCAGGACGTAGACGATGTCGATGATGAAGTTCGCGATCAGCACTCCGACCACCACGAAGAGGAAGATCCCCTGCAACAGGAAGAAGTCGTTGTTGTTCAGGGAGTTGAGGATCAGGGTGCCGAGGCCGGGATAGTTGAAGACGACCTCGGTGAGCAGCGCCCCGGCGATGATCGTGCCCAGTTGGACGGCCAGGCCGGTGATCTGCGGCAGCATCGCGTTGCGGAAGGCGTAGCGGCGGATGAGGCGGCGCGGGGCGCCGAGTGCCTGGAGGTAGTTCGAGTAGTCCGCCTCCAGCTCGTAGATGATCATGTTGCGCATGCCGATCGCCCAGCCGCCCAGCGCCACCACGAACATGGACAGGAACGGCAGGAACCAGTGGCTGACCAGGTTCGTGAAGAAGCCCCACGTCCATGAGGGGGTGAGGGCGAAGCTGTAGCCGCCCGCCGTCGGGAAGAACCCGCCGACCACGCCCAGGGCCCAGGCCAGGAGCAGCGCGAGCCACATGTACGGGGTGGCGGTCAGGATGTAGCCGATCGGCAGGACGGTGTTGTCCAGGACCTTGCTGCGGGCGGCGAAGGCCCCCAGCCGATTGCCGATGATCCAGCTGAGGATGATGGCGGGCAGCAGCAGCCCGAGGGTGAAGGGGACGTGCCGCAGGATGATGTCGACGACGGGCTCGGGGTAGAGCCAGACGCTGACTCCCAGGTCACCGCGGAAGAGTCCGGCCCAGAAGGCGAAGTACTGCTGATGCAGAGGGGTGTCGAGGCCGAAGACCTCGTTGTAGTAGGCGGTCATCCGTTCCAGGGCCTCCGGGTCGGAGACCGAGGCCCTGCTGAGCATGCTGCGGACGGGATCGCCGGGCATGAAGCGCGGGATCATCCAGTTGATGGTGACCGCCACGACGAAGGTGATGCCGTAGATCCCGAGTTTGCGGCCTATGTAGCGCCACACGTGTGTCCTCCGGGTGTGGGGGCGCGTGTGGGGCGCGTCCGTGGAGGGAGACGCCCCACGTGCGCGCTATTCGACCGGTTCGATCTCGGCGAGGGTGTAGATCGCACCCAGCTGGTACAGGTTGTTCCACATGGTGGCGTAGGAGTCGGGGGTGTCGGGGTCCTCGCTCGGCCAGTTGGTCCACACCCGGTTGCTGGACTGCGACCACAGGCCGTTGTACCAGAGCGGGATGACCGGCAGATCGGCCAGGAAGATCTCCTGGATCTGCGAGGTGATCTCGGCCGCGCCCTCGATGTCGTCGGTCGGGGTGGCCGCGAGCCTCTCGGTCAGCTCCCAGGCCTCCTCGTTCTCGTAACGGGCGTAGTTGGCGGTGATCTGCTCGTCGCGGATCGGCAGCTGGAAGATGAAGTCGTAGTAGGTCCAGGGCGTGTTGCTCAGACCCCGGTCGTTGTTGATCATCAGGTCGAACTCGGCCCTGCGGAAGTTCTCGATCAGCAGGTCCTGCTCGGGGAAGGCGGGCGTGACGTCGATGCCCACCTCCTCGGCGTTGCCCGCGATGATGTTGGCCGCCTCCATCCAGTCGGTCCACCCGGAGGGGACCGCCAGTTCGAGGGAGAGGGGTTCGCCGTCGGGGGTCTCGACGTAGCCGTCGCCGTCCTCGTCGACGTAACCGGCGTCCTCCAGGATCCTCACGGCCTCGTCCGCGTCGTAGGAGAAGCCCTCCTCCGCCACCAGCTCGTGGTCGATGTAGTCGTCCCAGGGCTGGAGCAGGCCGGTGGGGTCGGCCGCCTCGACCAGGTTCGTGTAGGGGCCCGAGATGATCTGGTCGATGTCGATCGCGTGGGCCAGCGCCCTGCGGAACTCGGGATCGCCCAGCGCCTCGTGTTCGTGGTTGGGGATGAGCCAGGCGGTGTTGGCCGACCGCATGTAGGGCGGCTCTTCGTAGTAGCTCGTGATGGTCTCGTCGCGCTCGATGACCTGGTCGATCCCGGGGAGGAAGTTGTTCGACATGTCGACCTCGTGGTTGCCGAGCATGTTCATCGTGACCTCGTTGGAGGCGTTGACGATGTCCACGATGTAGGTGGCGCTCATCTCCAGCCCCAGCGCCTCGGTGCCCCACCAGTCGTCGTTGCGGCGCCAGACCATGCGGTCGTCGGCGTGGTTCTCGTAGACGTAGGGGCCGGTGCCGACCGGATCGGCGTTGGGGTCGTCGTTGACCTGCGCCTGGTCCTTGTCGGCCCAGAGGTGCTCGGGGACGATCGCGCGGTTGGCGACCCAGTTCATCCACTCCTGGGGGCGAGGCTCGGAGAAGGTGACGGTGACCTCGCGTTCACCGGTGGCCTCGGCGCTCTCGACGAAGTCCCAGATGTTGCTGTAGTGGATGTCGAAGTGGCCCAGCTCCAGGGTGGTGACCACGTCCTCGGCGACCAGCGGTTCGCCGTCGGTCCACTCGATCCCCTCGCGGAGGGTGATGACGTGGGTGTTCTCGTCCGGCCATTCGTCGCTCTCGGCGAGCCAGGGCGTGTAGTCGTTCTCCTCCGGGTCGAACAGGAAGAGGGGCTCGTAGACCAGCCCCACCGTGCCGACCGCGTAGTTGCCCTCCATGATGGGGTTCCAGTTGGTCGGGGGTCCCCACGCGGTGCCCGTGGTGTACAGGGTCTCGTTCCGGGGGTAGCCGCCGGAACCGCCCGCTCCGCTCTCTCCCGTGCAGGCGGTGGCGACCAGCACCACCGCCGTCAGGACGGCGGGAAGCCTCAGAGATCTCATCTCGACTCCTTCTTCCACCCGGTCGGCCCTCTCGGGGGGAGGCCGAGTGCCGTGCAGAGGTCCGGGAGCGCTCCCACACAGGGGCGCGGAGGGCCGTTGCTGAACCGGGTAAGTGACGTCAACAACAACATGACCGACAGAAGCCCGTCAATCCCCCGGAACTTCCCTGTTACGCGCTTGTGACAGCCTCACCGGGCACGACGTCACCGAGAACCCGCCCGGCGCACGCGGGCCGACGGGGCGGTCGAGGCCGGTGGGGCGGCCGGGGTTCAGTGGGACAGCGGTCCGGTGCTCCCCCGTGGCCGCAGCTCTCCCGGCGGGGTCTCCACGTCATCGACCCGCTCCTCCGCCAGAAGACCGCCGAGCATCCGCGCCGCCTCGCGTCCGTTTCCGACCACGTCCCGGGCGATCGCGGTCAACGAGGGCCGCACCAGACGGCACAGCGCCGAGTCGTCCCAGGCCACGATCGACAACCGACCCGGAACGTCCACCCCCATCTCGGAGGCCACCCCCAGGGCCGCCACCGCCATGAGGTCGTTGTCGTAGACCAGGGCCGTGGGCGGATCGGCCGTGGCCAACAGGCGCCTCGTGACCCGAGCGCCCTCCTCGCCGGTGTAGTCGGCGTGCACCGTGCGCGCCTCCGCCACCCCGGCGAGGCGGGCCGCCTCGCGGAAGGCCTCGGTCCGGCTGCGCGTGTGCGCGAAGAACTCCGGGCCCGCCACCCGGACGATCCGCCGATGCCCCAGGGCGGCGAGGTAGTGCACCACCTCGCGCACGGAGACGGCGTCGTCGGTGTACAGGCACGGGACCCCGCCGGTGCCCTCCGGCCCGCCCAGGATCACCGCGGGTAGCGGCAGATCTCGGGCCAGGGCCGGGCGGGGGTCCTCGACCCGCAGGTCCACCATGATCACCCCGTCCACCCGGCGTTCGGTGGCCCAGCGGCGGTAGACCGCGAGTTCGGCCTCCACGTCCTCGGTGACCTGGAGCATCAGGTCGATCCCGGAGGAGGTCAGTTCGGTCTCGATCCCGGAGACCAGCCGCATGAAGAACGGTTCTATGCCCAGTGAGCGGGCCGGACGGTCCACGACCATGCCGATCGCGCCCACCCGGCCGCCGGGGGCCAGGGCACGCGCCGGGTTGCTGGGCGCCCAGCCCAGTTCGCGGGCGACCGCGAGGATCCTCGCGCGTGTGGCCTCGGAGACCCCGGGACGACCGTTGAGGGCGTAGGAGACCGCCCCTTTGGACACCCCCGCCGCCCTGGCGACGTCCATGATCGTGGGACGCCGCATCACAGAGCCCACACCGCCTCCCCACTCTGCTTCGCTGAACCGGTTAAGCCATCGGGAGGGGATTGTAACCCACGCCTCTCGGGCGGCCGAGGCCTTTTTCCGCGGCCCGGCGGCCCGAGAAGGGGACGATCCGGGAGGGTCAGGCCTGACAGCCGGGACACCAGTACAGGGTGCGACCGGCCAGTTCGGTGGCGGAGATCGGCGAGGAGCACACCCGGCAGGGCTCTCCCGTGCGGTAACAGACGTAGAGGGTGTCCGGCCGGGGCACCGGGTGGGCCTCGGGGTCGGGCCGGTCCTCGGGGCGGGTCGTGATGATGTAGCCGTCACGGACCCCGTCCCGCAGGAGGGCCGACAGGTCCTCCCACAGGGCGTCCCAGCGTTCCCTGCCCAGCTCGCGGCCGGGGGTCATCGGGTCGATCCCGGCCCGGAACAGGGACTCGGCCCGGTAGATGTTGCCGATCCCGGCGATCACGTCCTGGCGCATCAGCAGCGCGGCGATGGTCGTCCGCGAGCGGTCGACGACGCGCCAGGCCCGCTCGGGGTCGGCGTCCGGGCGCAACGGGTCCGGACCCAGGCGGTCCTGGACGGCGCGCTTGTCCTCGATGGTGATGACCTCACAGGCGGAGGCGCCGCGCAGATCGGCCCAGCCGGTGGAGTTGACCAGCCGGACCCGGACGGCCCCGACCGGCTCGGGCGGGACCACGAACCCGTCGACGTCGCGCTCCAGTTCGATCCGCTCCGCTCCGGGGGTACGGGGGGCGCCCAGGTGACGTTCCCCGTCGGCGTCGCCGAAGGTCCAGGCACCGTAGAGACCGAGGTGGACGCGGAGCCACTCGCCGGAGTCGAAACCCAGGAAGAGGTGCTTGCCGTGGGCCTCCCCCTCGGTGAGGACCCGGCCGTCGATACGGGCGGCCCCGTCGGCGAAGCGCCCCTGAGGGCTGCCCGCGCGCACGGTGGTGCCCCCGAAGGTCTTGTCGAAGTGCGCCGCCAACCGGTGCAGTGTGTGGCCCTCCGGCACTCGTGCCTCCCCTTTCCCGGCCCCTCGCGGGGCGAACCGGCGCGTTCCGGACATGCCGCGCCACCTCAAGGTTAGGTCGTGTGCTCAGCAGGCGGAGAGGATCTCCTCGACCAGGGTCCGGGGGTCGGCCAGACAACGCCAGGCGGGGACGATCACGACCAGGTCCTCGACCCCCCGGTCCAGCGCCTCGCCCCGGGCCAGCAGCCGGCGCAGGGCCGGACCATCGGGTTCGCGGTCGAGCAGCACCACCACCCGACGCGCCCCGTAACGGACCACGAGGTCGGTCGCCCAGCCGCGGACGCGCGGCCGCACCACCACCTCGGTCCCGGCGGCCCGCAGGGCCTCGACCAGGGCGACGGTGGCCGGATCGTCCCGAGGTTCCTCCGCGAGCCCGAGCCCGCCCTCCCCGTCCCGGGCGAGCAGGGCGGTGAGCGGACCACGACCGGCGGCCCAATGGGCGCGATCCCCCACGACCACCAGACGTCGTCGGGTCCGGGTGAGCACCGAGGACCACAGGTGTCCCATCCCCATCACCCGACGCTCGGCGATCGCGGGGGCGTCGGCCGTGAGCATCGGGGACAGCACGGTGACGTCGGTCGTACCGTCGACCGGCAGCTCCGGGCCGCCGACCCGGACCCGGCGCCGCAGGACGCACTGGCGCAGCAGGCGACGGAGCAGCGCCACCTGGGGCTGTAAGGGCGCGACCACCGTGAGGGTCCACTCCTCGGGAAGGGTCCGGTCGAGTTCGTCCACCACCACCGCGACCCGATAGGCCTCGTCACGGTTGACGTAGGAGGAACCCGGCGCCGCCTCGCAGTCACCGGCCACGTCACGCCAGTCGACGACCGGCTCGTCACCGGGGTGCGGCTCGGTCCTGACCGCGATCCGCCCTCCGTAGCAGTACTCGGAGGCCACCGAGGCCAAGGGCTCGGGCGCCCCGTCGTGCTCGTCCAGCCAGAGCGTGGCGCTCGCGCCCCGGGCGGCGGCCCGCAGCGCCGACCCCGTACCGTGGCGCAGCCCCCGCTCGTCCAGTTCCTCGGCGTCCAGCCCGGCGGTGGCCAGGGCGCGACGTTCCTCCTCCGGTTCCAGGGCGGTGGCCGGTCCGGGGTGCGCCGGGTCGCCGATCACCAGGGCGCGCACCGAACGGTAGAGCACGGGGAGCAGTTCACCGACCCTGGTCCGTTCGGCCCCCACCACGATCACCAGATCGAACGATCCGGGACCGGAGGGCAGGGCACGGGCCTGGTCGGTGCGGCAGATCCACGCGGGCAGGATGTCGAGCAGGTCCCCCATGGCCGGACGGCCTCCGCCGTCGTTCCAGTTGAGGCTCTCCAGACGGTTCACGACCGCGGCCCGCCCGCGCCGCAACCGTGGCCCGGTGACCGAGCTCAGCCGCAGCGCCCCGGCCCGGCGGTGCTCCTCCATCGCCTCGTCGAGGATCGCGGTGAGCTCGTTCAGGGGCGCGCGGCGGGTCCGTCGTTCCACGGCCTCGCGCCACTCGCTCTCCATCCGGGCCACCGAGCACAGTCGCGCCAGACTCTCGGGATCGGTCGTCACACCGAGTTCACGGCGTACGGCCGAGCGGTGCGAGAGCCCGCCCAGGCCACCGGCGATGGCGCGCTCGGCCCGATGCAGCCAGTACTCGGGGCCGCCGCGCTCGGGCGTGAAGAGGCTCTCCGGGTTCCAGCCCCGAACGATGTCGCGGCCGCGTTCGGAGGCCAGGTCGGCCAGGACGTGCCCGCCGGAGGCCACGTCGTCCATGGCCTCCCACACCTCGCGGATCCGGTTCCAAGAGCCGACGAGGTCGTCCTCGCGCTCCACGGGCTCCCCCGGGTCGGTGATCCACGCCGGCGGCAGTCCCGTGTCGCGCACCAGGATCCGGGTGAGTCGACGCGCCTCGGCCACCCCGCCCACCCGGACCACCGGATGCTCGGGCGAGGTATCCGCGCGGGCCAGGACCTCGTCGATGTCGCTCTCGCCATGGCAACAGATCAGGACCCGTTGCCCCTCGGCGACGGCGGTGCGCACCACCGTGTCGACCAGATCGTGCACGCCGCCGCCGGGCGGGGCGGCGGCCACGGTGAGCTGCTCGCCCATGGCCGCCCGCAGGACCTCGTACTGGGCCTGGCCCAGGGGCGAGGCGGCGATCGGCACGATCTCGGGGGCGGCCGGTTCGCTCACCGCCTCCTCCCGCGCCCTGCTTCGGGAACGGCGTCGTTCGCGCTGAGGGCGTTCCCGAGGTGCTCGGGCCTCGGGGCGGCTCCCGAGCAGGGGCTCCAGGGCGGTGCCGGGCACCGCGTCGGGGTCCAGCCCCTCCGGGTCGGTGGGATCGAGGTCGGCCAGGAGACCTTCGGGCAGGCCCGGCTCGAACGGCTCTCCCTCGGGGCGTCCGCCGGGGCCGGCCCGGTAGAGCACGGCGGTGTTGTGGGCGCCCCGGACCGGACGAAGGGGGCGGCCGCGGGTGCCCAGCGGATCGATGTCGTCCACGCGCTCGATCTCCAGCCGGGAGAGCAGGATCCGGGTCTTGGCCGCCAGTTCGGCGACGGCGGCGGGGCGGTGGATCGGGTCGGGGGCTCCGGAGCGCAGTCGGGTCCGCAATTCGAAGAGGTCCTCGGGGTCGGTGACGCCGATCCGCGCGAGCAGGGCGACGTTGACGTCGGGTGTGCCGACGGCGCGGAGCGAGGACGTTCCGGGGCGGTCGCGCTCACCGGGCTCCTCCACCGGGCGCACGTCGACGACGAACAGCGGCAGCGCGATCCGCTCGTCCCCCGTACCCTCCCCCAGGACGACGAGCGGGTATCCGTAGCGCAGCGCCTGGCCGTGGCGCCCGGCCAGCCGCGCGACGCGCGTGCCCTCCTCGTGGAGCGGCAGGGCCTCCCTGGCCCCGCTGAGGAGGAGTTCGGGGCCGGCGGGCATGCAGGCGTGGACGTCGGAGTCCAACCGTCCGACGGTCGCCTCGTGCCGGTGCACGGCCTCACGGTGCAGGCAGGAGCGGGTGTAGGCCAGGAACGAGTGCGTCCTGGACACGTCGACCGACCGTTTCCAGCGCAGCGAGGCCGCGCCGACCCCGGAACCCGCCTCCGGCTCGTCTCCGATGGTCCCGCCCACCGGCGTGTACGAACCCGCGTGACCGATCTGCTCGTCGTCCTGGAGTGACCTCACTACGCCCCTCGACCATCCCGTGACCAGACGATTACCCTCCGCCATGAAGGCCCATTGTGGTGCATTCCGCGCGGGCCCGCCCGGGGAATGGACGAACCCGTGGCCCTTCTCCCCTGATCGGCGGGGTGAAGGGAGTCGGGGAAGGGTCAGGAACGCCCCTCGCGCAGCCGCAGGGCCACCCACAGCTCCGTCCGATGATCGGGGTCGTCGAGGTCGCCCGGGAGCAGCTCGCGAATGCGCCTCATCCGGTAACGCAGGGTGTGCCGATGCACCCCCAGCCGTTCGGCCGCCGCGTCCCAACGCCCGGAGGCCGCCAGGTAGGCGCGCAACGACGCCAGCAGTTCGGCCGCGTTGCGCTGCCGATCGATCGGGGCGAGCAGGTCCTCCGCCAGACGCAGCCCCGCCGGGCTGTCCAACAGCCCGAACAGTCCACCGGGCAGTTCGTCCGAGCGCAGCAGCGCGCGCCCCTCCTCCTCCGCCGCGGCCAGGGCCCGTTCGGCCTGGGAGCGGGCGACCGCCAGGTCGGCGTACCCGACCGGCTCGCTCAACCCGACCGGTCCGTCGAAGAGTTCCCCGAGCGCCTCGGCCAGGTGTCCCGACCCCGCCGCGGAGGAGAGCGCCAACGCGCCCCCGGTCCCGGCCACCGTGGTGACCAGGACCCCGTCCGGCGGCCCGTCGGGCACGGGCCCTCGGGCCGCGGCCACCAGCACCGGCTCGGCGGGCAGCCCGGCCATCAGCTCCTCCGCCCCCGGATGACGGGGGTCCAGGGCCCCGGCGAACAGCGCCGACAGCACGCCCGGACCGAGGCCGGGGCCCCGGGCCAGGGCCGGCCGTTCCAGTTCCAGGGAGAGCAGCGACACCGCCGCGTTGACCAGGGTGCGGTCGTCGGAACCGAACCCCTCCCTGGTGGCGACCGCGAGGAAGCCCCGTACCCGGCGGCCCGTGGCCAGGGGTTGCAGCGAGATCCGCGCGCCCCCCGAGACCAATGAGGCTCCGATCTTGGGGCCGGCGCCGCGCAGGCGGGGCAGCTCTCCGACCAGATCCGGGGCGAGGTCGACGGCCGAGGCGGGCGAGGCGTGCCGGACCACGCCGTCCGGTTCGAGGAGCAGGACGCGGGCGTCGAGTTCACGGGCCAGCCGGTCCACCACGGCGGCGGACCCGTCCAGCGCGGCCCGGGTGAGATCGCGCTGGGCGGCGAAGGCGCGGCTCAGCCCCTCGTACTCCTCCTGGGCCAGCAGTCGCGAGACCTCCTTGCCGATCGAGATGAAGGGGGTCTCCCGTGCCACCTCGATCAGGGCCAGGCCGAACTCCTCGGCGGCCTCGCGCAGTTCCTCGGGGGTCCGGTCGAAGTTGACCTCGACGCCGAAGCCGAGGCCCGCGACGTTCTTCTGTGCCAGTCTCCGCACGTAGGAGCGCAGGTCGGGAGGGTTGTCGGCCCAGCGCACCCCGGTGGTGAGCACCAGTTCGCCGCCGGCCAGGTAGGGGGTGGGGTCGGTGAGCTCACTGACCGCGACCCACTCCACCTCGCGTCGCAGCAGGTCGGATCCGGCGAGCAGCCGCAGTCGCAGTCGCGGTGTCCGTAGCAGGGAACCCAAAGTCGGCGGCATCGTCGCCCCTCTCCCCGCGTGCTCGTGGCGCGTTCGCGCCCCTCCCCCTCTGTGGCCGCACCGCACCTGACGCAATGGCGTACGGCCTCCCTTCGATTATCCACTGTGTCCATGTGTGCGGGGTTCCACACGGCCTAGTGTTCTGCTCGCACGCCCGGAATCGCCCCCGGGAGACAGCCCGCAAGACCACGCCCAGAAGGAGGCAGCCGCATGGCCACGACCGAGGTCGTCCAGTCCCGCCGGATCGTCACCGAGATCCCCGGCCCGAAGTCCCGCGCCATCCAGGAGCGCCGCAGCGCCGCCGTCGCCCAGGGCGTGGGCAGCACCCTGCCGGTCTACGTGGAGCGCGCCGGCGGCGGGATCGTCGAGGACGTCGACGGTAACGCCCTGATCGACTTCGGTTCGGGCATCGCCGTGACCAACGTCGGCAACGCCGACCCGCGCGTGGTCGAGCGCGCCGCCGAGCAGATGGGGCGCTTCACGCACACCTGTTTCATGGTGAACCCCTACGAGAGCTACGTGGAGGTGTGCGAGGCCCTCAACCGGATCACCCCCGGTGACCACGAGAAGCGCTCGATCCTCCTGAACTCCGGCGCCGAGGCGGTGGAGAACGCCGTCAAGATCGCGCGCAACGCCACCGGCCGCCAGGCGGTCGTGGTGTTCGACCACGCCTACCACGGTCGCACCAACCTCACCATGGCCCTGACCGCCAAGAACATGCCCTACAAGCAGGGCTTCGGGCCGTTCGCGGGCGAGGTGCACCGCATGCCCATGGCCTACGCCTACCGCTGGCCCACCGGACCGGAGAACTGCGGCCCCGAGGCCGCCGCCGCGGCGATCGAGCAGATCACCAAGCAGATCGGCGCCGAGAACGTGGCCGCGATGGTCATCGAGCCCATCCAGGGCGAGGGCGGCTTCATCGAGCCCGCCCCCGGCTTCCTCCCGGCCCTGGTCGAGTTCTGCCGTGCCAAGGGCATCGTGTTCGTCGCCGACGAGGTCCAGACCGGCTTCGCCCGCACCGGCGACATGTTCGCCTGTGAGCACGAGGGCGTGGTGCCCGACCTGATCACCACCGCCAAGGGCATCGCGGGCGGTCTGCCCCTGGCCGCCGTGACCGGCCGCGCCGAGCTGATGGACGCCGTCCACGGCGGCGGCCTCGGCGGCACCTACGGCGGCAACCCGGCCGCCTGCGCCGCCGCGCTGGCCTCGCTGGAGGCCATCGAATCCGACGACCTGGTCGGCCGCGCCCGTGAGATCGGCGCGCTCATGCTGGACCGGCTGCGCACCCTCGCCGACAAGTACGAGGTCATCGGCGACGTGCGCGGACGCGGCGCGATGGTCGCGATCGAGCTGGTCAAGGACGGCAAGGAGCCCGCGACCGAGGCCCTGTCCCAGGTCGTGGCGCACTGCCACTCCCGCGGCCTGATCCTGCTGAGCGCGGGCACCCACGGCAACGTGATCCGGATGCTGCCGCCGCTGGCCATCAGCGACGAGCTGCTGCGCGAGGGCCTGGACATCCTGGAGGAGGGCCTGGCCGGCCTGTAGTCCGCCGTCGCGGGGCGGGGAGGTCCGTCCCCCGCCCCGCCGGCTCATTCCGGCTGAGGGACCCGGGCCGGGTCGCGTTCGTTCGAGCGCGGCCCGGCCCTCTCCGTGTCCGGAGGGACGGGGCGTCGGCCACGGGTGCTGCCCCACAGCACCCCGCCCACGACCAGAGCGCCGCCGACCAGCTCCCCCGGGCTCGCGGTCTCACCGAGGACCGCCCACGCGGCCGTCATTCCCACGACCGGCACCAGCATCGAGAACGGCGCCACCACCCCCGCCGGGTGACGGGTCATCAGCCAGGTCCACACACCGGAGCCGACCACGGTGCCGATCACCACCGTGTAGACCAGACCGGCCACGGCGGCCGCTGCCCCGGGCTCGCCGAACGAGGTGAGGGAGTCCAGGATCCGGTCGGGGCCCTCGACCATCAGCGACAGCGCCAGCATCGGCAGGGGCGGGACCACCGACATCCACAGCGTCAGCCGCAGCGGATCGGTCGGCCGGGCCAATCGGTTGCAGGTGTTGCCGATCGCCCACCCGAAGGCGCCCGCCAGGGTCAGCAGGAACGGAACGATGGCGGCGTTCTCCGCCCGCTGCCATCCCACCAGGGCCATGCCGCACACGGCGATCAGGACGCCGACCAGTTGCCGACCGCTCACCCGCTCCCGCAGGAACGTCGCCCCCAGGAGCACGGTGAAGGGCGCGGACGCCTGGAGGACCAGCGACGCCAGGCCCGTGGGCATGCCGGAGGCCATCCCCCAGTAGAGGAACAGGAACTGGAGGACACCGAAGCCGAACCCGTAGCCCACCAGCCAGCGCACCGGCACCCCCGGCCAGGGGACCAGCAGCATCGTCGGCAGGGCGATCAACGCGAAGCGCAGGGCCACAAGGAAGAACGGAGGAAAGTGGACGAGCGAGGCGTCGATGGCGATGAAGTTGAGGCCCCACATCAGAGCGACGGAGAGGGCCAGCAGGCGATGACGAAACGGCATGCGTCCAGGTCACCAGGTTTCTCTTTTAAGCACAATCAATAATTCGGACACTCACGATGTAGCCTTGCTACATGGAGATCCGACACCTGGCGCTGTTGCGCGAACTCGCCGAACGCGGCAGTGTCACCGCGGTCGCCGAGGCGACCCACCGAACCCCCTCGGCCGTGTCACAACAGCTCAAGGCGGCCCAACGGGAGTTCGGAACCCCTCTGGTGGAGCCGTCCGGCCGCGGCCTGCGCCTGAACGAGGCGGGGCTGCTGCTCGCGGAGGGCGGGGTGAGCGTCGCCGCCGCCCTCGAAAGGGTCCAGGCCCGCTGGGACTCCTTCCGCGGCGAGCCCTCCGGCACGGTCACCGTGGCCGCCCTCCCCAGCGCCGCGACGTTCCTGCTGAGCGACGCGATGCACGACCTGGCCGACACCTCGATCACCCTGCGTTGCAGCGACTACGACCTCGCCGAGGTGGAGTTCGCCGGACTGACCGCCGACAACGACGTCGTCATCGCGCACAGCCTCACCAGCGTCCGACCGGCCGGCGCCGAGGGGTTGACCGTGCGCCCCCTGGCCCGAGAGCCGCTGGACATCGCGATGGCGGCCGACCATCCCCTGGCCGACCGGACCGACGTCAGCCCCGACGACCTGGTCGACCTCGAATGGATCGGGGTCCCCGAGGGCTACCCCTTCGACACCGTTCCGAAGGCGATCGAGCAGGTGACCGGGAAGGAGCTGCGAGTGACCCAACGGCTCTGGGACAACCGGTTGATCGAGTCGCTGGTGGCCGGGAGCGCGCTGGTGGCGGTCCTGCCCCGCTTCACCACACCGCCGGACTCGGGTGTGGTGCTGCGCCCTCTCACCGGGGTCCCCTCCGCCCGGCACGTCTCCGCCGTCCTGCGCCCCGACAAGGCCGAACGGCTGGCCGTCCAACGGGTACTGCGCGCCTTCGAGAAGGTCGGTGCCGAGGTGGAGCGACGTCACCGGCGCGATTGAGCGCGAACGCCCCACGACGGATCAGGGCTGTTCTCGGACCGAGTCCAGGGACAACAGGGCCACGTGCAGCGACAGGCAGTCCTCCACCGACTCCAGGTCGGCGTCCAGCACGTTGGCGATCCGCCGCAGCCGCTCGTAGAACGCGGGCCTGGACAGATGCGCCCTGCTCGCGGCCAGGGCCTTGTTGCGGCCCGCGCCCAGGTAGTGGCGGAGCATGTCGGTGAGATCGCCGTTGTGGCGCGCGTCGTGGTCCAGCAACGGCCCCAGTTCGCGTTCCACGAAGGTCTGGAGGCGCTCGTCGTCGCGGAACAGGTGCAGCAGACCGCGCAGATGCAGGTCGGGCAGCCGATAGAAGGGGCGGTGGTCGCTCTGCCGGACGGCCACGTCGCCGACCTGGCGGGCCTCCAGGAAGGAGCGGCGGACCTCGCGGATGTCGTCGGCGGTCGAGCCCACCGCCAGCACCGCCGCGTCGCCCACCGTGGCGCGCACCCGCTCGGCCAGCAGGTACAGGATGGGGTCCAGGCGCGGGCGTGAGGGCAGGGCCAGCAGGATGCCGACGCGCAGGTCGTCCAGGGAACCCACCAGCGCGGGCAGTCGCAGTTCCCGGCAGGCCTTGGCCGCGCCCTCGGCGGTGTCGGACAGACGCGCCTGGGCGGCCAGGCCGGTGCCGCTCTCGCGCAGACGCAGGACCAGAGCGACCAGCTCGCGTCCGTTGAGCGGTACGCCGACCGCGCGGGCGCGGACCAGCGCCTCCTCCGGTTCGGAGTAGGCCCGGTCGATGATGCCGGTGATGATCGTCCGGTGGGTCTGACGTTCCAGACTCTCCTGGTGGCGTTCGAGCAACCGTCCCAGGGCCAGGGTCGTCGCGGCGCGTTCGATGAGCATGGTCTGGCGCGCGGTGGGGGTGGCGCCGGTGATGAGGATCAGGCGCCCCCAGTCCTGACCGCGGGCGCCGACGGTGGTGACCAACCAGCCGGTGGAGGGCACGTGCACGGTCCGGCTACCGGATCGGACCGCCCGCGATCGACTCTCCCAGGAGGTCAGCAGGGTGCCGGGATCCTCTCCGTTGAGGTCGCAGGCCAGCACCTGGTGGGTGAGGTTCTCCAGGACCACGGGGCAGCCGGAGAGCTGGGCGACCTCACGCAGGATCTGGGCGGCGTCGGCGCCCTCCACGGACAGTTGGGTGAAGACCGAGTGGAGCTTCTCCGACTCGCGCAGCTCCTCCAACTGTTCGTTGACCACCCGGATGTGCACGGCCTCGGTGATCTCGACGAAGCGGGCCTCGCGGTCGAGCAGGACGACCGGGAGCCGGGCGTCGCGGGCGGCCTCCAGGAAGGGGGCGGGCAGTTCGGCGTGGTACTTGCGGCCGAGTTCGACCGCGATACCGCTCACCCCCGCGTCGGCGATGTCCTCGATATAGCGGCGCAACGCCTCGGGGTCGTCGGGCATGGCGATGCCGGTGCTGAGCACCAGTTCGCCGCCGCGCAACAGGTGGGCCAGGTCCGTGACCTCGGCGATGTGCACCCAGCGCACCGCCACGTCGAGGTACTCGGAGCCGGTGACCACCCGGGGGCGGGCGCGTTGGAGGGCCGGGAGCCTGAGAACTTCGGCGAGTGTGGGGAGCACGGTCTCACTCTAGTCGTTCTGTCACGGCGGAGGCGGTTTCTCTTTACAAAGTGCTCGCTTTTCCTCGTTCGTGAGCACGAAGGGGAACGCCTTGAAGGAGGCTTTACATTCTGTAAAGGCCGCCAGCATGTTGTCAACAGTGTGATCCTGGTCAAGTACGCCGAGCCGGGCGAGACTGGGGGCATGTCGGAACTCCTCTCGCGCCACCGCGCGGTCATGCCCTCCTGGTCGCCCCTCTACTACGAGTCCCCGCTGGAGATCGTCAGCGGCAAGGGAAGCCGCGTCACCGACGCCGAAGGCCGCACCTACCTGGACTTCTTCACCGGAATCGTGACCAACATGCTCGGCTACGACGTGGCCGAGGTCCGTGAGGCGGTCGAACGCCAGATCGCCAAGGGGGTCGTGCACACCTCCGCCCTGTACCTCATCCGCTCCCAGGTCGAACTGGCCGAGAAGATCGCCCGGCTGTCCGGGATCCCCGACGCCAAGGTCTTCTTCACCAACTCCGGCACCGAGGCCAACGAGACCGCCCTGCTGCTGGCCACCCACGCCCGAGGCAGCGACGAGGTGCTGGCCATGCGCGGCAGCTACCACGGACGCTCCTTCGGCACCGTGGCGGTCACCGGGAACCGGGCGTGGAAGAACTCCGCGCTCTCCCCGCTGAACGTGCACTACCTGCACGGCACCGACCACGCCTCGCCCCTGTTCCGCGATCTGTCGGAGCGCGAGTACATCGACCGGTGCGTGGCCGACCTGCGCGCCGTCCTGGACACCACCGCGCCGAACGTGGCCTGCCTGATCGCCGAGCCGATCCAGGGCGTGGGCGGGTTCGCGATGCCCCCCGAGGGCCTGTACGGCGCCTACAAGGAGGTCCTCGACGAACACGGCATCCTGTTCGTCTCCGACGAGGTGCAGACCGGCTGGGGCCGCACCGGCACGGACTTCTTCGGCATCGGCGCCCACGGCGTCACCCCGGACGCCATGACCTTCGCCAAGGGGCTCGGCAACGGCTTCGCCGTCGGCGGCGTCGTGGCCCGGGGCGACCTCATGGACGGCCTCGGGGCGCTCGGCGTGGCCACCTTCGGCGGCAACCCGGTGTCCATGGCCGCCGCCGGCGCCACCCTCGACTACGTCCTGGACCACGACCTCCAGGACAACGCGCTGCGCCAGGGGCGGACCGTCCTGGAGGGCCTGCGCGCGCTCAGGGAGCTGCCCTGCGTGCTCGACGTTCGGGGCAAGGGGCTGATGTTCGCCGTCGAGATGGTCGACCCCGAGAGCGGGGCCCCCTCCCCGACCCTGGCGGCCGGGGTCCTGGAGGCCACCCGCGAACGCGGCCTGCTGGTCGGCAAGGGCGGCGTGCACGGCAACGTGCTGCGCATGGCCCCGCCGCTGACCCTGTCCACCGAGGAGGCCGCCGAGGGGCGCGACATCCTCCTGGACGCCGTCCACGCCGTGGCCGAGCAGGCCTGAGGAACACCCGAGACGAGGAGGAGAGCATGAGCGAACACGTCACCCACTGGATCGGCGGCTCCCGCCACGAGGGCCCCACCGAGCGGAGCGGGGACATCCACAACCCCGCCTCCGGTCAGATCACCGGGACGGTCGACCTCGCGGGGCCCGCCGAGGTCGACGCGGCGGTCGCCGCCGCGCGGGCGGCCTTCCCCGCCTGGCGGGACACCCCCCTGTCCAAGCGCGTCCGGACCCTGTTCCGCTTCCGCGAGCTCCTGGACTCCCGGAGCGACCGTCTGGCCGAGATCGTCAGCGCCGAACACGGCAAGGTCCTCTCCGACGCGAAGGGCGAGGTCGCCCGCGGCCTGGAGGTCGTCGACTTCGCCTGCGGCGTCCCCCAGCTGCTCAAGGGCGATTTCTCCGAGAACGTGTCCACGGGCGTGGACTCGTACTCGATCCGCCAGCCGGTCGGCGTGGTCGCGGGCATCACCCCGTTCAACTTCCCTGCGATGGTCCCGATGTGGATGTTCCCCCTGGCGATCGCCTGCGGTAACACCTTCGTGCTCAAGCCCAGCGAGAAGGACCCCTCGGCCTCGCTCATGATCGCCGAACTGTGGGCCGAGGCCGGTCTGCCCGACGGCGTGTTCAACGTGGTGCAGGGCGACAAGGTCGCGGTGGACGCCCTCCTCGAACACCCGGACGTCGCCGCGGTCGGTTTCGTCGGGTCCACGCCCATCGCCCGGTACGTCTACCGGGTCGCCGCCGAGCACGGCAAGCGCGTCCAGGCTCTCGGCGGGGCCAAGAACCACATGGTGGTCCTGCCCGACGCCGACCTGGACCTGGCCGCGGACGCCGCGGTCTCCGCCGGGTTCGGCTCGGCCGGCGAACGCTGTATGGCCATCTCGGCGGTCGCGGTCGTGGACTCGGTCGCCGACGACCTGATGGAGCGGATCCGGGAGCGGGTGGCCCGGCTCCGGGTCGGCCCCGGCGACGACGACCGCAGCGAGATGGGACCGCTCGTCACCCGCGAGCACCGGGACAAGGTCGCCTCGTACCTGGAGTCGGGGGTCCGCGAGGGCGCGACCCTGGCGATCGACGGCAGGGTGCACCCCGTGCTGGGCGGTGGCGGCGACGGTTTCTGGCTCGGTCCCTCGGTCCTGGACCACGTCGAGCCGACGATGTCCTGCTACCGGGAGGAGATCTTCGGTCCGGTGCTGAGCGTGCTGCGGGTGCGCGACTACGACGAGGCGGTCGGGCTGATCAACGCCAACCCCTACGGCAACGGGACCGCGATCTTCACCAACGACGGGGGCGCCGCACGGCGCTTCCAGAACGAGATCGAGGTCGGCATGGTGGGTATCAACGTGCCCATCCCGGTCCCCATGGCCTACTACTCGTTCGGCGGTTGGAAGGAGTCGCTCTTCGGCGACTCCCACGTACACGGTACGGAGGGTGTTCACTTCTACACCCGCACCAAGACCGTGACCGCCCGTTGGAGCGACCCCGGACAGCGCCCCGAAGGCGGTGTCGACCTGGGCTTTCCCACCAACGGGTAGGCCCGATCCGACGAAATACCCGATGGATGTCTCTTACTGACCGTCGGTGACGGGCGACACGGAGTATCGTGTCCATCGACGCCGACCGGGACGTTCTCCGTCCTCACGGGCGTCACGACGACCATCCCGAGAAGACGCGCTCAATTCCCCTCCTCCCCACGGAAGCGGGCGCGTCGACGGAAGCGCTCCGGGTCCTAGACTCCCCCTGGACCCGGAGCGCGACCGTCTTCACGGAACCGCCGCGTCAGCGCGCGACGATCAGCGACCTACGCGCGGGCACCGGTCGGTACCCCATGAGCCCCGCGCACTCGTCGCATCCATAGACATGGGCCCCGTCCGGCAGTTCCCCCAGGATCCTGCGTGGCCTGGGCCACTTGGTGTGGCAGACGACGCAGGCATCCCCCATGCACTGCGCCGGACTCAGCCGACTCGGATCGTAGACACAGGTCCCGGATACGACGTCGGTCGGCATGTCTGGTTCGCACATCGTGCTCGTTCCGCGCAATGTCCTTGCTCCCCCCGTGGTTTAGGACAGTCTGGCGGGCCGATAGTTACCGGCTCTTAATTGAATCAGAAGCTCTCGGCGCCTGGAAGGGCCCGGACCGATCTAAATCACTCCGTGCAGGGAAATCATAACCCTAAGTGACGAACCCTGGGAAGACCCAGGTCACCGACTGATCATTCATACGCTCTGCCCGATATGTACACACGATCCTGGGCAAGGACCTCAGTCCTCTTGCAGCGGGGTCACACCGAAACGGCGCATGGCGAGGGCCGGATTCGTGACCCGAACCGCCTCCACACGCTCGGCCGAAACCCGGGCCGATGCGACATCGAAGGTCTGCTCCCCCAGGGAAGCCGCCACCGTGCCCATCGGGTCGATCACCATACTGTTGCCCGCCCCCACCGGGGCCGACTGACCGGAAGCGGCCACGTAGACCGTGTTCTCGATGGCGCGCGCACGGAGCAGCGTGCGCCAATGATCCTCCTTGAGCGGCCCCGGCACCCACTGGGCGGCCAACAGGACCACCTGGGCCCCGGCGTCGACGATCCTCCGGGTCACCTCGGGAAAACGCAGGTCGTAACAGGTCTGGAGGCCGAAGACCACACCGTCGACCTCGAAGGTGCGGGGCTCCTCGATCGGCCCCGGCGCCACCACGTCCGACTCCTTGACCCCGAAGGCGTCGTAGAGATGCGTCTTGCGGTAGAGCGCCACCGACTCCCCCTGCGGCGAGAGCGCCACCAGGGTGTTGGTGAAGTGCGCGGCGTCCTCTCCCCGGGACTCGTTGACCCCCAGGACCAGGTGCACGCCCTCTCTGCGGGCGGTGTCCGCCGCGTCGGACAGGAAGGGCCCGTCCAGCGGCTCGGCCGACTCCACGTAGCGGTGGTCGGTACGCGAGGCGGTGAACATCGTGTACTCGGGGAACAGGACGACCCGGGCGCCGTCCGCCGCGGCCCGGGCGGTCAACTCCGCCACCGAACGCAGGTTCTCCGCCTTGTCCCGCCCCGGGGAGAACTGCGCGACCGCGACCCGCACCATAGGACCCTCACCTCCGCGACCAGGGGGTCCGCCCCGTCGGCGGCCCCGAACGTGCCACGAGTGTACGCCCCGCCCCTCGTACGGGTCAGGGCAGGTGGGACAGGGCCCAGGCCGGGGCCAGGACCAGGATGAGGAAGCGCGCGGCCCGGGTGGCGAAGGTGACCGCGCAGAAGAGGAGGAGGTTCATGCGCACGACCCCGGCGAGGACCGAGACCACCATGAACGGCGGGACGCTGGCGAAGGAGCTCAACGCCAACAGCCCCACACCCCAGATCGGGCGTTCCTCCGCCTTGGTCCGCCACTCCGCCATCCGCTTCGCCCACTTGCCCGGCGTCCGGGCGCGACGGCGCAGCCAGGGCGCGGAGAGGGTGCCCCGACCCACGTAGTAGTAGGGGATCTTGCCGAGGGTCTGCCCCAGGGCCGCGGCCAGGGCCACCGCGACGAGGGCGCCGTCGTCCATGAGGGCGACGACGCCCAACAGGTAGACCTCGACGTTGAGGATCGGGACCAGCCCGGCCGCGGCGGCGAACGCGAAGGCCAGGAGGGTCTCGACCACGTCGGTCCTACTTCTCGGCGGCGGCGAGCTGGCCGCAGGCGCCGTCGATCTCCTGGCCGCGGGTGTCACGGACGGTGACCGACACCCCGTGGGACTGGAGGCGCCGGACGAACTCGCGCTCGTCCTCGGGGCGCGAGGCCGTCCACTTGGAGCCCGGGGTCGGGTTGAGCGGGATGAGGTTGACGTGCACCAGGTGGCCTTTGAGGAGCTTGCCGAGCAGGTCGGCCCGCCAGGCCTGGTCGTTGATGTCCTTGATCAGCGCGTACTCGATGGAGACCCGACGTCCGGTGGTCCCGGCGTAGCGCCAGGCGGCGTCCAGGACCTCCTCGACCTTCCAGCGGGTGTTGATCGGCACCAGCTCGTCGCGCAGCTCGTCGTCGGGGGCGTGCAGGGAGATCGCCAGGCGGACCTGCATCCTCTCGTCGATGAGCTTGTTGATCGCGGGGACCAGACCCACCGTGGAGACGGTCACGCCGCGCTGGGAGATGCCCAGGCCGCCCGGGACCGGGTCGGTGATGCGGCGGACGGTCTGGAGGACCCGCTTGTAGTTGGCCATGGGCTCGCCCATGCCCATGAACACGATGTTGCTGATCCGCCCGGGGCCGCCGGCGACCTCGCCGCGGGCCAGGTCGCGGGCGCTGGCGACCACCTGGTCGACGATCTCCCCGGTGGACAGGTTGCGGGTCAGCCCCGCCTGTCCGGTGGCGCAGAACGGGCAGTTCATGCCGCAGCCGGCCTGAGAGGAGATGCACAGGGTGACGCGGTCGGGGTAGCGCATGAGCACCGACTCGAACATCACCCCGTCGAAGGCCTTCCACAGGGTCTTGCGGGTCATCCCGTTGTCACAGGTGATGTGCCGGACCGGGGTGAGCAGGGTCGGCAGCAGCGCCTCGCCGAGCCGCTCCCGGGAGGCCTCGGGAAGGTCGGTCATCTTCGAGGTGTCCGACTCCAGGGCACCGTAGTAGTGCTTGGCGATCTGCTTGGCGCGGAAGGGCTTCTCCCCCAGCTCCCGGACGACCTCCTGGCACTCCTCGGGGCTGAGATCGGCCAGGTGCCGGGGCGGCTTGGCGCGGCGGGGTGCGACGAAAGTGAGCTCGGCGGGCATAAGTATCCGTAACGAATGGAGTCGGTGGACTGCGCCCGGCGCGGAAGGTAAGGGGCGACGCGGGTCGTTATACGACCTATACGCGTCCGCGGTGCTGCTCCGCCTCTCAGGGCACTACCGTCGATTCTACGCGCAGTGTGGACGGCCCGGACGGGTCCCCGCCCCCGGCCACCACGACGACAAGACGACACCGAGACGGCGGCACGCGGGAGGGCCGGTGACCGAGATCGACGTCCTGCTCGACGAGATCAGCCCCTACCAGAGCCGTCGCGTCGTCGTCGAATGCGACTCCCACACGACCGCCGCCTACCTGTTGGACGCCAGAGAGCGCATCCGCGTCCCGGTGTGGCTGGCCAACCACGAGAGCGCGCCCGCCGAGAGCGACCCCGACGACCTCTATCGGGGTCGGGCCCCGCTCATGCCCGAGGCCTACACCAAGCATCCGCAGGGACGCCCCCGGTTCGATCCGGCCACCCTGCGCGCGGTGTGGTTCGAGGAGGGCGACGGGGTCGCCCTGCTGGACGAGGAGGGGCTGCTCGCCGTGATCCCCGGCTGGGCGGAGGCCGACAGCGGTCTGCCCGGTTACGCGCGCGAGGCCATCGGACGCAGCCCCTACGCCTGGGAGCTGGACTCGGTGAAGCGCCGACTGTGGCCGCGGGTCGTGCACGCGGAGGCCTATTGGGACTGGCGACGGGCCTCGGGCGCCTGGCGCGGTGTGCAGCGGACGGTCCTCGGTCATCTGAACCGCCGGGTGGGCGAGGCCGGGCATTACTGGGACGTCTCCGACGGGCACCCGCCGCTGTTGCGGGTCTCGGAGCGGCCGCCCACCGAGGAACGGCCCTACACGGTCCTGTCCACCGTGGGCATGTGCGGGCAGCGGATGCCCACCCTGGACCGCTACATGGCCGATACCTCGGGGCACGCCCGGGTGGAGCTGGCCCTGGCCACGACGCTGCCCGCGCACCACGCGGCGCGGATCTTCCGGTGGATCGGGGCCTTCCCCTGGCGCGCGGTCACCTGGTTCGGCACCGGCCACACGGTCAAGTGGTTGGACAACCCGGAGGATCGGGCGATGCGCCGTGACGCGGGCGCGGTCCTGTTGCTGGAGGATCCGAGCCCCCTGATCACCGACCCCGCCCTGGTCCCGCCGGACACCTCCGGGCTGACCTTCCAGGGCGACCCGGTGCGCTGGCTGTGGATCGTCCCGATCACCCGCCCCGAGCACCTGTTCGCCAAGGAGCACGACAGCGCCACCCTGGTGGAGAAGCTGGCGGCCGAAGGGCGCGGCTGGATCCTGGACTGACCCGGGAAAACCCGTTGCGTCGGCCGTCCGACGTCCACGAACATGCCCGATCGGGGGCCGGCCCCGTGAGGACGAGGAGGGGCATGGACGCGAGCGCCGACACGGGCGGGGGCATCCTCGCCCCGTTGCGTTACGGGAACTTCCGGGCCCTGGCGTCGGGCCGGGTCCTGATGATGTTCGGCAACGGCATGGCCACGGTCGCGCTCGCCTTCGCCGTCCTGGACGTGACGGGTTCCCTGACCCAGGTCGGCCTGGTGGTGGGTGCCCGATCCATCGCGAACGTGGCGCTCCTCCTGCTCGGCGGGGTGATCGCGGACCGGCTGCCGCGCTCGATGGTGCTCGTCGGCGGTTGCGCGCTCGCGGCGCTCTCCCAGGGGACCCTGGCGCTGACACTGCTCACCGGGACGGCCTCGCTGCCGCTCATGATCGCGCTGAGCGTGGTGAACGGGGCCGCGGCCGCCGCCAACCTGCCCGCCTCCGCGGCCCTGACCCCCCAGACCGTTCCGCGCGCTCTGCTGAGGCAGGCCAACGCCTCGGTGGGGATCGCCAAGCAGCTCGGGATGTTCGCCGGGATGTCGGCCGGCGGCGTGGCCGTGGGGTTGTGGGGGCCGGGTTGGGCGATCGGCGTGGACGCCCTGACGTTCGCCGCGGCGGGGGTGGCCTTCTCCCTCCTTCGGGTCCCCTCGACCGGGGCGACCGACGGTGGCCGGAACGTCCTACGCGACCTGGTGGAGGGCTGGCGGGAGTTCGTCGCCCGCCCCTGGGTCTGGATCATCGTGTTGCAGTTCATGGTGGTCAACGCCGGCTGGTCCGCGGCCACCGGGGTGCTGGGGCCGGGGATCGCCGACGCGACGTTCGGGCGGACCACCTGGGGGCTGCTGATGGCGGCCAACAGCGTGGGTCTGCTGGTCGGCGGCGTCCTGGCGGCCCGCTGGCAACCGCGTCGCGCGCTGTTCTACGGCACGGCCCTGGTCCTGCTCCAGACGTTGCCGTTCTTCGTCCTGGCGGGCCCGTCGCCGATGGTGCCGTTGCTGTTCGCCGCGATGTTCGTGGGCGGAATGGCGGTGGAGCAGTTCAGTGTGGCCTGGGAGGTCTCGCTCCAGGAGAACGTCCCCACCGAACGGCTCTCACGGGTCTACTCCTATGACGCCCTGGGCTCGTTCGTGGCGATGCCGGTGGGGCAGATCGCGATCGGTCCGACGGCCGAGGCGATCGGGGTCGACCGGTCCCTGCTGCTGGTGGCCTCGCTGACGATCATCGCGACGCTGGCGGCCCTGTGCGCTCCGAGCGTGCGCTCACTGCGTCGTCGCTGAGTCCTGGGAGCGATATCGCTCGCGCCGGTCGCCGACCTGGTGGAGGAGGTGGTGCAGTCGGGCCACGTCCTCGTCACCGAAGCGCTCGACGAAGCAGCGCAGGGTGCTCCCGGGGTCGGGGCCGCTCTCCAGCACCTCGCCCATCACGCGGGCGGTGTACTCGGCGTGGGTCTCCCGGGCCCGGTAGGCCCAGGCCCTCCCGACCTTCTCCCGTTCCAGCAGCCCCTTCCGGTGCAGGATGCCGGTGACCGTCATGACCGTCGTGTAGGCGAGTTCCCGGTCGTAGACCATGGTCTCCAGGATCCCTCGGACCTGGAGCGGCCCGTCCGCGCGCCACAGCGCGGTCATGATGGCCGCCTCCAGTTCTCCCAGCCCCCTCATGGGTCTCCCCCGCCCGTGTGATCCGGCTGTTCGTAGGCGCATCGTAGGCGGGGCCGGAATCCGATGGGGAGGAACGGGGAAGACGGCACAGATCCGCACATCCTCGGCGTCGTTCACCGGCGTTTCACCGCCGCGCGGACCCGATTCGCCGTCGGTCGCCCTCCGTTCCGGGTACGGCCGGCTTCGGTCATCCGGGAAGGGACGCGAATCACTCACCGGGAAAGGTGTGACCCAGCACACCGGAAGCCGTCACAGCCCCGCTCACGAAAAAACCCGACAAACAGGAGGAAATGAGCCTCCGTCACCACGCAACGCAAAGTGACCGGCACGTAGCGAGAAGACTCGTGTGAAAGATTGTTAGGTATCTCCCAGTTTCAACAACCCTCGCGTTCCCCCGAAGGATGCCGTTACAAGTAGCCTGGTACCCGACGAGTGCCGGCCAGGTCAGACACTCCCCCGACGGGGAGCGCTTTCATGCTTGTTCAGAGCCCGCCTTGCCGACAGCCACCCGTCTTTCCTTAACATTCACAAGCGAGCTGCGGAAGTGGGCGATCTCCGCCGTGTCGTCTGAGGCGTCTCAACCCCTGACAGATTTCGGCCCGAACGAGTGGCTGGTCGAGGAGCTTTACCAGAAGTACCTCACCGACCCGAATTCGGTTGACAAGGCTTGGTGGAACTTCTTCGCGGACTACAAGCCCGCGGATACGGCCGGCGGGAAGGGTGGAGGCACTGCGGCCGCTAAGGCGCAGACCGAGAAGGCCCCGACCCCCGCGCCCAAGAAGAAGGCCACCACGGCCCCAGCACCCAAGAGCACCGACGATGCACTCCAGGTCAAGGAGGAGCGGCTGCGTGGCGCACCCGCCCGTACCGCGACCAACATGGAGTCGAGCCTGACCATGCCCACCGCGACGAGCGTGCGCGCGGTGCCGGTCAAGCTGCTGTTCGACAACCGCATCGTCATCAACAACCATCTCCGGCGCAGCCGCGGTGGGAAGGTCTCCTTCACCCACCTCATCGGCTACGCCATGGTCAAGGCCCTCAAGGCCATGCCCGAGATGAACCACGCCTACGTGGAGGTCGACGGCAAGCCCGGCGTCGCCAAGCCCGAACACGTGAACTTCGGTCTGGCGATCGACCTCCCCAAGCCCGACGGCTCCCGTCAGCTGGTCGTGCCCTCCATCAAGAAGTCCGACGAGATGGACTTCAACGAGTTCTGGAGCGGCTACGAGGACCTGGTCCGCAAGGCCCGCAACAACAAGCTGGGCGTGACGGACTTCCAGGGCACCACGATCAGCCTGACCAACCCGGGCGGCATCGGCACCGTGCACTCCGTGCCGCGCCTGATGCCCGGCCAGGGCACCATCCTCGGCGTCGGGGCCATGGAGTACCCGGCCGAGTTCCAGGGCGCCTCTCAGGACACCCTGAGCGACCTGGGCATCAGCAAGGTCATGACCCTGACCTCGACCTACGACCACCGGATCATCCAGGGCGCCCAGTCGGGCGAGTTCCTGCGTCGGATCCACCAGCTCCTGCTGGGCGAGGACGGCTTCTACGACGAGATCTTCAACTCGTTGCGGATCCCCTACGAGCCGGTCCGCTGGGTCCAGGACATCAAGGTCAACAAGGCCACCCAGCTCGACAAGACCACCCGGGTCCAGGAGCTGATCCACGCCTACCGCGTGCGCGGCCACCTCATGGCCGACACCAACCCGCTCGACCACGAGCAGCGCAAGCACCCGGACCTGGACGTGCTGGAGCACGGCCTGACCCTCTGGGACCTGGACCGCGAGTTCCCGACCGGGGGCTTCGGCGGCAAGCAGGTCATGAAGCTGCGCGACATCCTGGGCGTGCTGCGCGACACCTACTGCCGCACGGTGGGTATCGAGTACATGCACATCCAGAGCCCGGAGGAGCGGGAGTGGATCCAGTCGCACGTCGAGCGTGAGCACGAGAAGCTCGACCGCGACGAGCAGCTCCACATCCTGCACCGGCTCAACAGCGCCGAGGCCTTCGAGACCTTCCTCCAGACCAAGTACGTCGGTCAGAAGCGCTTCTCGCTCGAAGGCGGCGAGTCCCTCATCCCGCTGCTGGACGGCGTGATCTCCAAGGCCGCCAAGGCCGAGCTGGACGAGGCCGTCATCGGTATGGCCCACCGCGGTCGCCTGAACGTGCTCGCCAACATCTGTGGCAAGTCGTACGGGCAGATCTTCGGTGAGTTCGAGGGCAACCTCGACCCGCGTAGCGCCCACGGCTCCGGCGACGTCAAGTACCACCTGGGCACCGAGGGCGTCTTCGAGACCCCGGACGGCGACAAGATCCAGATCTCGCTGGCCGCGAACCCCTCCCACCTGGAGACGGTCGACCCGGTCGCCGAGGGCATCGTCCGCGCCAAGCAGGACGTGCTGGACAAGGGCCCGCACGGCTTCACCGTGCTGCCCATCCTCATCCACGGTGACGCGGCGTTCGCCGGACAGGGCGTGGTCGCCGAGACCCTGAACCTGTCCCAGCTGCGCGGCTACCGGACCGGCGGCACGGTGCACGTCATCGTGAACAACCAGGTGGGCTTCACCACCTCGCCGACCGACAGCCGTTCCAGCGTGTACGCCACCGACGTCGCGCGGATGGTCCAGGCGCCGATCTTCCACGTCAACGGGGACGACCCCGAGGCCGTGGTCCGGGTCGCGCACCTGGCCTTCGCCTACCGTCAGGCGTTCAACAAGGACGTCGTGATCGACCTGGTCTGCTACCGGCGTCGTGGGCACAACGAGGGCGACAACCCCGCGTTCACCCAGCCGCTCATGTACGACGTCATCGACGCCAAGCGCTCCACCCGCAAGCTGTTCACCGAGGCCCTCATCGGCCGCGGCGACATCACGGTGGAGGAGGCCGAGCAGGCCCTGCGCGACTACCACAGCGAGCTCGAGCGCGCCTTCACCGAGACCCGCGAGGTCGAGAAGAGGCCGATCGAGCCGGGTTCCGTGGTCAAGCCCGAGGTGTTCACCGAGGCCCGCCTGGACCACTCCAAGGTCGAGACGGCGATCAGCACCGAGACCGTCAAGCGTGTCATCGACACCCAGGTCTCCCTGCCCGAGGGCTTCACCGCGCACCCGCGCCTGGCCCCGCAGCTGACCCGTCGCGCCACGATGGTCGAGAACGACGCGATCGACTGGGCCACCGGTGAACTGCTGGCCTTCGGCTCCCTGCTGATGGACGACCACCCGGTCCGTCTGATCGGTCAGGACAGCCGTCGCGGCACCTTCGGTCAGCGTCACGCCTCGCTCGTCGACCGCGACACCGGCGAGGTCCACACGCCGCTGAAGCAGTTCGACGAGGGCACCACGAAGTTCCACGTCCACGACTCGCTGCTCAGCGAGTACGCGGCGCTGGGCTTCGAGTACGGCTACTCGCTGACCCGTCCGGACGCCCTCGTCATGTGGGAGGCGCAGTTCGGCGACTTCGTCAACGGCGCCCAGACCGTCATCGACGAGTACATCAGCTCGGGCGAGCAGAAGTGGGGCCAGCGCTCCAGCGTCACCCTGCTGCTGCCGCACGGCTACGAGGGCCAGGGGCCGGACCACTCGTCCGCCCGCATCGAGCGGTTCCTCCAGGCGTGCGCGCAGGAGAACATGACCGTCGCGATGCCGAGCACCCCGGCGAGCTACTTCCACCTGCTGCGCTGGCAGGCGAAGTCGCCGTTCGAGCGTCCGCTCGTGGTGTTCACGCCCAAGTCGCTGCTGCGTCTGAAGGCCGCCACCTCGGCCGCCGACGACTTCACCTCGGGCCACTTCCGCCCGCTGATCGGGGACGACTCCATCGCCCCCGAGAAGGTGCGTCGCGTGGTGATCTGCTCCGGCAAGATCTACTACGACCTGGACGCCGCCCGTCGCAAGAGCGGCGACAAGCACACGGCGATCATCCGCGCGGAGCGGCTCTACCCCCTGCCGATCGAGGAGATCCGCGAGCAGCTCAAGGCCTACCCGAACGCGGGCGAGGTCCTGTGGGTCCAGGAGGAGCCGGCGAACATGGGTCCGTGGCCCTTCGTCGCCCTGGTCTTCTCCGAGCAGCTCGACCGTCCCTTCACCCGGATCTCGCGTCCGGCCTCCTCCGCCCCGGCCGCCGGTTCGGCCAAGAGGCACGAGGCCGAGCAGCGCGCTCTGGTGGACACGGTCTTCCCGCCCGCCGAGTAGCCACGCGGACCCGGGGCGTGTCAGGGTGCTGGACGTCCCGGGTCCGGTCCGAGCGGTGAGGGAAGGTATGTACTACACCGATCGCGGAATCGAGGAGTTGGAGAACCGCCGCGGCGAGGAGGAGGTCAGCTTCGCCTGGCTCGCCGAGCAGCTGCGGGTGTTCACCGACGTCCACCCCGAGTTCGAGACCCCCGTCGAGCGCCTGGCCACCTGGTTGGCCAGGTTGGACGACGAGGACGAAGAGTAGTGGTGCCGCGCCGCTCCGGCGGCGCACGGTCCGAGGGGCCCGGGTCATCATGACCCGGGCCCCTCGCGTGTGTCCGGGACCTTCCCCGGGGATACCCCTGACCCGACCCTGATATCCGCGACATATCTTGAGTTCGCCGGGGACGCGACATATCGTGAAGTCATCGAGAACGAGTGGAAAGGGTTCACGATGGCACGTTGGACCATCGACAGTCCGATGACCCACACCCTGGACGGCATCGTCGCCCTCAAGGTGCGGATCGTCGGAGGACAGGTCAACATCATCCCCACCGACGACCCCGTCACCTTCGAGATCGGCGACATCGTCGGAGAGCCCCTGGAGGTCACCCAGGAGGCCGGCATCCTCACCATCCATTACCAGGACCTCACCGGTCAGGGGCTGTTGGACCGGCTCAAGCCGCTCCAGCTCTCCGGTTACCGCAACGTCGGCACCCGACGGGCCACCGTGAACCTGCGGGTCCCGCGCGACTGCCCCGTCGAGGTCACCACGGCCACCGCCCCGGTGGTGGCGACCGGGCTGACCGCCCGCACCCGGATCAAGACGGCGACCGGCGAGATCACCCTGGACGAGGTCTCCGGCGAGACCGAACTCAACACCGCCGACGGCAACGCCTCCGTGCGCACCCCGACCGGCGTACTGAACTTCGGCACCGCCACCGGACAGCTCGCCGTGGCCGGCGGACGCCTGTCCGAGCTGCGGGCCAAGACCGTCTCCGGGCAGGTGCTGGTCGACACCGACCTGGCGCCCTCGTCCCGGGTCCGGGTGAACACCGTCTCCGGCGAGGTGGCCCTGCGGGTGCCCGCCGAGAGCTCGGCCTCCGTCGAGCTGCGTTCGGTCACCGGCGCGCTGGACAGCGACTTCGGTCTGGAGCGCAACAGCGCCCCGGCCCGCAACTCCATGACCGGCAAGGTCGGCGTGGGCGTCGACCCCGCCTCCATCAGTGTCAACACCGTGTCCGGTCGGGCCGCGCTGCTGCGACGCGCCCCCGAGGCTCCGGCCGCGATCCCAGAGGGGGCCTGAATGAGCACCGTCTTCGGCCACGGCAGACTCCGTCTGTACCTGCTCAAGATGCTCGACGAGAGCCCGCGCCACGGCTACGAGATCATCAGTCTGCTGCGCGACCGCTTCCTGGGCGTGTACTCGCCCTCGCCCGGCACCATCTACCCCCGGCTCGCGAGACTGGAGGAGGAGGGGCTGGTCACCCACACCGAGGAGGGCGGCCGCAAGGTCTACAGCCTCACCGACAAGGGGCGCGAGGAGCTGCGGGCCCGCGAGAGCGACCTGGACGACCTGGAGCGGGAGATCACCGACTCCGTGCGCGACATCGCCCGCGCGGTCAAGCAGGACGTGCGCGCCACCATCGGTTCCCTGCGCGACGAACTGAAGTTCGCGAGCTCGGAGTCCCGCAGGGAGAGCTCCGAGGAGGAGCGGGGCTCCGGGGGGAGTTCCTCCTCCGACGCCGAGGGGGAACGCGAACGCGAGCCTCGCGGCGACGGGGGCATGTGGGCTCGCGAGTGGGAACGGTTCGCCCAGGGCTTCGGCGTCTTCGGGGCCGCCTGGGGCCGCCCCTCCTCCGAACGTGAGGACTCCGCCTCCTCGGGGGAGAAGGCCCGGGAGTCCGAGGAGCGGGGCGCCGGCGAGGAGGAGAAGGAGCGGGAGTGCCGGAACCCGGAGTTCGAGCACGCCCTGCGCGACTTCTCCACCCGGGTCCGCGACCTGGTCCGCGGCGCCGGTGAGGTCGGCGGTTCCGCCGCCCACGACCTGCGTCGCATCCTCGACGAGACCGTCGAGGTGATCCGCCGGGACATGCGGACCTGGGGGCCGGCCGACGAGAAGACCGAGCGGCCCTCCGAGGGCGAGGGTTCCACCACCGCCGAGGAGCGGCCGGAGGAGAAGAAGGAGGAGGAGGAGCAGCGGCCCGAGGAGCCTTCTCGGGAGGAGCCCCGGAGCGCGCGCCCGATGCCCTCCGCCGAGCGGGACCCCTGGTCGACCGCCACCGGCGAGGACCGCGGGAACGACTGACCATCGATACCGGTAGGGCCCGGGAGACCACACGGGGGCGTGGTCTCCCGGGCCCTTCCACGCCCGCTCACAGGACCGCCAGGAGTCCCATCGATGCCAGGGCGAGCGCGCTCGCAGCCGCGACGCGGACCCCTCTGATCCACGGTCGACGACCGCGGGCCACCGGCAGGTCCGGCCACCTCAGGGCGCCGACGACGGCCGCGGCCAGGGCCGCGTACACGCCGAGCACCCACGCCCACGGCGAGACCAGGTGCCAGAAGCCCGCGAGGTGCGCGTACCAGAGCAGCGCGGCCGACCCGAGACCGTAGGAGACCAGGCCGAGACGGTCCGTGGGGCGGCGGAGCAGGCGTCCGGGCCGACGCCGCGCGGCGAAACCGAGCGCCATCGCGCCGGGCGTCAGCGCGAGGAGCAGCGTCGCGACGCCGTACACCCGCTCCCCCATGACGTTGTCGGGGCTGGGCTCGTCGACGCCGAGCAGCCGCAGCCCGATGTCCTCGCTGTAACGGTGGGTGTTCGACAGCACCACGGCGCCCCGGTCGCCCGAGTACCCGATCCAGGCCGTGTGCCCGTTGGTCGTGGCGTTGCCTCCGTGCGAGGTGATCGGCCGCTCCCTCAACGTCTCCACGTACCAGCCGAGCCCCTGCTCACGACGTTCGACGTCGCCCGGCCCCACCGGCTCGGCGGCGCCGGCTCCGGGCGCCGAACCGTCCATCATCGCGGCCAGGAGCCGCCCCAGGTCGGCCGCGGTCGTCGTCAGCCCGCCCTGAGGGGCCCGCGCCACGTCGTGGTCCAGCGGGAGCGGCCCGCCCCGGTCCGCGTCGTGCACCACGGGCCGGGCCTCGTCGTCCTCGGACCACACTCGGCTGTCGTCCATGCCCAGGGGCTCCAGGATCCTCTCCCGTGCCAGTTCGGCGTAGTCGGTCCCGGCACGTACGGCCAGAGCGTGCCCGAGCAGGGAGAACCCGGTGTTGGAGTAGACGTTGACCCCTCGTGTCCCCGGGTCGACACGGGCGTCGAGGGCCACGGACTCCAGGAAGGCGTCCACCGAGTCGTAGGGGCGCGGATGGCGTTTGGCGGCGAACTGCCAGAGGGTCTCGGGCAGGGTGGTCTCCTCCCGGGAGAGCCCCGAGGTGTGGGTCGCCAGTTCCTCGACCGTGATCCGGGCGACCGCCGGGTCCGCGAAGTCCAGGTCCGAAAGCAGGGCACCGACGGTGGTGTCGAGGTCGACCTCGCCCCGGTCCACCATGTCGGCCAGGATCATCCCGGGGAGGACCTTGGCGACCGAGGCCGAGGCGAAGGGCGTGTCCTCGGTGACCGGCGCCCCGTCGTCGCCGACCTCGCCCAGACCGGCCGTGCGGACACGGAACCCGCCGTCCGGCCCGGGTTCGACGACCGCCACGGACAGCCCGTGGTAGCCGGTGGGGTCGTCGATACCCTCCCGGACCGACGCGGCCAGATCCGCGTCACCGGTCGTGGCCGTCCCGAGCTCGTAGGGGGCGGGGGCCACGACGACCGTGAGGATCGCGGCCACCCCGGCCAAGAGCGCCGTCGCGGCCACCGTCACGGTTCTCGTGAGGGGGCCTTCTCGGGTGGGGGGCGGTGTGCCCATGAGGTCTGGTTCTCCCTGTCGCGGGGGGACGGCCCGGACGCCGTACCCGACAGGCAGAAAACTACGGATCCGACCCGTTCCGGGGCACTACGTCCCGCACACCTCTTCGGGTCGCCCTTCCCCCACCCTCCTCACGTGCGCCACCCCCACCACGACGAGGGGCCCGGCCCGTGGACGTACCACGGGCCGGGCCCCGATCGCTCGGGAACGGACGTCAGATACGGGCGACGCCGTCCTTGCGCGCCTGCTCGGCGACGGCGGCCGAGACCGCCGGGACCACGCGCTCGTCGAAGGTGCTCGGGATGACGTAGTCGGCGCTCAGGTCGTCGCCGACCAGGTCGGCGATGGCCCGCGCGGCGGCCAGCTTCATGTTCTCGGTGATGTCCGAGGCGCGGACGTCGAAGGCTCCGCGGAACACGCCGGGGAAGGCGAGGACGTTGTTGATCTGGTTCGGGAAGTCGCTGCGCCCGGTGGCGACGACACTCGCGTACTTGTGGGCGACGTCCGGGTGGACCTCGGGGTTGGGGTTGGCCATCGCGAAGATGATGGCGTCCTTGGCCATGGTCGCCACGACGGACTCGGGCACCTCGCCGGCGGACAGGCCGATGAACACGTCGGCGCCTTCGAGGGCGCTCTCGATGGAGCCCTGGAGACCGGCCTTGTTGCTGATGGCGGCCAGGTCGCGCTTGATCGGGGTCAGGCCGTCGCGACCCTCGTAGATCATGCCCTTGGAATCGGCGACCGCGATGTCGCCGATCCCGCCGTCGATGAGCATCTTGGTGACGGCGACGCCGGCGGCACCCGCGCCGGAGACGACCGCGCGCAGGTCGCCCAGGGTGCGACCGGTCAGGCGGGCGGCGTTGTGCAGGGCGGCCACCGTCACGATGGCGGTGCCGTGCTGGTCGTCGTGGAAGACGGGGATGTCCAGACGCTCACGCAGCTTCGCCTCGATCTCGAAGCAGCGCGGGGCGGAGATGTCCTCCAGGTTGATACCGCCGAAGGAGGGCGCCATCCGAGCGACGGTCTCGACGATCTCGTCGGCGTCGGTGCAGTTCAGAGCGATCGGCACGGAGTCGACGTCGGCGAACTGCTTGAACAGCAGCGCCTTGCCCTCCATGACGGGCAGGGAGGCCTCGGGGCCGATATTGCCCAGCCCCAGGACGGCGGTACCGTCGGTGACGACGGCGACCAGGTTGCTCTTCCAGGTGTAGGTCTCGACCAGGTCGACGTTCTCGGCGATCGCGTCGCAGACACGGGCGACGCCGGGGGTGTAGGCCAGGGAGAGGCCCTCGTGGTCGCTGACGTCCACGGAACCGGTGACGTGCAGCTTGCCGCCACGGTGCATGGCGAAGGCCGGGTCGCGGTCCAGTTCGGACGTGTCCTCGTTGCGCGAAGTAGTGGTCACTGCTCAAACCCCTCGGTCTGCTATGCGTCCCGCGTCGGCCATGACGGGGACGATGGGCCGCGGGACGCGCGCGAAGACATGGGTGCTAGGGGAGCTCTCCACGGCGCCGGTCGGCCATGACCGGTGGTGTCGCCGGGAGAGTCGGTCTTCGCCGGACTCCTATACGAGTACTGCGCGTCCGCATCTCACGGGGATAACCCGTTACGCAATCCTCTCACAACGGTGACCGGAGGAAAATCGCGGGTCGGCACGATGGAGCGTCACCGATATGTGACACCATGCCCTCCGACCTCGCGGTCCCCCCGCCCCACAAGGGTCTCGGCCCCGCGAACCCCCTTCCCCATCAGGTCGTTCCCATGCCCCCAAGGAGATCCCCATGCCCCCGCGCAAGCCCCTCACCGTCGCCACCGCCCTCGCCGCGGCGGGGGTCCTGACCCTGGCCGGTTGTGGCACCGAAGACGACGGGACCGTCACCATCGGTGTCGAGGCCACCTATCCTCCCGGCGAGTACCTCGACGAGGACGGTCAGACCGTCCTCGGCTTCAACGTCGACCTGGTGACCGCCGCCCTGGCCGAGATGGGCGTCGAGCCGGTCTGGGAGCCCACCACCTTCGACTCCATCATCATCGGCGTCGACACCGGCACCTACGACATGGGCGCCTCCTCCTTCACCGTCACCGAGGAGCGGATGGAGCAGGTCAACATGGTCAGCTACTTCTCCTCGGGCACCCAGTGGTTCGCCCCGGCGGGCAACCCCGACGACGTCGACCCGGACAACGCCTGTGGTCTGCGCATCGCGGTGCAGACCGGCACCACCCACGACACCGACATCGAGGCCCGCAGTCAGGAGTGCGTCGACGCCGGCGAGGACCCCATCACCATCGAGAAGTTCCAGAGCCAGCCCCAGGCCACCGAGACCGTGGTGTCCGGCCTCAACGACGCCTCCCTCGCGGACCTGCCGACCTCCCTGTACGCCATCCAGGAGACCGGCGACAAGCTGGAGTTCATCGGCGAGCAGTATGACGCCGCCCCCTACGGCGTGGTCCTCCACAAGGACGACACCGAGCTGAGCGAGGAGCTCGCGGCGGCGTTCAACACCATCATCGAGAACGGCACCTACGCCGAGATCCTGGAGGATTGGGGCATCGAGGTCGGCGCGCTGGAGGCCGCCGAGGTCAACCCCTCCGTCTCCGAGTAACCGCCACGGCCCCCCACGTCGCACAGGGCCGTCCCTCCCCCCATCGCCCTCCACCCTCTTCACGAAAGTCTGATCCGTGACCTCACCGAGCTCATCGGTGGACGGGCCGGGGTCCCGGGAACCCGCCCCGGACCGTTCGTCCGCTCCGATCACCGCCGTCCCCGTCAGGTATCCCGAACGCTGGGTCGCCGCCGGTGTCGTGCTGGTCCTGGCCGCGATGTTCGTGAACATGCTCCTCACGAACCCGGCCTTCGACTGGCCCTTCATGTTCGAGCACATGTTCTCGGACCCGGTGGTCCGCGGTGTCTGGGTGACCCTCAGCGCCACCGTGCTGGCCATGCTCATCGGTGTCCTGCTGGGCATCCTCCTCGCGGTGATGCGTCTCTCCGGTAACCCCGTCCTGGTGGGGGTCTCCTGGACCTACACCTGGTTCTTCCGAGGCGTGCCCCGACTGGTGCTCGCGGTGCTCTTCGGCAACATCGCCATCCTGTACTCGACGATCCACATCGGACTCCCGTTCGACAACTACTGGATGCCGCTGCTGGGTCTGGAGGGCGACGCCCGCTTCTTCGAGATCAACACGCGCACCCTCCTGACCGGTTACACGGCGGGTCTGCTCGCCCTGGCGCTGTCCGAGGGCGCCTACATGGCCGAGATCATCCGCGCGGGCCTGCAATCCGTGGACAAGGGGCAGACCGAGGCAGCCCAGGCGCTCGGTATGAGCCGGAGCAGGATCATGCGCCGGATCACCCTCCCGCAGGCCATGCGGGTCGTCATCCCTCCCACCGGGAACGAGACCATCGCCATGCTCAAGGACACGGCGCTCCTGGCGTACGTGCCCGTGACCATCGAGCTCTTCTACCAGCTCCAGGCCATCGGAACCCGGACCTACCAGATCTTCCCGATGCTGGTGGCGGCCTGCCTCTGGTACCTGGCGATCACCAGTGTGCTGATGGTCGGCCAGTACTTCCTCGAGCGCAGGTTCGACCGCGGCGAGCGCGGAGTCCGTGACCGGATCGTGGGAGGGGCGCACTGATGGCCGAGGAGAACAGGGAGCACGAGGACGTGAACGCGAACGACGGGACGGACGGGGCTCTCGTCGTCGCCGAGAACGTGCACAAGAGCTTCGGCCGGCTGGAGGTCCTCAAGGGCATCGACCTGGAGGTCCGGCGCGGTGAGGTCATGTGCATCATCGGCCCCTCCGGTTCGGGCAAGTCGACGTTCCTGCGCTGCGTCAACCACCTGGAGAAGCTCTCCGCCGGCCGGTTGTGGGTCAACGGCGAGCTGATGGGATATCGGCAGAAGCGCGGGAAACTGTACGAGCTGCGCGACTCGGAGATCTCGGCCCAGCGCAGCGACATCGGCATGGTCTTCCAGCGTTTCAACCTGTTCCCGCACCTGACCGTGCTGGGCAACGTCATCGAGGCCCCCACGCAGGTCAAGCGGGTGCCCAAGGCCGAGGCCACGGAGCTGGCGATGTCCCTCCTGGAGCGGGTCGGACTGCCGGACAAGGCGAACGCCTACCCCGAGCAGCTCTCGGGTGGCCAGCAGCAGCGGGTGGCCATCGCCCGCGCCCTGGCCATGGAGCCGTCCCTGATGCTGTTCGACGAGCCCACCAGCGCCCTGGACCCCGAACTGGTCGGCGAGGTCCTGGACGTCATGCGCGACCTGGCCCGGGCCGGTATGACCATGATGGTCGTCACCCACGAGATGGGCTTCGCCCGTGAGGTGGGCGATTCCCTGGTCTTCATGGACGACGGCGTCGTGGTCGAGTCCGGTGTGCCCTCCGAGGTGCTGTCCGATCCACGGCACGAGCGGACGCGGGCGTTCCTGTCCAAGGTGCTCTGACCCGATCCCCCCCTCATCGAAGGCCCCCGTTCCTCGGAGCGCGGGGCCTTCGATGTGCCCCGGATCACATACCCGGGCCGAAACCCCATAGCCTCGGACGGCGTCGACCAGTGACGAGGAGACTCCGAAGCGTTCGGAGTCGCGTCACCATCCCCCAAGGAGAAGCGTGGGTCCGCTCTACGTCCTCTTGGGCGTCATCGCCCTCTGGTACGTCATCGTGCTCATCGAGCCCCGGGTCGTCTGGTACGTACAGTCCTGGAAGTACCGGGACCCGGAGCAGAACGAGCCCAGCGACACCTACTTCGCCATGCATCGCCTGGGCGCGGTCGTGATGCTCATCCTCATCCCGGTCGGATGCGGCATGCTCACCTAGGCGGCGTGCTCCGGCATCCCTTCGCGTCCGCCGCCGGCGGGCGCCCTCGTGCCCGTCCGCGGGGCCGGAGCCCGGATCCTCGGACAACACTCGAACCCGCCCCCGATGACCTTGACCCGGGGGCCCCACGCCCCCCAGAGTCTTTGCTCGGGGGCACGTCTACCGGTCCCGGGGAGAGACATGGACGCGCGTACGGAAAAGGCACGGCGGATCTGGGAGCACCGGGCCGGCCGCTACGACCTCGGTCGCCACTGCGAGCACGTGGCGATCAGGAACACCAGGGAGATCCTGTGCGGCGGGGCCCGCGGACACACCCTGGAGGTCGCAGTGGGGACCGGGCGGAACCTGGACTTCTACCCGCCCCAGGTCAGACTGGTCGGACTCGACCTGAGCCCGGCCATGCTCGCCAGGGCCCGGAACCGGGCCGAACGGCTGGAACGCCCGATCGCCCTCGTCGAGGCCGACGCCCGACGGCTCCCCTTCGCCGACCGCTCCTTCGAGACCGTGGTGTGCACGCTCTCCCTGTGCACGATCCCCGACCAGGAGGGCTCCCTGAGGGAGATGCGCCGCGTCCTGGTCCCGGGGGGCCGTCTGCTTCTGGTGGACCACATCGAGTACACCCGGATGCCGTTGCTGCTGCGCGAACGCAGGAGCGAACACCCCCGCAGGCTGCCGCGCGAGGTCGCCGAGGAGGTCGGCTTCCAGGTGGGCCACCACGACCGGGTCTTCTTCGGTCTGGTGGAACGGGTGGTGGCGCACCGCCCGCACTGAGCCCGTGAGGGCGCGGCCCGTGGATCCCCATGCTCCACGGGCCCTCCGGGCGGCGCATACCCTGGAAAGGTCCACCCGACCCCGACCCGTCTCCGAGGTGGTCCGATGATCCGCCCCGCCCGTCCCGACGACGTTCCCGACATCCACCGGATGATCGGCGAGCTCGCCGAGTACGAGAAGGAACCCGACGCGGTCGTGGCCACGGAGGAGGATCTGCGCACCGCCCTGTTCGGTCCGGAGCCCGCGGTGTTCGCCCACGTGGCCGAGCACACCGGGGAGGACGGCGTCACGGTCACGGCCGGGTTCGCCCTGTGGTTCCTCACCTACTCCACCTGGACCGGCAGGCACGGGATCCACCTGGAGGACCTGTACGTGCGGCCCGAACTACGGGGCCACGGGCACGGCGGGGACCTGCTCCGGAACCTGGCCCGCATCTGTGTGGAGCGCGGCCTCACCCGGCTGGAGTGGTCGGTGCTCGACTGGAACACACCCGCCATCCGCTTCTACGAGTCGTTGGGCTCCACCCCGATGGACGAGTGGACGGTCCGTCGTCTGGACGGCGACGCGCTGGTCTCCCTGGGCTCGGTTCGGGCCTGAGGCCGGCCATTCGTCTCGTGTTCGGGCGTTCTCGGACGGACACGATCTTCGTTCCCTGCGGCGGTGGCAGGGTGAAACGAGATACATTGCTCTCAAGCGGCAACCTCGCCCCCCGAAGGAGGGACGTGACCGAAGAAACCGCTGTGCCCATGGCCGACGCCACCGGAGTACGCGACGCCGTCACCGTCAACATGCCCGCCGACAGCGCCTACCTGTCGGTGTTGCGGACGGCGACGGCGGGTCTGGCCGCCCGGCTCGACTTCACCCTCGACGAGATCGAGGATCTGAGGATCGGTGTCGACGAGGCCTGCGCGATGCTCCTCTCCCAGGCTCTGCCCGGCACAGAACTGACCACGGAGTTCGAACTCACCCCCGACGGGATGCGCATCTCCGTCTCGGTGCTGACCGCCGACGGGCGTCTTCCGGCCCGCGACACCTTCGCCTGGACCGTCCTGTCGGCCCTGGCCGGGGACGTCGACTCGGGGGTCGCCTCGGACGATCGCGTCTACATCGTCCTGTACAAACGCCGCGGCACGCTGGAGCCGGCGTGAGCGAAAGGGGGCCCGCTCTGACAGCGAAGACCGAGCACGCGGTGCCCGATCGGGCACGCGCGAGAGAGTTGTTCGAGCGCCTTAACGAGCTCGACGCGGACTCGGCCGAACGCCGCAGGATCCGCGACGAGCTGGTGGAGCTCCATCTGCCCTTGGTGGAGTACCTGGCCCGACGGTTCCGCAACCGAGGCGAGTGGCTGGACGATCTCACCCAGGTGGCCACGATCGGACTGATCAAGTCCATCGACCGGTTCGACTTGGAGCGAGGGGTGGAGTTCTCCACCTACGCGACCCCGACGATCGTCGGCGAGATCAAACGCCACTTCCGTGACAAGGGATGGGCGGTACGGGTTCCCCGCCGCCTCCAAGAGCTGAAGCTGTCGCTGACCAAGGCCGTCAGCGATCTGTCTCAGCGGGAGGGGCGCTCCCCCACCGTCGCCGAGCTGGCCCAGCACCTTCAGATGACCGAGGAGGAGGTGCTGGAGGGCCTGGAGTCCGCCAACGCCTACTCGACGGTCTCGTTGGACGCTCCCGACAGCGGTGACGAGGACGCCCCCGCGGTGGCCGACTCGCTGGGGATCGTCGACGAGTCCTTGGAGGGGGTGGAGTACCGGGAGTCCCTCAAGCCCCTGCTGGAGCAGTTGCCGCCGAGGGAGAAGCGGATCCTGCTACTGCGCTTCTTCGGCAACATGACCCAGTCCCAGATCGCGCAGGAGCTCGGCATCTCCCAGATGCACGTCTCGCGCCTGCTGGCACGGACCCTGGCACAACTGCGACAGGCGCTGACCACCGACGACTAGGAAGTGTGCTCTCCGGGCCGCGCGGGGCCCGTGGGAGAACCCGCTAGGAGCTACGACCGCGGTGCTGCCGACGTCCGGACGACTCGTCGGGGAACAGCGCCGCGGTCGTGGACGGAGCGAGGACGGCGGCCGCGGCCACGATGGCCGTGCCGAGCATGACCGCTCCGATCACGTACTGATCGCTCGTGAACATGTAGTAGGACACCACGGCCATGAACAGCTGGGTGACCACGACCGGTGTCCTGGCCCATTCGCGCAATTGCAGCAGGCCGCGCGCGACGTGGATCAGCAGAACGCCCACGCCCACACCGATCACGGTCAGCGGAAGGGCCGAGGAGGCCACGTCCGAGGCCTGCCCGGTGAAGGCGGTGTACAGGCTGTAGAGTCCGGCGAGCGCCGCGACCAGCCCGATCAGGGCCTCCAGCGCGGCGGCGACGATGATGGTGATGGGACGCGAAGACACCTGACGAGCCTATACGCGCTCCGTCCCCTCCTCTCCCGGGCCCCGGCCCACCCCGCCCTCGATGCGCGAATGTGTCCCATATCACCCCGAAGCGCGAGGACGTTCCCACCTACCTCTAGACTGGCCGGGTGCGCGCCCTCTTCATCGTGAACCCCAAAGCGACCACGACCACCGACCGCACCCGCGAGGTGATCCTGGACGCGCTGGCGTCGGAGCTGGACGTCACCACCGTCGAGACCGCCTACCGCGACCATGCTCGCGAACTGGCGCGCGAGGCCTCGTCCCGCGGCTACGAGCTCGTCCTGAGCCTGGGCGGCGACGGCACCGTCAACGAGGTCGTCAACGGCCTCCTGAGCGCCCCGAAGGACCTGCCCCGCCCCCGCTACGCAGTCATCCCCGGGGGCAGCGCCAACGTGTTCATCCGCTCGTTGGGCGTCTCCGGAGACCCGGTCGAGGCCACCGGCCAGATCCTGGGAGCGATCCGCGCCGGCCGTGAACGCGAGGTCAATCTGGGCCGGATCACCGGCGACCAGGACGACCGCTACTTCACGTTCTGTGCCGGATTCGGCTGGGACGCCGACGTCGTGCAGCAGGTGGAGCATGAGCGGGAGAACGGCCGGAAGGCCACACCCGCCCTGTACGCGGAGGTCGCGGTAAAGCTGTTCTTCGGCGGGGATATCCGCGATCCGTCACTTACCGTGTCCACCGGCGGAAGGTCCCTGGACGAGGTCTATTTCGCTCTGGTCACCAACACCACGCCGTGGACCTACGCCGGGGCACTCCCTCTTCAGCCGACCCCGTCCTCCCGTTTCGAGCTGGGCCTGGACGCTTTCGCGCTGACCCGCTCCTCCTACTGGCTGACCGGCTGGGTCCTTTCCCAAATGTTCCTGCCCAAAGGGCTTCCCGCACGTGGCGACGGCTACGTGACCTGGCACGATCGTGACTCTCTGCGGGTCACCTCGAACCACCCGAGGGCCTTCCAAATCGATGGTGAATACCTGGGAGAGCGTGAAGAGGTCAACTTCCACTCGGTACCGAAGGCATTACGAATCTTCTGTTAATTACCGAGAAAAGAGCCATTCACGGCGACTGTGACACACCCGACACGTCGAACAGGACCTTCGGCCTCGGGAACTCTTGCGTGCCCTCCGTGATGCTGTCACGCTCAAGATATCGCCGCGAGTTACGGGCGAGTTAATTTGGGCGCTTCCCGCATGGCCGCGGGGTGAAACCTCGACCCCCGACGTGCGGACCCCTCCGGTGGGGCCCTTCCACCGGGTGCCCTTGCACAGCGATCGTGAAAAGCTTCACAACCTGTGAGGAGTGGACCGCATGGACTGGCGCCATGACGCAGCCTGCCGTGACGAAGACCCCGAACTCTTCTTCCCCATCGGCGCCCACGGACCCGCACTGATCCAGATCGAAGAGGCCAAGGCCGTCTGCGGGCGCTGTCCGGTCAGCTCCGCGTGTCTGCGCTGGGCCCTGGAGAGCGGTCAGGACGGTGGCGTCTGGGGCGGCACCTCCGAGGAGGAGCGGCGTCGCATGAAGCGTCGCGGCGGCCTCACCACGCGACCGATGGTCCGCACTTCCTAGAACCGTCCCACTCGGGACACACGAAGCCGACGTTCCCCCCCGGCGCGAGGGGGAACGGCTCCACTCCCTCGGACGACCCCCTACCCGTAGGGGACCTCGCCCTCCTCGTGCTCCAGCGGCAGGCTGATCGCGACCTCCGTGCCGCCGCCCTCCTTCGGTTCGATCGCCAGGGTGCCGCCCAGCTCCCCCACGATCAGGGTCCGCACGATCTGCAACCCCAGACTCGTGGTCCCCTCCAGATCGAAGTCCTCCGGAAGCCCCCCGCCGTCATCGGAGACGGCCAGTTCCAAGGTGCTCGGCACCTCGGACCCCGGCTCGGAGTCGAAACGCCGCACCCGCACCTCGATCTCCCCCGGCCCCTGGCCCAGACCGTGCTCGACCGCGTTCTGCACCAGCTCCGCCAGGACCATCGACAACGGCGTCGCCACCAGGGCGTTCAGCAGGCCGAAACCACCGTTCCGGCGCGGGATCGCCGCCTTCCCCGTGGAGGAGACCTCCGCGGCCATCTGCATGACCCGGTCCGCGATGTCATCGAAGTCGACGACCTCGTCCGGTGTGTGCGAGAGCATCTCGTGCACGATCGCGATCGACCCCACACGGCCCACCGCCTCGTCCAGGGCGGCGCGCGCCTCCGGCACGTCCAGACGACGGGACTGAAGCCTCAGGAGCGCCGCCACGGTCTGGAGGTTGTTCTTCACCCGGTGGTGGATCTCCCGGATGGTGGCGTCCTTGGTCATCAGCTCGCGCTCACGCCGCCGTAGTTCGGTGACGTCCCGGACCATCACCAGGGCCCCGATCCGCACCCCGTCGATGACCAGGGGGATCGCTCGCAACTGGACCGTGACCCCGCGCGCCTCGACCTCGGCCTCCTGAGGGGCCCGGCCGCTGGCCGTGTAGGTCAGGTTCTCGTCACGGGCCTCGCCCGGCGCCGCGAGCTCCAGGGTGGTCCGGTCCAGGCGCGCCCCGACCAGATCGGCGGCCAGACCCAGACGTCGGTACGCCGACAGCGCGTTGGGGCTGGCGTAGACCACCTCGCCGTTCTGGTCCAGCCGCAGCAGACCGTCGCCCACCCTCGGGGAGCGCACCATGAGCGGCCCCTGGTCGCTGAAGGGGAAGGCGCCCTCCGCGATCATCTGCGCCAGGTCGCCCGCGCTCTGGAGATAGGTGAGTTCCAGGCGGCTGGGGGTGCGGGCCGAACTCAGGTTGGTGCTGCGCTGGATGACCGCGATGAGGTTGCCCTGGCGGCGGACCGGAATGGTCTCCTCCCGCACGGGTACCCCGCCCGACCAGTCCGGGTCTCCGTCCCGGCAGATCCGCCCCTCGCTCCAGGCCCGGTCGATCAGGGCGCGACGGCCGACCACCCTGGCCCCCGAGCGGGAGGTGACATCGGCCATGTCGTCCCGTAGGACGGTCTCGACCAGGTCGTCCTGAAAGGCGGTCGGACCGGTGGTGGGCCGCATCTGCGCGGTGGCGACCCAGCCGTCGTCGTCACGGAGACGCACCCACAACACCAGGTCGGCGAAGGAGAGGTCGGCCAGAAGCTGCCAATCGGAGACAAGGGAGTGGATCCACTCCAGGTCCGCCTGTTTGAGTGACGTATGACGGCGAATGAGGTCGCTGAGGTGAGGCACTCACAAATCATCCCACGAAGCGGTGCATACTCAAGGGATACGCACTCGACCAGTGGTCCACACCAATCGGGGGCCGAAGGGCCGACCGCCGGCCGCTGACGGGCCGGGTGTGTGAGAGCGTGACGCCGCGAAGGAGACTGATGACTGGTCAGCGCACAACACTGGACGGCAACCCTCGTGTGCCCAAGTACTACCAGGTCAAGAAGCAGCTGCTGGAGCTGATCGACGCCATGCCCGCGGGCAACCCGGTTCCGCCGGAGCGCGCCCTGGCCACCCAGTTCGGCACCTCGCGCACCACCGTGCGCCAGGCCCTGACCGAGATGGTCGTCGAGGGACGCCTGCTGCGTATCCAGGGCAAGGGCACGTTCGTCGCCAAGCCGAAGGTCGCGCAGATCCTCCAGCTGACCAGCTACACGCAGGAGATGCGCGCCCACGGCCTGCACCCCGCCACCCGCATCCTGGACGTCAGCTACATCAACGCCGACGACCAGCTGGCCGAGCTGCTCGCGATCCGTTCGGGCGGCCGTGTGCTGCGGATCGAACGTCTCCGTCTGGCCAACGGCGAGCCGATGGCCGTGGAGACCGCCCACCTGGCCGCCCGGCGCTTCCCGGGCCTACGACGCCAGCTCGACCGCTACGCCTCGCTCTACGAGGCGTTGGCGAGCGCCTACGACGTCTCCCTCGCCGAGGCCGAGGCCTCCATCGAGACGGTCCTGGCGACGCCGAACGAGGCACGTCTGCTCGGTGTCGACGTGGGTCTGCCACTGGTGCTGCACTGCCAGCACAGCTTCGACGGCGACGGACATCCCGTGGAATGGGTCCGCTCGCTCTACCGGGGCGACCGGTACAAGTTCGTCACCCGCCTGCGTCCCCCCACGGACTGACCCCGTTCCCCGACCGCCCGGGCCCTTCCCCGGGCCGCGGGGCGGTCTCAGGAGCGGTTCAGGATGCCGGCCAGGGCCTCCACCACACGCGGGTCGTACTCGCTGTCGGTGTCCATGCGCAACCGTTCCAGGACGGCGGTGCGGCGCTCGGCGTCGCCGCTGTCCCCCACCAGGTCGTCGAAGGCGTTGGCGACCTTGATGATGCGACTGCCCAGGGGCGGCACCCCCTCGTCGCCGTCGCCGGCCAGCGGCTCGCACTGACGTCGGACCAGTTCGGCGACGTTGTCCAGCACCCCGGTCTCCCGAATGATCGCCGACCCCAGCTCGGCGATCCGACGCTGTTCACGCGGGGAGGCCAGCACGGTCGCCCCGCCCGCGATGGGCTCGCGCAGGGAGAGCTGACCGATGTCGTGCATGAGCGTCGCGTACTCCAGCTCCAGCAGTTCGCGCTCGGACAGCCCCAGTTCACAGGCGATCCCGTGGGCGAGCCGGCTCACCCTCCGGGAATGGCCGTTCTCGACGTAGCCGCCGACCTCGGTGACCCGGGACAGCGCCCGCACCGTCTCCAGGTAGGTGCGGCGCACCTCGGCGTGCCGACGGAAGGCGACCTGGGACACCAGGAGCGGGGCGCTGAACACCAGCAGACCGACCAGGCCGGTGACGGTGCAGGCCAGAGCGATGAGCACGCCGCTGGAGGAGATCGCGACACCGGTGGCGAACTGTGCCCGGGCCTCGTCCCGGCCGGCCACCCACAGGCGGGTGCGCAGGCGCTCGGCCCGCAGCACCGCGGAGACGGCCACGTCCACCAGCCAGGCCAGCGCCACCAGCACCGTCATGAGCAGGGTGACGAGGATCGAGGGCTCGGTGAGGGACAGGTACTCGGCCAGGGGCCGGAAGGAGGCCGCGAGCAGCAGGGCGACGAGCACCCTCCGAGCGGCGTCCTCCACCCTGGGCGTGCGCCCCACGGCCACGTGCGGCAGTTCGCCCAGAGCCACTCCCAGGGCGACCACGGCCACGACCTGGCCTACGCCGTGCTCGACCGGATCGCCGCCCACGCTGAGCAGGAACGCGTAGGCGATCGCCCCGGCCAGGGCGATCGGGGCCGATTCGCGGTTGCCGGGCAGGGTGATCCTGACCAGCTCACCGCAGGCGATGACCAGGCAGAAGGCCAGCGCGACCGAGGGGTCGACGACCCCGTCGGAGGCCGTGCCCACCAACCCGACCAGCCCGGCGAAGCCCACACCGGACACCAGCATCGCCCGCAGGGGACGGGAGGTCTGCCAGAACGGAACGTTCCTCCGGTGGTTCAGGACCCCGCCCTCGGGGCCCTCGCTCTGCACGTCCGAAGGCGCGCGTTCGTCCGACCGCCGCGTCATCACCGGTCCTGACCGCCCGTTCCCGCTCCGGCCGAGGTGGACTCGGCGACCGTCACCGCTCCGCCGGAGCCCTTCGCGGGCACGACGTCCGCGCCCTGTTGGGGAGAGCCGTAACAGCCGCCCGGCGGTTCGGCGATGTCCGGGGTCTGCCATCCCTCGCGGGAGACGGCCCGGACCAACGCCTCCACCATCCTCGGGTCGAACTGGGTCCCGGCGCAACGTCGGAGTTCGGCGATCGCCTCCTCCACCGACCAGGCCTTGCGGTAGGACCGCGTGGAGGTCAGGCAGTCGAAGACGTCGGCGACGCTGATGATGCGGGCGGACTCGGGGATCTCCATCCCCACCAGCCCCATCGGGTATCCACGTCCGTCCAGACGCTCGTGGTGGTGGCGGATGCCGGCGAGGGCCTCGTCGAGGAAACGGATCTCGCGGACGATCTCGTAGCCACGGGTCGGGTGGAGCTTGATCGCCGCGTACTCGTCCTCGGTGAGCTTCCCGGTCTTCTGGATCACCTTGGTGGGCACACCGAGCTTGCCGATGTCGTGGAGCATGCCGGCGTAGCGGATCTTCTGCACGCGTTCGGCGGACATGCCCAGTTCCGCGGCGATCATGGCCGAACCCTCGGCCACGCGCATGCAGTGCCCGCGCGTGTAGTAGTCCTTGGTCTCCACCGCCTGGCACAGGGTGGCCAGGGTGGCCTCGTGCGCCCGCACCTCGGCGGTCTGTTGGCCGAAGGTCCAGCGTGCGATGAACAACGGCAGCAGCACCAGGAGCGGCGCGACGACCCCGACCGCGCCCCAGACCGCGGCGATCGCCAGGCCCAGCATCTGGTAGCCGATGGAGGTGACCTCCAGCGCGATCAGCGGACGCCAGCGTCGCGGCCGTGAACCGGCCGTACGGGCCACTCCGAGGCACCACATGAGGATGCCGATGAGCACCGAGTTGAACAGCGTGTGCGCGAGGACCGCGGCGACGTAGGGCGTGACGATGCCGGGGAAGTCCGACTGTCCCGGTACGCCGACGGTGCCGCCGAGGGCGAGATAGACGTGTCCGGCCGCGTACGCCGCGAGCGCGAACTGGGCTCCGTTGAAGGCCCGTTTGACCAGGCCCTGCCTGCGCAGCACCAGACAGGAGGAGAACCCGACCACCGCCGCCCCGACCGGGCCGACCAGAACGATCGCGGCCAGCGAGACCGCCGAGCTCGGCGATATCCCGGCCTCCTCCACGTCGACGAGGACGTGTGTGCTTATCGACTCCGCGACGACGAAGAGAACCGCGATGAGTACCAGGGTCCCCAGGTCGATACCCGTGTAAGGCCCCACGAGCACGATGGTGACGGCACTGACAACGATGATTCCGACGTAGACACGCGCGCCCCCTGGAAGAGCCCGCACCCCCGTTCACCCCCCACCGACGACGACCGGACTGTCATGATTTCACCGGTTCTGTTCTACCACCAGGACCACCCGGCAAAAGTGGAAGTCGAAAAATCCCCGTACGACTTCGGCACGCTCCCGTCGAGGAACACGGCCGCCCCCTCCCCATGGCGACGCCCCGCTCATCCCCCGAGTACGCCGCGCAAATTACCCCATTCGTTGGATAAGGCGTCCAGTTTAACGGGCCACAACACCACCATGATTACCCACAACCCGAACCGGGCTCATGATCGCGCCCCACTGAGGTGTGCATTTCCGGACTACGGAATTACTAATTCAATTAACAAACCTAAGTAACTACCGAGAGTAACTGTGAACCTTTTTCACACTATAGGGGACACGCCTGCCCACCGGCGTTCTCGACCCCGACCGAAGCGGATCCGACCAGGCATGATCACACATCGTGATGACATGAAACAAGTCGAACGACCTTCAAGGAAATTCATTCCGACTAGGTCACGACACGAAAGAGAGGAGCGCCATCGGGCGTGTCGAGCACCACAGGAAGGGCCGCGAAGAGGCCGCGTGACCAAAACCCTGAAACCCAAGGGAAACACCATGACACGGAACCACACAAGCCCACAAAAGTGACATATGCCAGCAGAACCCCACAATTGGCTTCAGGGAACAAAAAAGGCGAAGGCTGGAATTCCAGCCTTCGCCCCGGCGTGGGGACCCTAGACGGATGTTTCCGGGGTGTCCTCCCGGGCCTCACGGGCCAAGTGCTCCTCACGTGCCGCCGCCAGCCGACCGAGGATCCTGGTCCTCAGCTCCGGCGGGGCCGTGTCACAGCCACAGTGCTTGGCGACGAGCTTCTTCACGGCCTCCTCCAGGCCGTACTCGTCCAGGCACGGACCGCACCCGTCCAGGTGTCTGCGCACCTCATCGCAGTTGGACTCCTCGAGCTCACCATCGATATAGGTGTAGAGCTTGTCGAGCACCTCACTGCACGGGGTGTCCGATTCCGCTTTGTCGTGGCCGCCGCTCATCGCAGATCTCCTCGATCCGATCCGGTCGCCTGTCCCCGCCCAGCGGCGGAAGTTCCCGTGGCGACCGCCCCGGCGGCCTCGGCCGCACGCGTCGCCGGGAGGAAACCGCGGTCCACCGCGTACTCCTCCAAGTGGGAACGGAGCTGCCGCCGTCCTCTGTGCAGGCGCGACATGACCGTCCCGATGGGGGTCCCCATGATCTCGGCGACCTCCTTGTACGCGAACCCCTCGACGTCGGCGAGGTAGACCGCGATCCGGAAGTCCTCCGGCAACTCCTGTAGGGCGCGCTTGACGTCGCTGTCGGGGAGGTGTTCGAGCGCCTCGGCCTCGGCCGACTTCAGCCCGGCGGCCGTGTGCGACGCGGCCTGGGCGAGCTGCCAGTCCTCGACGTCCTCGGTACCCGCCTGCTTCGGCTCCCGCTGCTTCTTGCGGTAGGAGTTGATGAAGGTGTTGGTGAGGATGCGGTACAACCACGCCTTGAGGTTGGTCCCCGCCTTGAACTGGTGGAAGGAACCGAACGCCTTGGCGAAGGTCTCCTGAACGAGATCCTCCGCGTCCGCGGGGTTGCGGGTCATGCGCAGTGCCGCCGAGTAGAGCTGGTCGAGGTAGGGGAGCACATCCCTCTCGAACCGCTCGTCCCGTTCCTCGGCTGTCTCCTGGCTCTGTTCCAAGCCCTTCGGCCTCCTTGCGCTGGTCCCGGCTTGGGCTTCCATATCCCAACGATACGGTCCCACGACCTGGACCCGCGCGTCGACGCGGCCCCGCGTCGACACCGCTTCCTCACGCTCAAGGCACGCGCCGGCTGTCGGCATGATCTCGTGACCCTCCACTTCCGTCAGCGGACGCCTCCGGGTTCCGCTCCCCGGACGGTGTCGTTGTCAACAACGATCCCTCCGCGCTGATTCCGGATCGGGTGGGGACCAAGGGCCCGAAGTTCGTCGATCGGCCGATTGGCCTCGTCGTCGAAGGTGAGGCATGGCAGAGTGCGGGTAGGACCCTTTGAAGGATTGGGAGAGGAGTGCACGTGCGATCGTCCTCGACTCCGGCCTCCGATCACCCTCGATCACCCGCCGCCCAGTTCGCCACCACCGACCGTCTGTCGGATTACTGGCGCTTCTACTGGGCGGTGGCCGAGGCTCAGATCGGTCGTTGGCTGCCGACCACCCCGTCCCGGCTGCTCGACCTGTCCGGTCCGGACTTCCAGGGGACCCCACGCGCCGTTGCCGCCGGGCACGACGTGGTCACCCTGCTGCCCTCCGTGGACGCCGCCGTGCGACGCCCCCTCACCCTGGTGAACGGCCGGGCCGTGGTGCCCCCGCGCCCCTCCCGCCGAGGCCGCCTGCGTCACGTGGTCGGCGACTCGGCCCTCCTTCGTTCCTTCGCCGACGCCTCCTTCGACGGGGTGATCGCCGACAACCGGGTGCTCTCGCGCCACCTGGCCACGGAGGCCTCCATGGCCGAGGTCGCCCGTGTCCTGCGGCCGGGCGGTCGCGCCCTGTTCTGCGTCGACTCGGTGGTGCTGGGCATGGCCCTGCTGGCCGAACAGGACTACTGGCCCGAGCTCAGCCACGCCCCCAGCGCCGACGTACTCCTGGTCCCCTGGCCGGACGGCTCCATCACCCGCTGTTTCACCGCCGAGCAGCTCACCGAGATGGTCGCCGAGGCCGGACTGGAGCTGGAGTGGGTCAAGCCGCGGACGGTGCTGTCGGCCTCGACCGTGGAGATGATGCTGGACCGCGATCCGCGTTCGATGAGCCGGCTGGTCGAGATGGAACTGCACGCGGCCGAATCCGACGACTACGTCGGCGTCCACCTGATCGCCAGCGTGGTCAAACGCGGCTGAGACGCTCGAGCATCCGCACGCGCACCCGCCCTCTCGTCGAAGCCGTCGGGCCCGCCGCTCCTGCTGAGAACGGCGGGCCCGAGGGCGTGCTCCCCTAGTCGGCCAGCGGCAGGTAGACGCGGTTGCCCTGTTCGGCGAACTCCGCGGACTTGTCGGCCATGCCCTTCTCGATGGCCTCGACCGTGTCCAGACCGTTCTCCTCGGCGTACCTGCGCACGTCCTGGGAGATCTTCATCGAGCAGAACTTGGGACCGCACATGGAGCAGAAGTGCGCGGTCTTGGCGGGTTCGGCGGGCAGGGTCTCGTCATGGAAGGCCTGGGCCGTCTCGGGGTCCAGCGACAGGTGGAACTGGTCCTTCCAGCGGAACTCGAAGCGCGCCTTGGACAGCTCGTCGTCCCACTCCTGCGCCTTGGGGTGCCCCTTGGCGACGTCGGCGGCGTGGGCGGCCAGCTTGTAGGTGATCACACCGGTCTTGACGTCGTCGCGGTCGGGCAGACCGAGGTGCTCCTTGGGGGTGACGTAGCAGAGCATCGCGGTGCCGTGCCAACCGATCTGGGCGGCGCCGATCGCGGAGGTGATGTGGTCGTAGCCGGGGGCGACGTCGGTGGCCAGGGGGCCGAGCGTGTAGAACGGCGCCTCGCCGCACAGCTCCTCCTCCAGGCGCACGTTCTCCTCGATCTTGTCCATCGGCACGTGGCCGGGGCCCTCGATCATCACCTGCACGTCGTGGGCGCGGGCGATGTGGGTGAGCTCGCCGAGGGTCCGCAGCTCGGCGAACTGGGCCTCGTCGTTGGCGTCGGCGATGGATCCGGGGCGCAGACCGTCACCGAGCGAGAAGGTGATGTCGTACCGCCGGAAGATCTCGCAGAGCTCCTCGTAATGGGTGTAGAGGAAGCTCTCCTTGTGGTGGGCCAGGCACCAGGCGGCCATGATCGAGCCGCCGCGCGAGACGATGCCGGTGACGCGACGGGCGGCCAGCGGCACGTAGCGCAGCAGGACGCCGGCGTGGACGGTCATGTAGTCCACGCCCTGCTCGGCCTGTTCGATGACCGTGTCCCGGTAGATCTCCCAGCTCAGCCGGGTGGGGTCGCCGTCGACCTTCTCCAGCGCCTGGTAGATGGGGACGGTGCCGATCGGCACCGGGGAGTTGCGGATGATGCGTTCGCGGGTCTCGTGGATACGCTTTCCGGTGGACAGGTCCATCACGGTGTCGGCGCCCCAGCGGGTGGCCCAGACCATCTTCTCCACCTCCTCCGGTACCGAGGAGGTGACGGCGGAGTTGCCGATGTTGGCGTTGATCTTGACCAGGAACCGCTTGCCGATGATGGTCGGCTCGGACTCGGGGTGGTTGCGGTTGACCGGGATGACCGCCCGGCCGATCGCGATCTCCTCCCGGACGAACTCGGGGTCGACGCCCTCGCGGGCGGCCACGAAGCGCATCTCGGGGGTGATGATCCCGGCCTTGGCGTAGGCGGCCTGGGTGACCGCGCCGCCGACGGGTTCCAGGGCCCAGTCCTCACGGGTGCGGGGAAGGCCCCGGTGGACGTCGATGTCGGCGTTGTCGTCGGTGTACGGGCCTGAGGTGTCGTACAGGTCGAAGTGGCTGCCGTTGGTGAGTTCCACCCGCCGCGCGGGGACGCGGAGCGTGCGACCGGAGGGGTCTTCGAGCTCGCTGTACACCTTGTGAGATCCCATGATGGGACCAGTCGTGACCTGGTGCACGTCGGCGGTGGGGGTTACGCGGCCGTCGATAGCCGTCATGGCATGCCTTCCTACGTCGGAATTACCCGAACAGGTTCTGCGGTCGGCGACACCGTCGAGTCGCCCTCTCAGCCCGCCATGGCGCGAGCTCCCGCGTGTGCGTATTCAGATGTGCGCACGTCGAACGTGCGTGGGGACACCACGATCGGGGTGTCCGGGCCGGGGACGCCGTCCTCGGCCTCGCACACCATACACAGGCCATGCCCCGACCTGTCCAGGGTTCACCGGGTCAGAAAAGTGTCTCCGGTTCGTCACCCTCGGTGTCGGAGACGGGTTCCAACAGGTCGGGGCGGTTGTTCTTGATGCTGTTGACGTCGGTGGAGACCTCGTCGACGTCGAAGCGGTCCACCGGCGTCCGGTCCATCAGATGGGTCAGCTCGTCGAGACCGGTGGAGGGATCGAGCCAGGAGGCCCACCCGTCGGAGGGGACGATGATCGGCATGCGCTCGTGGATGTGGGCCAGCTCGGGCGCGGCCTCTGTGGTGATCACCGCGCACGACCAGACCCAGGCCCCGGGGTCGTTCTCGTCGACCTCGGGGTCGCGCCAGCGTTCGAAGATCCCGGCCAGGGCGAGCGGTTCCTCCTGGTGGTAGTGGATCGAGAAGGGTTTCTTGGCCGCCTTGGCCTTGCGCTTACGGTGCTGGGGATCGGTCGCGGGCGAGGTGCTCGCCTCGGCGGTGCCGTCCTTGTTGAGCAACTGCCACTCGTAGTAGGCGTCGGCCGGAAGCAGACAGCGGCGGTGCCGGAACGCGGAGCGGAAGGCCGGCTTCTCGGCGACGGTCTCGCTGCGGGCGTTGATCATCCGGTAGCCGATGTTGCGGTCCTTGGCCCAGGAGGGGATCAGTCCCCAGCGCAGGGTGTGCAGGGAGCGCGGGCCCGGCTCCGCCTCTCCCGACCCCTGCGGAGGCGGGCCGAAGACGGCCTGGACCGGGCGTCCCGGGGAGATGTTGTAGTCCGGGTCGAGCTCCTCCAGTGGTGGCCAGGCGCGCGGGTCGGCCTCCTCCCCCACCGCCTGTTCGGGCAGGCCGAAGGCGAGTTGGAGCTGGTGCACGTTCCTGGACTGGGCATAGCGACCGCACATGTGTCCGATTCTACGCCCCCGCCCCACACCGGTCCCGGGAGCACCACCGGCCCCGAGACGGTACCCGCCTCCCGCTCCGCGCGGGTTCAGCCGGCCTCGACCGGGGTCGGTACGGTCGCCTCCTCCTCGTCCCGTCCCGTTCCGGGGTCGTCCTCGCCCCGGGCCCGCCAGGCCTGGACCAGGCCGAGCAGGATCGCGAGGGCGCCGAGCGGACCGGCGGCCCAGGGAACCCACAGGTCCACCGCCCTGAGCAGCAGGGACCGGACCCGGGCCCCTTCGACCAGGGAGGCGACCTGCCCCTCGGCCAGGGAGAGCTCGGCCTCCAGCAGGGAGACCTTTCCGGAACCGTTCAGGGGACGCAGGGTCTCGGAGCGCTCCTCGGTCATGTTCACGACCGCCCCGGTGGTCGGTTCCACCCAGAAGGTCCGTTCCAGCTCCAGCCAACGGGTGGCCTCGACCGTGCCCCGGGCCCCGCCGTCGAACAGGAACGCGGGCACCTCCCGTGCCGATTCGGGGACCTGGGTGGGCGGCACCGTCTGCGTGTAGCGGCGGACCGCCAGCCCTCCGACCTCGTCCTCCTCGTCGAACCCGACGGAGGGGGCCGAGCGCATCTCGGCGTCGTAGAAGGAGTGGCCGTCCTCGGGGGCCCCGGCGGGCCAGTTCAAGACCAGACCGGCCTGACGGACCGCGCGGTCGCCGTCGACGTGTTCACCGCAGCAGTTGACCGCGCGTCCGGTCTCCCGGTCCACGATGACGCGCCGGCTCCAGTGGTCGATGATCCGGTCGGAGACCGAGGTGTCGACCGTCATCTCCCAGGCGGACCAGTCCGCCCCGTGGAGCGAGGCGTCCACCCGGGTGGCCCGTTCCACCTCGACGTTCTCGTGGTTCTGCCATGTGGCGGTGTCCAGGTAGGCGGCGTCCGAGGCGGTCATCCTCAGGGTCTGTGAGAACTCGCCGGGGATCAGCGCGACCCGGTCGTGCACGTACAGCGGCAGGAGGAGCGCCAGGGTCATCAGGAACGCCCCGGCGGCCACCAGGAGTGTCCCCTTGGGCGGTGACGCGGAAAGTCCTCCGGGCGCCCGCCCCATCTGGGAGAACGTGCTCACCCGCGAACCTCCTCGACCTCGTGCGCGCCCTCGGGCCCCGGTTCCCCACCGTCGTGGTCGGGCCCGATCCCGTCACGGCCGCCCTCGTCCGAGGGCGACCCGTCACCGGGTCCACCGTCCTCGTCGACGTCGGGAAGGCGCGACGGTCCCTCGACCGTCGTCCCGTCCACCTCGGATCCGGATCCCGTCTCCTGTTCGATGCCGGGCTGCCCCAACGCCAGGACCAGCCGGGCCATCGCGGGCAGACAGAGCACCTGGGGCACCCAACCGCGCAGAGCCGTGCCGAGCGTCTCGGTGACGTCGTGGAAGGGCATGTTCAGGGCCAGGTGGGTACCCGCGGCCGTGGCCAGCCCGGCCAGGGTCAACGACACCGTCACGACCCAGGGGCCGGCCAGGTGCGGCAGCATCCGTCCGCCCAGGGAGGGACGGCCCGGTTTGGCGTGGCGCAGTCGCCCCGGAGCACGGCGCGACAACCACCAGATCGCCGCCAGGATGGTGCCGACCAGGGCGGCTCCGGCCCAGCCGGCCACCCACACCCCGTAGGCCAGGCCCAGGGGCAGGACCACCCGACGCGGCAGCCGGCCGGTGCCGGCGGTCGGCAGGCTCCGGGCACCGCGCGACGGCTCCTCCGCCGTGCGCCGACCGCCGGGCAGCAGGCGGCGCGGCCAGGCGACCAGGATCACCAGCAGGGCGGCGAGCCCGCCGCCCACGGCGAGGACGCGCTGGTAGAGGGTGTCCGGGGTGTAGGTGAGGGTGACGGTGCCCGCTGTGCCCCCGGGCAGCTCCCAGGCCTGTTTCCACCCCTCCAGACGGACCGGTTCCAAGGGGCCGTCGATTCCGTCGACCCGGGCCTCCCAGCCCTCGTTGAAGTTCTCGTTGACCACGAGCAGGCTGTCCTCGTCGACGTCCACGTCGAAGCGGCGCTCTCCCGGACCCCACGAACGCAGGGTGTCGACCTCGGCCATCCGGACCTCGGGGCGTTCGGCCACGGAGTCCCCGACGGTCTCCACCAGGGCCGAGCGGACCTGGTACCGGTTGCCCGGGTCCACGACCACGCGGTTCTCCCCTTCGGAGAGGTCGAGTTCGGTGCAGGCCTCATAGCTCAACGGGCGCCCGTTGAGCTGGTCGGCGAGGGTGCCCTCGCTGATCCGGGTCTCCACCCTCTGGTCGTTGACCCGCAGGGTCGGGCCCAGCCCGCAGGCGGTGGAGACGTCGGCCTTCGGTGCCGGGTCGACCGGTTCCACCCCGGGCAGTTCGATGGTGCCGATCTCCAGGGCCTGCCCCTCGGGACGCTCGAAGGTCAAACGCAGGGAGGAGGTGGTGAGCGGGGCGAATTCGACGCGCTCGCTCCCGTCCAGCCAACCCTCGCGGACGGTGTCGTCGCCCTCGATGGTGACCTTGATCGGACGCATCACGCTGTCCGCCCGGGGGAACTCCACGTCCAGACGGTCCAGGGTGGTGGCCTCACCCAGCTCGATGTCCAGCCAGGGGTTCTTCTCCTCCGGGTCCGGATACCAGACCGTGGCGGGGTCGTCGTCGAGCGCCCCGCGCCCCATGGCGGCGGGGTGTCGGACCGCGGTGGAGGATCCGGTCACGTAGGGGGGTCCACTCGCCCGGTTTGCAGCGTTCTCCGCCTCGCGCGGGTCGGTCAGGACCACCTGTCCGGAGATCCGGTGCGGGACGGCGGCGGACTCGGCGGACAGTTCGAAGGTGCGGTCCAGGCGGCCGGAGTCCTCACCGCCGACCTCCAGGTCCTGGTTGCACACCCACACGTTCGAGCCCTCCATGCAGCCGGGGGCCGTGCCGGTGGAACCGGTGAAGAGCAGCGTTCCGGCGTCGGCGGGGCCGGGGACGTCGAGGGTGCGGGCGGCCTCCAGTCCCGGGATCTCGATGGTGGAGATCCCCACCCGGGTACCGAACCGGTACTCCGGTTCCCAGGCGAGTTCGTCGACCCTGATGCGCAGGCTGGACGTCATTCCGGGCGGGGCGTTGAGCCGTTGCGGCTCGTCGGTCTCGGCGACGGCCGCCTCGGTCCTGCCCTCGTCGGTGATGAGGGTGACGCGCGAGGGCGGCGGCTCTCCCGGAAGCTGTTCGAAGGCCACGTTCAGCCCGTCGAGGTCGCGGGGTTCGGTGAACTCGACCTCGATCCACTGGCCGAGGGCGCCCTCGAAGGCGCTGGAGCGCCAGGCCGTGCCCAGGTCGTCGTCGAGCGCGGCGTAGGGCGCGTGGCCCGGGTCCCGGTCGCCCGGCCGGACCTCGACCCCCGCCTCCGATGTGGAGGCGGTGACGCCGGCGATACCGATGTCGCGCGCGTGGGCGACGTACTCCTCCCAGGCCGGGTCGAGGACGTCCGGGGCGGGGACGTCGCGTTCGTACTCCTGCTCCTCGGTCATGGTGCCCGAGACGTTGCGGCGCACGTCGGAGTAGACCACCTCGCGTCGGCGCGCTGTGTCGGTGACGATCGTGTCCTCGGCCGCGACGGCGTCGGCTCCGGGGTCGTCTCCCAGCAGGATGGGGCGGTCGTCGTCGACCAGCCCCTGTTCGGCCAGGTGCAGGACGGACTCGGGGCCTCCGGTGACCCGGAGCGTCTCGTCGGCGGGCACGGTGCCGACCGTGGGAGCGGCGTCCTCCACCTCGTAGACGGTCAGGGACGGGTAGGCCTGGTCGAACCATTGGGAGGCGGAACGGTGGTCGAGGGAACCCACGACCGGCCCGAACTCGGCCGCCTCGGAGATGCCGGGCGAGTTCCGCAGGGTCTGGTGGACCCGGGAGGGCCAGCCGCCGTTGTTGCCCACACGCTGGAGGTCGTTGCGGACGACGAGGTGGGTGACGCCCAGGCGGGCCAGGGTGGCGGCCAACCCCTCGGATCCGCGCCCGGAGGAGACCCGTTGGTCGATCTCGTGGTTGATGCGGGAGATCCCGGAGGAGCCCCAGGGGATGATCTGGTGGTTGGTCCAGGCCCCGGAATAGAGGGGCTGGAGGGGCTCGTCGAGGGGGCGGCCCCATTCGTACTCGCCCCGGGCCGAACCCGGCAGGGCCATGGTCATACCCGGGTCCCCGGCGTTCTCCTCCAGCCAGTCGACCGCCTCGTACCAGTACTCGGGGATCTCCTCGAAGCCTCCCCTGGGTGCGACGCCGACCGTGGCGAGGGGGGTGAGCGTGATCAGGAAGACCGCGGCCCCGGCACCGGCGACCACGCGGCGTACCCGACCGGAGACGGCCTCGCCCCGGCGGTCGGCCAGGTCGCGGGCCACCACGACGGGCAGGTGCGCCAGGCCCAGGACGATGGGCAGCCGGATGAGCGCGTCGAACTTGTGCACGTTGCGGAAGGGGGAGAGCGCCCCGTCGAACAGCTCCCGCATCCAGGGCGCGAAGGGCCCGGTGAGCGCGCCGGTGTAGCCCGCGACCACGATGGCGGTACCCACGAGGACGCTGGTGATGAGGAAGAGGCGTTCGGGGGTGCGCCGGTTGATCAGCCCGGCCAGGCCGAGCCCGGCGACCAGCGCGGTGACCGCCACCAGCCACGGGGCCAGCGAGAGCTCCGCGCCCGCGGGTAGGGCGGTGTTGCCCATGTCGGGCAGGAAGCCCATCCAGTTGGAGGTGCCTCGCAGGGCGTTGAACAGCGAGGTGATGCCGGTGGTGACGGCCGCGTCCTCGGTGTAGGGCATGAACGAGTACACGTACCGCGCCATGATGAACAGCGGCGCGATGTACCAGAACGAGGCCAGGACCAGGGCCACCGACCACCAGGCGATGAGCCGTCGTTTGCGCGGGCCCCGGGCCCGGGTGATCAGGTACAGGCCGGGGACGACCAGCACGGCCAGTTCCGAGGCGGCGTTGGTGCCGCCGCACATGAGGAAGGCCAGGCCCGACAGCAGGGCCATGCGCGCCGGCGGGTATCCGTGCCGGGCGCCCAGGATCAACGGCAACAGGATCCACGGCATGAGCAGCATGGGCTGGAGCTCGGCCGAGTTGTAGGACAGCAGGGTGAGGACGCGCGGGGCCAGGGCGTAGGCGACCCCGGCCACGATGCGGGTGTTGACGGTCCCCAGGCCCAGCGCCTCGGCGACCTTGTAGACGCCGAGGAAGGCCGCGATGAGCAGGACCGCCATCCACAGCCGCTGGACGAGCCACTCGGGCATGCCCAGGGTCTCGAACAGCAGGTGGAAGGGGCCGTTCGGGAAGAAGTACCCGTAGGCCTGGTTCTGGAGCTGCCCGAAGTAGGAGGCGTCCCACAGGTGGAACGCGCGCTCCATGAACCCCAGCGGGTTGATCGTCAGGTCGAGCTTGGTGTCGCCGACGATCCGGCCGGGGTCGATGCTGGCCGCCAGCACTCCCAGAAGCAGACACACCGCGAGGACCTTGAGCCGCGACCGCAGCCCCTCGTCCGGTCCGCCGGGGGCGGACGGTGTTCTGGAATCCTCCGGTTCGCGCCTGGCGGTGGATTCCGCCGAAGTCACATCTTCGCTTTCTTGCCTGCTGCCGGGTCGGGGGTGTCCATGGTGGGGTCGATGCCGAGTTCCGTGGCGACGAGGCGGGTCATCCGGGCGCCGCCGGCCTCCCAGGTGAACCGGGACGCCCAGGCGCGGCAGGCGCGACGGACCTCCTCGGCCCGTCGGGGATCGGACAGTTCCCGCAGCGCCCTGGAGACGGTCTCGGCGAGGGTCTCGCCTTCGCGGACGAGCCAGCCGGTCTCACCGTCACGGACCGAATCGCGCAGTCCGTCCACATCGTAGGCCACGGTGGGCACGCCGAGCCGCGCGGCCTCGATGACCGTCAGCCCCCATCCCTCGAACTCGGAGGCGGTGACGTGGAGGTGGCAGGAGGACAGGACGGCGTTCTTGTCCTCCTCGGAGAGGAAGCCGTGGAGGTCGACGCGGTCGTGGAGTCCGTCCCGCTCGACCTGTTCGGCGAGGTGGGCGCCTTCGGGGCCGCGTCCGATGATGTGCACGCGCAGGCCCGGATGGGTCTCGGAGAGGGAGCGGGCCAGGTCGACCACGCGGGAGACGCGCTTCTGCACCACCAGCCGTCCCAGGCTGACGACGGTGGGGGCGGCGTCCGGCTCGGGCCCGGGCGGCAGGGGTTCCAGGGCGGGGCCGCCGTTGTGGACGATCTCGATGGGGGCGCGCCAACCGAGCTTGTCGCGCATGGCGGCGCGGGAGGACTCCGAGACGGTGACGGTGGTGCAGTTCCGGTAGACCCGGGAGGCCACGGTCGACTCCATGAACCGGCCGAACCAGGCCAGCGGCGGCGAGAAGTAGGCGTCGAACTGGAGGTCGTGGACGTGGTGCACGATGCTGACGACCCGGGTCTCCCTGCGCAGGACCAGACGGGAGAGGAAGGGGATGCCGTTCATGCAGTCGAAGGCCAGGTGGTACTCGCGTCTCCACAGGGCGAGCCAGGCCATGACCCGCGGGTAGACGGTGAACTTTCCGCCCATGCGACGGATGACGATGCCGTCCTTGGTCTCGACCCTGGCCTGGTGGGGTTCGCGTGCGGTGAGGAAGGTGACGATGGCCCCGCGTTCGGCGAGGTGCCGGCTGATCCGCCAGGCGTACTCCTCGGCCCCGCCCGCGGTCGACTGCCAGGGGTCGCGCCAGTTGATCATGACGATGCGGACACCGTCGAGACGCGGTCCGAGGTCGACGGGCGGCTCCTGTTCTCCGGTCTTTCCGGGGATCGCCGTCTCGTCGGCCTCCGCCGGGGCGGGGGCGGGGATGGCGGCCGGGGCCGTGGGGGCCGTGGCGTGTCCGGGCTCCGCCCGGTGGGGGACCTTCTGGAAGACCACACGCTCTCCTTCCGCGCGGTGTCCGGTTCCCGGGAGGGGATCGCCACGCTCCGCGTGCGGTCGATCTCGGTGAGCGAGCGCTTCGGGGAGGGGTCGAGCGCACGCCGAACGGGCCCGGGGGCCGGACGTCAGTGGGGTGGGCGGTCGTCCCGGGGAACGAACGCGAGGGGTGTCGGCGGGTTCGGGTTCCCTCCGTCGGGCCGGTGGACGAGGTCCGGACGCGTGGGGCGCCCCACCGGCGGCGGGGCGCCCGCCGGACCTCGGGAACCCGACGTCCAGGTCGCCCTTTCCGGTGGGTTCCGCGCCCGTCAGGGACCGGTCGAACCGGTACCGACGGTCACGGCCGGAGAGGGCTTCCTAGCGATCGCCGTAGTTGTAGAGGGTTTCGTTCACCGGTTCCGCGGTGGCGGTCGACTCGGTGGCGAGGTTGGTGACCATCACGGTGGTACCTCCCGCCAGAGCCGCACCGATCACGCAGGCGGCGATTACCTTGATCACTTGGGGATCTCCTTCCGCGCGCCCCGGTCCGTTCTGGGTTGGGGACGCTGGAAACCGAGACTAGAACCTGATCTAGCCATAGACCAGATGATTGCCCCAACTGTAACTAACCCCCCGGTAACTTCCAACCCCGAGATGCCCTCTTTATCCACGTTCATGTGCTGGTCTCGTACTTCCAGAAGGGTCATATCGTCCCCCTGGACCACCGTCTCCAAGCCTGGGAAATCAGATGAGAACCGGTTATCGACAGGGGCCGAGACAGCAACATGACTCACCCCGAGCGAGGACAGGATCTCCGCCCACTCCCCCGGATCGGCCGTGGGCATCCCCGTACGCGGATCGGGTTCGAGCAGGCGGGCCGCCTCCCGGGCGCGGGCGTCCTCCCCGGCCACCACCACGGTCCCGCCGTCGGGGGTACCGACCCGCAGATCGTCGTTCCAGACGGTGCGCCGGTCGAAGAGCCGGGTGGCCGGATCGAGCACCACCACCGGCCTTCCCGACCACTCCACCCCCCGGTAGGCGCTCCAGGGCAGGACCAGCACGGCCCCGGAACCCGGATCGGCGGCCACCGCCTCCTGTGCCCTCGTCCACTCCCGGGGGTAGTCGACCGGGACCAACCCGCCGCCGGCACCCCACGCCAGCCCGGGCAGGACCACCACCGGCCCCAAGGCCACGAACACGGCGACCATCGTGCGCACGAGCCCGACCTCGGAGACGTTCCGGGACGGCCCGCTCCCCCGTCGCGCGTCCTCCGAGAACCCGCGCAGCAGCCACACCAGGACGGCGCCCGACCCGAGCGCCTGAAGCAGGGCGAGCGGGGCCACGTACAGTTGTCCGTCGCGCAGAAGACCGAACCCCGGCCACCAGCCGATCAGGGCGGTCAGCACCTCGCGCCCCGGGCCGGTCGCCCCGGCCAGGGCGATCGTCGTCCCCGCCACCGCGGCCACCGACAGCCCCGCGGCCATCGCCGGACGGTGGCGACGCGTCCACCACACCCAGCCGGCCAGGGACACCGCCACCAGCAGCGCCCGGGCCGCGGCGGCCACCGGCTCCCCGTACCCGGGCGGCACGGCGCCCGCGTTCCACACACCGCCCGACAGCAGCAACGAACCGAGCACGCCGAAGGGTGTGTCCGCCCGGGCCGCGAAGGCCTCCACCCCCACCGGATCCGTCGTCGCCCCACTGGTCAACGAGGGCACCAGCCAGGGCAGGGACACCAGGACCAACGCCGCGACCAGCGTCCCCGCGGTCCGCCACCGGCGAGGACCGAGCAGCGCCTGCGGACCCGCGGTCAACGCGCTGAGCGCCACCGACGAGAAGCCGCCCACCGCGGCGGGGATCAGCGCGCGGAGCGTCCCGGCCAGACCCCGTGGGGCCGGCTCCGCCGACGCCCGGACGACCGCCGCCAGCACCCAGGGCAGCCCCGCGTATCCCAGGAGGACCGCCCACTGCCCCAACAGCAGCCGTTCCGCCACGAACGGGTTCCACACGTAGGACAGACCGGCGGCGGCACCCGCCGCCGCCCCGACCACGTCCGGCCCTCCCGCCGCGCGCACCGCCCCGGACAGGATCCGGAAGGCCCCCACGAAGCCCAGGACGAACACCGCCGCCAGGGCCAGGGACTGCACCACGTCGCCCGGCAGGACCAGGGACAGAGCGGCGACCACCGCGTCGCTGGGCATCGCCCGGGGGAAACCGTCCGCGCCCGCCAGCACGGTGGCGAGCGAGAGGTCGGGCACGAAGACCATGTCGTAACGCAGCACGTAGCCGGGGCCCAGGGCGGGCCCCAACGCCGCCACCGCCGCCAGGGCGCCCAGGAACCAGGGCAGAGCACGGAAGAGGAACCCCATCAGCGCTCCGCGAGGACGAGGACGTCGGAGAAACCGCCCTCCACATGATCACGGTGGGAACGCACCACGATCTCCACCGGGCCCGGCACCGAGACCGGCCACCGGGTCGTGTCCCCCTGGGAACCGAGGGAACGCCAACCCTCTCCGTCCTCGGGTCCCCGGTCGTCCCGGGGGAAGCAGGAACGGCCGGGATCCGGATCGGGCCGCACGGGCGGGGCCGGAGGGGTGGGGGGCGGCTCGGTCACGGGCGGAGGCGGATCCGGGCGAGGCGGTTCCGGAGTAGCGGAGGGCGACGGCACGGGCTCCTGCGGCGCCTCCCCCTCGGGCCGTTCGTCGTCGAGCGTTCGGGGCCAGCCGATGGGACGGCGGAAACGGTCCAGCGGGACGCACTCCAACCGACGGACCCACACCTCGTAGTGACCGGCCTCGTCCACCTCGTCCCAGACCGCCACGGTCCCGCTCTCCTCGACACGGAGCCCCGTCGGCCCCGGAGGCGGATCGTCGTCCCACGTCAGCCGGAGCGGCTCGGAGGCCGCGCCCTCGTCCCGTCCTCGGTAGGTACGGACCGTGAACTCGTAACGGGCGCCGCTGAACAGGGAATCGACGAGGATCGACCGTTCGTCGTCGTCCCGCTCCACCTCGATGGGCAGGACGAAGGGGTCGTCGGGTTCCGGTTCGAGCCGACGTTGCACCACCCGATAGTCGGTGGCGCCGGGAACCGCCTCCCAGCTCAGGAGCAGGCCGTCCTCGGTCTCCTCCGATTCGGGCTCGGGGGCGGTCAACGGCCCCAACGGGAGGTCGGGCAACGGTCGCGGGAAGCCCTCCTCCCCCACGCTCAGCGGGCCGGCCAGGGCGTCGGCGAAGGCCGCCGCGATCTTCAGCTCGCCCCGGGCGTTGGGGTGGGTGGCGTCCCAGTTGTCGTAGGCGGGCGCGTAGTCCTCCGCGGTCCGGGCGACGATCATCGGCGATCCGCTCGAGGAGAGCTGTTCGGACAGGTCGACCAGGCCGGCGTTGAACCGGTCGATCTCGGCGTTGACCCGGTCGTCCTCGTCGGTGCCGTCCACCTTGGGCAGTTCGCCCACCACGAAGCGGGCCTCGTCGACCACGACGCGGACCGTGGAGACGATCTCGGCGATGCCCTCCAGGGCGTGGTCGGCCCCGCCTCCCTCCAGGATGTCCTCAGTCCCGGCCAGCACCAACAGGTACTGGGGGTCGTGTTCGGCGGCGGTCATGGCGATCCCCTCCGACAGCTCCCGCGCGGTCGCGCCCCACCGGGCGGCGTGGTCGGTGTCGAAGTCGGGGATCGCGTACCCCTGGTCGCCGAACTCCTCGTCGTCCAGGGAGTACACGTCGTCCCTGGGACCGACGAAGTCGAAGTCGACCCCTTGTTCCCGCAGGTGGGACCAGAGGTGATAGCGCCAGGTCCGATCGCCGGCGCTGCCCTGCGTGGCCGAGTCGCCCACCAGCATGATCCGCAGTTCCCCGTCGGGCGGACCCGGGACGGCGACCGGTTCCTCCGGTCCGAGACCATCGCCGCCGACCGCCCCGGCGCCGGACCGGATCACCAGGAGGGTGATCGCCATGGCGGCGAGCATCATGCCGAGCAGGCCGAGGGGTCCGGGCTCGAAGCGGGAGTCGCCGGGGGTCCACAGGCGTCGTAGGCGCGGGTGTACGCGAGAGTTCAGTTCCCTGAGCCGGTCGCGCAGCGCGTCGAGGTCGAGTGGCCGAGGACGCCTGGGAGAGGACTCGGAGCCCGTCACCTCGTCGGCGACGACCTCGTCCTCGGGAGTGGCGTCCGCCTCCGGATCCCGCACCGTACCCCATCTCTCGCCGCCACCGCCCACGATGGCCACAAGTTCTTCTCAGGTGGCCGAGCACCATTCCCCCTGCTAGGAGCACCGGGGGGAGGACACTCGCCAGACAAGACTAGAACTGGTTATATGGAGGCCGTCAACCTTCGGGCCCGATCGGGCCACGGAAATACCCAGCCGAAAGGCCTCCTCCTCGTGGTCGGACTCCTGGTCGCGCTGTTCTCGGCGGTGGTCTACACGATCGGCCTGACCGTGGAACAGCGCGCGCTGCACGGATCCGAGTCGATCTCGATCAACCGACCCCTCCACCTCGTCAGGGTACTTCTGGGCAATCCGCGGTGGATCCTCGGCTGTGCCTTCGCGGCCCTGGGCAGTGTCGGTCTGATCGTCTCCCTCGGTCTGGCCCCGGTGTCGGTGGCCCAACCCGCCTTCGCCGCCGGTGTCGCGACGACGTTGTTGATCGTCACCCTGGTCCGCGGCGAACGGATCACGCGCGGCGAGTACGTGGCCCTCGGGGTGATGCCGGTGGCGCTGGGACTGCTCGGTCTGTCGACCGTGGACGGCGCCACCACCGGGACCACCGCGAACACACCCCTGCTGGTGACCGTCAGCGTGACCACCGTCGTGGCGTGCGTAACGGTGATGTACCTCGTCGGCGGAGGCGGCCGCTACGTGTCGGCCGCCGCCATGGGCGCCGCCGCCGGTCTCGCCCAGGGCAGCGCCGGACTCCAGGGCAAGGGTCTGGGCGGGCTGCTCGCCGACAACGGGCTCTGGGCGGCCGTCGTCCCCGCCCTGCTGTCGCCCTACCCGTACCTGTACCTCCTGGGCTGGGGTGTGGGGATCGTCCTCTTCCAGACCTCGTTGCAGCGCTCCCGGGCCTCCATCACCGCTCCGGTCGCCAACGTGGTCGGCAACGTCTTCACGGTGGTGGCCGGCACCCTGCTGTTCGGCGAGAGCCTGCCCGAGGACCCGCTCACCCTGGCCCTGCGCGTGGGCGGGTTCGCCCTGACCCTGGTCGTGGTGGTGCTGGTCCGAGGCAACGTGGCCCAGGCCGAGGCCGACACCAGCCGACTACGAGGAGAGCCCGTCCGCACCGAGTGACCGGCGCGAACGGGCCCGCGTGCGCTCCTAGGCGGCCACGGAGACGGCCTGGTGCAGCCCGGGCGCGGCCACGTCGGCCCAGGCCCGGATGACGCCCTCCGGTGCCTCGACCTCGTCGGCGGCCAGTACCAGACCGGGCTCGGCGACCCAGGCGCCCAGGTCGGCCAAGAGGACGCGCAGGTCCTCCTCGATGCCATGGCTGTTGCGCAGGTCGTCGACGACGGCCAGCGGGACCGCGACGGTGTGGCCGAGACCCAGCTCCGGCAACCGGTCCAGGAAGACCTTGAGCAGACCGGTGTAGGTGCCGTGGACCTGGGGCGAGGCGATCAACAGGACGTCGGCGGCGTGGACCCGCTCCAGGGCCTCCGTGACCGAGGCGGCGGACTCGGTGAGCAGGTCGGGGCCGAGGTCGGCCAGATCGATGACGTCGGGCTCGGAGGTGATGCCCGCACGGGCGGCGACCTCGGCGGCCGCGGTCAAGGCGGCGGAACGGGTGAAGGAACGGGGACGGGGATCGGCGACGAGCACGGTGAAGCGGGTCATGCGGAGAACTCCTGGGGTTCGGTCTGAACGAGCCGGGATCGACCGGAGGGAACGCGGGGGGCGGTGGTCGGATTCGTCGACACCGGAGAAGAACCGTGTTCCACACGTTCCGAGGCGCGGCGCGGGACCTTTGCGTCCATCGTGGTGACGCGCGTCGACTCGTGCGAAGGTGCTCATTCGGACCGAGGGTCCGGTCCCGATACGGGGCTGCTGAGCGTCCGGTGTCTGTCAGGGCACAGGGGGCACGGGTGCATACCCGTGGCGCGGGGCTCTGGGCCCCGCGAAGGCGCTAGCTACGACAGAGCGCGCTCGCCTGCTGTCGCAGATCGACATGCAGGCGCTGGACAAGCAGCTCACCGGCGGACATGCCTCCATCATGGGGCGCCCCGGCCGCTATCGTCAATGCGTGCCGTCGTCCCTCCCGCGGGGCCGACGGGCTCCGCGCGTCCCGGTCCATCTCGCGGACAACCGTCCCAGGGAGCGGAATCACCACGTTCCCCTGGGAAGACGTGACCTCGGTGGGGTGCGCACGACCCCTTCCGAACCGCCCGGTCACACGGATGTAATTTTCGACACACGATGTCCGCCGCCGAAGCGGCGGTCCTTGGACCCGAGGAGAACCCCACCGATGGCCCAGACATCCCTGACCCTCACCGGCGCTCGCGTCGTGACCGCCGACGGCGTCCACGAAGGGTGGATCCGGATCGACGACGGCCGTGTGGCCGAACTCGGCACCGGAGACCCCGGAGCGGGAGAGCGGCACGACGTCGGCGGCGCCCTGGTCGCCCCCGGCCTGGTCGACACCCACGTCCACGGCGGCAAGGGGCACTCCTTCCCCGGCTCCTCCCCCGAGGGGGTGCGGGAGATCGTGGAGTTCAACCGCGCGGCCGGGGTGACCTCCCTGGTGGGAGGGCTCGTCGCCGCCTCGCCCGAGGCGACCCTCCGCCAGGTGGAGACCCTCGCCGAACTCTGCGATGAGGGCGAGCTGGCCGGGATCTACCTGGAAGGCCCCTTCATCGCCCGCGCCCGCTGCGGGGCGCACGACCCCGACCTGCTGCGCGACCCCGACACCACCGAGTTCGACGCCTGGCTGGCCGCCGGTCGAGGCCACGTCCGCATGATCACGGTCGCCCCCGAGCTGCCCGGCGCCCTGGACCTGATCCGCGCGGCGACCTCCTCCGGCGTGGTGGCCGCCGTCGGGCACACCGAGGCGGACTACGAACAGACCCTGGCCGCCGTGGAGGCCGGGGCCACGGTCGCCACCCACCTCTACAACGCGATGAGCCCCCTCAAGCACCGGGAGCCGGGGCCGATCGCCGCGCTGCTGGGCGACGAGCGGGTGACGGTCGAGCTGATCCTGGACAACGTGCACGTCCACCCGGGCGCGGCACGACTCGTGTTCGACGCCGCCGGCGCCGACCGGGTCTCGCTGGTCACCGACGCGATGTCGGCGACCGGGTTGGGCGACGGCGAGTACACCCTGGGCGAGCTGCGGGTGCGGGTCCACGACGGCAAGGCCCACGTCGTGGAGACCGGGGCGATCGCCTCCAGCACCATCGTGCTCCCCCAGGCCGTGCGCAACGCGGTGGCCCTGGGGGTGCCGGCCGAGGACGCGATCCGATCGGCCTCCTCGGTGCCGGCCACCGCTCTGGGACTGCCCGGGATCGGTGTCGTCGAGACCGGAGCGCACGCCGATCTCATCGTTCTCAATCACGACCTTTCGGTCGCTGACGTGATGTACCGGGGCAGGTGGGTGGGGTAACGGCGTGTCGTGGGCACGGTACGGACTAGTAACTTTCCTCTGGGCGACAATCGAAGGCAGGGCATCGAGGAAAGCACCGTGCTCGTCACGAAAGGATCCGCCATGGCCCAGTCGAGACAGGCGAACGACCAGCAGCCGACTCCCGTGCCCTCCGAGGAGCATGGGCACCTCGGCAAGCTCGCAGGCGAACTGTCCCGCTACGCGGTCCGTGCCGAGGTGGTGGAGGAGCCCGGATTGTGCCTTCGTGTGAGCAATCCGGAGTCCGCCCACGCGGTCGAGGACGTGATCTGTGAACGTCGGGAACACGACTACGCGTTCCTCGCCTCGTTCGGGGTCCACCTGGGGAACAGCGGAAGCGTGTCACTCACGGCCCACAAGGTCGCGTGGCTCGTGGGAGCGACCAAGGAATAGCCGGGCCCGTGTACGACGGGGGCCGCGCCCACGGGCGCGCCCCCGTCGAGCGGGTGCGGGGCGTCCCCGTGGACTTGGTAACTTCGAAGGTCCCCGGACGAACAGGATGTCCCGTGAACGCCTTCCGTTACGAGCTCGCGCCCGTCGACGAGACCTTCTTCGACACCGCTCCGATGCGGCGGCGGATCGGGCTGGAACTGGCCGCCGACCCCGACGAGGTCTGGGCGGGCCTCACCTCGCCCCGGCCTCTGTCCTGGTGCCGCGCGCTCGGCGACGTCCACTACTCCTCGGAGCCCCCCTACGGCGTGGGCACCACCCGTGAGGCGAGCGTCCTGGGCGCCTACCGGATGCGCGAACGCTTCTTCCGGTGGGACGAGGAGGCGCGCCACAAGTCCTTCTACGCCACCGAGAGCACCCTGCCGCTGTTCGAGTCCTTCGCCGAGGACTACCACGTGCTGCCCTTCGACGGCGGCAGCAAGCTCGTGTGGTCCTTCGCGTTCTCACCGTGGCGACGGCTGGACAGCGCCCTCCAGCTGGGCCGCCCCCTGGCCGACAGTCTGCTCGCCTCCCTGGTCAAGGACACCCGGGCCCACTTCGGCCCGCTCACCGAGGTCCGCTGATCCGAGGCGTCGCCCTCCGAATGTCGTCGCGCCGAGGCAGGATCTCCACCATGCGGAACCCCTTCCCCGATACGGACCCCGAGAAGGTCCTCGAAGACGTGCTGACCACGCTGCGCGCCCAGGTGGCCCTGGGCGTCCTCTCCTTCGACGCGATCGTCGACCGCCACATCGGCGACCTCGTCCTGGACGGTCTGCACAGGTACGTCCCCGACCCGACGGCGCTGCCCACCGACGACCCGGAGGAACAGCGCGCCTGGCTGATCGCCGTCCTGGACGCGGAGTTCGCCGCCGCCCTGCGTGAGCAGGGCGAAGGGGAGGATCTCCTCGACTCCGAGCGGCTGAGCGCGGCCTTCCGCGATCTGGACGCGAACGGGATCCTCGCCCGAGAGGACTACGCCTGCTGCAACACCTGCGCCGTCTCCGAGCTGGCCGGCGAGGCCGGGGCCGAACGCGAGGCGCGTGAACGCGACGGTCGTCCCCCGGTCCGCGGGTACGTCTTCTACCACGCGCAGGACGCCGAGAGCCTGTTCCCCTTCCTCGGCTTCGGCTCCTACGTCGATCGCTCCCCCGAGGGCGACACCGCCGTCGGGGAAGAGGTCGTCGAGGCCCTGCGCCGCCACGGTCTGTCCCCGAAGTGGAACGGCGACCCGAAGCGGAAGATCGAGGGCCCGTCCCTGCGCCGTCGACGCACGGGACACCTGGCCCGGCATCCGAGCGCCGCGTGAGAGCCGCCGACGACCTGGGCCACCCGGTGGCGGTGCCGACGCCGCCACGACGGGTGGTGTGCCTGGTGCCCTCGCTCACGGAGGCCATCGCGCGCACCGCACCCGAGGCGCTGATCGGCGCGACCGAATGGTGCGCCCATCCGCCCGGGCTCGACGTGGAGCGGCTGCGCGGGACCAAGAACCCGCACGTGCGCCGGATCGTCGAGCTCGCCCCCGACCTGGTGGTCGCCAATCGGGAGGAGAACCGGGAACGGCACGTGCGGTTCCTGCGCGAGGCCGGCGTCCCGGTGTGGGTCACCGACATCCGCACCGTGGGCGGGGCCCTGGACTCGATGGGCCGTCTCCTGGCGCTCATCGCTCCGGGATCCGAGCCCGCCTGGCTGACGGAGGCCCGCGCCGTATGGGCCGCCCCGCCCCCGGCCGAGCGGCCCCGGGTGGCCGTACCGATCTGGCGCGACCCGTGGATGTTCGTCGGCGCCGACACCTTCGCCCACGACGTGCTGACCCGGCTGGGAGCGGTGAACGTGTTCGCCGACCTCCCGGGGCGCTATCCCGAGGCGGACCCCGACGAGGCGGCCGACGCCGACCTGGTGCTCCTGCCCGACGAGCCCTACGTGTTCACGCCGGACGACGGCCCCGAGGCCTTCGACGTGCCCTGGGCGCCGGTGTCCGGACGCGATCTGACCTGGTACGGGCCTTCACTGGTCGAGGCCCGACAGCGGCTGGCCCTGGCCCTGAGACGGGCCTGAGGCCCGCGGTCAACGGTTGCGGAACCTGGCCACCAGCCGGAACACGGCCATGACCGCGCCCAACCCGATCACCGCTCCGACGACGGCGCCCAGCAGCGTGGCCACACGGTCGGATCCGTCACCCTCCCACAGGGTCGTCCCGAGGAAGAACAGGGAGATCAGCACGACGACCAGGGCGACCCCGACCGACACCAGCCCTCGGGCGCTCCAGAAGAAGCTCCGGGCGGTGGGTTCGGGCCGCTCGCCCAGTTCGGCCGCAGGCCCGACCGAGGCCGCGGTGGGACGCTTGAAGTAGGCGTAGGTGAAGAAGTAGCCGAAGAGCTCCCAGCCCTCCGGTTCGAGCCGTTCCGCCGCCCGCTCGCGTTCACGACGACCGGGCGCGATCACCTGGCGGTACTCCCACACCTGCGGGGTCTCCCCACGGTGGCCGACGAAACGGCCCATGCCGTCGAGCCGCTCCAGCTCCCACCCTTGGGCGCCCATCTCGTTCATCCGGGCGTGCGCCTCGAAGGCGTCGGCGCCCCAGACCAGGGTCTCCGGGGCGGCCTCGGACTCGGAACCGGTCTCCCCCAGCAGATCGTCGGCGAAGTCCGTCACCGGGCCGAACTCCTCCTCCGGATCCAGCCCGCCCTCCATCAGGAAGGAGGACAGGTCGTCCACGGTGGCCCGGACCCGTTCCTCGGACACTCCGCGATCGCGCAGCAGCGCCGTCAACTCGTCGAGGTAGCTCACGAGACCCCGCCCTTCCTCAATACCTCGCGTACCGATCCGTCGAATTCCATCCATGCGGTGCCCTGCTCCATCAGGACCTCACGGCCCTGGTCGGTCAGTCGGTAGTAGCGCCGTCCCGGACCCTTCTCCGCCGCGCGGAACTCCGCGACCACCAGGCCCGCCTCCTCCAACCGGTTCAGGACCGGGTAGAGGGTGCCGCCCTTGATCCGACCGAGGCCGGACTCGTCCAGCCGGGCCGCCAGGGCGTAGCCATAGCTCTCGCCCTCGGTCAACGCCGCCAGGACCAGGAGGTCGAGGACCCCCTTCAACCAACTCGATCGACGATCCATGTGTCCTCCTTCAGACTTCGGGGGCGATGTTCTCGAAGACGTGCCCGACCCCTCGAAGGGCGAGTGCGGGCATGGAGAACTCGGGCGACATCGACGCCTCCCAGGTAGGTCATCTGAACTATCTAGACCGTAGACCAACCTAGTTAGGATTACAACCTAGATAGCCGTGCGGACCCCTCTTCTCCCTACGAACCGGCGTCCGAACACCGCCACCGAGACCGCTCCGCCCACCCCGGCCAGAGCCACCACCAGATGCGCGGGCAGAAACTCGGCCATCGCCCCGGCCAAAGCGAACCCCGCACCCTGACTGATCATCAGCCCCGCCGATCCCAGTGAGAACACCCGCCCCCGCGTCTCCTCCGGGGCCTCCGCCAACAACAGGGCGTCCAGCGCCAGCGTGTAACCCCAGCCCAGAGCGCCCAGGGCCAGGACCGCGACCGCGACGGCCGGCCCGGGCTCCAGCACGAACAGCGTCATCGGCAGGAAGGCGACGAAGGCCAACGGCAGCATCCAGCGTCGACGCGCCTCCGCGTCCAGCAACGCCCCCGCCGCGACCTCGCCCACCACCGTCCCCACCGGACCGGCCGTGAGCAACAGGGCCACCAGCATCGGACCACCGCCCATCGACGACGCCAACGGCGCCGCCAGCGCCTCCGGCCACACGAACAGGGCCGCGGGCACCCAGCTCAACAGGAGCACCGCGCGCAGCCCCGGCGCCCTCAAGGCCCGGAACGTCCCGCTCAAGGAGGAGGCGACCAAACCCCCGGACACCTCGCGCCCCGGACGCCTCACCGTCCCCAAGCCCACCACCAGGGCCGAGAACACCATCAACGCCGCGGCGATCGACAACGCCACCGGCGGCGAGGCCGCCAACATCAACGCGCCTCCGAACGAGAACCCGCCGATCTGCGCGGTCTGGGCCGCGATCCGCAGCAACGAACGCCCCAACGGGAAGCCCTCGGGGGTGAGCACGTCGGCCAGGGCGGTCGAACGCGCCCCCGAGTACACCGGGGCGACCGTTCCGCTGACCACCAGCAACATCAGCATCACCGGGACCGGCGTTCCCGGAATCGCCATGCACGCCATCACCGCGCCACTGACCAGTTGCGTCGCCACCATCACCGTCCGGGCCGGGAAACGGTCGGCGGCCGACGACAGCAGGGAGGCCCCCAGCAGGTGGGGCAGGAAACCCAGCGCGAAGGCCAGGGACGACAACAGCGGGGAACCGGTGCGGTCGAAGATGAGGACGGACAGGGTGATCTGGACCGCCACCAGGGACAGGATCGACAGGATCTCGGCGACGAACAGGACCCGGAACTCGGGGACCCTCGACACACCGCGGAAGGAGGATTCGGACATGTGGCCCAGCCTGGGCCGAGTCCGAAGAGCGCTCAATGGATTCGGGTATGTTCGAATCCATGCCCGGACAAGTGGTCTTCGAAAGCACGGACCTGCTGCGATGCCGCTTCGCGACCTCTCCCCTATGGGAGACCCTGGCGGCCCTGCACACCCTGTTCGAGCCCCACCGGCAGAACTTCCACCTGCCCTGGGTCCGCTCCGCCCGGCTCCCCGACGGGGTCGACCTGTCCACGGTGCTGCTGCTGTTCCCCCGCCCCGGCTACGTGCCGGACTTCCTCTCCCCACCGCCGGAGGGGCCGCTCACCTCGATCGAGGACGAACTCGCCCGGGTCCGGGCCACGCCCGTGGAGCGGGTCGACGACGAACTCCGCTCCTGCCTGCTCGATCCGCGCCGGGCCCTTCCCACGAGCGTGACCGACCCCTTCCTGGACGACCCCGAGGCCACGCGCGACTCCCTCTCCGACCTCTTGGCGATCTGCTGGGACCACCTCATCCGGCCGCACTGGCCTCGCGTTCGCGCCCTCTTGGACGCCGACATCTCGCTCAGGGCGCACACCCTGGCCGAGAAGGGCCTGGCCGCCCTGATGACCGATCTCGACGGCCGGCTCGCCTGGGACGGGACCACCCTGAACATCGCGGAGCCCTCCGCCATCGACCGGGTACGGCTGGGCGACCGTGGGCTGCTGCTCATGCCGAGCGCCTTCGTGTGGCCCGACCTGGTGATGATCAGCGACGATCCCTGGCAGCCCACGCTGATCTACCCGGTCCGGGGCGTAGGGGAACTGTGGACGGCCGGGGAAGCTCCCCCACGGACGCTGGTCCCGGTCCTGGGCCGCACCCGGGCCCGGCTCCTGGCCCATCTGGCGCTACCGGAGACCACCGGGAACGTGGCGGCGCGGCTCGCTCTCTCCCCCGCCACCGTCTCGGCCGCTCTGACCGCGCTCCGGGGCGCCGGGCTGGTCGAGGCCCGCCGTTCGGGCCGTGAGGTGTTCTACGTGCGTTCCCCGCTGGGAACGGCGCTCCTGGGAGGGGCGGAGCGCGAGGAGGCGTGAGGACGTCCGGAAACAGCGAAAGGCCGCCGTTCGGGGACGATGTCCCTCGAACGACGACCTTTCACTCGTGGAGGTGGCGGGAATCGAACCCGCGTCCTTCAGCACCGAGCCAGGGCTTCTCCGGGTGCAGTCCGTGGTGCCGTTCTACTCGGCCCCGACGCTTGCACGAACACATCGTCGACAGGCCCAGCCACGAAAATGTCCCACTCGGGCCCCGTGGCCTGATCCGAGCGGTGAGTCATCTGGCTGATGCCGGACCCCGAGCCGATGACGAGCTCAGGCCGACAGAGTCACAATCGCTTAGGCAGCGAGAGCGAACTCAGTGCGCTTGGAATTGGCACTTGAATTTACGTGAATGCAGGATTAACGAGGTCACAGACACAACCCTCGACCCGCTTCCCCTGGAACGACTACCGAAGTCGAAACCGATCACCCCCTGTGAAGTTGTCAAGACCACCTGGACCCGAGGGCCGGGCGGCCGACATGCGAGTGCGAACACCCGCGTATCCGTCACTCTACCCGTAGAACAGCACGGGGACCAAGCCGATTCCCGGCACGGGGAGGGAATCGAGATCGATCCCGGAACAGGGAGAAACCCCCGTGAGGCGGACACAAGAGAGGTCGACGCGGCTCACGGGGGCGGCCGGCAGGGTCGGGCCGACCTTCAGACCGGCAGGATCTCCCCCGAGATGAGGTCCTGCCTCATCGAACTGGTCCGCTACCCCCTGTCGCGGGCCCAGTCACCCGGAAAGACGCTCGTGAGGCCGTGAAGGGTTGCCCCGGGTCTCACCTCTTTTCGAACCCGTCGTCGAGATGCCCGTTCACCCGCCCTGAGATCACCCCGGTCACCCTGACCGAGGCGCTTCCCCGGGCTCTGTGAGGCACGTGAAAGACCCCCGGGGCCGGCGTTGGAGATCGAGTCCCTCCACACCGACCCCGGGGGCCGTCGATCGCGTCATCCCCTAGTGGTCCGGCCCGGCCTCCGTGCCGGGGAGGGAGTCCGGGTTCACGGCCTCGCCGAGAGGAGGCTGCTGCTGTCCCTCGACCGTCTCCTCGGTCTCCGGAACACCGTGCGCCACACCGTTGAGGAAGCCCGTGGCCGCGGTCACCGCGTACTGCTGCCACATGGTCATCTCGGGGTCGACCTCGGCGAGCACCGCGAAGGCGATGTCGCCCTGGTAGCCGACGAACCAGTGCAGGGAGGTGTCGTCCTGCTCGGCCCTGGCGGCCTGCCCGTACACCGGCTCCTCACCGACCCCGACCTCGGGGAAACGGTTGGTGACGGCCTCGCGCAGACCCTCGCGGATCACTTCGAGGTGCGCCTCGTCCAGCGAGCCCTCGGTGGCCGGAGAGGGGCCCTCCTCGCGGACGAGGGTGGGGCCGTTCCAGGAGCCGTCGGCGATCGCGGCGGCGGCGAGGGCCATCCCGAGCGGGCTCACCTCGACGCCGTCCTCACCGATCATGGCCGCGGCCGCGTCGGCGTCACCCGAACCGACCTCGACGGTGCCGGTGGAAGTGGGAAGCGGAAGCTGCCAGTCGGCGCCCAGCCCCAGGCGCGCGGCCGAGTCCTGGATCTGCTCGGCACCGACCTCGGAGGCGACGTCGACGAAGCCGACCGTGCACAGGAAGGCCAGGTTGCGGGCCAGGTCCGGGTCCCCGGCGAGGAAACCGCCACTGGGGTTGGTGAAGGTCCGGTCGCCGACCTCGGACTGATAGTCGCAGGGCATCGGACTGTCCGAGGTGACCGCACCCGATTCCAGGGCGGCCAGGGCCGACACCATGGTGAAGGTACCGCCGGGGCTGTAGGCCCCGGTGAAGGCGGCGTCGTCGGTGGCCTGTCCGGAGGCGTTGGCCGCGGCCAGGACCTCGCCCGAAGCGGTGTCGACCGCCACGAGGTAGCCGTCGCCCGGCATGCCCTCCAGGGCGCTCTCCGCCGCCCTCTGCACGTTCAGGTCCAGGGTGGTCTCGATGCCGCCGCTGCGGACGCCCTCCCAGGACTCCAGGACCGCGGTCTGCTCGCCGTCCTCGCCGAGGGTGACCACCTGGGTGGTCGCGTTACCGGCGAGTTCGTGCTGGAAGAGGTTCTGGAGGCCGCTCAGACCGACGGTGTCGCCGGCCTGGTAGGAACCGGCCACGCGGGAGGAGACCCGGTGCTCGGCCGTACCCGCGACCTCTCCCACCAGGAAGGGCGAGACCCTCGGAGAGAGGTTGATCTCGATCTCCTCGGTCTGCACCCCGGCGATCTTGCCCGCCTCGCTCAGCAGGGTGCCGTCCACGCTGGAGTCGCGCATGAGCACCAGTGGCTGGAACTGCTCGGGCGGGGCGGAGCGCACGCGGTTGAGCAGCGGGTCGGGGTCCTCGTCGAGGAGTTCCGCCAGCTCGGTGACGCCCTCCTCCTTGTCGTCCATCTCGGCGGGCAGGACACCGAAGGCGGTCACGCTGTCCGCGGCGACGAGGGGTTCGCCCGAACGGTCGAAGATCTGGCCGCGCTCCTCGATCTCGTAGCTGACGGCCAGCCGCTCGCCATCGTCGAGATCGGGGTGGACGACCGAGGACGACCAGTCGATCAACCAGCCCTGCGGACCGTCGGTCAACGGCATGCGGCCGGTGTAGTTCCACACCGGGTCGCCGATACCGAGGTCCGCAGAGACCTCGAACTCCGCGAGGGCCTGGTCGCCGTCACGGGTGATGGTGCCCAGGTCGAAACGGACGGAGGCCAGGTCGAGCTGGTCGTGCACGTCGGCCAGGGCCGCCTCCACCTCGGCCTGGTCGCCGTTGGTGAACCCGGCGGCCCGGGCGTGGTCCCCGTCCTGCCAGGAGAGCAGGAAGGACCTGACGGCCACCTCCGGGCTGGGGTGGGTCGTACACGCCGCGAGGGACAGGGCGACGAACAGGCCACTGCCGGCGGCCGCGATCCTGCGGCCGAGGGGACGGGGGGACACCTTGTGTGTTCCTTTCAGGCGCCTCGACGTAAGAGGGCTATCGCCGACGGCGAAGCGCGCGTTCCATGTCACGCTTGGCCTCACGTTCGGCGATCGCATGGCGCTTGTCGTACTCACGCTTACCGCGGGCCAGAGCGATCTCGACCTTGGCCCGGCCGTCACTGAAGTACAGGGACAGCGGGACCAGCGTGCGCCCGGGTTCCCGGGTCTTGCCGATCAGTCGGGAGATCTGCTCGCGGTGCAGGAGTAGCTTACGTGATCTACGGGCCGAGTGGTTGGTCCACGTGCCCTGTGAGTATTCCGGGATGTGGACGCCTTCGAGCCACACCTCGTTGTCGTGGATGTGCGCGAAGCCGTCCACGAGGGAGGCACGTCCTTCTCGGAGGGACTTCACCTCGGTACCGGTCAGGACCAGGCCCGCTTCGTAGGTCTCGTCGATGTGGTAATCGTGCCGGGCCCGGCGGTTCTGGGCGATGAGCTTGTGCCCGGTTTCCTTCACCACGGTTGTATCCCTTCATGAGTCCGGGGGGCCAGTGGCCCCCCGGTACCCGGCGCCCACCCGAGGGCCGTCAGACCTTCAGGTAGCGACGCAGGGTGAGGAACGAGGTCACGGTGCACAGGAGCACACCGAGGATGACCGAGACGCCGATGACGTAGAGCAGGGCGCCCGTGCCCAGGGCGACGTCGAACTGGAACCAGTCCTCGATCCGGGTGAGCAGCGTGAACCTGGTGGCCACGATGAACCCGGACGCGATCACACCACCGATGAAACCGGCGATGGCGCCTTCGAGAAGGAAGGGGAGCTGGATGTAGAAGTTCGAGGCGCCGACCAGGCGCATGATGCCCGTCTCGCGGCGCCGGCTGTAGGCCGACAGCCGGATGGTGTTGCCGATGAGCAGCGCGGCCGCGGCCAGCTGCACGCCGGCGACGACCAGGGCCGCCCACTTGAGGCCGTCGAGCAGCCCGAAGAACTGTTCGAGGACGCGTTGGTCGTTGGACACGGAGTCGACGCCGTCGGCCCCGTCCACGGCGTCGCGCACGGCGTCGTAGTTGTCCGGATCGGTGAGCTGCACCCGGTAGTTGTCCGGGATGTCACCCTCCTGGGCCGCCTCGGCCAGGGCCTCGTTCGAGGAGCCGATGCGGTCCTGGAAGTCCTGCCAGGCCTCGGCCGCGGTCAGGTAGCGGTAGCTATCGACCTCGGAGAGGGAGTCCAGCTGCTGCTCCAGGGCGGCGCGGTCCTCGTCGGTCGCGGCACCGTTCTCCTGGCAGGCCGCGGTCGGCGAGATCTCGTTGCACATGTAGATGGTCAACGTGATCCGCTGGTCCCAGTAGTTGCGCATCTCGGAGACCTGCTGGTTGACCAGCAGACCGGCACCGAACAAGGCGAGGGAGATGGCCACCGTGGTGATGACGGCGATGGTCATCGTCAGGTTGCGACGCAGGCCGATCCACGTCTCGGAGAGAACGAATTGTGCTCGCATGATCTGTTAAAGGTCCATCCTTCGGGGCTTCGCCGTGCCGGTGGTCTCGCGGTCGCCGACCGACGCCCGGCGACGAGTGCCAGGGGTCAGTACGCCTGGCCGTAGACGCCGCGCGTCTGGTCGCGCACTACCAAGCCCTCTTCAAGCTCGATCACGCGCTTGCGCATCGAGTCGACGATGGCGGCATCGTGGGTCGCCATGACGACGGTCGTTCCCGTGCGGTTGATTCGGTCCAGCACCTTCATGATGCCGATGGAGGTCGCCGGGTCGATGTTTCCGGTGGGCTCGTCGGCCAGCAGGATCTGCGGGCGGTTGACGAAGGCGCGGGCGATGGCCACACGCTGCTGCTCACCACCGGAGAGTTCACCGGGCATTCGTCCGGCCTTGCCTTCGAGGCCGACGAGTTCCACGACCTCGGGCACGACCTTCTTGATGAACCGCCTGGGCTTACCGATGACCTCCAGAGCGAAGGCGACGTTCTCGAAGACGTTCTTGTTCGGCAGCAGGCGGAAGTCCTGGAAGACGCAGCCGATGCGGCGACGCAGGTGCGGAACCTTCCAGTTGGACAGGCGCGCGAGGTCCTTGCCCGCGACGTGCACGCGCCCCTTGTCGGGCTTCTCCTCCTTCAGCACCAAGCGAAGGAAGGTCGACTTACCCGAGCCGGACGGGCCGACCAGGAAGACGAACTCGCCCTTGTCCACGTCGATGGAAACACCGTCGAGCGCGGGGCGCTTCTGGGTCAGGTACTGCTTGGTGACGTTATCGAAGTGGATCACAGGCGCATCACAAGGCTCTCGAAGGTAAGGGCACCCGGCGGAGGAGCTCCGCACGGGATCGTACCGGCCGCATGGCCAACCGACAGTTTAGAGGGGACGGTGGCCCGGATTGTCCAGGTCCCGTCACGCCCAAGAGATCTGTGGAGATCAGTGCACTATCGGACAACAGCCACGAGCATATCGGAGGTGTCAACCGATGATAACGTTCACATATAGCAGTTTCGGTAAAACCGCGGAGACGTGGACGCCACCTCCGGACCACGATCCATCGTGGTCGCCGGGACTGTACACCGGCCACGTCCGAAGCGCGACCGGGCGTGTCCCCGCCCCGGGGGCGGGGACGTACCGGTGCGTTCCTACTCGTTGTTCTCGCGGCTGCGCATCCACCGGATCTCGGCGTCGATGAAGCCGTCGATGTCCCCGTCCAGCACGCCCGAGGTGTTCCCGGTCTCCATGCCGGTGCGCACGTCCTTGACGCTCTGGTACGGGTGCAGGACGTAGTTGCGCATCTGGGTGCCCCAGCTGCTCACCGAGTCCCCGCGCAGCTCGTCCAGGGCCGCCTGCTCCTCCTGGCGCTTGCGGGCCAACAGCTTGGCCTGGAGCATCGACATCGCGGTCGCCTTGTTCTGCAACTGCGAACGCTCGTTCTGGCAGGAGACCACGATGCCGGTCGGCATGTGGGTGATCCGCACCGCCGAGTCGGTGGTGTTGACGCCCTGACCGCCGGGCCCGCTGGAACGGTAGACGTCCACGCGCAGCTCGGTCTCGTCGATCTCGATGTGGTCGCTCTGCTCCACCATCGGCACGACGTCCACGCCCGCGAACGAGGTCTGACGTCGGTTCTGGTTGTCGAAGGGCGAGATGCGCACCAGACGGTGGGTGCCGTGCTCGCCTCGCAGGGTCCCGTAGGCGAAGGCCGACTTCACCGCGAACGAGGTGGACTTGATGCCCGCCTCCTCCGCGTAGGAGGTCTCGTAGATCTCCGTGGGGTGGCCGTGCCGCTCCGCCCAGCGCAGGTACATGCGCTGCAACATCTGCGCCCAGTCGGCGGCGTCGACGCCACCGGCCTGGGAGTTGATGGTGACGATGGCCTCGCGCTCGTCGTGCGGGCCGTTGAGGAGGGTGCGCACCTCCAGCTCGCCGATCTCCTTACGGAGCTGTTCGAGCTCGCGGTCCGCCTCGGCCCTGGTGTCGGGGTCGTCCTCGGCCTCGGCGAGCTCGTAGAGCACACCGAGATCGTCGAGACGCCGCCCGATACCGCCGACCTTGTTGACCATGGACTCCAGGGTGGAGAGGCGACGCGTCACCTTCTGCGCGTTGTCCTGGTCTGCCCACAGTTCGGGGTCGGCGGACTGCTCACGCAGCTCGGCGATCTGGGTCTGCATCGCCTCCAGGTCCAACACGGCGGTCACACTCGCCAGGGTCGCCGCGAGTTCCTTGATCTTCTCTGCTGGGTCCAGTTCTGCCACGGACCCAGTGTAGGACCCCGGACGGGGCCCGGGCCCCGTCCAGAGGCCGAAGGGGCGTACGGATCGCTCCGTACGCCCCTCACGTGAGGCCCCGGTCCCACCGGGGCGCGCGCCCTATCCCACCAGGGAGCGGATCGACCGCAGGGCCACCGAGAGGGTGGCCAGGTCGAAGCGCTCGTTCTCCTGGATCTCGGAGAGGGTGATGCCCGCCCTCTGGACGGCCGTCTCGTTCTGCTCGCTCCAGCCGGCGATCAGCTCGTCGTCGGAGACGTCCGTGCCCGACTCCAGGACCCGACCGGTCAGGTCCGCGTGCGCGGCGTACAGGTCGTCGCGCAGGGCCGAACGGGCCGTGGTGACCCAACGGTCGTCACGGGGCAGATCGATGATCCGCTCACGCCACCAGCTGATGTTGAAGCGGTCCGCCAGCTCGAAGTAGAGCGCGGCGACCCGACCGACCGGGCTGCCGGTACGGTGCGCGATCTCCACCAGGTCCAGGGTGGAGTAGGCGGGCACCATGACCGCGACCCGCTCGGCGAGCGCGGCCGGCACGCCCATCTCGGTGTAGCGGTCACGGCGCTCCTCGAACGCCTCCCGGTCACGTCCGCGCAGCAGGTCCACCAGCTGCGGGAGCACCTCGCCCACGCCCTGGGCGAAGAACCCGATCTCGGTGCCCAGGTCCAGCGGGAAGGTGCGGTTGCGCAGCAACCAGCGGGCCGAGCGCTCGGCGAGCTTGCGGATCTCCAGCAGCAGGACGAGCTGGCTGTCCACGGAGATCCGGTGGTCCAGCGCCTCGATCTCGCCCCACAGGTCGCGCAGGCCCAGGACCTCCTGGACCACCAGGTAGGCGCGGGCGATGTCCGCGGCGCTGGAGCCCAGCTCCTCGTTGAGACGGAACGCGTAGGTGATCCCGGACCGGTTGACCATCTGGTTGGTCACCTGGTTGACGATGATCTCCTTGCGCAGCGGGTGCGAGGCCACCTCGGCCGCGAACTCCTCCGAACGCAGCGGCGTCGGGAAGTAGTCGGTCAGGGTCGACGCCAGGTAGGGGTCGTCGGCCAGGTCCGACAGGGCGATCTGCTCCTTGAGACTGATCTTGGTGTAGGAGAGCAGGGTCGCGAACTCGGGGCCGGTCAGCCCCTTGCCCGCGGCGCGGCGCTCGGCGATCGTCTTGTCGGAGGGCAGGTCCTCCTGCTTGCGCTTGAGGACCTTGGTGCGCTCCAGGTGACGCATGTAGCGGCCGTGGACGTGCAGCATCTCCCGGGCCTGCTTGCGCGCGGCGGCCAGGACCGTGTTCTGCGCGTAGTTGTCCTCCAGGACCAGCGACGCGACCTCGTCGGTCATGTCGATGAACAGGCGGTCCCGGTCGGCCTTGTCGAGCTTGCCGGCGCGCACCTCGCGGTCCAGCATGATCTTGATGTTGACCTCGTGGTCCGAGGTGTCCACACCGGCCGAGTTGTCGATGAAGTCGCTGTTGACGCGGCCGCCCTCACGGGCGAACTCGATCCGGGCCGGCTGGGTCAGACCCAGGTTGCCGCCCTCGCCGACCACCTTGACGCGCAGCTCGGAGGCGTCCACCCGGACCTGGTCGTTGGCCTTGTCGCCCACCTCGGCGTGGCTCTGGGTGGAGGCCTTGACGTAGGTGCCGATGCCGCCGTTCCAGAGCAGGTCGACCGGTGAGGTCAGGACCCGACGGATGAGCTCGTCCGGGGTGAGCGCGGTGACGTCGGCCTCGATGCCCAGGGCCTCGCGCATCTGCGGGCTGACCGGGATCGACTTGGCCGTCCGCGGGAACACGCCGCCGCCCTCGGAGATGAGGTCGGCGGAGTAGTCCTCCCAGGTGCTGCGCGGCAGACGGAACATCCGCTCACGCTCGACCCAGGAGGTGTGCGGGTCGGGGTCGGGGTCGACGAAGACGTGCCGGTGGTCGAAGGCGGCGATCAGCTTGATCTGCTTCGACAGCAGCATGCCGTTACCGAACACGTCACCGGACATGTCGCCGATGCCGACGGTGGTGAAGGGCTGCTCCTGGACGTTCACGCCCATCTCGCGGAAGTGGTACGTGACCGATTCCCAGGCGCCCCGGGCGGTGATGCCCATGCCCTTGTGGTCGTAGCCGACCGAGCCGCCGCTGGCGAAGGCGTCGCCCAGCCAGAAGCCGCGCTCGTTGGAGATGCCGTTGGCGATGTCGGAGAAGGTCGCGGTGCCCTTGTCCGCCGCCACCACCAGGTAGGAGTCGTCGGCGTCGTGGCGGACGGTGCGCTCGGGGTGCACGATCCGGCCGTCGACCAGGTTGTCGGTGACGTCCAGCAGGCCGCTGATGAACTGCTTGTAGCAGGAGACGACCTCGGCCATCACCTCTTCGCGACCGCCGTCGGGCAGACGCTTGCAGACGAAACCGCCCTTCGCGCCGCTGGGCACGATGACGGAGTTCTTCACCATCTGCGCCTTGACCAGGCCCAGGACCTCGGTGCGGAAGTCCTCGAACCGGTCGGACCAGCGCAGACCACCGCGGGCCACCGAACCGAAGCGCAGGTGGACGCCCTCGACGCGCGGCGAGTAGACGTACATCTCGTACCGGGGCCGCGGGTTGGGCAGGTCCGGGATCTCCTGCGGGTTGAGCTTGAGCACCAGGTACGGGCGCGCCTCGTCGCCGCCCTGGTAGTGGTTGGTGCGCAGGGTGGCGTTGATGACCGCCAGGAACGAACGCAGGATGCGGTCGTGGTCCAGGCTGGCCACGCCCTCCAGCTCGCCCTTGATCTTGCCGATGACGGCCTCGACCCGTTCGGTCCGCCCCTCGTCGGCGCGATCCGGGTCGAAGCGCTCCTCGAAGAGCTCCACCAGGAGGTTGGCGATCCCGACATTGGCGACGAGCACGTCGGCCAGGTAGTCGGGGGTGAAGGTGGAGCCGGCCTGGCGCAGGTACTTGGCGTAGGCGCGCAGCACGGTGAGCTGACGCCAGTCCAGCCCGGCGCGGACCACGAGGGCGTTGAAGCGGTCGGACTCGCCCAGGTCACGCCAGGAGGCGTCGAAGGCGTCCTCGAAGAGCGTGCGCAGACGGCCCGGCGACAGGTCGGAGGAGGGGATCGGGCCCAGACCGAAGTCGTAGATCCAGATCCTGCCCACGCCCTCGGCGTCCAGGGAATAGGGGCGCTCGTCGACCACCTCGACACCGAGGTGCTCCAGAACCGGCAGGACCCGGGAGAGCGAGATGGGCTCGCCGATACGGGCCAGACGGAAACGCCAGGAGAAGTCGTCGCCCTCTTCCTCGGGAAGGTAGAGCGAGGCGGTGAACTCACCCGCCCGCTCGTCCGGGGAGGTGCGCTGGATCAGGGCCTCGATCCCGGCGATGTCCCGGGCGGCGGTGGTGGGGCTGTTGTCGACCTTGTAGGCCTCGGTCAGCCCGGCGCCGTAACGCTCCTTGAGGGTGGTGGCCCGGGTGGGGCCGAACTCCTCGACGAGCGCGTCGTCGAAGTCGACGTCCCAGGAGCGGGCGGCCTGGCGGACCTTCTCCTCCAGGGCGACCTGGTCGATGTCGGCCAGGGTGTGCCCGTGCTGAGCGCGGGCCACCAGGTACAGGCGGGCCAGCGGGGCGGCGCCGATCATCACGTTGTGGTCCATCGTCGCGCCGCGGAAGGCGTCGGCGAGGACGTTCTGGATGTCGAGGCGGACCCGGGTGCTGTACTGGTCGCGCGGCATGTACACGAAGCAGGACATGTACCGGCCGCCGTACGGGTCGCGGCGCATGAACAGCTTGGTGCCGCGACGCTCGCGCAGACGCAGGACGCCGCGGACGATGTTGTACAGCTCGCCCACCGGGATCTGGAGGAGTTCCTCGCGCGGGAAGGTCTCCAGGAGCTCGATGAGGTCCTTGCCGTCGTAGCTGTCGGCCTCGAAGCCGGCCTGGGCCAGCACCTCGGCCTGCTTACGGCGCAGGATCGGGATGTGACCGATGCTGGTGGTGGCGGCCTGCGAGGTGAACAGTCCGAGGAAACGGCGCTCACCGACGATGTTGCCCTGCTCGTCGAACTTCTTGACGCCGACGTAGTCGAGGTACTTGGGGCGGTGGACGGTGGCGCGGGAGTTGGCCTTGGTGAGCACCAGCACGTAGGGCTCGCGGGCCTTGGCGCGGATCTCCGGGGGCAGGGCCGCGAAACCGCTGGAGGCGGGCGAGTCCATGCGCAGGATGCCCAGGCCGGTGCCGGGCTCGGGGCGCAGCGACTCGTCGCCGTTCTCGTCGGTGACCAGGGCGTACTCGCGGTACCCCATGAAGGTGAAGTTGCGGTCGGAGAGCCAGCGCAGGAACTCGACGCTCTCGCCGATCTCGCGGGGGTCGACCCCGCCGGAGACCAGACGGTCGGAGTAGGCGGAGACCTCGTCGGCGATCCGGATGATCCGGTCGCTCATCTTGGCGGCGTCCTCGTCCACCTGGCGGACGTCGCCGAGGACGGACTCCAGCCTCTCGGTGATCTCCTTGACGCGCTCGGGATCGCTCTGCCGGTCGATCTCGATGTGCATCCAGGACTCGTCGAGGGGCAGCAGGTCGTCACCGCCGATCTCGGGGTCGACCTCGCGCAGTCGGCCGGTCACGTCACGGCCGACGGTCATCTGGGGGTGGATGACGACCCGAACGCCCGTGGCCATCTCGGCCAGGGCCATGGTCACGGAGGAGACCAGGAAGGGAGCGTTGTCGGTGACGATCTCGACGATGCTGGTCTGCTGCTCCCAACCGTCCCGTTCGAGGTCGGGGGTGTAGACCCGGACCTTGGCGCGCCCCTGGGCACGTTCGGTGCCGAAGGACAGGTGGGCGGCGGCGGTCCCGCAGATCTGTTCGGGGCCGCGACCGCTGATCTCCTCCGGGTCCGTGTGCCGGTAGTAGAGGGGGAGCAGGCGGCGGACCTCGTCGGCGGCCTCGGGACTCAACCGTGTCCCGGGGTTCCATCGAGAGGCCGCGTCACTGAGCAGCTTCTGGAGGATGACGTCGGATTGCCCGGACATAGGGATCTCTCACTCCTTTGTGAGCAACGTCGCACGAGCGCTGTGAAGAACACTCGAAGGGTGTGACGGGCCGGCCGATCCTCCGGTCGCCCCGCCGGGAGAGTGAACTTCTGTGCTGGGTTGTGACTTCTCGTGAACCCCTTGAGGCGCAAGGGATCCACGAACATGGTGGTCGGGTCGGTACCTGTGCGCACAGGCGATATGGAACGAGGCGACGGGACACCGTTGTCCCACCTCGGAGGCGCTTCCGCGAGCGGAAACGCCCGCCCCCACCGTAGCGGGGACCGCGACCAGGCTACTGCTTTTCGCGTCGGAGAACAGGATCGACACCGTTACATGGCGGTTACGTATGGTCTCCACCGGAAGGTGAAGCTCGGTGGCGACGCACACAGAAGCACACGCCCTCCATCGACGACACCTTCCGTCGTTATCGACACGTTACCCCACGATGGTTTAGAGATCACCTTCGGGCGAACCAGCAGGCTACTTGGGGGTCGCCTGGTGCACGGCGGTCATCACCGCTCGAGGGTCGCCCAACTCGGGCAGGACGATCTTGGCGCCCGCCTCACGCAGCTGCCCCTCGGTCGCGGAGTCGTTGAGCACCGCGATGGGGGTGGCGCCTCCGAGCAGGGCCGCGCGCACGTCCGGAACGGAGCCGGTGATGAACACCGTCTCCTCCTCCCCGTAGACCCGTCCCCCCTCGCCCGCCGCGTGCAGGCGGATGGACTGGATCAGGCTGGACTTGGGGTAGTTCACCGAACCGAACCCGCCCATGGACAGGTCCAGGTAGCGGTCCAGGTCGAAGGCGACCAGCTTGGCGGTGGTGTTGGCGCGCGTACCGCCGCTGACCACGGTCTGGACCGTGTCCGGCATGGAGGCGACCGCCGCCAGCGAGGCCGCCGCTCCGGGCATGACCCGCCCCTTGGCCGGGATCTGGTCGGCCCGCCTGCCGAAGGTCTCCTCCAGGGTCGCCAGGAAGTCGGACAGGATCTCCCCGTCCGGCTCGATGTCGACGTAGTTGCGGGCGCAGAACTCGAAGAACATCTCGGAATCGGTTCGACCGGCCGACGACGTCAGGTAGACCAGCGGCTCGCCGGTGACCTTCTCGAAGGCCTCGGCGTAGGCGGCCCGCATGACCTGCCCGACGTCGAGGAGGGTGAGGTCGACGTTCCATAGCACCAGGCGGCTGATGGCTGCTCCTCGGCGTTCGGGGATCGGGGACGACCCCATTTTGCCGTATGGGCGATTCAGGGAGGAAACGGTGTCCCGACCCGGCCAGCCGGCGGGGGCGCGGCGCATGCGTCCACCCCCGACCGACACAGAGGCCGGTCGGGGGTGGACGGAGCTCGGCTCAGACCTGGGAGGGAAGGGTGGAGACCAGACGGGCGAAAGCGGACCACTCGGAGGCGCCCACCGCGAGGAAACCGTCCCCCGGGTTCTTGGAATCACGGATGGCGGCGCCTGTCGGCAGACCCGCCACCTCGACACAGTTCTCCTGAGCGGTGGAGTAGGAGGACTTACGGAAGGCGGGCGTCACCTGCGCGACCTCGACGCAGTTGTCCTGGGCGGTGGAGTAAGAGGACTTACGGAACTCCAGCAGCATGATCAGGCTCGCTTGTCGTAATCGGCGGCGATGGACTCGATGAGGTCGAGGGACTTCTTCGGGGCCAGGGCCAGGTTATGGACGGCGTCGAAGATCAGCCTATGCCGATCAACGTAGGCCTCATCCTCCACGTACAGGGATTCCACCCCGGTGGAGATGCTGACGATCCCCGGCTCCGGGCTGGGGAACTCGAGCAGGGAGAAGGCACCGTCCATCGCGGTGTGCGCTCCCGCCTCGAAGGGCACCGCCAACAGGGTGACCTTGTAATGGGCGGCCATGCCGGCGAGGAACCGAAGCTGTTCCACCATCACCTTTCGTGATCCCACCACCCGGTGGAGGGCCGCCTCATCGATCACACAGATGAATTGTGGTCCACTGGGAACGTCGAGCACGCTTCGGCGGGCCATACGTGAGTCCACCTTGCGCTGGGTGTCCTCCGGCGGAACGATTTGGCTGGACTCGAAGATCGCCGTGGCATAGGCCGGTGTCTGGAGCAACCCCGGAACCGCAAGCGCCTCGTAGGAGCGGATACGGACCGCCTCGGCCTCCAGGTCGGGCAGGGGCCCGGTGAAAAGGTCGGCATATTGATGCCAATCGCTGCGCCCGCGAGATTCCTCGGTCAGACTGAGCAGATGCGCCCGGTCCTCCCCCTCCACCTCATAGAGGTCGAGCAGAGCCTCCACTTCGGCGCGTTTGGGGTACTTCCACTCGTTGCGCTCGGCGCGTGTCAGCTTGGTGGCCGAGGACCAGCCCAGTCGCTCCACCACCCGCGCGGCGGACATACCGCTCTCGGCGCGCAGCCGTTTGAGCGCGGCCGACAGTCGACGCCGTCGCACCCCGGGCGAGTGCCCACCAGTCACGGAAACCCCTTCCAGGCAGAACCTTTGCGTCTGCATCGTAGTAGCCGGAGTAGCCGGCACTGATGGAATTTTTTTAGTCCAAACACAATAGATCTCTTGAGATTGTGTTCGAACACATGCATGCTGGAGTCAGCGGCACACCCGTACCGGGTGTCGCCTCCTCTACGTAGGGAGTTGACTCCATGGCGTCGACGATCACGTCCGAATCCGATCTGTACACCGAGGTCATCCAGATCATCCGAGGCGGTGAGCCCGACGACGAGGGGATCCCGCTGGCCGGACGGATCTCCCCCTTGGCCCCGAGCCTCAACACGCGCACCTGCGCCTGCTCCTCCGTCCTCTTCGGTTTCGGCTTCTGGGAAGCGCTCGAACGCCTGAACCCCTACCGCAAGGACAGCGACATCTGGATGCGCGTCTTCGCCGAAGGTGATGACGAGGGCGACCTTCCCGAAGGCGCACAGCTCATCGAGACGAGGCGGGTGAGCTACCGCGTCCGCTAGACACCCGTTCCGTGCCGTTGGGCGGCGCCACCCTCGTACCGTGGCGCCGCCCATCAGCACGGCCGGACACCCTCGATAGGAGACACCCCCCTTGATGATGAAACGCCCCGCCCACGATCCGTCCGCTCCCCGAGTGGCCGGCCGGCCGATGCACGGAGAAGGTGGTGCGGCGTGAACCTGGACGACCTGCACTCCAGTCTCGTCGCGAGGCTCGACACCTCCGAGACGGTGCGTGCGGCCTTCGCCGACCATCCCCGGCACCGGTTCGTCCCCGACCTGGTGTGGCCGGACATCCAGGGGTTGCCGTTGATCCGCTCGGCCGACCCCGAGCGGTGGACTTCCTACGTCTACGACGACGACGCGGTGGTCACCCAGGCCAACGACGGGGGCAGTGGGGCCATCAACCACCCCTCTTCGTCCTCGTCCGCCCCCCAAGTGATGGCCGACATGATCGCCGCCGCCAGGATCGAGCCCGGTATGCGGGTGCTGGAGATCGGCACCGGCACCGGCTGGAACGCGGCGATCCTCACCTCTCTCGTCGGACCCACCGGATCGGTGACCTCGATCGAGATCGACCCCAAGGTGGCCCGGCACGCACGCGGCCGACTGTCGGGATCGGCGGTCCGGATCGTCGAGGGAGCCACACCTCCGGAGGGTGTCTACGACGCGGTCATCGCCACGTGCTCCGCACACCGGATCCCCGACGAGTGGACGCGTCACCTCACCGAGGAAGGCCGCCTCGTCCTCCCCTGGGCTCCGTACGAGGCGGACGGTCCAACTCCCATCGCGGTCCTGGCCAGTGGGCGGAGCGGGGGCTTCGTCCGGGACGGCTCGTTCATGCGCGACCGGGGCCAACGCGTACCGAGACAGAGATTCCCCGGAATGGACAGGGAGACCGAGCGAGAGGGGAACCTCCCCTTCGGTTCGCGGGATCTACTCGATGAGGACCTCCTCACCCGCCTGGTACTGGCCACCCCCGAGATCACGATCGGCATGGGTCTACGCCCTTGGACGGACGGGGTACCGCAACCCATCATCGCTCTGAGCGCCGAGGACTCCTGGGCCTACATCTGGCCGGACGGTTCCACCACCGGTGGTGGCCCCCATGACCTGACCGAGGAGCTGAGTCGCTCCCACGATGAGCTCGACGGGGCGGGCCGGCCCGAACTATCGGAGTTCACGCTGGAGGTCTCCCCCGACCACCGCACCCACACGGTTCGCTCCGGCCCCCTCGGCCCCTGGCAACACCGGGTCCGATGAAGGTTCTCCCCGGGATCGATCAGGAGGGGCGGACCTTCGAGGTGACCCGCTTCGTCATGAGGGCGGATCCGGGCGCCTTGGACTACGACCTGAGAGTGGAGGACTGAGCGACCGTGCGACCACGTATCCGTGAGCGGACCGACGAGGAACTGGACGAACTGGGCACCATCTTGCCCCGGGTCCACGCCTTCGACGGCTCCCCCGGGGTGCCCGCGCACTGCTACGCCTGGTCCCCTTCTGCGACGTGACCCACCGCGGGGCGCGGCCCCCCCGGGGGGGGGGGCCCCCGGGGGGGGCGGGGCCAACAACCGACCCCCCCCCAAAACACC